>NZ_KB913032.1:0-729188 GCF_000384215.1 Amycolatopsis alba DSM 44262 | reverse complement strand
CCGCTGCTCCCAGCCGAGCGAGGTCAGGTCACCGCGCGGCGGCGTGACGTCCATCCCGCGCAGGCCGGGCAGCGGGCAGTTGCTGTCCGCTTCGGGGTCGTCGAGCGGGATGGCGCGGGCGGGCGCGTAGTAGTTGACGCCCAGGACGTCCAGCGGCTGCGCGACGATCTCCAGGTCGCCGTCGGCGATCGCCGCTTCCAGCGTGCCGAGATGCGCCAGATCCGCCAGCAGCTCGGGCGGATAGCCGCGGCCGAGCAGTGGGTCGAGGAAGAACCTGTTGTGCAGGAAGTCGAATTTGCGCGCGGCCTCGCGATGCGCGGCGTCGTCGACATCGGTCAGCACCGGGGCGAAGTTGAGCACGATGGACACTTCCTGCTCACCGCCGCCCGCGCGCAGCGCCTGCGCGGCCTTGCCGTGCGCGAGCAGGAGGTTGTGCCCGGCGACCAGCGCCGCGCCCTCGTCACGGAGGCCCGGCGCGTGATCGCCGTTGCCGTAACCGATGAAGGCGGCGCAGAACGGTTCGTTGATCGTCGTCCATTGCCGGACCCGGTCGCCGAGTGCTTTGTGGACGGTCAGCGTGTAGTCGGCGAACAGGTCCGCGAGATCGCGGCTGGGCCAGCCGCCCTCCGCCTGCAGCGCCTCCGGCAGATCCCAGTGGTAGAGCGTGACCATCGGGGTGATCCCGTGCTCCAGCAACGTGTCGACAAGGCGATCGTAGAAGGCGAGCCCGCGTGGTTCGATCGTGCGGCCGTCGGGCATGACCCGCGACCACGCGACGGAGAAACGGTAGTACGGCACGCCGAGTCCGCTCAGCAGCGCGACGTCCTCGCGATAACGGCGGTAGTGGTCACAGGCCGGGTCGCCGGTGGCGCCGTCGAGCACCTGGCCCGGTCGCGCGGTGAAGGTGTCCCAAATGGACGGTCCGCGCCCGTCTGCCGTCGTCGAACCCTCGATCTGGTACGCCGCCGTGGCCGTGCCCCAGCGGAACCCGGCCGGAAAACTGCGTGTCACGCCGTCTCCACTCAGTTGGCGGCCGCGGCGCGGCCTTCGGTCGCGGCCTGGCTCCAGGCCTGGTCGAGCGATTGCTTTCCTTCTTCGACACGGCCGAGCGCGTGCCCGTACACGGGCCGCACCTCGCCGTCACGCAGCCCGCGGTAGTTCGGCCGCAGGGCCTCGGCGGACGCGGCGAAGATCTTGCCGACCGGCGCGCCGCTGAAGTAGTCGCTGGTGTGGGAAAGCACGGCGGGATCCTGGTAGGCGCCCAGCGCGCTCGGCAGCAGGCCGCTTTCCAGGAAGATCCGTTTCTGCTGTTCGGGCGCGGTCAGCCAGACGGCGAGGTCGTAGGCCGCCTTGCGGTGCGCGCCCTGTTTCGGCACGGTCAGGAACGAGCCGCCCCAGTTGCCCGCCCCGCCCGGCACCGAGGTGACGTCCCATTTGCCCGCCAGTTCCGGCCCGCCCGCCTCCTGGATCTGGGTCAGCATCCAAGCGGGGCAGGTGATGGCGGCGAACCGGCTCTGCTTGATCGCCACCGTCCAAGGCTGGGTGAAGGTGGTGACGGCCGCCGTCTCCTTCTTCAGCGCCATCCCGCCCGCGAGGTCGAAAGCCTTGCGCACGTTCGGGTTCCGGTCCGCGATGAACGTGTCGTCCTTGGCGAAGTAGTTCTCCTGCGCCTGGTTGAGCATCGCCGTGTAGACGGTGCCCGCGGAGTCGGCGAACTTGACCTCCGGCGACCGCGAGCTGAACTTCTCCCCGGTCTCGGCGAACTTGTCCCAGGTCGGCCACAGCGCGGCGACCTGGTCGCGGTCGGTCGGCAGGCCGGCGTTCGCGAACAGGTCGCGGCGGTAGCAGAGGGCGAGGCTGCCCATGTCGGTCCCGAGGCCCATCACGAACTTGCCGTCGTCCGCGGTGCCCTGGTCCCATTTCCAGCCCGGCCAGTTCTCCTTCAGACCCTGGGCGCCGAACTCGGACAGATCGCTGAACTTGTCCGTGGACTGGCGGAACTTGGGGAGGTACTGCTCCTCGATCGCGACCACGTCCGCGCCGCCGCGTCCGGCGCCGAGGCCGGTGGCGAGCTGCCGGTGGTGCGTCTCGAAGTCGGCGACCCGGCCTTCGACGGTGATCCCCGGATGCGCCTTCTCGTAGTCGTCGAAGAGTTTCTCGTAGCCGAACTCGCCGAAGGTCGCGACGGTGAGCTTGATCGGCCCGCCCGCTTCCGGCTCGCTCGAACAGCCGGTGAGCAGCAGCGCGAGAGCTGTCAGTCCGGCCAGCATGCGGGTCATGGTCCT
Organism: Amycolatopsis alba DSM 44262; assembly: GCF_000384215.1. Classification (NCBI taxonomy): domain Bacteria; kingdom Bacillati; phylum Actinomycetota; class Actinomycetes; order Pseudonocardiales; family Pseudonocardiaceae; genus Amycolatopsis; species Amycolatopsis alba. The sequence goes on along the minus strand of NZ_KB913032.1, from coordinate 726,903 downwards.
CCTCGGTCGGGCGATGATGAACGCGGTCACGCGAGCCGTCTCGGCAGCTGATCGCCGACGGTCAGCCGGGAATCGGCGTGCAGTTTGGTCAGCACCCGTGACACCAGCGACTGCACCGTCCTCCTCGGCAGGCTCAGCTCCGCGGCGATCTCCGGGTTCGACAGTTTCGCCGCCACCAGCCTCGCGACCCGCAGTTCCAGCGGCGACAACGCCCCGGCGTGCCGGGGACCCCGCGCGGCACGGCTCAGCACGCCATGGCGGCGCAGCCTGCTTTCCGCCCGCCGGATGCTCCAGGTGGCGCCGACCGGACCGAGCACTTCGCACGCCTCGGTGAGCGACCGGGTGGCCTCTTCGAGGTAACCGGCGCGGCCGAGCAGTTCGGCGGCGTCCTCCAGCGCGGCGGCGAGTTCGATCGGGCGGCGGACCTCGCGGTAGTGATCGGCCGCGGCCAGCACGCCTTCGGGATCGCCGTCGATCAGCGCCCGGCACCGGGCGGCGGCCGCGGTGGCCCTGGCGGGCACGGTTTCCTGGCTCGCCTCCTCGACGCAGACGGCGAGCGCTTCCTGCGCGACGGCGTCGTTCCCCGCCGCGAGCGCGACGCGGACGACGTCGGGAAGCCATTGGTGGCGCAGCATCATCCGGGCGTAGTCGGGGCGCAGCACCGGAGCGACCAGCCGCAGCGCTTCGTCGAGCTCGCCGCGCTGTTCCGCGGCCATCGCCAGGGCCGCCAGGTAGAAGTCGCAGCTCTCGCGTTCGGACGAGTTCGACGGCGAATGCGCCTCGGCCGCCTCCAGATGCGCCCGGACGGAGACGCGTTCGTCCCGGTGGCCCGCGATGAGCGCGGCGACCCCGTGCAGCAGCAGGGCGGCGGCGCCGGGCTCGCGGACGCCGTAGAAGGTGATCGCCGGACCGTCCTCGGTGACCGAGTCCAGTTCGGCCAGCGCCTCGTCCCAGCGGCCGGTCCAGTAGTAGTGCACCGCCGCCGAGACCTGCGGACCGGTCGGCAGGCCGTGCCGCGCGGCCGTCTCGTACCCGGCGTGCAGCGTGGCGTCGGCCTCGTCGAGCCGGTCGAGGTTCTGCAGCGTGAAGAGGCGGTTGTCGAGCAGGTCGAAGCGGAGCGTCGCGAGGTCGGGCTCGTCGCCGGTGGTCTCGAGCGCGGCGTCGACCGCGGTCAGCGCCCGGTCGTGCTCGCGGCGGATCGAGTGCACGAGCCACAGCGTCTGCTGCGCGTGCGCGGCGGGATAGCGCTCGCCCGTCTCGACGGCTTCGGCGTGCAGCTCGCGGGCGATCCGTTCGGTCTCGTCGAGGTCGTCCAGGGTGCCGCGCCGGAAGTTGGCGAGCAGGGTCCGGGTGCTGGTGCGCCACAGTTCCGGCATCGACGGATCGTCCGCGGTGTCGGCGAGCGCCGCGATCGCGCCGGGCGTGTCGCCCCGCCGGTAGCGCAGGGCGGCGAGGACATGCCGCATCTGCGCCAGCCCCGCCTTGTCGCCGACCGTCTTCACCGCCTGTTCGGCCTCGGCCTCGGGATCCTGTTCGAGCCGGAACAGGACGCGCACCAGCGCGGCGATCAGGGTCTCCCGCTGCTCGTGGGTGGGCACGGTGCCCTCGAGCGCGCCGCGCAGGAGGTCGGCCGCGATATGCGGGGCGCGGTTGGACACCGCGATGTGGTTGGCGGTGAGCCACTCGACCAGCCACGGGTCGAACGGCACCGGTCCGGCCGCCAGTTGCTCGGCGACCCGTTTGATCGGCGCGCCGGTGCGCGCGAGCGCCTCGGCGGCGCGCCGGTGCAGCGCGGCGCGGACCGGTTCGGCGATGCCGCCGTACAGCGCCTGCCGCTGGAACGGGTGGTGGAAGGCGAGTTTGTCGCCGGCGTATTCGATCACGCCCGCGGTGGTGGCCTGCTCCAGTTCCTGCAGGACTTCCAGCGGGCTCTTGCCCGCGATCGCGGCGAGGTCCTCGACGGCGAACTCCGCGCCCAGCAGCGACGCGGTGCGCAGGATCTCGGTCGTGGCCGGGTCGAGGGTCTCCAAGGTGCGGCCCACCGCCGCCAGCAGCGATCGCGGCGCGTTCTCGGTGCCGTCCAGTGTCACCTCGGCCACGCCCGCCTTGATCCGCAGCGAGCCGGTCCGGACCAGGTCGTGTGCGATTTCCCTGGCGTAGAGCGGGTTTCCGGCCGCCCGCCGGACCAGCGGGCGCAGGCTCGGCCCCAGTTTCGCGGCGAGGATCACCTCGAACACGGCGGCGACGTCGTCGTCGGTCAGCACCTCGACCGGCATGATCTCGCCGTCCCGCGCCTCGACCCCGCGCCGAAGCTGGGCCAGGTCACGGCGGCCGTGCCCGGTGCGGGTGGCGGCGACCAGCAGCAGCGGCAGCTGGCGGGTGGCGGCGGCGAGGCGCTGCCACAGCAGCACACTGGCCTCGTCGGCCCAGTGGAGGTCGTCGATCACCAGTACCAGCGGGCCCGCCGCGCAGGTCTCGTCGACCAGCGCCAGCAGTTTGTCCACAGTGGACAGGATCGGGTCGGCGGGGCCCCAGTCGCCGTGCGCGGGCTCGGCGTGCAGCTCGCCCGCCAGCTTCGCCTTGGCCGGATCCGCCGCGCCGTGGTGCACCCCGAGGCATTCCATGATCACCTGAAGCGGGAATCGTTGCTGGAGCTCGTCGGCGGCGGTCCAGGCGAGCTGGCAGCCCCGCGCGGCGGCGCCTGCCAGTCCGGCGATCAGCAGTTCCGATTTGCCGATACCCGGTTCGCCTTCGAGCCAGACCGGGCGGCCGCGGCCGGCGAGCACGTCGGTGACGAAGCCGTTCAGCCGTTCGACCTGCCGGGTCCGGCCGGGCAGGTTCCCCTGGCCGCCGCGTTCGATCGCCTTGGCCACCGGCGGCGGCACGATCCGCACCGGTACCGGTTTCGATCCGGTGACAGGTTTTTCGGTGCCGTCCAGGATGCGCTGGTGCAGATCCCGCAGCGGGGCGCCGGGTTCGACGCCGAGTTCGTCCCGGAGCACCCGCCTGGCGTCGCGGTAGGCGGTCAGTGCCTCGGTCTGGCGCCCGCTGGCGTGGAGGGCGCGCATGAGCGTCTCGTGCAGGGACTCCCGCAAAGGGTGTTGCTGCACCAGCGCGGTCAGCTCGGCCACCAGTTCCCGATGGTCACCGAGGCCGAGCAGCGCGGTCGCCCGCAGTTCGGTGGCGGTCAGCTGGAGTTCGGCGAGCCGGACGCGTTCGGCTTCGGCGAACGGGCCGGGGACGCCTGAGTACGCTTCGCCGCTCCAGAGGCCGAGCGCGGCGGTGAGCCGGGCGGCCGCGCCACGCTGATCCTTGCGAGCGAGCAGCCGCCGGGCCGCGAGGGCGTCCTGTTCGAACCGGCGGACGTCGAGGGCGTCGCGGTCCAGGCGCAGCACGTAACTCGATCCGGACGAATGCAGCACCTCGTGCGCGTCCCCGCCCGCCTTGCGGATCGCCCCGCGCAGGCCGGAGACGTAGGTGTGGACACTGCCGGTGGCGCTGGCGGGCGCCGATCCGCCCCAGACGTCGGCGATCAGTTCGCCGAGCGAGATGGCCTGGCCGCAGCGTGCCGCCAGGGTCGCGAAGACCGCGCGCTGACGGGCGGGCCCGAGCTTCAGCTCGACGTCCTCGAGCCAGGCACGAGGCGGCCCGAGCAGCTCGACGCGCAGCCCGTTGGTCACACCGGCTCCATTTCTGTCCTCACCGAAAGTGGCCGGATCACTACCGTGCCCCGCAGTTTAGGACGTGCCCGGAACAGTTCGGTTGCGTACCCGTGAGTAGGTCAGCTCGCGCCGCGTTGAGGCGGCACGGCGGGGCGGGCGAGCGCGTGCAGCGGGGCGCACCACGGCTGCGCGGTCCCCGCGGCGCGGGTGGCGGGCCAAGAGGCAGCCGTGCCCGCTTCGGGCAGCAGCAGCGCGGCGAGTTCGCCGGTCAGGTCCTGATGCTGTTCTTCGGTGAGATTCCGTTGGTGCGAAAGCAGATGGAGCAGTTCGACCGCGGGCCCGGTGGACAGCACACGGACGTTGTCGAGCAGCCACTGCGGGATCCAGCGCGCCGTCAGTTCGTCGCCGACCTGGAGCAGCTGCTCGGCGACGCGGTCCGCGGGCGCGCCGGAGCCCGCCATGGTCGCGGCGATCTCCTGGTGCAGTACGGCGCGGATGGCGGGCGGCGTGCTCGCGGCGAACACCGAACGCACCAGGGGGACACGGAACCGCAGACGGTCCCCTTCGGTCTCCAGCACACGGGCGGCGAGCGCCTCCTCGACCGCTTCGATCAGCGTCCGCAGCTCGCGGCCGGTGACACCCGCCAGGTCGGCGACCGTGAACGACGAGCCGAGCAACGCGGCCGAAGTCAGCGTTCGCTTGCACTGCACGGAAAGCGTGGCGAGATGGTCCTCCACCACGGTGGCTATCCGGCTGTGCGGGGCGGTGCTCGGCTCGCGGCCGTCGGCGAACTCGGCGAACACTTCGCCCAGGTATCCGGCGTTGCCTGCGGTGTACTCGGCGGCGAACCCGAGGAACTCCTCGCCGGGATCCCTGGCCAGCGTCTCCTCGGCGAGCGCGGCGACGGCGGGACCGTCGAACGGCGGCAGCGGGACGATCTCGCCGTCGAGCCGCGAGCGGAGGACGTCGAGCGTGCGGCGGCGGGGGAGCGGCCGCGCCGAGCCGATCAGCAGCAGCGGCAGATGCTCGGTGAACCGGTGAAGCCGCTGCCAGGCGAGCAGGCTCTCCTCGTCGGCCCAGTGCAGATCCTCGAAGACGAGCACCCGCGGTCCGTCTTCGCACAGCTCGGTGACCGCTTTGGCGAGATCGTCCAGTGCGTCGCCGCCGAGGCTGTCGGCGATGAGGCTCAGCGGGACCGCACTGGTCAGTTCGTCGGCTTCGACCCAGCGTGTCCGGCTTCTCGCCGGGGCGAGGGCCTCCGCCAGGAGCGCGCTCTTGCCGCTGCCCGCCTCGCCGTCCAGCCACACCGTCCCGCCGCGACCGTCGTCGGTCAGGGCCGACAGGTGACGGCGTACCCGGCCCAGTTCGAACTCGCGGCCGACGAAGACCGGCGGCCGTTCGGGCATGGCCTGCGTCGGCCGATGACGTTCGGGCTGGTCCTGGTGGTGCAGCGTCGGGTCGCCGTCCAGGACCCGCTGCCGCAGGGCCAGCAGTTCCGGCCCTGGTTCGAGGCCGGACTGCTCGATGATCGTCTCGCGGGCGCGGTCGAAGGCGGCCAGCGCCTCGGCCTGCCTGCCGGACCGGAACAACGCGGTGACCAGCATGCGGTGCAGGCCTTCCCGCAACGGATGGCGCTCGACCAGCACGGCCAGTTCGCCCACGAGTTCGCGGTACCCGCCGAGGTGCAGCGCGACCTCGGCCTGGCGTTCGAGCGCGCTCATGCGCAGTTCGTTCAGCCGGGTGCGCTGGGTCTCGGCGAACGGACCGGGGATCCCGTTCAGCGCGGAACCCCGCCACTGCCCGAGCGCGGCGCGCAGCGACTCCAGTTCCCGCTGGTGCGCGCCGGCCAGCCGGTGCGCGCGGGCCTGTTCCAGCTCGGCTTCGAAGACGTGGACGTCGACCTGCTGTCTCGGCAGGTCGAGGCTGTACCCGGCGCGGGTCGCGACGAGCGGCTCGCCCGCCGGCTCCAGCGCGCGGCGCAGCGCGGAGACGTAGGTGTAGACGATGCCGGTGGCGCTGTCCGGGGGCCGCTCGCCCCAGACGGCGTCGATGAGCTCCTTGCGGGAGACGAACTGGCCGGCGTGCAGGGCGAGGGCGGCGAAGACCGCTTGCCGCTGGGCGGGACCCAGGGCGATCTCGCCGTCACCGTGGCGGGCGGGCGCACCGCCCAGGAGCCGCACCGTCAGCGAGGGAACCTCGTCCATGACCTGCCGCCTGTGCGTCCGACTTCCGAAGAGCGTCCTGCTCGGCGAAAATCCTAGCGGCGCCGATGTGGGTTTCGCAATCAATCGGGCACTCGGCGTGTGGGTTTCGTCCGTCTGTTATGAGACATTCTCGGGTTTTGCCAGGCCACTTCGGTTCCGCCGGTTTCACGTCCGTGAACAGGGGTGAGGTTTGGTGCCCGTTCATGTGGTTTTCAGGATGTGGACAGGTGAGGGGCGACCGGGCAAAGCCACCCGTTCGCAGGGGCAAAGTGTCGGCTGACGCTGGTCGTGGCATAGGTGGCTCTGCACACTGTGACAGTGAGCCAGGATCATGAACAGTTGGCCGGTGACGTCCTGCTCAGCCTCGCCCATGACGGCAGGCTGGTGCTCGACGCCGACGAGGCCGAAGCACGCGTCGCCGAGCTTCGGCGGACGCTGGCCTACGGCTACGCCCTCCTCGCCGACCCGGACTACACCGGACCCGAGGACAGGCTCCGGGAGATCCTGGACGAGCTCCCCAAGTACGTGGAGGCGTTTCAGCAGGCCACGAAGTCCTTCACGCCTCGTTGAGAACTCGTGGAGAGTTCGTGAAGAGCTCCTTCGCAGACTGTGTCCCATCCGACTGGGGCCGCGGATCAAGCGGAGGGGACAGAGGTGGACACGGAAACCCGACAGATCACCGTGGCGGTACACGCGCCCGATCCGATCACCACGGCGGGCCTGGCCAGCCAGCTGGGCACGCAGCAGGGGATCGACATCCGGGACTGGGATCAACGCGCCGAGACCGACGTACTGGTGTTCGCCGCCGAATGGCTGACACCCGAGACCGTGCTCTGGCTGCGACGGCTGGCCGCCGAGGACGGCAAGCCGGTGGTGCTCGTGGTGAGCCAGATCAGCGAGGCGGAACTGGTGCCCGCGATCGAATGCCGGGTGGTCGCGGTCCTGCCGCGCTCGGCGACGACCGGTGAACGCCTGGCGCACGCGGTCCGCGCGGCGGCCACCGGCGGCGGCGTGCTCCCGCCGAGCCTTCTCGGTGAGCTGCTGAAACACGTCGAACGGCTGCAGCGCGAGGTGCTCGACCCGATGGGCGTCAACACCGCCGGGCTCACCACGCGGGAGATCGACGTGCTGCGGCTGATGGCCGAGGGCAAGGACACCGTCGAGATCGCCGGCGAGCTCAGCTACTCGGAACGCAGCGTGAAGCACATCATCCAGGGCATCACCGGACGGCTGAAGCTGAAGAACCGGCCGCACGCGGTCGCCTACGCCGTACGGGCAGGGGTCATCTGACGGACCCGTATTTGCGTGGCCGCTGGTGGTCGAGTGTGGAGGATTTGGGACGTTGAACGTCCTGATTCCTTCACCGTCGACTCGTGCGACCGTCGCCCTCGTGCAGGTCAGGCGTGGGTAGGCAAATACGGGTCGTCAGATCAGGCCGGACCGGATGGCTTCGGCGACCGCCTGTGCCCGGTTCCGCAGCGCCAGCCGCCGCTGCGCCTGGTGCAGGATGTTCTTGATGGTCCGCTGGGAGTAGCCCATCGCCTCGCCGATCTCCGCGGTGTCCTTGCCCTCCGCGATCAGCCGCAGCACGCGGAGCTCGCGTTCACGGAACCGCGAGGCCCCGCACGGGCCGCCCACCAGCGCGTCGTAGCCGGCGGCCAGCCGCCCGGCGGAGGTCTTGACCGCCGACCGCGCGGCCACGACCTCCGCGATCAGCCGGTCCGGCCGGACCGCCCGGTGCGGCAGCAGGCTGCGCACCCCGGCGGTCGCGGCCGAGCGGTGGCCGGACGGCGGAAGCGGTCCGGCGATCAGGACACCGGGCAGGGCGCCCTGTTCGGACACCGCCCGCCGGAGTACCGGGAGTTCGTGGTCGACCGGGTCTTCGGCGGCCACCAGCACGTCCGCGCCCCGGCCGCCGGACGGCACCACTTCGAGTCCGGTGGTCTGCGCCAGCATGCCGATCAGCCCGGCTCGGGTCAGGGGGTCGGCCGTGTAGAGGGCCACCCGGAGGTCCGGCGCGTTCACGAGGCGTATCGGCCGTTCAGCAGCGCGGTGGCCAGTTCGATGCGGGAGCGGTAGCCGGTCCGCGTGAACAGCAGGCTCAGCCGCCCCTCCACGTTCTTCCGGCTCGTTTGCAGTGCCCGCGCCAGTTGCTCGTCCGTCAGCCCTTCGCCTGCCAGCAGCGCCAGCAGATGCTCGTTCTCGGCGACCGTCTCCTGCCGTCCGCCGGGGATCTCGATCCCGTTCTTCCGCATCAGGCTCCGCAGCCGGGCCCGGTGCAGCAGCGCGTCGAGCGAGCCGAGCACCTCGTACACCTCGGTGAGCACCTTGGGATCCGTCGCGCCGTGCCGGACAAGGCGTTCGGCCGCGACCGCCAGTTCGTGCGGCTGCTCGCGTTCGCGGGCCAGCCAGAGACATTCGGCGCCCGGTTCGCGGCCGAGGGAGGCCCGGACCAGATGGCGGTGCAGCAGCACCCGTCCGGTCGGCATCGCGGAAGCGAGATCCTCCAGCGCGTCGAGCGCCTTCTTCGCCTCCGCCCGGTCGTTCTTCCGCAGCGCCAGTTCGGCGAGATCCGCCCACGCGATGTCCGTGCCGACGGCCAGCCCGCAGGTGGCCGCGTGCAGCCGCCGGGCGGCCCGGTCGGTCTCGCCCAGCGCCATGTCGACCCTGGCCTCGGCGATGTCGAGCAGATGCGCCAGCATCGGTGCCGTGGCGCGGGCCGCGGTCAGCAGTTCCCGTGCCGCGCTGAACCGCCCTTGCGACAGCAGGACCGAAACGGTCGACAGGTGCATCGCGGCCGAGCCGGTGTCGTAGCCGCGCCGCGAACGGTCGGCGACGCTGCGGTGGGCGAAGTCGACGGCGCGCGAGGGTTCGCCGCGCATGGCCGCGAGCATCGACCGTTCGCTGTCGCGCAGGCCGGTCTCGGGGAAGTCCTCGTCGGAGAGCAGCTTTTCCGCGCGTGCCCGTTCGCCCAGCACCAGCAACGCGGTGGCGTACGAGGTGATCTGGTCGTTCCGGTGCCGCCTCGCCGTCCTCAACGGCCACCGCTCGCGTTCGGTCAGATTCGCGCCGAACCGCGCGGAACGACCGGCCCAGAGCTCGGCCAGACCGCCGAAGAGTTCGCCCAGCATCGCGGAAACCGTCGACTCGGTCCGCCAGGAATCGTTCTCCGTGAGCAGTTCGGCCGCTTCCGCCCACCGGTCGAGCAGGCTCAGCGCGATCGCGCTCGACGCCACCGACCAGTCCGGCGGATTCGTCGCGATCCTCGCCAGTTCGGCCGTGTTGCCGGAGTTGTGCAGCGCGCAGACGGCGATCGACTGCGCTTCCTGTGCGGCGTCGGCGGAAAGGCGGTCGGGGAACTCCTCCAGCAGCCGCCGCGTCCCCGCGAGACTCTGTTCGTGGTCGCCGTTGAGATGGCACCACATGGTGTGGAGCAGGGTCACCCTCGCCCGCTGCGGCCGGTCCTCGGTCAGCTCGACGGCGGCGCGCAGCCATCGCGCGCCGCGGGTGGTCTGATCGTCGGGCAGGAAGGCCGCGTTGTCGAGCAGTTCGGTGAGGGCGCGCCGCGGGTCGATCAGCTTGCCTGCCTCGGCGATCCGGTCGGCGAGGTAGTACGGCGCGGAGGTGTGCGCGGTCCCGTTCCACAACGCGGTGACGGCGGCCGCGGAGAACCGCCTGCGCTCGAAGGGGCCGAGTTCGGCGATCAGCGCGTAGGCCACCACCGGCACGGTGAACCGCCAGCCGCGGCCGCGGTGCAGCACCCCGTCGGCCCGCAGGATCTCCAGTATCGCGAGGGTTTCCGCGGGATCCTGCGCCAGCAGCCCGCTGATCAGCGACGGCATCGCCTCGCCGAGCGGATGCAGTACGGCGGCCGCCTTCGCGACCGCGAGCCGCTCGGGGCTCAGCTGCGCGGACCGCAGCGGCACCACGGTGCCGGGGACGAGATACGCGCGCCGGTCGACGATCCGGATCGCACCCTGCGCGCGCAGCAGGTCCAGCGCCTGGTGCAGCGCGGCGGGCACCCCGCGGCTGAGTTCGTGGAGCCGGTCCCGCAGCAGGGTGCTCGGAACGGCACCGAGCGCCTCGACGACCGGTCCGGTGATCTCCCCGGCCTTCAACGGCAGCAGCCGCACCGGTTCCACCAGGCCCTCGGCCCGCAGCCGCCGTACGGAGGCGAGTCTTTCGGCCGCGTCCCGGACCGGAGTGCGGGTGGCGCAGACCACACGGGAGGACGTTCCGGCCAGGCGGCGGACCAGCGCCTCCAGGTCGGCGAGGGCGTCGCGGCCCATCCACTGGGTGTCGTCGAGCAGCAGGACACGCCCGTCGTCCGTCTCCGGAGAAGGCCAGGGATCACTGACGGGGGCGAGGCCACCGTCCTGGGTGAAGCGTACGGTCGAAACCTCTTGTCCGGCAGCGGAAAGCCGTTCGGACAGCCGGGCGAGCAGGGTGGTCCGGCCGACACCCGCCGGCCCGGTCACCCAGACGCAGGGGGCGCCCGCGCCGGTGACAAGCTCCAGGATCCGCTCGGTCACCTCGTCCACGTCAGCCATCTTGAGCCGACCTGGCCGCCGCGACCTGGTGCGTGCGGGGGTCTGGCCCGTATGGACGCCGGGTCCGCCCGAAAGCCGCGTCAGGCGGCGAGCGGACCGAAGACGAGGGTCCCCGGCGCTTCCGCGTCGTCACCTGCCCAGAACTCCAGCCACAGCGCGGCGAACTCGTCCCGTGACAGCATCCCGTCGCCGTCGGAGTCGAGCAGCGGGAAGATGGCGTCGGTGTCGGTGGGGCGCCCGTTCCAGACCTCGATCAGCTGACGGTACTCCGCCGCGGAGATCAGGCCGTCGCCGTTCTGGTCGATCGCTTCGAACATCGCGTCGGCGGTCGCGGTCACCGCCTCGGGGGTACCCGGCAGTTTGTCCACCACCAGCAGGACTTCGTCGAGGGTGACCCGGCCGTCGCGATTGACGTCCGACACTTCGAGCAGCGTCGTCCACCAGCTCAGCATGATCCCGGTCAGCTGCTTTTCGTCGCCCGGCCCCCGCTGCCGTGCCCATCGCGCGGCCAAGGCCTGAAAGTCTTGCTCCTGAAGGAAACCGTCACCGTCGACGTCCATCGCGGCGAAAACTCCCGAGATCTTGCGCCGCTGCAAGTCGCTTGCCATGCGTCCGAACGATAGAACCGGACGAAGGGGCGGCATAGCGGCCATTCAGGGCGGTGGCTGTCCACGATCGGGGGACGGCCGCTCACTCGCCGGGCTCGGTCATTTCCCGGTGAGGGCTTCGAGGACCTTGCCCAGCGCGGACTGCGCCACCGCGGAGGTGTACGGGCCGACGGCGACCAGTGACGCGATGAGCGCGGACGCTTCACCCGGCGTCAGCGAGATCGGCGGCAGCACGGGCCGCGCGTCGATGCCGTAGCCGCCGCGAGGGCCGCGGTGGATGGTGATGGGAACACCCGCTTCACGCAGGCGGGTGATGTCGCGTTCCACGGTCCGCAGGCTCACCCCGGTCGCTTCCGCGAGGCTCGCGCCCGTCACCCGGCGCGGCGCGCGCACCCGCAGCAGTTCGATGAGCGCGTGCTGCCGCTCGATCAGGGGCGCCGCCTGGTGCAACTGGGTCATTCCCGCGATTCCGGTGGAACCGACCAGCCGCTGGGGCATTTCCCGCTCTCCTCGAAGTTCGAATAACCGACCCGGCCCTGACGTCTATCGGATCTTAGGCTCGTTTTCCCTTCTCGTGATCGGAATTCGATGCCTTCACCTTTCGCTTTCCCCGGCGACTTCCGGCGCCTGTGGATCGGCCAGACGATCAGCGCTTTCGGCGACAAGGTTTCGCGGATCGCGTTGCCGACGGTCGCCTTGCTCGGGCTCGGCGGGACCGCCTGGGACGTCGGACTGCTGGCCGCGCTGAGATTCCTGCCGTTCGTGCTCCTCGGTTCCGTGGCGGGCGTCTGGGTCGATCGGCTCTCCTGCCGCCGGACGATGATCCACGCCGACGTCGGCAGGCTGGTGGCGATGGGATCGATCCCGGTCGCGTATCTGTGCGGCGTGCTCACCCTCGTCCAGCTGTTCGTCGTCGCCGGGGTGGTCGGCGTGCTGACGGTCTTCTTCGAAGTCGCCGCCCAGTCGTACCTGCCGATACTCGCGGGACCGGACGGGATCGTGGCAGGCAACGAGCGGCTGCAGACCTCCCGCGCGGTCGCCGAGGTCGGCGGCGCGGCCGCGGCGGGCGGGCTGATGCAGCTCCTCGGCACCGCGCTGGCCATCGTGGCCGACGCTCTCTCCTTTCTCGTTTCCCTGGTGACACTGGTGCGGATGCGCCATCGTGAGCCGCCCGCGGTCAGGAGCGGGGAGCGGCGGTCGGCGCTGAAGGAGGCTCGGGAAGGCCTGGCGGTGCTTCTGTCCGACGTCCGGCTGCGCGCGCTGATGTTCGCGAGCACGACGGTGAATCTCGGTGTGGCGACGGCGAACGCGCTCGTGCTGGTCTTCGCCTACGACGAGGGGAAGTTGAGCACGGGCGCGGTCGGTCTCGCTTTCGCCATCGGGACGGCGGGCCTCATCCTGGGGGCGGTGTCGTCCGGCGCGATCGCCCGCAGGTTCACCCTCGGCGGGACGCTGGCGAGCTCGATCCTGTTGACCGGATCGGGGTTCCTGCTGCTGCCGGTCGGCGGGCAGGGCGCCGCGCTGATCACCTTGATCGCAGGCCAGTTCCTGATCGGATTCGCCGACTCGGTGTTCAACATCCACGTGCTCAGCCTGGTCCAGCGCGTCACACCGCCGGAGATGATGGGCCGCGTCAACGGGACCGCGCTTTCGGTGGTCTTCGGCACCGGGACGCTCGGCGGTCTCGCCGCCGGCTTCGTCGGCACGGTCTTCGGCACCCTGCCGGGGCTGGTGATCTCGGCCGGGATCATCTGCTGTGGCGCGGTGTTCGTCCTCGTCAGCCCTTTGCGGACGATTCGGGCCGCAGAGGACGTGGCGGCGGCGCGGTGACCGGAGCGGCCGCGCGCCACCAAGGGTAGGGAACGCCGAACAGTTTGTTGACCAGCACGGCCAGCAGCGCGATGAGGACGACACCCGCCAGGACCGCGACGATCTGCGGAGTGGTGTGCAGCAGGCCGAGCGCGATGATCAGGGTGGTGGCCCCGGCCGGGGGATGGGGGATCTCCAGCGCGGCCATCGCGGCGCAGGTGAGACCCAGCGCGATCGCGGCCGCCCCGATCCTCGGCCAGGAAGGATGTGTCAGGTCCGGGGCGGCAGTGAGCAGCCCGGTGACGGCGAGGCCGGTGAGGCCCGCGAGAACACCGGCCAGATGCCCGAGCACCGTGTTGCGCGGGCTCGCGCCGGGCGCCTGCGGGCTCGCGAAGACCAGGAACGCGGTGGGCCCGAGCGAAGGGAACAGCAGGGGCGCGCCGGACAGGATCGCGCAGAGGCCGATGAACACGATGCAGCCGAACGAACTCAGCGCGACGTAGGCGGCCCGGCGGAGGCGCGTCATTCCCAGCCGCGGCGCGGGTCTCGGGTGCCGACGCTGCCGGGAGCGCGGCGACGGTAGACCACGTACGGGCGGAGCAGGTACCGCACCGGCGCGCTGAAAGCGTGCACCAGGCGGGAAAACGGCCACAGCGCGAACAAGACCATGGCCAGCGCGGTGTGCAGCCGGTAGTCCAGTGGTGCCGACGCCATCAGGTCCGGCTGGGGATCGAGGAGCAGGATGCCGCGGAACCACGGCGAGACCGTCTCGCGGTAGTCGTATCCGCCCCGGAGCCCGTTGTCGACCAGCGTGTTCGCCAGTCCGGCGAGCATCACCAGCACGAGCACCACGTACATGTACTTGTCGCTGACCGAGGTGGCGCCGCGCACCGCGGGCACCCGGATCCTCCGCCACAGCAGGAGTCCGAGCCCGCCGATCGCGACCAGCCCGGCCAGACTGCCCATCCCGAGCGAGATCAGGTGGTAGCCGTGTTCGTCGAGCCCGGCGAATTCGGTGACGCCCTTGGGCACGAAGAGGCCGAGCACGTGCCCGCCGATCACCATCAGCAGTCCGATGTGGAACACCGGGCTGGCCACCCGCAGGAGCCGGGATTCGTGGAGCTGGCTGGACCGGGTCGTCCAGCCGAACTTGTCGTGGCGATACCGCCAGATCGTGCCGAAGACCAGCAGCGCGATCGACGCGTAGGGCGCGGCGCCCCACAGCAGCAGGTCCAGTCCGGAACTCATCGGCCACCTCCGGCGCCGGTGGGGAACGGGTCGAGGCCGACCAGTTCGGCAGGGGGTTCAGCGGGGATCGGTGCCGGGGTGGCGGGCAGCGTCGCCAGCACCGCTGTGACGGCGCCGCGATACGGCGTGTCCATAGTGGACAGATTGCGGTGCAGGAGATCCAGTGCGGGATGGAAACGGGCGAGCACCTGTTCCGCCGCGTCGGAGCCCGCCGCGGCGGCGAACTCCAGGATCGCCGGGAGGAAATCCGGCAGCTCGTTCTCGGCGGGGGCGAATCCGTGGGTGCGGTAGAACCGGCGCAGGGCGGCCAGTGTCTCACCACGACGGCGGGTGTCGCCGTCGAGGAACCAGCTCAGATGCAGTGTCCGGCGGGGTTTGCGGTCGAAGACCTCGATGTAGTGCGAAGCCAGCTCGCCGGGATCGCCCTGTTCGAGATGAGCGACTGTGCGGGAGAGCTCGTCGTGGCCGGGGCCGGTGGTCTCGTCGAGACAGGCGCGCAGCAGGCCGAGTTTGCCGAGGACGGCTTCGTCGGGATACTGCAGGCACCATCCGGCGATCTGGCGCAGCGCCGCGTGATCTCTCCCGTGCCGGGGACGGAGGAGTTTCACCGGCTCTTCTCCCGCAAGGTCGGGAACAGCGAGTCCGGGCGGGCGCCGTCGTCCCAGCTGACCAGGTCCACCGTGGACTCCTTGCCGCCCATGCCCGGACCGCCGTCGACGTCGAGGCTGCAGCGGGTGGCGATGCCCTCCAGGTCGTGAGCCTGCCCGACACCGGCGGTGGGGATGACGTAGCGTTCGTCGTACTTGGCCAGCGCCAGCAGCCGGTGCATGGCGAAGATCTGCTCGCCGGTGAGACCGACGGACGCGGGGATGTCCTCGTCGGTCTCCTGCCCGAGGTTCACCGCCCGCATGTAGGACCGCATCGCCGCCAGCCGCCGCAGGGAATGCCGGACCGGCTCGGTGTCCCCGGCGGTGAACAGTTCGGCCAGGTACTCGATCGGGATCCGCAGGGCGTCGATGGCGCCGAACAGGTTGTCACGATGTTCACCGTCGTGACCGCTGCCGCTGACCGCGTCGACCACCGGCGACAGTGGCGGGATGTACCAGACCATCGGCATCGTGCGGTATTCCGGATGCAGCGGCAGCGCCAGCCGGTAGTCGTGGATCAGCTGGTACACCGGAGACCGTTGCGCCGCGGTGAGCCAGTCGTGCGGGACACCGGCCGCCTCGGCCGCCCGGATCACGGCGGGATCGTGTGGATCGAGCAGCAGATCGAGTTGCGCGGGGTAGAGGTCGTGCTCGTCGGCGACGGACGCGGCCTCGGTGACCTTGTCGGCGTCGTAGAGCAGGACGCCGATGTAGCGCAGCCGTCCGACGCAGGTCTCCGCGCACACCGTCGGCTGCCCGGCTTCCACCCGCGGGTAGCAGAAGGTGCACTTCTCGGCCTTGCCGGTCTTGTGGTTGAAGTAGACCTTCTTGTACGGGCAGCCGGTGACGCACATCCGCCAGCCTCGGCACTGGTCCTGGTCGACCAGCACGATCCCGTCCTCTTCGCGTTTGTACATCGCGCCGGACGGGCAACTGGCCACACAGGACGGATTGAGACAGTGTTCGCAGATCCGCGGCAGGTAGAACATGAAGCTCTGCTCGAACTCGAACTTGATCTTGACCCCGAGTTCGTCACGCAGCTTCTCGGCGATCGGGTCCTTGACGCCGTGCTCGGTGGACCCGCCGAGGTCGTCGTCCCAGTTCGGTCCCCAGGAAGGCTGGGTGGGTTCGCCGGTGATGGCCGACCGGGGCGCGGCGGTGGGCACGTCGTCGCCGAGCGGCGCCTCGATCAGGGTGGCGTAGTCGTAGGTCCACGGCTCGTAGTAGTCGGCGATCTCCGGCAGTTCCGGGTTGGCGAACAGCTTCGTGAGCTTGGTCAGCCGCCCTCCCGCCCGTAGCCGCAGCCTGCCCTTCGCCGTCCATTCCCAGCCACCCTTCCAGCGTTCCTGATCCTCGTAGCGGCGCGGATATCCCTGCCCCGGCCGGGTTTCCACGTTGTTGAACCAGGCGTACTCGGTGCCGGTGCGGTTGGTCCATGCCTGTTTGCAGGTCACCGAACAGGTGTGGCAGCCGATGCACTTGTCGAGGTTCATCACCATGGCCAGCTGTGCCATGACCCGCATCAGTAACGCACCTCCTGGGAACGGCGGCGGATCACGGTGACCTCGTCGCGCTGGTTGCCGGTGGGGCCCAGGTAGTTGAAACCGAAGGAGAGCTGGGCGTAGCCGCCGATGAGATGGGTGGGCTTGAGCAGCAGCCGGGTCAGCGAGTTGTGCGTGCCGCCGCGTTTGCCGGTGGCTTCGCTGCGCGGCACGTTCACCGCCCGATCCTGGGCGTGGTAAAGGAAAACAGTGCCCGTCGGCATCCGGTGGGAGACGATCGCGCGGGCCACCACGACCCCGTTGCGGTTGACCGCCTCGATCCAGTCGTTGTCCTTGGCTCCGATGGCCTCGGCGTCGGCCGGGCTCATCCAGATCCCCTGCCCGCCGCGGGACAGCGTGAGCATGTGCAGATTGTCCTGGTACGTCGAATGGATCGACCATTTGCTGTGCGGGGTCAGATAGCGCACGGTGACCTCGGCGGCGTCTCCCGATCCGCCGGTGAGGTGCTGCGAACCCAGTGGCGGGCGGTAGACCGGCAAGGCCTCACCGAGTTCGTGCATCCAGTCGTGGTCGAGGAAGAAATGCTGACGGCCGGTGAGGGTGTGCCAGGGTTTGGCGTGCTCGACGTTGATCACGAACGCCGAATAGCGCCGTCCGCCGCTCTCGCTGCCGGACCATTCCGGGCTGGTGATCACCGACGCCGGCCGGGACCGGGTGTCGGCGAAGGTGATCTTCTTCCCTTCGTGCTCGGCGGAAAGATGCGCCAGTTCGGTGCCGACCCGCTTCTCGAGCTCGCGGAAGCCCTGGGTGGCCAGCCGCCCGTTGGTGGTGCCGGACAGGGCGAGCACGGCGTCCGCGGCCTTGATGTCGGTGTCGATCAGCGCCTGGCCCTGGGCGGCTCCGGTCGTCGCGACACCGTTCTTCGCGCGCAGCCAGTTCACTTCCTCGCCGACGTCGTAGGTCAGGCCCTTGCTGGTGGCGCCCAGCTTCTCCAGCAGCGGGCCGAGCGTGGCCAGTTTCGCCGCCACCGCGGGATAATCGCGTTCGACGACGGTCAGCTTCGGCATGGTCACGCCGGGGATCGGCTCGACGTCGCCGTCGCGCCAGTCGCGGACGACCCCGCCCGGCTGAGCTGTTTCGCCGGGCGTGTCGTGCGTCATCGGAGTGGCGACGAGATCCTTGCGCACCCCGAGATGCCGCTCGGCGAGTTCGCTGAACCGCTTCGCGATCGTGTGGAACGCCTCGAAATCGGTGCGGGTCTGCCACGGCGGATCGACGGCGGCGTTGAAGGAATGCACGAAGGGATGCATGTCCGTCGACGAGAGATCGTGCTTCTCGTACCAGGTCGCGGCGGGGAGTACGAGATCCGCGAACAAGGTGGTGCTGGTCATGCGGTAATCGATTGCCAGCATAAGATCCAATTTGCCGACCGGGGCGGCGTCCCGCCATTTCACGGATTTCGGCCGGGCGTCCGGCGGCGCCTCCTCACCGCGCAGGTTCGCGTCGGTGCCGAGCAGGTGACGCAGGAAGTACTCGTGGCCCTTGGCCGAGGAGCCGAGCAGGTTGGACCGCCACACCGTGAGCACCCGCGGCCAGTTCTCGGGCGCGTCCGGATCCTCGGCGGCGAATCCCAGCTTGCCTTCACGCAGTTGCGCGGTGGCGTGGCGGACGGGGTCGAGCCCGGCTTCCTCGGCCTCGTCGACCAGGTCGAGCGGATTGCGGTCGAAAGTGGGGAACGAGGGCATCCAGCCCAGCCGCGCCGACTGCGCGAGCGCGTCCGCCGCGCTGGTCCCGGCGAGCTTCCCCGGTGCCAGCGGCGAGGTCAGTTCGTCGTTGCGCAGCGCGTCGTAGCGCCATTGGCCGGTGTGCAGGTACCAGTAGGCGGTCCCGATCATCTGCCGGGCGGGCCGCATCCAGTCCATCGCGCCTGCCAGGGTCTGATGTCCGGTCAGCGGCCGTACCTTCTCCTGGCCGACGTAATGCGCCCAGCCGCCGCCGTTGCGGCCCTGACAGCCGGTCATCGTCAGCAGCGCCAGGAAGGACCGGTAGATGGTGTCGGAGTGGAACCAGTGGTTGGTGCCCGCGCCCATCAGGATCATGCACCGGCCGCGGGAGGCCTCCGCGGTCTCGGCGAACTCCCTGGCGATCCTGGCGACCCGCTCGGCCGGGACCGAGGTGATCTCCTGCTGCCAGGCCGGGGTGCACGGTTCCGCCGGATCGTCGTAGCCGGACGGCCACCGGCCGGGCAGGTCGCCGCGTCGCACCCCGTACTGCGCCATCAGCAGGTCGAACACGGTGGTGACCAGCCGGCCGCCGTGCTCCACGGCGGGTACCCCGCGCCGCAGGACGCCGTCCGCGTCGAACCGGGGGAGCAGTACCTCGACACCCTCGTGACCGGGGTCGGTGAGCAGGCTCAGCCGCGGCACGACGTCGCCGAGGTCGAGGTTCCAGCGGCCCTGGTCGTGTTCGTTCCAGCGGAAACCGACGGAACCGTTGGGCACGACCGGTTCCCCGGTGCGGTCGTCGACGAGGACGGTCTTCCAGTCCGGCTCCGCCCCGGTGTCCCCGAGGTCCGCGGCGGTGAGGAACTTCGACGGGACGTACGCGCCGTCGCGTTCGGTCAGCGTGACCAGGAAGGGGAGGTCGGTGAAGCGGCGGACGTAGTCGGTGAAGTACGGCACCTGCCGTTCGGCGAAGAACTCGGTGAGGATGACGTGCCCCATGGCCATCGCCAGCGCGGCGTCGGTGCCGGGATGCGGGGCGAGCCACTCGTCGGCGAACTTGGTGTTGTCGGCGTAGTCGGGGGAGACCACGACGACCTTCTGGCCCCGGTAACGCGCCTCGGCCATCCAGTGCGCGTCCGGCGTCCGGGTCACCGGGACGTTCGAGCCCCACATCATCAGGTACGCGGCGTCCCACCAGTCCGCGGATTCCGGGACGTCGGTCTGGTCGCCGAACACCTGTGGCGAGGCCACCGGCAGGTCGGCGTACCAGTCGTAGAAGGAGAGCATCGGAGCGCCGATCAGCGCCATGAACCGGGACCCGATCGCATGCGAGACCATGGACATCGCCGGAATCGGGGAAAAGCCCGCGACCCGGTCCGGGCCGTACCGGGAAATGGCGTGCACATGCGCGGCGGCGGCGATTTCGGCAGCCTCGTCCCAGCCGACCCGGACCAGCCCGCCTTTTCCGCGGGCACGCTGATAGGCCAGCCTCTTCATCGGGTCGTCCATCACCGAAGCCCAGGCGACGACCGGATCACCGTGCTGTTTCAGAGCCTCCCGGTACATTTCGATCAATACGCCCCTGGCGTACGGAAAACGTACCCGCGTCGGGGAATAGGAATACCAGGAAAAGGAGGCGCCGCGCGGGCACCCCCGCGGCTCGTACTCCGGCTTGTCGGGGCCGACGGACGGATAATCCGGATCTTGGCTCTCCCAGGTGATGATCCCGTCCGAGACGTACACGTTCCAGCGGCAGGAACCCGTGCAGTTCACGCCGTGCGTCGACGGGACCACCTTGTCGTGGCTCCAGCGATCACGGTAGAACGCGTCGCCTTCCCGGCCACCGGTCAGATGGACCGAATGCAGATCCGGCGAACTCTCCGCGCGGGTCAGATAACGGCCGAGGCGAAGCAGGGCGGTGGTCGCCGCGCCTTCGTTGTGGTGGTTTTCCGAGCCGTTTCCGTTGGCTTTTCGTGGCGAGCGCACGCTCGCGACCTCCCGACTAAAGTCGTGAATGAGGCAGACAGCGCGAACAGGGCGTGCCTGGTCTGTCCGGGAACAATCGCAATGCTAGCGGCACCGCGTGCCCACTGTCTTTACCCAAAGGTGATCATGACTGTCGATCACTCGAAAAGAGCAGTAAGTAAATGTACTGGTAATAGCGAAGTAATTGGCATGAGAAACTCGATTAATCCATTCTGTCGGCCGATCGAAATATGCGCCGTTGCGAATTCCCGGAACCGGAGCCCTCATGAAGCGCGGAATCGGGTCCGGGCAAACCGGAGAACGCGGAACAAGTACCGTCGTATGCTGAACAGGGTCGAAAAGATGTATAACGACCTGTACCCGGAGGCGAAGGATGACAGCCGAAATCGAGCGGTCGGCGCACGCCTACTGTCCCGCCTGCAACCCGGACCCCGGCATGGGTGAACCGGTCACCGCGCTCTGCGGGGCCACCCATCCCTTCTGGGGCCGTCGTGAGCGGCCGGTGAACAATTGCCCGGCGTGCGAGGCCGTCGTCACGGAATCGGTCTACCCCTGTGGTCACACGGGTGGCGAACGGTGACGGGTTGATCGTCAAGGTTCGCGGCGTTCGGGGCACTGGATCCACGCGAGCCCGTGACGGCCGCCGAGCACATGGAGGTCCCCGTGCCCACCGATCAGGTCACGCCCGTCGGAATCCTGGCGCTGGACGTGGGAGACGACCTGGGCGAACTGGCCCGCGTCCGCGCCTGGGCACGTGCGGAACTGCGTGACCTCCCCGAAGCGGTCCTCATGGACACGATCCTGATGCTGGACGAACTGCTGTCCAACGCCCTGCGGTACGGGACGCCGCCGCGGCAGGTGCGCTTGCTGCGGCGGCGTGGCCGCCTGCGCGTCGAGGTCGACGACTCCGGCACGGCGCCCGCCACCCCGCGTCCGCCTTCGGAGACCGGCGGCCGGGGGCTCGCCCTCATCGCCGCCTGCGCGACGGCGTGGGGCCAGGAGCATCACGACGATGGCAAGACCGTGTGGGCGGAACTCGACGTTTCCGGTTCAAACGTGTCAGGTGCCACAGCGGATACGGCGTTTTCGGGGCGCGGCACCGGGTAACCGGAGGCGACGGACAAAGAACGGAGGCCCCGATGAACGACAAAGCCGAGAACAAGATCGACGAGCTCAAGGGCAAGGCCAAGGAAGCAGTCGGGAACGCCACGGACAATGAGCAGTGGCAGGCCGAAGGCAAGGCCGAGCAAGGCAAGGCCAACGTCAAGCAGGCAGGCGAGAAGATCAAGGACGCCGTGAAGGGCGTCCGGGACTGACCTCGCCGCGAGCCCCGGAGTCGACGGTGGAGGATTTGGGACGTTCAACGTCCGAAATCCTCCACCGTCACACCTCCATCCAGCACGAAGACGCCGACACGAGACCCCCTGCGGTAGCGTCCGGCCCATGGAGTTCCGGGATTTCGACGGCATCAAGGTGCGGCGCCCCTTGGTCGAGCGAGAAGACCTCGACGCCGAACCGGCCGTGCTCGATGGCGATTTCGATTTCGACTCCGTCCATCTCGACGGCGGTGATCAGGACGGCGTCCGCGGCGGCGGGGAGATCGCGCGTTCCCTGGTCTCGGACGTGAGTCTGGCGAACGCCCGGCTCGACAGGCTGACGCTGTCCGATGTGGTCCTCGAAGGCGTCGACCTGTCCAACGCGGCCATCCGCGAACTCTCGGCACGACGCGTCGAGATTCTCCGCTGCCGGGCGATCGGGCTGGGCGTGTCGATCGCGTCCGCCTCCGATCTGTACGTCGAGAACGCGCGGTTCGACTACGCGTCGGTGGCGGTCGAGCGGGTGAAGGGTTCGGCCGTGTTCTCCGGATGTTCCTTCCGGGAGACGGTGTTCTCCGGCGACCTTTCCCGTCTGACCTTTGTGGACTGTGACTTCGCGGACGCGGAATTCGTGGCGACCGCCGCGGTCGACTGCGATCTGCGCGGCTCGCGGCTGTCCGGTGTCCGGGGCCTGCTCACCTTGCGCGGCGCGAAGATCACCAGTGAGCAGGCCGTCTCCGTCGCGGGAATCCTCGCGGCCGAGAGCGGACTGTCGGTCGTCGGCTGACCCGGCGTCAGCCTTCGGGATAGAAGACGAACAAGGTGCATCCGGTCGCCGACGCGGGCACGTGCCACGAACCGGCCGGGGCGTGCAGGAACGTTCCGGCCGGATAGTCCCGCGCACCGTCGTTGAACGTGCCGGAGACGACGTACACCTCCTCGGAGCCCGGTTCGTGGACGTCGCGGTGCGGCCACGAGGTGCCGGGATCCATCTCCAGGACGTTGGCGTGCGCGCCGTCCGCGCCTGTCCACAGTGGACGAAGCCGGATTCCGGGGAACAGCTCGCGAACGGGGGATTCCTTGACTGACACGGAAGTGTAGCCCTCTTGGCTGAGGATCTCGGGGTGCATGACCTCATGGTGCCGCGATCGTCGCGCCGTCGGACAGTGTCCAGGAAGACATCATGGGGTACTTTCCTGCCATGCATCGCGTGATGGCCTTGGTGCGGCCGGTCCAGTCGACGTTCGAGCTCGGGATCGCCGCCGAGGTCTTCGGCACGGTGCGGGCGGGAGTGCCGCGGCACTACGAATTCGACGTCTGCACGGAGAAACCCGGCCAGGTCCCGACCACGGCCGGGTACGCGATGTCCGTGACACGGGGCCTGTCCGCGCTGGCGGACGCGGACACCGTGCTCATCCCCGGCTGGTCCCCGGTGGAAGCCGCCTTGTCGGCACCCGTGCGCCGGGCGCTCCTCCGCGCGCACGCCAGGGGAGCGAGACTCGCCACGATCTGTTCCGGCGTCTTCGCGCTGGCCCGCACCGGGCTGCTCGACGGAAGGTCGGCGACGACGCACTGGGCGCGGGCCGCTCGGCTGCGAGCGGAATTCCCCCGGATCACCGTGGAACCGGACCTGCTCTACGTGGATCACGGCGACGTCGCCACGAGCGCCGGGGCCGGCGCGGGGATCGACCTCTGCCTGCACCTGGTCCGGCGCGATCACGGAGCCGCGTACGCCGCTCTCGTCGCCCGGCACATGGTGATGCCGCCGCACCGCGACGGCGGTCAGGCGCAGTTCGTGCCGGCGCCTCCGCCCGAGGACGAGCTGGACGGGCTCCTCGAATGGGCGGGCGAACGCCTCGGGACGCCGCTTTCGGTGGGCGATCTGGCCTCGCACCTCAACGTCTCGCCCCGCACGCTGGCCCGGCGCTTCGCCGATCGGCTCGGCACGACGCCGGGGACGTGGCTGCTGACCCGCCGGGTGACCGAGGCGCGCACCCTCCTGGAGGAGACCCGGCTGCCGGTGGAGGTGATCGCGACCCGCGTCGGCCTCAGGTCGGCCGTCAACCTCCGTCGCCGCTTCCGCGATCAGGTCGGTACGACACCGGGCGCGTACCGACGCGCGTTCCGGGGCTCGGTTTCGCCTTGAGCGGAACGGCGCACGCGGATCCCGGCCCGCTGTCACGATGATCGTATGGCGGACATCCTTCCTTTCCAGCAGAAGCGCGCTTCCACCCCGGACAGCGGGCCCGAGCCGCTGTGGCGTGACGTGCTGGGCCAGAGCCTGCGCGCGGCGAGGGAGGAACAAGGTGGCCGTCTCGTCGACGTCGCGGAGCGCGCCGGGATCTCGCCGCAGTACCTTTCGGAGATCGAACGCGGCCGCAAGGAGCCGTCCAGCGAGATGATCGCCGCGGTCACCGGCGCGCTCGGGATCGACCTGGCGGATCTCCTGTTCGGCATCGCGGGCACGGTCCGGCGGGGCGGCAGCACGGGCTTCGCGGTCGGCCGCCGCCCGGCGGGCCCCTTGGTGATGGCCGCCTAGCCCCGGCTGTCGAGCACGCGGTCCGCGAGCCCGTACGCGACGGCGCCCGCCGCGTCGAACACGCGGTCCCGGTCGGTGTCGTGCCGCAGATCCGAGACGGCGCGGCCGGTGTGCGAAGACAGGATCTCTTCCAGTTGCGTCCGCACTCGCACGACCTCGTCGGCCTGGAGGATGAGGTCCGGGATGGTGCCGCGGCCCTGCGCCGCGGGCTGGTGCAGCACCACGCGGGTGTGGGGCAGCACGAACCGGTGCCCGGCTTCGCCCGCGGCCAGCAGGATCGCGCCCGCCGCGACGGCCTGGCCGACGCAGGTCGTCGCGACCGGTGCCTTGATGAAGCGCATGGTGTCGTACAGCGCGAGCATCGCCGACGGGTCGCCGCCCTCGGTGTTGATGTAGAGGTTGATCTCCTGCTCCGGGTTGTCCGCTTCCAGGTAGAGCAGCTGGGTGATCAGCGCGTTCGCCACGCCGGAGTCGATCGCGGTCCCGAGGTAGATGATCCGCTCCGACAGCAGATGCGAGTAGACGTCCATGATCCGCTCGCCGGCGGGACTGCGGGAGATGACGTTGGGGATGGTGTAGGTGCTCATGCGCCGGCACCCCTTTCCGAGCCGAGGCCGAGTTTGTGGGTGCGGACGGGGACGACCTGGTCGAGGCTTTCGACGATGTGGTCGATGAAGCCGTATTCACGCGCCTGCCCGGTGGTGAACCAGCGGTCGTGGAGGGAATCGGCGAAGATCCGGTCGATCGGCTGCCCGGTGTCGTCGGAGATGAGGCCGAGCACCGTGTCCCGCGTGTAGCGCAGATCGTCCGCCTGCACCTCCACCTCGACGGCCGAGCCGCCGATGCCCGCCGAACCCTGGTGCATCAGGATCCGCGCGTGCGGCAGCGCGAACCGTTTGCCCGGTGTGCCCGCGGACAGCAGGAACTGCCCGGCGCTGCACGCCAGCCCCAGCGCGAGTGTGGCGACGTCGCACGGCACGAGCCGCATCACGTCGCGGATGGCCAGCATCGACGGGACCGAGCCGCCCGGCGAGTGGATCCACAACGCGATGTCCTTGCGGGGATCCTCGCTCGCCAGTGACAGCAGCTGAGTGGTGAGCACCGTGCCGTTGTCGTCGTCGAGCGCGCCGTCGAGGACCAGCACGCGCTGGCTGAAGAACCGTTCCCTGAGCCGTTGGTCGAAGAGTGGCTGCTTCTCGTAGTCGGTCATGCCCCGACCATGCCGCCGGGGCTCCGCCGTCCGCCTGTTTCTCTGCTGTGAGCGGATCAGCCCACAGCAGGACGTCCGGCCGGGACCCCGCCACGGCGAATGGCCGTTCATCCATAAAGGACGCATCCGGCTGGATATATTCACAGTCATGCTGACCTTGACGGCGCTGGTCGCGGATCCGGATCTCGAACTGCGGGTGGTCGTCCCCGGCCGCGACGGGGCGCTGGACGGCCCGGTGCTGTGGGTGCACAACACCGAGCTGCCCGATCCAGGGCCGTACGTGCGCGAGCACGAGGTCGTGCTGACCAACGGCCTGTGGCTGGACCGCACCGATCCGGCGGACTTCGTCACGCGAGTGGTCCGCGCGGGAGCGGCCGGGATCATCTTCGGGCTGCGCGTGGAACAACGGGACACACCTGGAGCGCTCGCCGAGGCATGCCGGGAAGCCGGGTTGCCGCTACTGGAGATCTCGATCGCGGTGCCGTTCACGGCGGTCACCCGCGCGGCGGCGGCGATCCAGGCCGCGGACCGGCAGAACGCCCTGATGTCCTTGGTGCGCCGAGGGGACGAGCTGACTTCGGCGCTGTCGAGGGGCGCGGGCGCTTCCGGCGTGCTGGAGATCCTCCGCCGCGAGCACGAGCTGCCGCTGGCGGTCGTCGACCGGATGGGCCGGGAGCTGGCCTCCGCCGGTGCCGGACTGGACGCCGGGCAGGCGCGCGCCGCGGCGGAGGCCCTGGCCGGGCATCCACCGCCGCTGGAAGCGGATCTCGGCGCGGGGACGCGGGCGGCGCTGTTCCCGGTCGGCGCGCTCGGTGACGCGGACGCCGCGCTGCTCTGCCTGCGTCCCGTGGCCGGGCTGACGCGGGAGGAACGGGACGCCCTGGAGCAGACCGCCCGGTATCTCAGCCTGGAAGTCGCCCGGCATCAGGCGGTGCAGGCCATCGAGATGCGGTTCGCCGTCGAACTGCTGGACATGGTGCTCTCCGGCGCGCAGCGCGTCGCGGAGGTACCCGGCAGGCTGCGCGCCTTCGGGGTCGACCCGGACGGGCCCCTGTCCGTGATCGCGCTCGCGTTCGCGGGCGAAGACGCCACCGCGACCCCGCCGGGAATGGCGGAGGCCGTGACGGATTTCCTGCTGGCGGACGGGCTGCCCGCGGTCGTGGCGGCGGGCAGCCGGGACGTCGTGGCGGTGCTGCCGTTCCGGTCCGGAAGGCAGTCGCCCGCCGCGTTCGCGCCCCGGCTGGCGGCGGCCGTCTCACACCGGCTGTCCGGCGGGCGGGTGGTCGTCGGGCTGGCCGATCCCGTATCCGGCGCGGCAGGCTTGCGCGAGCCGTTGTCGCGCAGCCGCGAAGCCTGCCGAGTGCTCCGCGGCAGGCGTGGCGGACCGGTGGCGGCGAGTTTCGCCGAACTCGGCAGCTACCGGCTCTTGCTGGAGTCGCACGACGAGCAGTGGCGGCACACGTTCGCCGACGCCCTGCTCGGCCCGCTGCGCGAGCACGACCGCGTCCGCGACGGTGACCTGGAGACGACCCTGCGGGCGTTCCTCGACCACGACGGCCAGTGGGCGGCCACCGCCGCGGCGCTGTTCGTGCACGTCAACACGCTGCGCAACCGGCTGGCCAAGGTCACCGAGCTGACCGGCCGCGACGTCGGGCGGACCGCGGACCGGGTCGACCTCTTCCTGGCGCTCGAAGCCGCTCAGTCCGGATAGACCGCCGGATCGGCTTCGAGGCGCCGCAAGGGTTCCGCGGGCAAGGCCGGGTCGGCCAGCGCCGCGGCGGCCACGTCCCGGCACCGGGCGAAGCGGACGTCACCGAGGCCGAGCCCGAACTCGATGAGCGCGCGCACCGCCTCCAGCCGTCCCGGCCTGCCCGACAGGAACGGGTGCAGGCACAGGTTGAACAGGCAGCGATACCGGCGCATCGCGTCCAGTTCCGCGCGCCACATCTCCAGCACCCGGACCGGCGAGGTGATCACCGAACCGATCTGCGGCGACGGAAGGAACGCGTACTGCTCCCAGTCGTCGAGCGACCAGTGCACCGGCAGCTCGGCGATCCGGCCCGCCCCGGTCTCGATCAGGTACGGCCGGTCGTCGGCCATCAGCGACGAGTCGTAGCTCAGCCCGTGTCCGGCCACCAGCGCCGGAGTGTCCCAAGTGGACTCCCAGCCCGCCGCGCGATGCCCGCTGATCTCGATGCCCTGACTCGCGAAGACCGCCATGCCCCGTTCGAAATCGGCTCGCTGTTCGGCGGCGGTCATCGTGGTCGGCGGCCGGTGGCTGTAGGAGTGGTGGGCCACCTCGTGCCCCCGTTCCACGATCGTGGCGGCCAGGCCGGGCCGCTGTTCGGCGACCCAGCCCGGTACGAAGAACGTCGCGGGCACGGCCAGTTCGTCGAGCAGGCCGAGGATGCGCGGCACCCCGACCTTCGGGCCGTACGCCTGATGGGACATGGTCGACAGGTGGTCCGCGTACCCCCTGCCGTGCGCGAGGATCGGGGACTCCGCGTCCACGTCGAAGGTCAGGGTCGCCACCGCGGCCGCGCCGCCGTGCCAGCTTGTTTCGGTCACGCTTGCCGACTCTCCCGCCAGCGGCGCGCGTTCGCCACCGTGACCGTCGGGGAGACCATCGCCCGGTCGAACTCTTGCAGGGGTTCCGACGCGGCGACACGGGCGGGGAGATCGGGATTGGCCAGCGCGCCGTGCCCGATCGAAAGCACGTCGGCGTGCCCGCCGGTGAGGACCTCGTGTGCCTGGGCGAGGTCGTGCATCCCGCCGTTGGCGATCACCGGCAGCCCGGTGACCTTCCGGGCGAGGGCGGTGATGGTTTCGCCGTCGGACAGCTTCGCCGTTTCGAGCCAGTTCCGGCCCTCGCTGGCGATGTGGAGGTAGCCCGCGCCCGCCTCGGCGACCGCCGCGAAGATCACTTCGGCGTCGTCACGGCCGCCGGGCCAGCGATAGGTGAAGTCGTTGACTTTCGTCTGCGACAGCCGCACACCGGTCACCAGATCCGGCACGGCTTCGGCGACGGCGGTCACGACGCGGGCGGTCAGCCTGATCCGGCCGTCGACCGATCCGCCGTAGGAGTCGGTGCGCCGGTTGGTGTAGTCGGTGAGGAACTGGTCGAGCAGGTACCCGTTGGCCGCGTGCACCTCGACACCGTCGAAGCCGGCCTGCCGGGCACGCCGGGCCGCCGCCGCGAAACCCTCGACGACGTCGTCGATCTCGGCGGTGGTCAGCGCACGGGGTTCGGCCCACGGCCCGGAACCGCCGTACGCGGGCATCTTCTCCCCGCGCGGCTGGACGGCCGAAGGCCCGACGGTGTGGTCCCGGTGCGGATTCCCCTGGGAGATCGCCCCGGCGTGCATGAGCTGGGCGATCATCCGCCCGCCCGCCGCGCGTACTCCGGCGGTGACGACGCGCCAGCCCGCGACGTGCTCGTCCCGTGCGAGACCCGGCTGGTTGAAGTAGCCCTGGCTGGCCGCGGTGTCGGGATAGATGCCCTCGCTGAGCACGAGCCCGAAGCCGCCGCGGGCGTATTCGGTGTAGTAGTCGGCCATCTCGCCGGTCGGCGTGCCGTCGGGCGCGGCCGAGACGCGGGTCATGGGGGCGACGGCGTAGCGGTTGCGCAGCGCGAGACCGCCGAGGGTGGTCGGGGCCAGCGCGGGGTGTTCGACGGTGGTGGTCATGATCGTGTTCCTCCGTTGCGGACGGTTTCGATGGCGAGCGGGGAGAGTCCGGCGTCGCTGATGGGCACGAGATCCTGCGGGCAGGCGGAGACCACGACGACGCAGTCCTGTTCGGCCCGCAGGGTCACCGCGTCGCCGGGCCGTGAGGACGCGGTCAGCCAGCTGAACCGGCCGCCCGCTCCGATCGGGACGCGCATGAAGACGTTGATCGGCTGCGGGGTCGGACCCGTGAAGGTCAGGCCGGCTTCGTCCAGCGCCTCGCGCAGGTTCGCGGCGCAGGACCGGTGACCCGGCGCCCCCAGCGCGGCGTACCGGGCCGGGTCGCAGGCCGGGATGAGCATGTCGTGCTCGCCGGGGGAGGTGTCGCCGACCAGGGTCAGGATCGGGCGGCGCCGGTCGGTCACGAAGGACTCGCCGACAGCGGGGAACAGCTTGTCGACGCCGGCGCGGGTGTGCGCCGCGCTGTGGTGCTCGGCCAGTTCGGTCCCGCCGTCGGTGAACGCGAACACGTCGCCGACCTGGCCGCCTTCGACGTCGACCACCCGGACCAGATCGCCTGCCGCCACTCGCACGGCCTTCGCCGTGCCTGGTGGTACTTCCGTTCTGCTCATGCCTTCAGCAAACCGGTTCGGGGGCCCGGAGTGCCATGGAGGAAGGTCCAAGATCGTGCGGTTTGGATGGAGGAATCTCCAGCTTGGGGAAATATTGAGGGGTAAGTCAAACGTGTCCTGGCGGGCGGCGGGTCTGTGAAGGCATCCTTTGCGTCAAGCCCTGCCGGGTTCTGGTGCCCTCGGCCGCGCTTCGGTATGTCTCAAAGGGGGCCTTCAGGACGGTGAACGTCCCAAAGGGGGCCTTCAAGACACGGCGCCCGAGTCGCCCGATCCCAGGTTGCGCCTACTGTGGCATTGGGGACACTCAACGTCCCCAATGCCACATTCGGCGCACACCCCAACGACACGACACGTCTGCCTTACCCCTCAATAGTTTCGACTTTGACCATTTTCGAGACGTCGGGTTAGTGTTCGGCGATGGAAGACGTGGACGCGGCGGGGCTGGACTTCTGGTCGTTCGTGGCGCTGGCGAACCGGCGGCTCGCGCAGGAGTACGGCTTCCGGCATCAGTTGGCGACCGAGGTGCTGCTGACCCTCAACCGTGCCTCGGACCTGGTGACCTACGACCTCGAAGCCGCGGTGCACCGGCCGCGCGGCCGTTCGTGGTCGGCGTTCCGGCTGCTGTTCGTGGTCTGGCTCGCCGGACCGCTCGAACCGACGAGCGCGGCCCGGCTGACCGGGATGAGCCGGGCGGCGGTGTCGAACCTGGTCAAGACGCTGGTCGCGGAGGGGATGCTCCACCGGGTCCCGGACGAGCGGGACGGCCGTTCGGTGCAGCTGTCGCTGACCGAGGCCGGGCACGAGGAGATGGTCTCGGTCTTCCGCGAGCACAACGAACGCGAATTCGGCTGGACGAACGCACTGACCGAGACCGAACAGCGGATCCTCGTGATGCTGCTGGGCAAACTGATCACGAGCCGGGCCGAGTTCGGTCCCCGAAGCCGCAAGTAGGCCTTCCCGTCACCCGGAAGACCGGACTACGCTGCCCGATAGGTAGTAAAAGTATGAACTAAATCGGCGAGGAGGAGACCATGGTGGACGTCGGACGGATTCCCGCGCTCTTCGCCGGGTTGTGCGACGACGCCGCGGTGTTCCCGCCGGGGCTGGCCCCGCTGCCGGACGCCGTCGCGGCGCACGACGAGCACGTCTCCGCCTGGTACGCCGCCCTCGTCGGGCCGCTCGTGGTCGCCGCCACCGCGCTCGGCGAACTCGCCGGAGTGCTGGGCGACCGCGAGACCCCGCTGCCGATCGCGGTGACCCTGCCCGGTGGTCCCGCCCAGCTCGATGGCGTGCTCGCGGCCGTCGCCGGGCTGCCGGTGGAACTCGACGCGCTCGAGATCGCCGTCCCGGACGGGACGGTGCCGGACGAGCTGCGCGCCGCGATTTCCGCCGCCACCGCGCCGGTCTACGTCGAGATCCCGCGTGACGACCGGCGCCTCCCGTTGCTGACCGCCCTTTCCGGCACCGGCCACCACGCGAAGTTCCGCACCGGCGGCGTCCGGGCCGAGCTGTACCCGGACGAAGCCGAACTCGCGGCCGCGGTCCGGGCGGCCGTCGAGGCGGGCGTTCCGTTCAAGGCCACCGCCGGGCTGCATCACGCGGTCCGCAACACCGATCCGGCCACCGGCTTCGAACAGCACGGGTTCCTGAACCTGATGCTCGCCACCGACGCCGCCCTCGCCGGTGGTGACGCCGAAGCCGTTCTCGCCGAACGAGACGGCGCCGTCCTCGCCGGGCGGCTGCGGGCACTGGAGCCGGATCGCGCCGCCGCGGTCCGCGCGGGTTTCACGTCGTTCGGCACCTGCAGCATCACCGACCCCCTGACCGAACTGGCCGGACTCGGCCTGCTCGAGGCGCCCCGAGGAGAGGCATGACCACGATCGACATCCCCGCAGGCTCCCTGTTCGGGATCGACAACCTGCCGTACGGCGTGTTCTCCGTCGACGGCGATTCCCCGCGCGTCGGCGTGCGCGTCGGGGACTCCGTCCTGGACCTGGCCGCGGCGCTCGGCGACGACGTCTTCGCCGCGCCGTCGCTGAATCCGTTCATGGCGCAGGGATACGACCGCTGGGTGGCGGTCCGGGCGCGGATCCGTGACCTGGTCTCCGGTGAGCTGCCCGACGGCGCGGTCCATCCCGTCGCGCGGGCGACCCTGCACCTGCCGATCGAGGTCGCGGACTACGTCGACTTCTACGCCTCCGAGCACCACGCCTCGAACGTCGGCAGGCTGTTCCGCCCGGACGCGGAACCGTTGCTGCCCAACTGGAAGCACCTCCCGGTCGGCTACCACGGACGCTCCGGCACGGTCCTGGTCTCCGGTACGGACATCGTGCGCCCGAGCGGCCAGCGCAAGACCCCGGCCGACGCCTCGCCGGTGTACGGGCCGAGCACACGGCTGGACATCGAAGCGGAGATGGGTTTCGTCGTCGGCACCGGAACGCCGCTGAACACCCCGATCTCCCCGGATTCCTTCTCCCGGCACGTTTTCGGCGCGGTCCTGCTCAACGATTGGTCGGCCCGCGACATCCAGGCGTGGGAATACGTTCCGCTGGGCCCGCATCTCGGCAAGAGCTTCGCGACCTCGATCTCCCCTTGGGTGGTACCGATCCTGGCACTGGAGGCCGCGCGGATCCCGCTGCCCGGCCAGCTGGATCCGGTGCCGCTGCCGTATCTGCGGGAGAGCGAACCGTGGGGTCTCGACATCGACCTGGTCATCGAATGGAACGGTGACGAGGTCAGCCGCCCGCCCTTCCGCGAGATGTACTGGTCGCCCGCCCAGATGCTCGCGCACCTGACGGTCAACGGCGCCTCGTCACGCACGGGAGACCTGTACGGCTCCGGGACGATCTCCGGACCGGAGAAGCACCAGCGCGGCGCGTTCCTCGAATTGTCCTGGGGCGGCAAGGAACCGCTCACGGTCAAAGGGGAGGAGCGCACCTTCCTGCTGGACGGCGACGAGGTCGTGATCACCGGAACCGCGCCCGGCGCGAACGGCTCGCGGATCGGATTTGGCGAGGTCCGCGGCCGCGTGCTGCCCGCGAAGTGACCGGGACGGGCTACTTCTCGCCGGAGAATCGCTCCCAGGCCGATTGACGGGTGATGCCGAGGGCGTCCCCGATCCGGGTCCAGCTGGCGCCCAGTTCCCTGGCGCGCCGAACCCAGCCGGCGAGGCTTTCCTCCACCTGGTCCGACGTCCTGGCGACTCGAGGCAGAGCCGCCAGGACGTCTTCGAGGTCATGCGCCTGCTCCCACGGGGCGAGCTGGGGAACCGCGGCCGTCCTGGTCTCGATGACCTGCTGGCACAGCACCACGCAAGCCGAGCAGATGAACACCCCCGGTCCCGCGACCAGGGCACTGACCTCCGTGTTGGGCTTGAGGCAGAACGAGCACGCGGCGATGACCGACTGGTCCGCAGTGGAGGGCATGGCACACCTTTCCCGACGTTTTGTCAGGCGCATCCTGACAGGGCGTCAGGTTAGCCCTGACAAGATGCCGGGTGCAAGAGCCGCGGCCGAGTGAGGGCCTCCGGGAATACCCGGTGGCCCTCAGGAGTCGTGCTGATCATGGACTTCGGTATCGCGACGTCAGTGACCGACGAGGGAATCCGGCCGCACGTACTGGGAGCGGCGTTGGAGGAGAAGGGTTTCGACTCCCTCTACCTCCCCGAACATTCCCACATCCCGGTCAGCAGGGAGAGCCCGTACCCCGGTGGTGAGCTGCCGCGGGGCGCCCTCCGCAATCTCGACCCGTTCGTGGCGCTGGCCGCCGCCGCGACGGTCACCTCGAAACTCCGGCTGGGCACCGCGGTCGCCCTGATGATCCAGCGCGACCTGTTCTACACGGCCAAGGAAATCTCCAGCCTCGACCTGCTTTCCGGCGGCCGGGTGGTCTTCGGGGTCGGGGCGGGCTGGAACATCGAGGAGATGCGCAACCACGGCGTCGACCCGCGGACGCGGGGCGCGCTGCTGACCGAACAGCTCCAGGCGCTCAAGGAGATCTGGACCAAGGACGAGGCGGAGTTCCACGGCAAGCACGTCGACTTCGATCCGGTCTACTCCTGGCCGAAGCCGGTGCGGAAACCGCATCCGCCGATCTACGTCGCCGGTCAGGGCCCGGCCGGGCTCAAACGGCTCGCCGAACACGCCGACGGCTGGCTGCCGCATTCCGTGACCCCGCCTGAGGAATTGCGGCGCGTCCGGTCGTGGCTCGCCGACCAGGGCCGTGAAGACGTCCGGATCAGCGTGTTCGGCGCTCCGGCCGATCTCGACCTGCTGCGCGGCCTCGCCGATGCCGGGGTCGACGAGGTCTCCCTCATCCTGCCGACGCTGCCCGAGGCCGAGACGCTGGAGCGCCTCGACAAGCTTGTGCAGGTCGTCGAGCCGCTCCGCGCCTGAAGAACCGTGGGTGGCGTCACGGGCTCGCGCCGGTCCTGTTCCGGGGCAGACGACGTGACGGTGGAGGATTCAGGACGTTCAACGTCCCAAATCCTCCACACTCGACCACCAGCCAAGCAACTACGAGTCCACCAGAACCGGCCTCACCACTCACCGGCCGCTTACGGGCAGGCGAGCACCGGAGCCTGCGGACGGCCGCCGCCGTGCAGGTCACTCAGCGGAACCCTGGCCAGGCCGAGGATCGCCTGCGCGGTCGCGCGCGGGGCGGTCGACGGGTTCAGGCCGGTGGCGTCGTAGGCGATCGCGCCGCGGTCCGCCTCGGCGCCGGTGCAGCCGGTCTGCAGCGACCGCAGGAATTCCCGCGCCTTGACCGCGGCGGCGGGACGGTGCCCGGCCAGCGCTTCGGCGGCGAGGCCGGTGCTGTTGGCGTTCGGCGCGTTCGTGCCGACACCGAAGCCGCCGTTCGCGTGCTGCTTGGTGACCAGCCAGGTGGTGCCTTCGCGGGCGTTCACCGCGTCACCGGTGGCGCGCAGGGCCTGCACGACCATCGCGGTCGAGTCGACGTCGCTCGTGCAGGTCGCTTCGCCGAAGTTCAGCGGGAAGCCGCCGTCCGCGCACTGGCTGCCCGCCAGGAAGGTCACCGCCGACGCGGGCGCCCCGGCGGGGGTGCGATCCAGCGCCAGCAGGGCGAGCGACTGCGAGAAGGCGTTGGAGTAGTCGCCGAATTCGGAGCGGTCGGAGAACCGGCCGGACGGCGTGAGCAGCGAGAGCAGTCCCGTTTTCAGATCGACACCGCCGAACGACGCCGGGTTCTTGCCCCGGATCTGCGCGGCGAGCAGAAGTTTGGCGTGCGCGCCCGCGTACGCCTCGGCGCCGCTGCCGACGTAGCCGGTGGTGATCTCCGGCTTCGCCAGCCAGGCGATCGCCTTGCCCGCGTTCGTGTCGGACACCCCGGCGGCGGCGAACGCGAAGATCGCGTCGATCGTCAAGCCCTGGTCGGGGAACTTCTGGCCGCCGAAGTCGGCCTCGAACCTTTCCCCGTCGGTCAGCTGCCTGGCGAGCCAGCCCGCGGCGGCGTCCGCCTTGACCGGGGTGGCCGCGGTCGCCGCCGGTGCGGCGACCAGTCCGATGCCGCACAGCAAGGCGACAGCGAGGACCAAACGTCTCATGAGAACCCTTTCCCGCATTTCCACGACAGGAGTCGGTGGTGACACCGCGCGATGTGGGTGACCGGGCTCGCCTGGAGGGCATACCGTTGCGGGACAGCGCCGGACTCTCACCGGACTTCCCCCACGACCGCGCTGAATCGGACGAACCGAAGAATCTCATCCCGGTCAAGCGCCGGGGTACCGCCGGGCGCGAGCGGTGATGTGATCCTGGCAACCGACCTGGTCAGCGGTGCCTGCCGCAGGTAATCGAGTGTTAACCTCGGCGGGCTCGACAACTGAACACCGCTGCCCGTGACGGGGAAGCCGGTCGAAATCCGGCGCTGTCGCGCAACCGTGGGCCCTTCACCAGGGCGAGCCGGGGTACCGCACGGGCGGATGAACCAACCAGAAGTCCGAACCACTGTCGCGATAAACAGGGGTGACTGCGGCGTCCCGCGCCTGTCCTCCGTCATGCCGCAAGGAGGAGTCATGCGCCGCGGGTACCAGGCCGCACTGGCCTTCGCCGTCAGCGTCGGCGTGGTCGCCGCACTGCTCACCGGAACGGCGACGGCCGCCGGTGACCGTGACGCGGCGCAGGCGAATTCCCGCTGGCTCGCGACGAAACTGAAGCCGGACGGCACGCTCGAGAACCCCGCCGGCGGTCAGCTGCCCGACCACGGCCTGATGCTCGACGTGCTCTTCGCGATGTACGCCGCGGGCGAAGGTCAGCGTGCCGAGCCGATCGCGAAGTTCCTCGACGAACAAGGCCACGCCACCGACTACTTCACCTGGGACGGGTTCATCCCCGGCGCGGGGTTCGACAACGTCATCGTCGGCGGCGCCACGGCCAAGACCCTGGTCGCCGCGGAGGTCTCCGGCCGGAACCCCCGGAGCTTCGACGGCTACGACCTGGTCGCCGAGACCAAGGCCGCGATCATGCGCAACGGCCCCGACAAGGGCCGGGTAAGCGACTACACGAAGAATCCCGACATCACTGGCACGGTGAGCAACAACGCCAACATGTTCGGCCAGGCGCTCGGCGTGATCGGGCTCGCCGCGGTGGGCGAGAACGACCAGCTCGCCATCGACAAGCTGCTGACCCAGCAGTGTTCCGAGGGCTACTTCCGCATCTTCTTCCCCTACATCCCGACGAAAGAGACCGGCGACCACGTCACCCCGGACGGTCACAAGGTCTCGACCTGCGACGAGGGCAAGCCGCTCGACCTGTCCCCGTCCGACGGCGACGCCACCGGCATCGCGCTTTCGGCGATGGTGGCCGCGCGGAAGGCGGGCGCGACCGGGCTCGACGCCCCGATCGCCAAGACCGTCTCGTGGCTGCTCGGCAACCAGAGCGCCGGTGGCGGCTGGGGTGGCGGCGTCGGCACCGAGGCCCCGAACACCAACAGCACCGGGATGATCGTCCAGGGGCTCGCCGACGCGGGCGGCGCGGCCGCGGCGGTGGACAAGGGCGTGCGGTTCCTCAAATCCGCGCAGGCCAACGCCGCGGCCGACGCAGGCAACCGGCTCGCGGGCGAACTCGGCGCGATCGCCTACAACCCCGCTTCCTACGAAGCCGCGCGTACCTCGGGCATCAGCGGGCTCGACACCTGGATCCGCGCGGGTGCCCAGGCTTCGCTCGGGCTGGCGCAGATCGGCTTCTATTCGCTCGCGAAGGGCGGCGCGCAGCCGCCGACCAGCAGCGTTTCGGAAACGCCGACGACCTCGTCCGAAACGGGCTCGCCCACGAGCACCCCGACTTCGACCACGAGCGAACCGGTGCCGACCAGCACCACCACGACCACGACCACGACCACCACCACGACCACAACGACGACGACCACCACGACCACGACGTCGGTGACACCGACGCCGAGCACGTCGTCCCAGTCGGTCAGCCCGCCCGCGCCGAGCACGGTCACCGTCACGAACACCCCGCCCGCAGCCAAACCGGTGCCGGACAAGCCGGCACCGAAGACCGTGGCGCCGAAACCCAAGAAGACCGTCACCCCCAGGGCGTCGACCGGCGCCAGGGTCCCGCCGCCGACCGCGATCGCCACGCCGGTCGCGGTCCCCGGCACGGCCACCGCGGCTTCCCGGCTCGGTGCGTACCTGACGAACCGGCTCGTCGGCGGTGACCACGTCGAGGTCACCGAGGACGGGAAGACCTACGTCGACTACGACGCCACCGCCGATCTCGTGCTGGCCCTGCGGGCGCTGGACGAGCAGCCGGACACGGTCGCCCGCGCCTCGAAGTTCCTGCTCACGAACGAAGCCGTGCAGGCCTACGCCCACGGCGCGCCCTACGAGCAGAGCGGGGCCGCCTACGCCGAGCCGCTCGCGAAACTCGTGCTCGTCGCCGAATTCGCCAAGGCGGACGTCGCCGGGCAGTTGCGCGCCGATCTGGTGAAACTGCGTGGCGTGGACGGCAAGTTCACCGATATCGGGTCCTTCGCCGACGCTGACGAGACCGTCGAGCGGCACTCTTGGGCGGTGCTCGCCACTGCCGCCGACCCCGGCCCCGCGGTCGAACTGCTCCTTTCGCGCCAGTGCGCCGACGGAACCTTTCCGAAGCACCTCGACACCGCGGAGTGCGGCTCCGGCGACCTCGGCGCGACGGCCGCGGCGGTCACCGCGCTGGCCGCCCGTCCGCACACCGACGCCGCGCCGTCGACCAAACGGCCCGACGGCTGGACCGAGCGGCGCGTTTCGGCGTTCGTCTCCGCGGTGGGCGCGCTCGGCGTCCGGCCGACCGGCGAGGGCATGGTGACCGGCGAAGCGGGCGAGCCGGACGTCGCGCTCAGCGCCGTCGTGGCCGCCGCGCGGCAGATCGCCGGCCTCGACGCGAGCGGAACCGCGCGGTCGCTGGGCAAACTGGTCCAGGCCGACGGCGGTTTCGTCAAGGGAGCGGTCGCGGCGAGCGACGGGAAGACCGACTTCCCGACCAGCCTGGCCGCCGCGCAAGGGGTCGCGGGCCGATCCTGGCTCACCGCCGCGGATTCGCCGCTGTCTCCCGCGATCCGGCTGCCGCTCTCGCAGCCGGACATCGCCGCTGCCGTCTCCGGCACCCAGGTGCAGGCGGCCGCCGCCCAAGCTCCTCAGCCACCGTGGCTGATCTGGGGACTCGTCGGCCTCGCCGGGCTCCTGCTGGCCGCCGCGATCGTGCTCGTCTTCCTGCTTCGCCGGTTCATCAAGACAAAGGGGGCTACACCATGAGAAAACTGCTCACCGTCGCGACCGTCCTCATCGGACTGATCGGGCTTTCCGCCGCACCCGCGAACGCGGTCGATCCCGCCAAGGGCTACGACGGGATCTGCACCGGCGCCGACGCGCTCACCGGCACGACCGTCGTC
This sequence comes from Amycolatopsis alba DSM 44262, assembly GCF_000384215.1. Taxonomy (NCBI): domain Bacteria; kingdom Bacillati; phylum Actinomycetota; class Actinomycetes; order Pseudonocardiales; family Pseudonocardiaceae; genus Amycolatopsis; species Amycolatopsis alba. The sequence continues at coordinate 688,709 of NZ_KB913032.1, read as the reverse complement.
GTCGACTTCCAGGAACTGGACGGCAACGGCGGGACCGCCGCGCCGACGATCACCCGCTGTTCGCCGAACGCGAGCCCCGGCACCGCCCGCACGGGTATCAAGGCGTTGCAGGACGCGGGGATCGCGGTCGCGGGCACCGCCCGCTGGGGGCTTGGTTTCGTCTGCCGCCTGGAAGGCCGCCCGTCCGCGACGGAGACCATCCCGCTGTCGAGCAACCCGGCATACAAGGAACCGTGCGTCAACACGCCGCCCGCCGGCGCGTACTGGGGTTACTGGCACGCCGACGGTTCCGGTACCACCTGGACCTACAGCAGCTACGGCGCGCTCAACCGCAACGTCGTCCCCGGTGGCTTCGAAGGCTGGTCGTTCTCGCTGAACAAGTCGGCGACGACCAACCCGGTTCCCGGTGTCACGCCGAGGAACCCGGCCATCCCGTGAGGAAGGTCTTCGGGGTGGTGGCGGCGATCTTCCTGATCGCCGCCACGGCGCCGTCCGCGCACGCGGTCGACCAGGGCAAGGGCTATCCCGGCTTCTGCAAGGACGCCACCGGGGTCACCGTCGTCGTCGACTTCCAGAAACTCGGCGGCACGACCATCGTGCGCTGCAACCCCCAGTCCACGCGCGGCACCGGGCTGGACGCGCTCAAGGGCGCGGGTTTCCAGATCGCCGGGGTGCAGCGCTGGGGCGAGTCGTTCATCTGCCGGGTCGAGAACCGCCCGTCGGCGACCGAGAATCTCCCGATCGCGGGTCGCGACAAGTACCGCGAGCTGTGTGTCGACACGCCCCCGGCGCAGGCCTACTGGTCGTACTGGCACGCCTCGAACAACTGCGCGTGGGACTACAGCCAGTGGGGCGTCAAGAACCGCGACTTCATCCCCGGTGGTTTCGAGGGCTGGTCGTTCTCCCTGAACGCCACCGCCCAGACGAACCCGGTGCCGCGGGTCTCCGCGGTGCGGCCGGGCACTGAGAGCCAGCCGTGCGTGCCGCGTGAGGAGGCCAAGCCGGTCACCGACGACCCGGCCGAGCAGCAGCAACAGCGGCCACCGGCGGGGAACGGGCAACAGGCCGACGGTCCGCAAGCGACGGAGGAGGTCCGGCCAGGGGAGGCGCCGGTCGCGGGCCCGAGTTCCGGAGCGCTGCCGCCGCCCAAGCCGCGTCCGAGCGCTTCGGCGAGGCCGAAGGCGCAGGACCCGTCGCTGAACGTCGCGTTCACCGGCGGCGAGAACGCCGAGGACGTCAACGTGGTGATCGAGCGCGAATCCGGCGCCAGCGGCTGGGCGCCCTGGGCGGCCGGTGGCGCGGTACTGGCGTTGTGCGTGGCAGGATTCCTGGTCGCACGCAGACGCAAACGCGCACAAGGAGCTTGATGACGTCCTACTTCCTGCCGCGCGACCTGCATCCGGCCGCCTGGTGGGTGTGGGCGCTGGGGCTCGCCGTCGCGGCGACCCGGACGACGAACCCGTGGCTGCTGCTGACCATCGTGGCGGTCACGGGTTATGTCGTCGTGGCCCGGCGCAGCGAGGCGCCCTGGGCGCTGGCGTTCCGGCTCTACCTGTACCTCGGCGCGTTCATCGTCGCGATCCGCGTGTTCTTCCGCGTCGTGTTCGGCGGCGCCGAGGGCTCCACGATCATCCTGCGGCTGCCCGAGATCCCGCTGCCGGAATGGGCGGCGGGAATCCGGCTCTTCGGGGACGTGTCCGCGGAATCGTTGCTGGGCGGGCTTTACGACGGGATGCGGCTGGCGACGATGGTGATCTGCCTCGGCGCTGCCAACGCGCTGGCGAATCCGAAACGGCTGCTCAAGGCGATGCCGCCGGCGTTGTACGAAGTGGGCACCGCGGTGATCGTCGCGCTGTCGGTGTTCCCGCAGCTGGCCGAAAGCGTGCTGCGGGTCCGGCGCGCCCGCAAACTGCGCGGCGGCTCGGGCAAGAAGAAGGTCAAGGCCTTGCACACCGTGCTCATCCCGGTGCTGGAGGACGCGCTTTCCCGCTCGCTGCAGCTCGCCGCGTCGATGGACTCCCGTGGCTACGGCCGCGCGGGACTGGTCGAAGCGCGGACCAGGCTGATCACGGGCACCCTGATGATCGTCGGCCTGATCGGTGTCTGCGTCGGCGTTTACGCCACTTTGGACGGTTCGACGCCCAGATATCTCGCCGCACCGGTGCTTTCCGTTGGCCTCGTGATCGGCCTGGTCGGGTTCTGGTCGGCGGGCAAACGGGTCCGGCGCACCCGGTACCGGCCCGACCGCTGGCATCTGCCGGAGATCGTCGTCGCGGTGAGCGGGATCGCCGTGGCGGCCATCCTGTTCACGACGTCGGAAGTGAACCCGATGAACATGAACCCTTCGCTGATCACCCTGTCCTGGCCTTCGCTCTCGTGGGGTCCGTTGCTCGGTGTCCTGATCGGCGTGCTTCCCGCGTTCCTGACCCCGGTCCCTGAGCCTCCTTACGCCGCACTCGAAGAACCAGTGCTCGAAAAAGAAGGCACGGCATGATCGAACTCGACCACGTTTCCTTCACCTACCACGGCCGTTCCGAGCCGGTGCTCGCCGACGTGACGCTGTCCATCGGCGAAGGCGAGCTCGTGTTGTTCGCGGGCCAGACGGGCGCGGGCAAGTCGACGCTGCTCGGCACGATCAACGGTCTCGTCCCGCATTTCACCGGCGGTCACCTCGAAGGAACGGTTTCCGTCGACGGCGTCACGACGTGGTCCCGGCCGCCGCGCGAGTTCGCGCATCTGGTCGGTGTCGTCGGGCAGGATCCCTTGGCGGGCTTCGTCACCGACACGGTCGAGGACGAACTCGCGTACGGCATGGAGCAGCTCGGCCTGAGCCCGCAGGTGATGCGCCGCCGGGTCGAAGAGACGCTCGATCTCCTCGGCATCGCGGAACTGCGCAGGCGCGCGCTGCGGACACTGTCCGGTGGGCAGCAGCAGCGGGTGGCGATCGGCTCGGTGCTCACCACTCATCCGAAGGTGCTGGTGCTGGACGAACCGACGTCGGCGCTGGACCCGACCGCCGCCGAGGAGGTGCTGGCGACGCTGGCCAGGCTGGTGGAAGACCTCGGCACGACCGTGCTGATGGCCGAGCACCGGATGGAACGCGTGATCCCGTTCGCGGACCGGATGATCCACGTCCCCGGCACCGGGGGAGTGGTCGACGGGACCCCGCCGGAAGTGCTGAAGGACATGCCCATCGCGCCGCCGATCGTCCACTTGGGACGGCTGGCCGCCTGGGATCCGCTGCCGATGACGGTCCGTGACGCGCGACGCCGGGCTTCTTCGCTGACGCTGGGGACTCCGCCCGCGCGGGACACGACCGCGGGCGACGAGCTGCTGATCGCCGACGGCGTCGTCGTGCGGTACGGGCCGAAGGTCGCCGTGCGCGAGGTCGACCTTGCCCTGCGCGCCGGCGAGGTGCTGGCGATGATGGGACGCAACGGTTCCGGCAAGTCGTCGCTGCTGTGGGCGGTGCAGGGGTCCGGTCCCCGCCACGGCGGCAAGGTCACCGTCGGCGGCAAGGACCCGAAGACGCTGAGCAGCGCCGAGGCGCGGAAACTCGTCGGCATGGTGCCGCAGACCGCGAGCGACCTGCTGTACCTGCAGACAGTCGCCGCCGAATGCGAGGCAGCCGACGCCGAGTCGGGAGCGGAGCCGGGGCACAGCCGTGGCCTGCTCGACAGGCTCGCTCCCGGCATCGATCCCGCGTCGCATCCGCGGGACCTTTCGGAGGGCCAGCGGCTCGCGCTCGTGCTCGCGGTGCAGCTTTCGGCCGCCCCGCGGATCATGCTGCTGGACGAACCGACCCGCGGCCTCGACTACACCGCGAAGGCCGCGCTGGCGCAGATGATCGCGTCGCTGACGGCCGAGGGCAAGGCGGTCGTCGTGGCCACCCACGACGTCGAGTTCGTCGCGACGATCGCGCACCGCGTGCTCGTGATGGCGGAGGGGGAGGTCGTCTCGGACGGCCCGACCGGCGAGGTGCTCGGCGGCTCCCCGGCGTTCGCCACCCAGGTCGCCAAGATCCTCGGGGAGCCGTGGCTCACCGTCGACGACGTCCGATCCGCGCTGCCGCAGGAGGTCCCGTGAGCACGGCGCCCGCGGTCCGGCTGGGCCCGCGCTCGGCGACGGTGCTCGGCCTCGCGTCGCTGGCGGGGCTGATGATGTTCGTCTGGCCGCTCCTGGTCCGGGTCGAACCGCAGTCGATGCAGCACGGTCCGGACGCGCCGTTCGTGTTCATCGGGATCCTGCCGATCCTGATCGTCATCGTGCTGGCCGAGATGTCCGAAGGGGGCATGGATTCCAAGGCCCTCGCGATGCTCGGCGTGCTCTCGGCGGTGAACGCGGCCCTGCGGCCGCTCGGCGCGGGGACCGCGGGGATCGAGACCGTGTTCTTCCTGCTGGTGCTGGCCGGGCGGGTGCTCGGGCCCGGATTCGGTTTCGTGCTGGGCTGTACGTCGCTGTTCGCTTCGGCGCTGCTGACCGCCGGGGTGGGGCCGTGGCTGCCGTTCCAGATGATGTGCTCGGCGTGGATCGGGATGGGCGCGGGACTGCTGCCGCGCCGCGTCACCGGCAAGGCCGAGATCGCGATGCTGGTCGGCTACGGGATCTTCGTCGCGTACGTGTTCGGCTTCCTGATGAACCTGTGGTTCTGGCCGTTCATCACCGACGCCGAAGTGCCGTACCACGACGGGCACATCTCCTACGTTCCCGGCGCCCCGCTGCTGGAGAACCTGCACCGGTTCGCCGTCTTCACCCTGCTGACGTCGACGGCGGGCTGGGACACGGGGCGGGCGATCACCAACGCGGTGGCGATCCTGGTGCTGGGGCCCGCCGTGCTCGCGACGTTGCGCCGCGCGTCACGGAAGGCCTCCTACGGCGTGATCCCTTCGTTCACCGACGGCACGTCCCGCGTTTAGTCCGCTACTTGCGTGCGCGGACGTGGTACGCGACGGCGAACGCGACTCCCGCGGCGACGATGATCGCGGCGAACACGGGATGCATGTCCTTCGAGAGGCTCTGCGCGCGTTCGGGGCCGATCGCCCAGAGCGCCAAGGGCGTGGCGTAGGCCGCGGCGAGGGCGGCAGCGCCCCATCTGAGCGCCTTGAGGCGGGCGTCGCGCAGGGTGCCGATCAGCACGACGGCGACCGGGACGACGGCGAGCATCGCGAACTGGCCGATGACCATGATCGGGACGGCCCAGGCCGAGATGATGACGGAACGCGGGGCGCGGCGGACGGTGGTCGTCTGGGTGGACATCGGTTCTCCTCCTGAAGGTTCGAGTGTGGTCAGCAGTGGGCTTCGGCAGTGGCCTTGAGGTCCTTCAGCCAGGCTTCGAGGCCCATACCGAGGAACTGGGTCGAGGTGGGCACGTCGGCCTCGACCTGGGCGCCGGACCAGTTCTCCTCGGTGCGGACGAGGACGCCGCCCTTGACCTCGGTGAAGTTCCAGACGTGGACGCCGTTGTCGATGGTGAGGCCCTCGCCGACCGCGGGCCCGCTCCAGCGGAGGCACTTGCCGCGCTGGATCTGGTGCACGGCCGAGGTGATCGACAGCGTGGTGGCGGGGGTCGTGGCCGTGGCGGGCACCGGGGTGGTCCAGCGGAACCGTGAGTTCTTCCGGAGCGGGCCCCGGTCGAGGCGCTTGGTGGTCAGGACCGGCTCCTGCCAGGACGGCCAGCGCTCGACGTCGGTCTGCAAGTGCCAGATCTTGCTCAGCGGAGCGTTGATCAGGGTCTCGGTCCGGTAGTGGATCGGGGCTTTCGTGTCGATGGTCTTGCCCTGGCACGACAACGGGGCGGGAGTGGCGGTGGCGGCCTGGGCGGGCGTCACCGCGCCACCCAGCAGGCCGATGGCCAGCGGAAGGGCGACTGCGGCGGCACGGGCGGCGGTGCGGCGGCGGGGCTTGGTGTCCGTCATGATCCTGCTCCTTGGTTAGTGCTAATTGCGATAGTTAGAAGCTATAACCACGATGAGGTGAGTGTCAATAGGGAAAGTGATAGCCTCTAACGAGCGAGTCCGGAAGGAGCGGGTCGATGGATGCGGACAGGAAGACCTCACGTGAGCGTTACCGGGCTCAGGTGTGCACGGAGATCAAGCGGCACGCGTGGGAACAGCTGGCCACGACGGGCGTCTCCGCGTTGTCCCTCAACGCGATCGCCAAGCACGTCGGCATGAGCGGTCCCGCGCTGTACCGGTACTTCCCGAGCCGCGACGACCTGATCACCGACCTCGTCCGCGACGCCTACCGGAGCCTCGCCGACGCCGTCCTGGCCGCCGGGCCGGGTGGCGGCGTGGCTGGGGTCGCCCACGCCATCAGGGAGTGGGCGCTGGCGGATCCGCAGCGCTACTTGTTCGTCTACGGCACGCCGATTCCCGGCTACCACGCGCCCGGCGACACCACGAAGATCTCGAACGAGATCATGGCCGTGCTGCTCGACGTCCACGCCGCTCTTCCGGACGACAGACGGGCGACGCCGTTCGCCGCGCATCTCGACGATCATCGCGAGTGGGCGGGTGACCTGCCGGTCTCGTCCGCGGTGCTGTGCCGGGCCTTGACGTTCTGGACGCGGCTCCACGGCGTCCTGTCCCTTGAACTGGCCGGCCACTTCGCCGGGATGGGATTCGATCCAGCGGTGCTGTTCGAGGCCGAACTCGGCACCCTGCTTGACGGCGCGCGTCGGTCGGCCGCAAGTCCGTGAAGGCCTCCTTGAGGGACTCGGAGTCCCTCAAGGAGGCCTTCACGGACCACTCGGCCCACTGGTAATGGTCCACAAAGGACTGTTCCCGCTGAGTGGGGCATGGGGGCGGTTTTCCTGTTGTGCGGCGGGTTTTTGGGTGATCGTTGTGCTAGCTTCCGGGGATGCGCGGAGGATCCAGGGTTCCTTTCAGTCGTACGTTCGCAGTGATCGCGTCGATGCTCCTGGCTTCGCTGATCGGCCCCGCGGCCGTCGCGAACGCGTCGCCGTCGCGGCACGTCTGTGAATGCGCCACCCCGTCGATCGACCGGTTGCAGCAATGGCTCGCCTCCGGTGAGGGCACCACGGTTCCGGCGACCGGCAGCCTGCTCGTCCGCGAAGGTGGCGGGTACGCGGCCAAGGTGGCGTTCCTCAAGGCCGAATGGCACGTGGTCGTCGTCTGGCTGGGGAACAAGTTCGAGGCGCAGGCGAATCTCTCGAAATCCGCCGGTTTCTGGATGACCTACAGCGCGACCGACGACCTCTACGTCCAGCTTCGCCCGGCTTCGCACTGGAGCGGCGGCGACAAGTGGCTCACGAAGGTGCCGTCGACCGGCGGGAAGATCGTCAAGAAGTTCTTCAGTTTCGCCCCCGACGCGTGGACGACACTGCCCGAGTTGGGCAAGCCCAACTACTCCTTCGCCTCGGCGCTGACCGAAGCGCGAGGCCTGGTCTTCGTCGGCAAGACCCCCAACAAGCTCGACTTCCGCGGCCTCGCGATCGACGGATATCAGCCGCCCTGCCTCTGAGTACTTCTCGGTGATTCACCTGTCCGGAGTGGCCGCTATCGCGCACCGTGCCCGATTTGTCCTGTACGGTGAACTTTCAGCCGCCTCCGCACGACCGATCCGAGGAGTACCCCTGATGAGCCTGTTCGACTCGCTGAAGGAAAAGGCCGCCGAACTGCTGGGCGGCGCGGGCGACAAGGTCGGCGAACTGACCGGCGTCGACCTTTCCGGTGCCGCCGACCAGGTCACCCAGTCCGCCGGCGACCTCGCGGGCGCCGGGCAGGGTCTCGCCGAGAACGCCACCGCCGCGGGCCAGGACGCCGTCGATTCGGCCACCGCGGCCGGTCAAGGTGCCGTCGACTCCGCCGGTGCCTTCGGCGACGCCGCCACCGGGCTGGCAGGCGGCGTGATCGATCCGAACGCCAGGGGCTGACCGTCCCCGGAATCCCCCGGTATCCGCGGATACCGGGGGATTCCGTCATTTCCGGGCGATGTGATCAGCGGCACTTTCCGCTCCGGGCCGCCGGTACGCCGCCGGCCGGACGCGGCGCGATCCCCGGCCGCGCGCGACGCGCGTCGGGGCAGCCCAGCCAGGGTCCTCCGGTGGGACGACGTCCGATTTTCGGCATGACGATCTTCCGTTTGCCTTGTCCCGCAAGAGGAATCTCGCCGGACAGGCGAAACGGGCAACGGTTGTGGTAACCCGGTGGCCGCCGGGAATCTCAGTCCGTGATCGTCAACCGACTGAAGCCGATCGGCCTGTGCGCCGCGCTCACCGTGCCCGCGCTCGTCCTGCGGTTCTCCGGCGCCGAACCGGGCGCGGTGGCGGGGCTGCTGCTGTTCGGCCTCGCCGTCGTCGCGGCGTCGTTCCTCCTCGCCTGGGCCGCGGAAGCCGCGCAGGTCGACATCTCCGGCGGGCTCGCGATCGCCCTGCTCGCCGTCATCGCGGTGCTCCCCGAGTACGCGGTCGACCTGTACTTCGCCTACACGGCGGGCTCGAATCCCGAGTACGTCGCCTACGCCGCGGCGAACATGACCGGCTCCAACCGGTTGCTGCTCGGCCTCGGCTGGTCGACCGTCGTGCTGATCGGCCTCGCCGTCGCGAAGAAACGCAGCGGGGCCACGGTCCGGGAACTGGTCCTCGATTCGCCGTACCGGATCGAACTCGGCTTCCTCGCGATCGCCTCGATCGTCGCGTTCGTCATTCCGGGGACGGGACAGATCTCGCTGGTCCTCGGCTTCGCACTGCTCGGGTTCTTCGTGTTCTACCTCTGGAAGGTCTCCCGCGCCGAGCCCGGCGAACCCGAACTGGTCGGCCCCGCCGCCACTCTCGGCGCGCTGTCGAAGAGGCCTCGCCGGATCCTGGTGACCACGCTGTTCGTCTTCGCGGCCGTGGTGATCCTCGCCAGTGCGGAACCGTTCGCGCACAACCTGATCGCCGTCGGGACGGAACTGGGCATCGACCGGTTCCTGCTCGTGCAATGGCTCGCGCCGCTGGCGTCGGAGGCGCCGGAGTTCATCGTGGCGATCTTGTTCGCCCTCCGCGGCAAGGGTGACGCGGCGATCGGCACCCTGCTTTCCAGCAAGGTCAACCAATGGACGCTGCTCGTCGGCAGCCTGCCGATCGCCTATGTCCTCGGCGGCGGAGGGACCGCGCTGCGGCTGGACGCCCGCCAGATCGAGGAATTCCTCCTCACCGCCACCCAGACCTTGCTCGGCGTCGCCGCCTTGCTCGCGTTGCGGTTCCCGCGCTGGGCCGCCTGGACCCTGCTCGGCCTGTTCGCGGTGCAGTTCGCGCTGCCCGGCCAGACCGCGCGCTACGTCCTGTGCGGCGTCTACGCGGTCATCGCGCTCGCCGCCCTGATCCGCAACCGGCGCCACATCCTGCCGACGCTGACCGCCCCGTTCCGCCGGGCCCCCTATGCCGCCGGGAGTAGTCACCAGGAGCGGATTTCGGCCTGAGGACAGAGGTTTTCGCGAGTTTCCACGCTTAGCGTCCAGGTATGACGAAGAGAAGACGAACACTCGCGGCGGGGCTCACGATCGCGCTTTTGGCGAGCCTCGCGCAGAGCCAACCGGCCGCCGGGGCGCAGCGGATCGGCTGGCACGACTGCCGGACCGGGCCGGACGACGCGACCGGGCAACTGCTCGCGGCGGCCGGAGCGACCTGCGGTGAGGTCACCGTTCCGCTGGACCACGCCGATCCCGGCGGCCGGACCCTTTCGGTGGCCGTCGCACGCCGTGCCGCGACCGACCCCGCGCGACGCCTGGGCACCCTGATGGTCAACACCGGCGGTCCCGGACCGTCCCGTGAGGGGGTGGCACTGCTGGCGCAAGGCCTGCCACCGGAGGTCCCGTCCGGGGCGCCATCGCTCGCGGCGCGGTACGACCTGGTCGGGATCGACCCTCGGTTCTTCGGGCTCAGCGCGCCGTTGGAATGCGGCTGGCCCACCGGGCGGTACCTGCAGAGTGCCCAGCTGGCGAGTCCGGACAGGGCCTCCTTCGAACGCGGTGTGGCGGTCGCGCGGGATCTCGCGGCGCGGTGCGTCGGCCAGGGCGACCTCCTCGCACACGCGTCCACCCGCGACATCGCGCGTGACATGGACCTTGTGCGAGCCGCTCTCGGGGAACCGAAGATCTCTTATCTTGGCTGGTCTTTCGGCAGCCATCTCGGCGCGGTCTACCGCCAGCTCTTCCCGCGACGCGTCGAGCGGATCGTGCTCGACAGCGCCGCGGCTCCAGGGGCCGCCGGTCCGGCGCTCACCCGTGAAACCGCTCCGGCGGACGCCGCGGCCTTACGTGACTGGGCACGCTGGGCGGCCGTCCGGGACGGGCGCTACCACCTCGGCGCCACCGCGGACGAGGTGCTGGCCGGAGTGGACCGGATCGCCCGCGAACCGCTGCTGCTCGTCGGCGGCCACCGCGTCGACGCGGCGATGATCCCCGGATTGCTGCTCACCGTCGACGACAGCGACGCGTTCTACGCGGAGTTCAGCGCCCAGGTCGTCGTGCTGCGCGATGCCGCACGCGGCCTCGCCGTCACGCCGACGCCCACGCAGGAGTGGAAGCTTTCCCTGTACACCGACCCGAAGGTGGAACCGGCGTTCGGGTTCAGCGCCACGGTCGCGAACCAGTGCGCGGACCGGGCCGCTTCCCGCGATCCCGAAAGCTACTACCGGGACATCCAGGCGCACCGGGCCGCCGAGCCCTTGTTCGGCCCGCTGGCGCGACACATCACGCCCTGCGCGTTCTGGCCCGTCCGGCCCGCGGAGACGCCCGTCGTGATCGGCAACGACCTTCCCGCGCTGCTCGTAGGGGCTTCAGGAGACCCTGTCACGCCGTATGCCGGACAGCGGGCGCTGCGCCGCGCCCTGCCGGGATCCCGCATGGTCACGCTGGACGGCGCCTTCCGGCACGGGGTCTATCTCTTCGACACGGCGCCCTGCGTCACCGAGGTCGTCGAGTCGTACCTGCTCGGCGGCCCTTTGCCCCGGACCGACGTCACCTGCGCCCGTCACCGCTCGCCGGGCCGGACCACGCCCGCTTCGTAGGCGAGGACCACCGCCTGCACCCTGTCCCGCACCCGCAGTTTGGCCAGGATGTTGCCCACGTGGGTCTTCACCGTCCCCGGTGCGACCACCAGCCACTCGGCGATCTCGGCGTTGGACCAGCCTCGGGCCATCCCGGCCAGCACCTCCCGCTCGCGTCCGGTCAGCGTCTCCGCCGACCGGGCCGCGAGCGGGTCGAGCGGGGGCGCCAGCCGGTCCAGCAACCGGCGGGTGGTGGAAGGGGCGATCACCGCGTCGCCTTCGTGCACCGTCCGGATCGCGGCCAGCAACTCCTCCGGGGTGGCGTCCTTGAGCAGGAAGCCGCTGGCCCCGGCCCGGATGGCGGCCAGCGCGTGCTCGTCGACGTCGTACGTCGTGAGCATGACGACCTTCGGCGCGTCAGGCAGGGTCAGCACCCGTCGCGTGGCCTCGATGCCGTCGAGCACCGGCATCCGCACGTCCATCAGCACCAGATCCGGGTTCAGCCGCCGGGTGTGCTCCACCGCGGCGAGACCGTCACCCGCCTCGCCGACCACGGTCACATCCGCCTGCGACTCGATGACCAGCCGGAACCCGGACCGGACCAGGATCTGATCGTCGGCAAGCAGGACACGGACCGGCTCCCCGGTCACGCCGGGCCGTCCCGCAGGACACCGAGCACCCGCCGGAGATCGCCCAGCGCCTGCCGGGCGCATTCGCCGATCGTGACCAGCGCGGACCGGCAGGCCTCGGGCGAGGTCGCGTACCGGCCGCCGTCGGCCTGCGCGATCACCACCGCGAGCGAATGGGCGACGATGTCGTGCATCTCGCGGGAGATCCGGTTCCGCTCCGCGAGGACGGCGAGCCTCGCCTGCTGTTCGCGGTGGGCGAGCCGCACCCGGCGCAGCGTCCCGGTCGCCCAGGCGGCCACCACCGTGCTGGCCAGGAAGACGCCGACGAGCAGATGCGCGGTCACCGGCGACGGCAGCATCGGCCAGCTCAGCCCGCCCAGCGCGGAGCCGGCGAGACCGGCCGCGAGCGCGGCGCCGCCTGCCCACCGCGGTCCGTAGGCCGCCGCGGCGTGCACCGCCAGAGGTACGGCGAGGTCGGCGGGCAAGGCGCCGATGTCGTTCCGGATCGTGAGCCACTGGGCGCCCGCGGTCGCCAGCACGAGCGCCGCGCACACGCCGGCGTCGCGTCGCCGCAAGGCCAGCGGAAGCGCAAGGAGCAGGGAGAACAGGAAATAGACGGGATCGGCGTCGACGAGCAGTCCGAAAAGGACACAGCAGGCCGCGAGCAGCGACGCGGTCAGGACGTCGACGAGCGACTCATGTCCGCGCAGCCAGGAATCGAGTCGTTCACCGGGCACGCCGTCACCTTATGGCGCCGGGCCCGCCACCACCTCGCCGTGTGGGCTGAAGTCACCTACGCCCGCCGGGCTAGCCCGAATGGAGCAAGAAGGCGAAGGTGGTGAGACAGAAATTTTGTTCTGCGACGCCTGTTGTCGCGCTAACCTTGCCGAAACGACTTCATCTGCGGGGGAGCGGACATGGTCGGAATCTGGATAGCGCTCGGGGTATTGCTGCTGGTGATCGGCATCGCGGTGGTGACCGATCTGCGTGATCGGGGGCGAGGCGGCACCCGCAAGATCATGTTGCCTGGCTGGTCTTCCCGGCGTGCGGATTACACGGAGAACGATCTCGTCCACGGGCGCTGGACCGAGAAGCCGCCGCGTGAGCAGGACGAAGAACTCCAGCGCAGGTACAAGGGGAGCGAAGAGTAGGCGCGCTTCTACGCGGCGGGCCTGGTCCAGCGCCACGCGGCGTGCAGGACGGCGATCAGGGCTTCGTCGTCGGCGAAGGTGGGTTCTTCACCGACCGGTACCCACTTCCGGTCGACGACTTCGCCCTGTCTGCTGGACACCACGGAGATCCCTGGATAGGACAGCTCCACGCGACCGTCGTCGGCCACGTGGCGGGGCTCCCAGCGCAGCTGGACAACGCGATCAGCGCTCATCGACCACAACTTTCCGTACTTGCGTACCTGGTAAGTCGTTCGTCGAGGCCGGTATGTTTCACCCCGCCGTCGCGATCGGCTGCGGATTCCCGCGCCGGATCCGGTTCTTCCGGCGAATTCCGCGGAAAGAATGGCGTCGCGCCAAGGCGGTGACCCCGATCACAGCGACCTCTCGGATCGTGGGAACATGAGGTGTACAGCTGCCGGATCCCGGAGGGTGAATGCTCCGCAAAATGCGTCGCTGGCTCGAATTACTCAGTCTCGGCGGTTTGGCGGTGGTCGGTTTCACGGTCGGGATCGCCGAGCAGCTCGGCTGGCTGGACAAAGTCGCGCCGAAAGGGGTCAGCACGCTGACCCTGATCATGGTCAGCGGTGTGGTCGTGGTGCTGCTCATCGAGCTGACCCCGTTGCGCGCCTTGGAAGACATCCGTGATCGCCTCGCCGGTCTCGACATCGACAGCATCGCCTCGAGCCTCCGCCGTTCGCACTACGGCGGTGTGGTCGAGGTGCACAAACGCTTTCCGGACGACGCGTTCGCCGCCCGCGTCGCGAAGGCCAAACAGATCACGATCCTGAACACCTGGATCCCGAACCTGGAACTGCTGGAACACGAACTGGAGGCCGCCATCGTCGACCGCCGGGCCGAGGTGCGGATCATGTTGCTGCACCCGAACTCGATGCTGGTCGGGTTGCGGGAGGCGGCACTGGGCCGGACCGACGGGGCGGGCAACGCCTTCGTGAGCACGGGGATCACGAACTGCCTCGAAACGCTCTCCCGGCTGCACCGGCGGCTGGCGAGACGTCAGGGAAACCTGAAGGTGCGGGTGTTCAACTCGCAGGCCTCGGTCTCGGTGTACCGGGCCGACGGGCACTACCTGGTCAGCATGTTCCTGCACGGCCAGCTGGCGATCAACTCGCCCCAGTTCGAGATCGAGGGCACGCACGACACCGTGCTCGGCGAGCAGATCCAGCGTGAGCTCGACACGTTGTGGGACATCGGCCGTGACGTGGACCTCGGCGACTGGAACCGAAGCATCGACATGATCCGTTTCTGAGCAAGAGGTGTAGTGATGCGAGACCTTGACGAGTTCGAAGACGGTTTGATCGAGGAGTTCCGCAACCACCCGACGCTGCGGGGCGTCACCGAGCTCTCGCAGGACGACCTGTGGAGTGTCCTGCTGCAGCGCCGCTTCCTGTCGCTGGCCTTCACCATGGCCTACGACCTGGCGATCGACCTGCTCACCGACGAACAGTCCATCAGGATCGCCCGTGTCATCATCCGGGAGGAGTACCCGGACAACTCTTCGCCCGGCAGCACCCCTTCGCATCGCGAGGACCTGATGGCGGACATCCTCGCCCTCGGTGTCCCGCGTGAAGAACTGGTGCGGTCCCGGCGGTCGCTGGTCACGACGGCCTGCGTCGACACCACCATGGAGCTGATCTCGTCGGCGGGCGACTCGAAGCACGCCGACGTCGAACTGCTGACGATCCTGCGCTTCTGGGGCGAAGTGCTGGTCTCCGTCGAGTACGGCGAACTGTGGCGCCGGATCGGCCCGGTACTGGGCGACAAGTCCGTCTTCTACTATCCGCACCACGTGCACGACGCGAAGTCCCGCCCGCTCGCCGCCGCGTCGCCGCTTTCGCTGACGCATTCCGACCAGCTCGGGCTGCGGCTGGTGCAGCTGATCGACTCGACCGAGGCGCGGGAGCGGTTCCGGGAGACCGAACAGGCCGTCGTCGCGGTCAAGACGGCGTTCTACGACCAGTTCACGCCCGGCTCGTGAGTGGCTCGGGTTGAAGCCGACGTGTCTTGAGCGCCACTGTGGTGCGGGGGTGGCGGTGGCGGTGTCGTGTGTCCAGCGGGACGACACGCTTGCCCCGGCCCGGCCGCGTGTGGCGTCCGTCCAATCACGCGAGGCGGCCGGCCCCGCATTGGGGTCGTGAGTGACAAGGACGGTCAGAGCGGACCAGCATTTACCTACCCGCGCCTGACCTGAGCGAAGGTGGCGGTTTCGCGGCTGTCGGGCTTGACGGTGAAGGAATCAGGACGTTGAACGTCCTGATTCCTTCACCGTCGATCAAGGTCGCACCGGTCACGACCGGTGGCAGATACGCGACGGGGGAAGCTTCCGGACGTACAACGTCCCGAATCCCTCATCACCGAGACCGAGCGTGGAGGATTCAGGACGTTCAACGTCCCAAATCCTCCACACCCGACCACCAATCGCACCAGTGGGCAGGCAAGGACGGTCAGAACCGGCCTTGCCACTCACGACGGGGTCACTCGCCCACGAGACCGGAGAACCGGCCCAGCGTCTCCTCGCGCCCCAGCGCCTGCGTGATCGAGTGCAGGTCCGGGCTCCGGGTCGAGCCCGTGATCGCGATCCGGATGATCTGTGAAGCCTCGCGAATGGAGCCGGGGAAGCCCTCGGGGTTCTTCTTGAGCTCCTTGGCGTTCTTCGCGAAACCGTGCTTCGCCGCCACGTCGCGGATCTGCTGGAACCACTCCTGGCCGTCGTCGAGCTGCTGGTAGTTCCCGACGAAGTCACGCACCACGGCCTTGACGACCTCGCCGTCGACGCCGAGGGCGGTGATCCGCTCGTCGTCGGGGCCGGCGACGGTGGCGTGCAGCTGCGGGAAGAAGAATCCGTAGACGGCGCGGAACTCGCTCCACTTCTTCAGGTCCTTGCGCGGGTTCTCGGCACCGTCGCGTTCGACGGCGAGCGCCCGCAGCGCCAGGTCCGGCTCGGCGTCGAGGACGGCGAGCAGCGCGGGGTCGAAACGCTCCGCCCAGGCGCGGACCTCGTCGAGGATCTCGGCGCCGGACAGCGTGGCGATGTGGTCGGCCGAGATGTCGTCGAGTTTGACCAGGTCGACGAGCGGGCCCGCGACGCCGCATTCGTCCAGGTTGATCGGCTCGGCCAGGGCCTGGTCGAGCGGCATCTCGGCAAGCCGTCCGTTGGCGAGGCCGCGCAGGTAGTAGAGGACGGCCTTGGTGGGGTAGCCGGACTCGATGTAGAAGTCGACGCTCGCTTCCGGGTCCTTGCGCTTCGACAGCTTGCGCTTGCTGCCGCCCTCCTGCTTCATCAGCGGCGCGATGTGCGCGTAGGTGATCGGCTCGAACGCGAGCGCCTCGAACAGCTGCTGGTGCACCGGCACCGACGAGATCCACTCGTCGCCGCGGATGACCAGGTTGACGCGCATGAGGTGGTCGTCGACGGCGTGCGCGAAGTGATACGTCGGCAGCCGCGGGCTCTGGTCCGAGCTCTTGAGGATGACGACGTCGTTGCGGTTGGCCTCGGCCTCCAGCGGGCCGCGGATGGCGTCGGTGAACCGGGCGCGGGCGCCGGTGTCGTCCGGGGCGCGGAAGCGCACGACGTACGGGTCGCCGGCGTCGAGCTTGGCCTGGACGTCGGCGGGGGCGGCGTCACGCCAGATGGCCCACGAGCCGTAGTAGCCGGTCGGCAGCTTCGTCGCCTGCTGCCGGGCGGTGATCGCCGCCAGCTCGTCCTTGGTGGCGAAGTCGAGGTACGCGCGGCCTTCGCGGAGCAGGTGGCGGACGTAGGTCAGGTAGATCTGCTCGCGCTCGGACTGCTGGTACGGGCCGTAGTCGCCGCCGCGGTGGATGTCCTCGTCGGCGGCGAGGCCGAAGTAGGCGAAGCCGCGCTCGAACTGGTCGATGGCGCCTTCGACCTCGCGGGACCGGTCGGTGTCCTCGACCCGGACGAGGTAGCGGCCCTCGCTGCGGCGGGCGATGTCCTGGTCGATGGTGGCGACGTAGACGCCGCCGATGTGGACGAATCCGGTCGGCGAAGGGCCGAACCGGGTGACCTTGGCGCCCTCGGGGAGCTCGCGGGCGGGGTAACGCTGTTCCCAGTGCTCGGGCTCGGGCAGGTCGGCGGGGAAGAGGGCGTCGATGACTGCTCGGTCCAGCATGGCGGTTCAGATCTCCCGGCGTCGTGGTGCATGGCGGTTTTCGCCACCGAAGAGAATAACCGTCCGGCCTCCGGGCCTGATGAAGGTGGGTCCCGAAGCGGCCGGAAGCCGAATCGAGACGTGCTTTTCCGTCGGTGGTTCCCGCTAAAATGGGCCTTGCCGGACATCGGGGAGGAATTCGGTGACCACCGATAGCTCACTTCGTGAAGAACCCCAGCTCACCATCAGACCAAAACCCTCGGCCTTCTTTCTGCGCCGCCGCTTTCTTCGCGGTTTCGGGCCCGCGCTGGCCTTCGCCGTGAGCGGGCTGATCGTCCTGCTCGTGTCGGGGACGGTCGTGGTGCCCTTTCAGCAGACACTCGTCCTGCGCGGCAAGATGGGCTCCAAATCGGATCTCTTCGCCGACGCGAAGGTCCAGGAAATCCTGATGCGCCACCACATCCGGGTCCACGTGACCAGGACGGGCTCACGGGACGTGGCCACGCACGACCTCAGCCAGTACGACTTCGTGTTCCTGTCCGGCGAGCCCGCCGCGGGCCTCGTCCGGCGGGCCAGGGCGGACCAGTGGACGGGCACCGCGCGGCAGCCGTTCACCAGCCCCATCGTGCTGGCGACGTATCGCCGCTACGCGAAAACACTGGAGAAGGAAAAGATCGCGAAACCGGTGGGACAGCAGAATCCGCTGTACTACACACTCGACACCGAGAAATTCATCCAGGCGATGAGGCAGGAGCGCTCCTGGGACTCGCTGGGCATCAGCACCTTCGGCGCGGCGAACGGGAACCGGGTACTGGCCCAGACCTCGAACATCTGCGACTCCAACTCGGGCGCGACGTACCTGACCCTGCTGGCATTCCTCGAGAACGGCCGTCGGGTCCCGGTCGTCGACCCGCGACCGGCGGGCGAGCCCGCCGGTCCGCCGGGCCTGTCGGCCGCGCAGGAGCTGGCGAGCCGGATCAAACCGCTCGTGGCCGCGCAGGGCTTCCCGTCGTCGGACCTGTCCGAGTCCTACGCGAACCTCGCCGAGGGCGACAAGCCGATCGTCGTCATCTACGAGCATCAGTACCTCGCCATGCAGTTGCGGGCCAAGGCGCAGAGCGGGCAGCCGGACTCCGACCGCGTCCTGCTGTACCCGAAGGACAACATCCTGACGAAACCCCAGTTCCTCGCCCTGAAGCCGGAAGCGGAACGGCTCGGCGAACTGATCACCTTCGATCCCGATCTGCAGCGCCGCGCGATGGAGCTCGGATTCGGCGTCGCGACCCCCGCGGGCAGCACGAAAAGCACGCGGCTGTACGACTTCCTGCGCGAGCAGGGGCTGACGGCTCCCGAAAACGCGGACAACGACAGCACCACGCCACTGCCGGACAACCCGGTGCTGGAACAGATGATCAAGACCGTCGGGGACTGCCCGTGAAGCGGCTCCTCGCGGTCTTCTGCTGCCTGCTTCTGCTGGTCGCCGCCTGCACCAGCGGCGGGGACAAGATAAAACTGCGTGTGCTGGCCAGTTCCGAACTGGCGGACCTCGGGCCGATCCTCGAAGACCTCCGCGAGGAAACGGGAATCGAACTCGAGATGGATTTCCAGGGAACGGTCAACATGAGCACGGCTCTCGTCCCCGGCAGGGCCACGCACGATCTCGCCTGGATCTCCACCGACCGGTTCTTTCAGCTCGACTTCCGGCGGGCCGCGGACAAGGGGGAGCGGCCACTCACCACCAAGACGATGATCTCACCGGTCGTCGTCGGGGTGACCCCGGCCAAGGCGGCGGAACTGCGCCGCGGCAAACCGGACGGGAAGCTGTCCTGGGCGGATCTGGCGGATGCGGCGGCGGGCGGCGGGTTCCGGTTCGCGATGGCCGACCCGGCGAAGGCGACCAGCGGGCTCACCTCACTCGTCGGGGTGGCGACGGCCGCCGCGGGGACAGGGGCGGCGCTGCGGCTCGAAGACGTGAAATGCGACAAGCTGCGAGGATTCCGCACCGGGCACACGCTCACGGCGGACACCTCGGCCGCGCTGGTCGACCGGTTCGCCGAACGCCAGGACACCGACGCGATCATCGGCTACGAGTCCACTTTGCTCACTCTCAACGCGAGCGGCAGGCTCAAGACACCGCTCGAACTGGTGTACCCGCGCGACGGCATCGTTCAGGCGGACTACCCGATCCTGTTGCTCGACCCGGCCAAACGGGAGGCCTACGACAAGATCGTCTCCTGGGTCAGAAGCCCGGCGACGCAAAAGAAACTGATGGAACGGACCTTCCGGCGGCCGATCACCGGCGACGTGGGGCTCGATCCGAGGCTGCCCGCCTCGATCGGGAACTCGCTGTACTTCCCCGACGACCCGGCCGTCGTGGACAAACTGCTCGACGACTACGCCGTCCGGCCGCCCGGCCGGGTGATCTTCGTGCTCGACTTCTCCGGCTCGATGAAGGGAGCGAGGATCGACGCGCTCCGGGCGACCATCGCCGGGCTGAGCGGCGGCCCGGACGGCGGGTTCGACCGCTTCTACCGCGGCGAGCGGCTCACGGTCCTGCGTTTCGGCGGGAAGATACTGGGGGACAAGGAGTTCACCGTCAACGGGCCGCAGGATCTCGACGCCCTGCGCGCCTTCGTCGCGGCCGAAGACTTCGACACCAGCACCGCCGTCTGGTCGGCCCTTGGCGAAGCCTACGCGAAAGCCGGCGCCCATCGCCGGGCCGAACCCGATCGGGACGTCTCGATCGTGCTGATGACCGACGGCGAGAGCAACGCCGGCACGGGTCTCGAAGAATTCCTTCGCGCACCAAGAGATCCAGCGGTGCACACGTACGCCATCCGGTTCGGTGAGGCGAATCCCGCCGAACTGGGCCGCGCGGCCACGGCCACCGGCGGCCGGATGGTCGACGCCAACGCGACATCCCTGCTCGACGCCTTCAAGGAGATCCGTGGCTGCCGATAATCTGTGGTGGGAAGTCTGGGGAATGTGGCTGGGCGTCTGGGCCCTGACCGTGGCCGCCTTCCTCGTCGCCGCCGTCGTCTTCGTCAAACACTGGCGCCGCGCGCGATCCGACGGTGACCAGGGGATGATCCGGGGCATCGGCTTCTACCTGCACACGAAATCCGTGATGGGCCTCTATCAGCTGCATCGCTACAACGAGGCACTGGAACAGGAGGTGGAGAAGCGGCGGAGCCGGGGCTGGCGGTTCTGGGGGTCGGGCGGATTCGGTCCGCTGAAAGGCGAATCGGAGCGCACCGACACCGACGAGGAGTTCCGGCGGTACATCCGCAAGGCCGAGCCGATCACCGTGATCGGCATCGTGATGAAGGTGCTGGAGAAGCACCACGACATCATCTACGTCGATCTGGCGAAGCAGGAGCTCGTCCAGAATCGCGCGCTGGTCAAGGAACTCGGCTGGTCCGACGGTCCCGAGAGCACTCGTCAGCTCAAGACCCGGCTGCGCGGCATCGAGGCGTTCGTCTCCGTGAAAGGCCTGTTCCGCAAACGTTCCCAGACCGATACCGAGACGGTTTTCGTCGCACCGTACGGAAATCCGGACGACCCGGAACTGGGCAGGCGGATCCGCTTCACCTGCGTGACCGGCGACCTGCGGGACACCGCGCCCTCAGGTGCCTTCCGGGCGCGGTGTCTCGGCAAAGTCGAGGACTGGGACCCCGAAACCGGCGAACTCGTCGTCCATCCCATCGCCATCTTCAAGTAACCCTCCCTGCTCCACTTGGCGCAGTCGAAAGCCACACGTCGCCCATGGTGCTTCGCACTGTCGGGCGACGGGGGCGAACCTGCACGATTCCGGTATCCAACACCGCAGGTTCGACAGGGAGATTTCCCATGAAGACAGCCATTTCCGATGACCTCCGCCGCTTCTTCGCCGACTCCGGCGTCGACGTCACCGCGGCCGGGCAGGCCGAAGTCGAGGTCGTGATCGATCACTTCGACAACTGGAAGAACACGTCAAGCGGAGGTGCCTTCGGCTGCTTCACCGGCGCCTGCTGCATGATGTCCTGAGTGGTCCGCGCAGAAGCAGCCGACACCTTTCGCGATCCAGTCCTGGCCTTCCCATTCGGGGTGGCGTTCGATCATCAGCGCTTCGACCTCCGCGGCGATGGTCTCTTCGGGGAGAGCCGAGTCGCGCCGCGCCCAGGTCTCGTCGCGCAGCAGTTCGAGGTACTCGCGGACGTCGGTCAGGATCCGGCGTCCGGAGACGGCGCCATGGCCGGGGACGACGATGTCCGGCCCGGTGGCGTCCAGCCGGCGCAGGACTTCGATCCAGCGTCGTCCCGAGACGTCGGTGTCGTACGGCGGGAACCACGGGAAGATCGAGAACTGGCCTGCCTCGACCAGGTCCCCGGTGAACAGCACACCCGCGTCGGGCACGGTCACCACCTGATCGCCCTTGCTGTGGGCGCGTCCGGTGGCCTCCAGCCGGACGACCCGTCCACCGAGATCGAGGTCGTACGCGTCGTCGTAGACCACGTCCGGGGCGACCGGTTCCACGCCTTCCAAGGCCCGTGCGACCGGCGCGCCGAGCCCGCGGAACATGTCGAGATAGCCCGGTCCTTTGTGGACCAGGTCGGCCGCCTGCGCGCCGTTGACGAGATAGGTCGCCTCGCCGGTGAAGACCTGCGCGCCGAAAGCGTGCTCGGGGTGGAAATGCGTCGTGGTGAGGTGGATCTTGCGGCCGCGGGCGTATTCGGCCGCGAAAGCGAGCACCTTTCCGGCGTTGCGAGGACCGAGCCCGGTGTCGACGACGAGCACCGAGTGCTCGCCGCCGATGACCCCGATGTTGGGGACGAGGTCGACGCCGAGATTCGGGATCACCACGAGGTCGCGGGCGATTTCGCGGGCCTGGCCGGGGTCGACGGCAGGCTCGTGGGTGAGTGGTTCGAAAGGCATGACCCCACTGTCGCCCCGTTGCCCGTCAGGCGTCCAAGACCGATCTCCTCGCCCCGATACCGGCTGGGTATCATCGCAGGTGATGGAGCTTCGTCTGCTGCGCTACTTCGTGGCCGTCGCCGAGGAGAGACACTTCGGCCGGGCGGCCGCGCGGTTGCACATGACCCAGCCGCCGTTGAGCCGGGCCATCCGGCAGCTGGAGAACGACCTGGGGGTTGTCCTGCTGCTCCGCTCGGCCGCCGGTGTCGAACCCACCGCCGCCGGAACCACCCTGTACGCCGAGGCTCGTACCCTGCTGGACCAGGCAGACCGCGCCCGCGCTCGAGTGACGGCGGCCGCCACGTTCACCATCGGCACCCTCGCCGACGGTGCTGGGGAGGCAGGCACCCGGCTCGCCGCGGCGTTCCGGCGGCTTCATCCCGAGGTCTCGATCCGGTTCCGCGAGGCGGACTTCACCGATCCCACCACCGGCCTGCGCGCCGGGCTGGCCGACGTCGCGCTGACCCGGTCGCCGTTCGACGAAACCGGGATCAGCGTCCGCGTCCTGCGCTCGGATCCGGTCGGGCTCGTCCTGCGCACCGGCGACCCGCTCGCCGGTCGTGCGTCGCTCAAGCTCGCCGACGCCGCCGACCGGCCCTGGTTCCAGCTGCCGGAGGGGACGGACCCGCTGTGGCGCGCCTACTGGAACGGGGCCGCGCCCGTCGGCGAGCGGCCAGCCGGACCGGTGGTGCGCACGGTGAGTGAATGTCTCCAGGCCGTACTGTGGAACGGTTCGGCCGGTATCGCGCCGCTCGGGCACGCTCTTCCCGACGGGCTCACCTGGGTGCCACTGACCGACATGCCGCCGAGCCCGCTGGTCGTCGCCTGGATGACCGGGCGGGAGAGCCCGCTGATCCGTTCGTTCGCCCGGATCGCGCTCGGCGGGGTGTAGAAACACCGGTTCCGGGGAATCCATCGGCATGCCGGAATCACGTTCGGAACCCGACGACGCGACCGTCGACGCCGTCGGAAAGCTGGTTGCCGCGTTCGAAACGGTCGAACAGGCGCGAGGGCATCTGTACGCCTTCCATCACCTGACGGGTAGCGCCGACTTCGCGCTCGACGAGGCCACCGACGCGCTTCGGAAGGCCGGGCATCCCGAGTGGGCCGAGCGGATCCGGACCGAGCTGACCTGGCTCAACGTGCTGCCGGAGCGGTGGACCTTCCAGCTGATCGAGGAATACGACGACGGCTACTACGCGGCCTTCCGCGGGATGACGCGGGAAGTCACCGGCGACCTGACCGGCGGACGGCGGCATCTGCACGAAGAACGGATCAAACGGCGGCGCCGTACCGAGGGGCGGCCGGGGCACGAGATGGGCGAGCCCAGCACCTGAGGCTCAGAAGATCGACCACCCGGTCAGGGTGGTGAACCGGTCCAGCGCCGCGACACCCGCGACGGAGTTGCCGCGCGCATCAAGACCGGGGCTCCACACGCAGACCGCGCACCGGCCGGGGACGATCGCGACGATGCCGCCGCCGACCCCGCTCTTGCCGGGAAGCCCGACACGGTAGGCGAATTCGCCAGCCGCGTCATAGGTGCCGCAGGTCAGCATCACCGCGTTGACCCGCTTGGCCCCGCTCAGTCCGAGCAGCCGTGAGCCGTCGTTGCGCAGGCCGTGGCGGGCGAGGAAGACCGCCGAGCGCGCGACGTCTCCGCAGTTCATCGCGATCGAGCACTGGCGCACGTACTGGTCGAGGACGGCGGGCACCGGATGGCGCATGTTCCGATAGGACGCCATGAAGTACGCGAGCGCGCGGTTGCGGTCGGCGTGCCCGGCTTCCGACGCGGCGACCTCGGCGTCGATAGCGATGTCCGGCCGGCCGCTTTCGTCGCGGAAGAATCGCAGCAGCTTCTCCGCCGCGTCCCCGTGGTGCGCCAATTCGTCGGTCACCACGAGCGCGCCGGCGTTGATGAAAGGATTGCGGGGGATCCCGTCCTCGTTCTCCAGCTGCACGAGCGAGTTGAACGGGTTGCCGGACGGCTCGCGGCCCACCCGTGCCCACACGCCGTCCCCATGGGAAAGCGTGAGCGCCAGGGTGAAGACCTTCGACATGCTCTGGATGGAGAACGGCACCTCCCAATCGCCGACTCCGTGCACCCCGCCGTCCACCTCGGCCACCGCCATGCCGAACTGCCGGGGCTCGACCCTGGCCAGTGCGGGGATGTAGTCGGCGACGGCCCCGCGGCCGATCTCGGGCGCGACGTCGTCGGCGATCCGGTCCAGCAGCGCTGCGAGGTCCACGGCCGTAGCGTAGGAGCCCGCCTGCGCGCGCGAAGATCGGGGTTCGCGGGCGAATTTGTCAAATCGAAAAGGGAAATTCCAGTAAAACCACCAGAGTGACGTCCCGCACACCTTAAGTCTTCCTTAGCACTGTTGGTGACGTGCCGCACACGCTCTAGCGTCTGGCAACCATGGATTCCTCGCTGCTCACCGAAAAAGGTGAAAGCTACTCAAAAGCGCTGGGCAACCGCCAAGTGCAGATGATCGCCATCGGCGGCGCGATCGGCGTCGGGCTTTTCCTCGGTGCCGGTGGCAAGCTCCACCAGGTCGGGCCGTCGCTCGTCCTGTCGTACGCGCTCTGCGGCATCGCCGCCTACTTCGTGATGCGCGCGCTCGGTGAACTCGTGCTGCACCAGCCGACTTCCGGCAGTTTCGTCACCTACGCCCGCAAGTTCATCGGGCCGTGGGCGGGGTTCGCCTCCGGCTGGATGTACTGGGTGAACTGGGCGATGACCGGGATCGCGGAGATCACCGCGGTGGCGATCTACGTGCACAAGTGGCTGCCCGACGTTCCACAGTGGATCACCGCGCTGGTCGCGCTCGGCGTGCTGATCGTGGTGAACCTGCTTTCGGTGAAACTGTTCGGCGAGCTGGAATTCTGGTTCTCGGTGGTCAAGGTGCTGGCCATCGTGGTCTTCCTGATCACCGCGATCGGGCTGGTGCTCACCAGCGCCGACATCGGCGGCACCACCGCGGGCGTGCACAACCTGACCGCCCACGATGGATTCTTCCCGGCCGGTATCGGCATCGCCCTGATGACGCTGCAGGCGGTCATCTTCGCGTACTCGGCGATCGAGGTCGTCGGCATCGCCGCAGGTGAGACCAAGGACGCCCGCAAGGTGCTGCCGAAGGCGATCAACGGTGTGGTCTGGCGGATCGGCGTGTTCTACGTGGGATCCGTGCTGCTGCTGGCGATGCTGCTGCCGTGGCCGTTCTACAACGGCGGGGAGAGCCCGTTCGTCACCGTCTTCAGCCGCCTCGGGATCCCTGGTATCGGCGACGTGATGAACGCGGTCGTGCTCACCGCCGCGCTGTCGAGCGTCAACTCGGGGCTCTATTCCACCGGCCGTATCCTGCGCGCGCTGGCGGACAAGGGCGAAGCGCCGAAGTTCGTCGGGAAGATGAGCGGTCGTCAGGTGCCCTACGGCGGCATCCTGTTCACCTCGGTGGCGTACCTGCTGGGCGTGGTGCTCAACTACCTCGTGCCGAAGGACGCTTTCGACATCGCGATCGCGATCGCCTCGCTCGGCGTGATCACCACCTGGGCGACGCTGGTCTTCTGTCAGATGCGGCTGCGCCAGGCGGCGCTGCGCGGGGAGCTGGAACGGCCGTCCTACCGGATGCCGTGGGCGCCCTACAGCGGCTGGGCGACACTGGGTTTCCTCGCGCTGGTCGTGGTCCTGATGGGCTTCTCCGACGGCGCCGAGAAGATCGCGTTCTACTCGATTCCCGTGCTGGTCGTGGTGCTGGCTGTCGGCTGGCGGATCGTGGGGAAGCGGCAGCGGCAAGAAGTGGGCTGACTTCCCGCATTTCGTCCTCTGAACGCGACACGCGTTCAGAGGACGAAATGCGTGGGTCAGCTCGAAGTGGGGAAGTTGAAACCGGAGGCTCCGGGGCCCGCACTGTGCGGCCACCGCGTCGTGACGACTTTCGCCCGCGTGTAGAACCGGACGCCCGCCGGACCGTGGATCGGACTGTCACCGATGAGGGAGTCCTTCCAGCCGCCGAAGGAGTAGTACGACATCGGCACCGGGATGGGCACGTTCACCCCGATCATCCCGACCTTCACCTCCCGCTGGAACCGCCGCGCCGCCTCACCACTGCCGGTGAAGACGGCTGTCCCGTTGCCGTAGGGGTTCGCGTTGATCAGCGCGATCGCCTCGTCCAGTGTGGACACCCGCACGATCCCGAGCACCGGCCCGAAGATCTCGTCGCGGTACGCGGACATCTCGGCGGTCACGTTGTCCAAAAGGGACGGTCCGACGAAGAACCCGTCCTCGTGACCGGCGACGCGCAGCTCCCGGCCGTCGACCACCAGGGTCGCGCCCTGCTCCGTGCCGAGGGTGACGGAGTCGATCACCCGCTGCCGGGCGGCTTCGGTGACGACGGGACCCATGTCGTTGCCGGCGTCGGCGCCGGGGCCGACCTTGATCCCGGCCGCCTTGCGCTTGAGGATCTCGACGAGCCCGTCGCCCGCCGAACCGACGGCGACGCCGATGGAGATCGCCATGCAGCGCTGCCCGGCGGAACCGAACGCGGCCGCCGTGAGATGGTTCGCGGCGTATTCGAGATCGGCGTCGGGCAGGACGACGGCGTGGTTCTTGGCCCCGCCCAGCGCCTGCACGCGTTTGCCGGTCGCCGTCGCGCGCTCGTGGACGTACCGCGCGATCGGGGTCGACCCGACGAACGACACGGCGGCGATGCCGGGATGCGCCAGGATCGCGTCGACCGCGACCTTGTCCCCGTTGACCACGGTGAACACGCCATCGGGAAGACCCGCCTCCGCGTACAGTTCGGCGACCAGCCGGGACGCGGACGGGACCCGCTCGCTGGGTTTGAGCACGAACGTGTTGCCGGTCGCGATGGCGATCGGGTGCATCCACAGCGGGACCATGATCGGGAAGTTGAACGGCGTGATCCCGGCGACGACCCCGAGCGGCTGCCGGAAATCGTGCACGTCCACGTCCCGCGAGACCTGGTCGGAGAAGCCGCCCTTCAGCGCGTCGGCGATGCCGCAGGCGTACTCGACGATCTCGCGGCCGCGGACGATCTCGCCGCGCGCGTCGTCGATCACCTTGCCGTGTTCGGCGGAGATGATCCGCGCGAGTTCGTCCTCGTGTTTCACCAGCAACTCGCGGAAGGCGAACATCACCCTGGTCCGCTGCGACAACGACGAATCGCCCCACGACTCGAAAGCCTTGCCCGCGGCGGCCACCGCAGTGTCCACATCGGACGGCTCCGCGAGCAGCACCTCCGCACGGGCCCGCCCGGCGGCCGGGTCGTACACGGGAGCTGTGCGGGTGGAGCCCGCCGTGGTCGCGGCGCCGTTGATCCAGTGCTCGATGGTCTTCACGCGTTGTCCTCCACGGGTGTTCACAGCAATCCGACGGCTGTGTCGACAGCCTTGGCGACGTCGCCGTCGCGCGGGTAGAGCAGGGAGCGGCCGACCACGAGGCCCTGCACGGTCGGCAGCGCGAGCGCGCGCTGCCAGGCGGCGAACGCGGCGTCGGGGTCCTTGACCTCGCCGCCCAGCAGGACGGCGGGCAACGTCGAAGCGGCCAGCACGCGCTCCATGTCCTTCACCACCGGGAGTTTCAGCCAGGTGTAGGCCGACGACCGGCCGAGAGCGGAGGCGATGGTGATGGAACGGATCACGGCCTCGGGGGAGAGGTCGTTGCGCAGGCGGCCGTCGACCCAGTCCGCGACGAACGGCTCGACCATCGCGATCAGTTTCCGGTCGGCGAGGCCGTTGATCGCGTTCGCGGTGTTCTCGAGGACGCTCGGTGTCGCCGGGTCGGTCAGGCAGATCCTGGTGAGCGTCTTACCGCCGTCGAAGCGCATCCGCTCGATCGTTTCGGCGTCGTAGCAGGCGAAACGGTCGTCGATCTCGAAACTCGACCCCGCGAGCCCGGTACGGTTCATCGAGCCGATGACGGTCTTGCCTTCGAGGGCGCCGAGGAGCAGCAGATCGTCGATGATGTCCGGCGTCGCCAGCACACCGGTGACCCCTGGCCGCTCCAGCGCCAGGCCGAGGCGGTCCAGCAGTTCGCCGCGGTCGGCCATCGCGAGGGGATCGGAGCCGACGCTGTTCGCGCCGCGCGCCGGATGGTCCGCGGCGATGATCATCGTGCGGCCCTTGTCGTTGAACGGCGATTTCGCCCGGACACGGGTGGCCGCGGCCACCGCGATGGCCTCCGGGTCACGCACCCGCGCGGCGACTACCCGGCGTACTGTTTCGGACACCCTTTGTTCCTTCCGGCTCGCGTGATGCCCCGACCATCGCAAGAGCCGGAAGACTTTGTCAAGACATATGGACATAAGGTCATAGTGGCGGGCCACGATAGGCTCCGCGCATGAAACCCTGGGTGCCCGGTGAGATCGTGGTGGATCCGAACGGCCCTGAGCCGCTGTACTCCCAGGTCGCCCGGCAACTCGGCGCCGCGATCGAAGACGGCAGGCTGCCGAACGGCGCCAGGCTGGACAACGAACTGGATCTGGCCGCGCGGCTGCACCTGTCCCGGCCGACCATCCGCCAGGCGATCCAATCGCTGGTCAATCAGGGGCTGCTCGTCCGCAAACGCGGTGTCGGCACCCAGGTCGTCCGCACGAAGGTCGCCCGGCCGCTGCGGTTGAGCAGCCTATTCGACGATCTCAGCGAAATCGGGGACAAGCCGGAGTCCGTCGTGCTGATCAACCGGGTCGAGCCCGCGGGCGACGAGGCGATCGAGCACCTCGAGACGCCGGGCCTGGCTCGCGTCCGGCGGCTGAAGCGGGTGCGTTCGACCGGCGGCGAACCGCTGGCGATCATGAACAACTACCTGCCGGACGGCATCATCGACCCGGCCGACGACGAGCTGCGGGACAAGGGTCTCTACCAGTTACTGCGTTCGGCGGGTGTCCGGTTGCACGCCGCTCAGCAGAACGTCGGCGCCCGCCAGGCGACCGAGGAGGACGCCGAACTGCTGGACGAGAAGCCGGGAGCGGCGCTGCTCACCATGCGGCGCACCACCTACGACGAATCCGGCAGGGTCGTGGAACACGGATGGCACGTGTACCGGGCCTCGCGCTACTCCTTCAATCTCTCACTGACCAACAACGTCTGACGGTTCGCGTTCCAGGTCGGACTCCAGCGCCGCGTACACCGCGGGGCGGAACCGGCGCAGCCAGCCGGCGAGCGCGAGCCCGGCCAGCGCGACGATCAGCAGCAACCACGGCAGCAGCGGGACGACGCCGTTGCTCGACCCGGCGAGCGTCGGGAAGTTGAGGATCGCCAGCGTCACGATGAGCCCGAGCCCCACCGCGCCCAGTCCGGGGGCGATCAGCGTCTTCACGACCCGGCGGTCCCGTGTCCGGCGGAAGTACACCAGGATCGCCACCGCCGCGAACAGCTGCAGGGTGAGGATGCCCAGGGTGCCGAAGCCGGTCATGCTCGCGGTGAGGTCGGCGACCGGGTCGAGCCCGGAGAGCCGGAAAGCCAGCGCCACCAACGAACCGAAGGCCAGCTGGACGATCGAGGCGTAACGCGGTGCGCCGTTGCGCCGATCGGTCTTGCCCAGCAGGCGCGGCAGCACGCCGACCCTGCCCAGCGCGTACAGGTACCGGGTCGCCGAATTGTGCAGCGCCAGCAGGGCCGCGAACAGGCTGACCACCAGAAGCAGCAACATCACCTTGGTCAGCGGGCCGCCGAGGTACTCCTGAGCGACCGAGAGCACGAGATCCCCGCTCGACAGATGCGCCGCGGCCACGTCCTGCGCCTGCTCGGCACCGATCGCGCTGACCACCGCCCAGGTCGTGAACGCGGCGAACACCCCGATGAACCCGATGGCGATGTAGGTCGCCCGCGGGATCGTCCGCTTGGGATCCTTGGCCTCCTCGCCGAACAAGGCCGTCGCCTCGAACCCGATGAAAGCGTTGGCGGCGAACAACAACGCCAGGCCGCTCGCACCCTGGAACATGACGGACGGGCTGAACGCCGCGAACGAGAAACCGTGCCGGAACAGCACGCTGAAGTCCATGATCAGCAGGATCGACACCTCGAGGATCAGCGAGGCTCCCAGTATTTTCGCGCTGACCGCGATGCCGCGACGGCTGAGCAGGAGGACCAGCACGACCGAAAGCGCGCTCCAGAAGAGCCAATCGAGTTTGAGCCCGAAGACGTCGTCGATCGCCGTGGAGGTGAAGAAGCCGCTCGTGCCGATCGCGCCCGCCACGAAACAGTTGTAGCCGAGCATCGCGACGAACCCGGCGACGAGCCCAGGAGTCCGGCCCAGCCCCTTGACCACAAAGGCGTAGAAGCCGCCCGCGCTGGTGAGCACCCGCGACATCTGCGCGTAGCCGACCGCGAACAGCAGCAGTACGACCGTGGCCAGCAGGAACGCCGCGACCATGCCGCCGCCGTTCCCGACCGCGATGCCGATGGCCGCGATGACGATCATTCCGGTCAGTGGCGCGACAGCGGCGAGCACGAGGAACACGATTCCTGGCACGCCCAGGACATTCTTGGCGAGCGACGTGTCGTCTCGGCTCATGCGGTGCTCCTCATCTCGGCTGGAAAGCCAGTATGGGAGCGGCCGAGGGTGTGGGCTTTGGCTCTGCGCGCTCGGCGCTTGTTCGCCCGCGCCTAGTCTTTCGGTCCGGCCCCTGCTGCTGGGCCTCGTGAGCGGCGCTGGCTCTCTTGGGACGAAAGCGTCGTGAGACTCCGGTGAACGTCGGCTGATCACTCGAGTTCCGTCCCTGATCACGAGTGATCGCCGTCTGATCACGCGAGATCGCCCGAATACGGCACCTTTGACCTTCTCCGCAATAGCCACCTTTATCGCTCGCGCCTCTTTCCTTCGGTTGGAGTCACCTATCCATTCGGTTGATAGCACAGGTGTTCGAATCGGTGTACTATTGATCTTGTGGCCAGCGACAGCGCATCCCCGACGACATCCACCGAGTGGTGGCGTGCCGACACGGCGGTGCTGCATGCCCGCAAGCAGGAACTCGAAGTCCTCAAGCGGCAGCTGGACGCGGAGCAGAACGCGATCTTGGCGGAGATCAACATCCGTGGGGTTCGTGGCTGCTCGGGTCATTCGACGCTGGCGTCGATGATCTATGAGGATTTCCGTGTCACCGCGAAGGAAGCCGACGATCGGGCCGACCGGGTCCTGGCTCTGCATCCCGGCCCTTCTATCGGCGGTGATCCTGCTCCGCCTTTGGCGCCGTTGACTGCTGCTGCTTCCGCGGAGGGCGCGATCGGGGGTTCGCAGATCGATGCGATCATCAAGACCCTCGCCCGGATCCCTTCCATCATCCCGGAAGAGGACGTGCGGGGCGGGGAGAAGATCCTCGTGGATCTCGCTCGCCACGCTGGGCCGCGGGCGATCGCGCAGGCCGGGCGGCGGCTGCTGGACGAGCTCGATCCCGATGGGAAAGAGTCCCGCAACGAGGACCCCAAAGATGGTCGTCCGGAACTGCGGTTCGTCAAGCACCGTGACGGCACCCTCGGCCTGAAGGGCACCCTCGACCTGGAAACGTATGCCCGGTTGAAGTCCGACCTCGACCCCATGGCCAAACCCCACAAAGCCATCGACGGAATCCGTGACTCCCGTACCCATGACGAACGCTACGGCGACGCCTTCACCGACTATGTGCGGCTAAAGACCACCAGCCGGAACTTGCCCGGTCAAGCCGGGGAAGCCACCCACATTCTCGTCACCATGTCGTACGAGGACCTGATCCGGGACATCGGCGAAGCGCATCTGGATCTGGTGGGGCCGATCAGCGCTACCGACGCCCGGATCCTGGCTTGTGATGCTCGTGTCCGGCCTGGCGTTCTGGGTACCGCGGGTGAGCCTTTGGACATCGGCCGGTCGAAACGTACCGTGTCCCTGGCGCAGAAGTACGCTTTGACCCTTCGTGATGGTGGCTGTGCTTTTCCGGGGTGCGATATGCCGGTGCCACGGTGTACGGCGCACCATATTGTTTTCTGGCGGCACCACGGTGAGACGAAGATCGACAATTTGGTGCTCTTGTGCACGAAGCATCACCGGCTGATCCACCGCAGCGAATGGAAAGTCCAGATCGCCCAAGACGGACTCCCCGAATTCACCGCACCCGCCTACCTCGACCCCACCGGCCAACCCAGACGCAACACCATGCACCTCAGAACATAGGCCGAACACTTGCATGACACCGGTCAGCACCAAGCGCGGCAGGGACCTGGCCGGTCGCCCGTTGATGCCTGTCGCAACGTGCCCGGAACCTCAGGCGCGAGTGGCCGGGAAGGAAGGCCATCCGTGCGGCTTGTCCAGGAT
This sequence comes from Amycolatopsis alba DSM 44262, assembly GCF_000384215.1. NCBI lineage: Bacteria > Bacillati > Actinomycetota > Actinomycetes > Pseudonocardiales > Pseudonocardiaceae > Amycolatopsis > Amycolatopsis alba. The sequence continues at coordinate 656,534 of NZ_KB913032.1, read as the reverse complement.
CTCGATGGTCGCCTGGTCGACCAGGAAATACTGTCCGCCGTCTTCGCGGGGATTCGTGTAAGCCGCCGTCGCGACGAGGCGTTCGAAGTCCGCCATCACCGTGATGGGGTAGCCGCCGTCGAAGATCTCGCCGTGCGCGGCCGTCGCGACGGTCCCGGTTTCGTACCAGGTCACGAAATACTGGGCGGGACCGACCGCGAACACGCGCAGCGTCTTTTCCTTCTGCCGGACGCCGGTGAAGTCGCCGGACACGCCGGTCCAGATCATCGTCGTCTTGTCCGCGTAGTGCTGCTCCAGCACGTTCCCCGAGCCGTAGTGGAAGTTCGCGCGCAGTCCGACGAGATCGTTGCTGAGCTGGTGGGTGCCGGTCACGGGGAAGAAGCGGACATCGAGTTCCACGGGCTGAACCTCCGGAAGGATCGCGGTTTCCGAAGGTTTAGCACCGGGAATGTCCAGAATCGTTGTCCGGCGAGGCAATCCTGTTGTCGGTGAACGCGGGGCTCAGCCGAACATGCCGGGCTGGTAGTCGCCTGCCGAGGTTCCCGCGATGACGTTGAGCCGGTTGTACGCGTTGATCGTGGCCACCAGCGAGATCAGCGCGCCGATCTCGTCGTCGTTGTAGTGCTTGCGCACGTCGGCCCAGGTCTCCTCGCTGACGCCGCCGTGCGCGTCGGAGATGCGGGTGCCCTCCTCGGTGAGCGCCAGTGCCGCGCGCTCCGCCTCGGTGAACACCTTCGCCTCCCTCCAGGCGGCGACCAGGTTGAGCCGCACCGAGGTCTCGCCGGCGTGCGCGGCGTCCTTGCTGTGCATGTCGGTGCAGAAGCCGCAGCCGTTGATCTGGCTGGCGCGCAGCTTCACCAGCTCCTGGGTCGCGTGCGGCAGCGAGGACTCCTCGATCGGGCGGCTCGCGGCGCCGAGGCGCTTGACGAACTTGACGGCGACCTCGTTCTCGAACAGGTTGAAGCGCGCTTCCATGATCTTTCCTCTCCGTCGGTTTCTGCACACATGACGATCCGGCCGAGGAGGTTGTGACAGCTTTCGAAGTGACGCCGGTCACTGGCGCAGGAGGTCCGCGAGGATCTCGGCGCCGTCGACGGGTCTGGCGGCCGTGGGCAGCGAGACGATCCGGGTAGGTGACCGGGCCATCCTGCACATCTGAGCGGGACAATTGCGTGAAAGTGCGCTAACAGAGCATTGACGTTGCACAAAACTGCACCTAACGTGACAGCTATTGCGCACAACTGGCACGGATGGGGAGTTCATGAGCGGGACCTTCATGGCGGCGGAGATCGCGAGCCAGCCCGGCTGCTGGCGGGACGCGGCGGCCCTGGCCTCGGCGAACAGTGATCTGCTGCCGCCGCCGGGCGCGCGGGTCGCGATCGTCGGCTGCGGCACGTCGTGGTTCATCGGGCAGGCGTACGCCGTCCTTCGCGAGTCCGCGGGGCTCGGCGAGACCGACGCCTTCGCCGCGTCGGAATTCCCGGTGGGTCGTGGCTACGACCATGTCGTGGCGCTGACCCGGTCGGGTACGACGACCGAGGTCCACGCCCTGCTGGCGAAGCTGCGGGGCAAGACGCCGACCATCGCGATCACCGGCGTGCCGCCCGAGATCGAGAACGCTGCGGACACGATCGTCGACCTGTCCGTCGTGGACGAACGCTCGGTCGTGCAGACCCGCTTCGCCACGACCGCGCTGGCGATGCTGCGGGCGCACCTCGGCGAGGACCTGACCGCGGTCGCCGATCAGGCCGAACGCGTGCTCGCCGAACCGTTGCCCGAAGAACTGGTGAGCGCGGAGCAGTTCAGTTTCCTCGGCACCGGCTGGTCGGTGGGCATCGCGAACGAAGCGGCGCTCAAGTTCCGCGAAGCCTGTCTGCTGTGGACCGAGTCGTATCCGGCGTGGGACTACCGGCACGGCCCGATCAGCATCAGCGAACCCGGCCGCGTGACCTGGATGTTCGGGCAGGCGCCGGAGGGGCTGGCCGAGGACGTCGCCCGCGCGGGCGGCCTGTTCGTCGAGAGCGGCCTGGACCCGCTTGCCGACCTGGTCCGCGCGCAGCGCGTCGCCGGGGCGATCGCCGCCCGCAAGGGGCTCGACCCGGACAACCCCCGCAGTCTCACCCGTTCCGTCGTCCTGACCTGAGGCCGCCGTGATCGTCACCGTCACGCCGAACACCGCGCTGGACGTCACGTACACGGTGGACGGTCTCCGGCCGGGCGAGGTGCATCGGGTGAGGGACGTGCGGCACCGGGCGGGCGGCAAGGGTGTCAACGTCGCCCGTGTGCTGCGCGCGCTCGGTGCCGACGTCCGCGCGATCCTCACCGCCGGTGGTGCGACGGGGTCCGTCGTCGAGGACGACCTCGCGGCGGCGGGCATTCCGGCCGAGGTCGTCCCGATCGGCGGGGAGACCCGGCGCACCACCACGGTCCTGGCGGACGACGGTTCGGTCACGCTGCTGAACGAGCCCGGTCCCCGGCTCGCCGAAGACGAGTGGCAAGCGTTTGCGGCGTCCGTTCGAACCCGGAAACCGGATGTGCTCGTCTGTTCGGGCAGCCTCCCGCCGGGAGCCGGGAGCTACGCGGACCTCCTCGGAGACTCTGAGTCCATTTTGGACACTTCCGGCCAAGCCCTGCTCGACGGCTTGGCCGGACGGCCGTCCGTGGTCAAGCCGAACGCCGACGAACTGCGCGAGGTCACCGGCCTGCGGGACCCGGTGGCCGCCGCGGCCGAACTCCGCAGGGCGGGAGCGGGCGCCGTCGTCGTCTCGCTGGGCTCCGAGGGGCTGCTGGCGGTGACCGGCTCCGGCAGCTGGCACGCGGCACCATCCACTGTGCTGCGTGGCAACACCACCGGCGCGGGCGACGCCGTCGTCGCGGCGCTCGCACTGGGCTTGAGCGAAGGCGAATCGTGGCCGGACATCCTGCGCCGGGCCGTCGCGCTGTCCGGCGCGGCCGTGCTCGGCCCGCTCGCCGGCGACGTCGACCTCGCGCACTACCAAGCCGAACAGGGGCTGGTCGCCGTGCGCGCCCGCCCGGATTAGGAGAAACCGTCATGCCTCTGGTGGGAACCGGGGAGATCGTCGGAGCCGCCGCGTCGGCCCGGCAAGGCTGCGGCGCGTTCAACGCGATCCAGCTCGAACACATCACCGCGATCGTCGACGGGGCCGCCGAGGCGGAAGCGCCGGTGATCGTGCAGCTGAGCCAGAACGCCGTGAAATACCACGGCTCACTGGTGCCGGTCGGCACGGCGGCGCTGGCCGCGGCCAGGGATGCGGCCATGCCGGTCGCGGTGCATCTCGACCACGCCGAATCGGCCGACCTTGTCCGTGAGGCCGTATCGCTCGGCTTCGGCTCCGTCATGTTCGACGCGTCCAAACTGGACTACACCGACAACGTACGCGTGACGCGTGAAGTCGCCGCGTACTGCCACGACCACGGAGTGTGGGTCGAAGCCGAACTCGGCGAGGTCGGGGGCAAGGACGGCGTCCACGCACCCGGCGCGCGCACCGATCCGGACGAGGCGGCGGAGTTCGTCGCGTCCACCGGCGTCGACGCGCTGGCGGTGGCGGTGGGCAGTTCGCACGCCATGCTCACCCGCGACGCCGCGCTGGACTTCGAGCTGATCGCACGGCTGAAGGAGCGGGTCCCGGTGCCGCTGGTGCTGCACGGTTCGTCCGGCGTGCCCGACGACGGGCTGGCCGAAGCGGTGCGCGCCGGGATGACGAAGATCAATATCGCCACCCAGCTCAACAAGGTGTTCACCGCGGCCGTCGCGGACGATTGGCGTGCGCATCCGGACCGGGTGGACCCGCGGAAGTACCTCGGTGCCGGACGGGCCGCGGTCGCCGTCGAGGTGCGGCGGCTCTTGGGAGTGCTCAAGCTTGATCAGGGTTGAACCGGTCAAGGTGACGATTAAGCAGACTTTGCGCGATTGAGTGTTGACATGTGCGCGAAACCTTACGAAACTGCGCAATAACAAGCAGAACTTGTGTGATCTTCGATCCAGGTGGTGGCGGATGCGGGTAGGCAGGCTCACGGCATTGACGGCAGGGGCGGCGCTCCTGCTCGCGGGATGCGGCGGCGGGGACACGGCCGGAGGCACCGGCGAGAACGCCCTCCCTGGCGTCGACCAGTTCCTCAACGCGCCCTGTCCCGAAGCGGGGGTGAAACCCGCCACGGACAAGGAATTCACGTACTGGTCCATGTGGACGGCCGACGAGCCGCAAGGCAAGGTCCTGCAGAAGGCCTTCAAATGTTTCCAGGAGAAGACCGGCGTCAAGGTCGACGTGCAGTGGCTGGGCCGCAAGGCCTACACCCAGAACCTGGTGCCCGCGCTGAACACCGACGCCGTGCCGGACCTGTTCGATCAGGACGTCAGCAAGGTCGGCGCCGCGATCATGACGCCGGGCGGCACGCAGAGCGTCGACGACGTTTTCGCGATGAAGGTCGGCGAGGGTGACAAGACCGTCAAGGACGTGCTTTCGCCCAGCTCGTACGACTTCCCGCAGAACAAGGACCGCGAGGGCCACAACTTCATGGTCCCGTACACGATCCAGTCGAGCGCCTGGTGGTTCAACAAGGACACCGCCGGCGACATCCAGCAGCCGAAGACGATGGACGAGCTGATCGGCCTGTTCGACAAGGCCAAGGCCGACGGCAAGTCCGCGATCAGCCTCGACGGCGATATCCCGTTCTACAACATGTACTTCTTCACCCAGCTCGCCGAGCGCTACGTCGGCGCGGGCGGCATCTACAAGGCGGCCACCGACAAGACCGGCCAGGCGTGGAAGACCGAGCCCGGTTTCCTCAAGGCCGCCGCCGAAACCGCGAAGCTGCCCAAGCACTTCATCGACGGCTGGGACGCGGCGAAGTTCCCGCAGGTGCAGCAGCGCTGGGCCGACGGCGACTCCCGTTTCCTCTATGTCGGCAGCTGGGCGCCGAGCGAGACCCGCGAATACCTGGACAAGCAGGGCGCCGGGACGAAGATCAACTACGGCTCCTTCCAGTTCCCGATGCCCGCGGGCGCCACGCACGACACCGTCGAGCAGATGTCGATCGGCTTCTCGGTGACCAAGAAGGCCAAGCACGCCGAGGCTGCCAAGGCGTTCATCGCCTACTTCCTCAACAAGGACCTGCTTTCCGGGATCCCCGCGGTGGCCGACAACCTCGTGCCGCGCGCCGACCTCGCCGTGCCGGACGACCTCAAGCAGGTCAAGGCCGCGCTGGACGACCCGAAGAAGGAACACGTCCTGCAGTACGACGGGATCGACGGCATCGCCGGCGGCAAATGGCAGACCGACGTCTTCGACCCGGCCGACATCGCGCTGCTGAAGGGCCAGATCACCCCGGAGCAGTTCGTGGACCAGCTCGCCACCAAGGGCGCCGAGTTCTGGAAGAACCAGGGTTGATGGCCACGGTCACGACGACTCCGGCACGGGCCGTGAAAGCCGGCGCGCACCTGCGTCGCAAGAAACGGCTGTTCTGGCCGTTCGCCGCGCCTGCGCTGGTGCTGTACCTGGCCTTCCTGGTGCTGCCGACGATCGCGACCGTGGTGCTGAGCTTCACCAGCTGGGCCGGGGCGGGGGACACACCGAAACCCAACGGCGTCACCAACTACACGCAGATGGTGTCGAGCGACTCGTTCCAGTACGCGTTCGGCAACACGCTGATCTACGTGTTCCTCGGCGGGATCGGCACGTTCGCCCTGGCCTTCCTGTTCACCATGGTGCTGCGGGACATGAAGGGCGGGAAGATCGTCCGCGCCATCCTGTTCTTCCCGAACATCGTGGCACCGGTGGCGCTCGGGATGTTCCTGGGCTTCGTCTTCAAGTACCAGCCGGGGAAACAGGGCCTGGCGAACTACGTGCTGGAAAGCCTCGGCGCGGACGCGGCGAAGTTCCTCGCACCGTCCAATGTGACCGGTGTGGTGACGGCATCGCTGATCTGGGCCAGTTCGGGCTTCTACATCACCATCCTGATGGCCGCGGTCGACCGTATCCCGCCGTACCTCTACGAGGACGCGGAACTGGGCGGCGCGTCGCCGTGGCAGAAGTTCAAGAACATCACGCTGCCGATGACCTGGGACGTCGTCGGCGTCGCCGGGGTGCTGTGGACGATCAACGCGCTCAAGATCTTCGAGCTGGTGTTCGTGCTGGCCGGGCCGGGCACCTACGCCCCGCCCAACGAGGCGTGGACGCTGGGGATCTACGTGTTCGACCGGACCTTCGGCTCGAACGGCACCCCGGACTTCGGTGCCGCCTGCGCCTGCGCGGTGGCGATGATCGCGCTGGTGTCCGTGCTCGTCGTCCTGCTCCGTCGTTTGATGCGCCGTGACGCGATCCAGTTCTGAGTTGTCTATGGGAGACGAAATGTCCGTCACCGACGTCGAGGCGCCCGCGCGGCGACCGGCGAAACCGGTGCGCAAGCCGCCGCGGAAACCGCGTCCGGCACCGGGCTCGAAACGGTTCAGTCCGTTGCGCGTCGTGGGCTCCACGATCGTGTGGCTGTTCACCGCGGGCAACATCCTGGTGCTGTACTGGCTGCTCACGGCGTCGTTCAAGACGCCGGTGGAGATCTTCACCAAGCCGTTCGCCCTGCCGTATCAATGGTTCAACGTCGGCAAGCCGTTCCGGAACTTCATCTACGCCTGGAACAACGCGGGCTTCGGCGACGCCGTGCTCACCACCGTGGTCCTGGTCGGGCTGGCGACCGTCGTGACCGTCGTCGTTTCGGCGCCGTGCGCGTACGCCCTGACCAGGCTGGGTGTCCGCGGCGCGGGACCGATGACGAACGTCGTCGCGATCGGCATGGGCGTGCCGTTCCAGACCGTGATCATCCCGCTGTTCGTGGTGCTGAGCAAAGTCCACATGGACAACGAGTACGGCCTGTTCGTGCTGTACGTGGCCCTGTCCATCCCGTTCACGGTGTTCCTGATGACCGGCTTCTTCCGGTCGCTGCCGGACGAACTGGAGGAGGCGGCCGCGCTCGACGGCGCGTCGCCGATGCGCACGTTCTTCTCGGTCATGCTGCCGCTGACCCGCGGCGGCATGATCACCGCGCTGACGCTGAACGCCATCGGCCTGTGGAACGAGACGCTGCTGGCGATCGTGTTCCTCAAGGACCAGGCGCATTTCACGCTCTCCCGCGCGCTCTTCACCTTCTACGGGGCCGCGAGCTACCAGTCGGAGTACGGCGGCCTGATCGCCGGGGTGGCGATCGTCGTGCTCCCGATGCTCGTGCTCTACCTCGTGCTCGCCCGCCGGATCATCACCGGCCTGACCCTCGGCGCCGGAAAGTAGGACCTGATGGCCACCGTGACCTTTTCCGACACCACCCGCTACTACGCCGGGGTGGAACGCCCCGCCGTGGACGGCCTCGATCTCGAGGTCTCCGACGGCGAATTCCTGGTGCTGGTCGGCCCGTCCGGCTGCGGGAAGTCGACCACGCTGCGGATGCTGGCCGGGCTGGAGGGCGTCGACGACGGCTCCATCCACATCGGGGACCGCGACGTCACCGAACTGCCGCCGAAGGACCGGGACATCGCGATGGTGTTCCAGAACTACGCGCTGTACCCGCATATGACGGTGGGGGAGAACATCGGCTTCCACCTGAAGCTGGCGAAGATGCCCAAAGACGAACGCGAACGCAAGGTGCGCGAGGCCGCGGCCGTGCTCGACCTGACCGAGTATCTCGACCGCAAGCCCGCGAAGCTGTCCGGCGGGCAGCGGCAGCGGGTCGCGATGGGCCGGGCGATCGTGCGCGAGCCCAGCGTCTTCCTGATGGACGAACCACTGTCCAATCTGGACGCCAAGCTCCGGGTGCAGACCCGGACCCAGATCGCGTCCCTGCAGCGGCGGCTGGGCATCACCACGCTCTACGTCACGCACGACCAGGTCGAGGCGATGACCATGGGCGATCGGGTCGCCGTGCTGAAGGACGGGCTCCTGCAGCAGTGCGACACGCCCGTCGGGCTGTTCGCCAAGCCGGTCAACGTGTTCGTCGCCGGGTTCATCGGCTCGCCCGCGATGAACCTGCTGGAGACCACCGTGGACACCGACGGCGCCGTCGCCGGTGGAACGCGGCTGCCGCTGACCCCGGCGCAGCGGTCGGCGCTGACCGGCCCCGGCATCGTCGTCGGCGTCCGGCCCGAGGGCTGGACGATCGGGGACGGCGGGTTCGAGGCCGTCGTCGAGGTCGTCGAGGAACTCGGCAGCGACCAGTACCTCTACTGCCGGGACGGCGACCGCGTGCTGACGGTCCGCACCCCTGGCATGGCCCCGTGGCAGCGTGGTGAACCGATCTCGCTGACGCCGCAACCGGGCGCGGTGCACCTGTTCGACGCCGCCACGGGTGACCGGCTCCCGGACGCATGACCCGCCTGTACCGCACCGGGCTGGTGCTCCCGGCCGCCGGGCTGGGACCGGAGAACCCGCTGCCACCGCTACGGAAACCCGAAGCGGTGGCCAAGGTGTCCAATGTGGACGAACTGCCGCCGGACCTGGCGGAGAACATCGGGTACGGCCGCCTCGACACCACGTTGCCGTGCCTGCTGCAGGACGGCTACACGCGCGAGCGCACCGAACGCGAGCTTCCGGCGATGGTGCTGGAGAACGACAAGCTCCGCGCCACGGTGCTGCCGTCGCTCGGCGGGCGGCTGTATTCGCTGGTCCACAAGCCGTCCGGGCGTGAGCTGCTCTACCGCAACCCGGTGTTCCAGCCGGCGAACCTCGCCCTGCGGGACGCGTGGTTCGCCGGCGGCGTCGAGTGGAACCTCGGGAGCACCGGGCATACGACACTGACGTGCGAGCCGATGTTCGCCGCGGAGATCGAAGGCCCGGACGGTACGCCCTTGCTGCGCCTGTGGGAGTGGGAACGCACTCGCGACCTGCCGTACCAGATCGATTTCTGGCTGCCTGACGGGTCGGACCAGCTGCTGGTGGCGGTACGGGTGCGGAATCCGCATCCCTGCGACGTCCCGGTGTACTGGTGGTCGAACATCGCGGTGCCGCAGAACGCGGGCACCCGCGTGCTGGCGCCCGCGACACAGGCGTGGCACTACGGCTATTCGGGACGCCTCGACCTGGTCGACGTCCCAGGCGAGCTGACCTATCCGTCCCGTGCGGAAGCCGCGGCGGACTACTTCTTCGAGGTGACCGGAAGACCGTGGGTCGCGGCCGTCGAAGAGGACGGGACAGGGCTCGCCCAGCTGTCCACCGGCCGCTTGCGCGGGCGGAAACTGTTCCTGTGGGGCGAGTCCGCCGGCGGTCGCCGCTGGCAGGAGTGGCTGGCGCCCGGCGCGGGCGGTTACCTGGAGATCCAGGCCGGTCTGGCTCGCACCCAGCTGGAGCATCTGCGGTTGCCGCCGGGGGAGAGCTGGGACTGGCTGGAGGCCTACGGCCCGGTCGCCGCGGATCCCGCGGCGGTGCACGGGAGCGACTGGGCGGTGGCTCGCGAGGCCGTCGCCGCCGGTTTGCCGTCGGCCGAGACGCTGGACGAGTACCACGAGGCTTGGCGGAAGATCGCCGACGTCACCCCGGAAACCTTCCTGGCCACCGGTTCCGGCTGGGGAGCGCTGGAGAGCCGGCGGGCGCCGATGTGCCTGCCCGGCACGCCGTTCCCCGAGGATTCACTCGGTCCGGACCAGGAGCCGTGGCTCGCGCTGCTCGGCGGCGCACCGCCGGACGGGGACCCGCTCACCGTGCCCCCGCCGACGCTGGTGAACCGGTACTGGGCGGATCTCCTGGAGTACGCCCCGAAGAACTGGCTGACCTGGTACCACCGCGGCGTCGCGCACTGGGCAGCCGGACGGCAGTCGGACGCGGTCCGCGCCTGGCGCGAGTCCGTTTCGGCGGACGAGAACCCTTGGGCGCTGCGGAATCTCGCGGTCGCCACGGCCGGGCACGAGGCCGCCTGGCTGTACCGGCGGGCGGTTGCCCTCGCCCCGTCGCTGCGCCCTTTGGTGGTCGAGGCGATCGCGGCGCAACTCGCGGCGGGGCTCCCGGAAGAGGCGAGCGAGTTGCTGGACGGTCTTCCGGTGGAAGGGCGGATCGCCCTCCTGACCGCGCGTACCCGGCTCGCCCGAGGCGACCTCGCCGGGGCCAAGGCCGTCTACGACAACGGTTTCGAGGTCGCGAACATCAGGGAAGGGGAAACGTCGCTTTCGGACACCTGGGCGGCGGTTTCCGATGAACCGCTGCCGGAACACCACGACTTCCGGATGAAGTGACCGGCCGGGCCACTCGACCGGCGTGCCGCTCGCGGCGGACAACCGCGATGCAGCATACTGCTCGAAACAGTGGCCAACAGCGCAACGCCATGCGCGATAGGCCGCAGCGAGCTAGGAGTGGCGCCGATGGCCCGGCACGAACGGCTGAGCACCCTGCTGGACCTGCTGGGGCAGCGGGAGAAAATCGACGTCGAGGACGTGGCCGAGGAGCTGAACGTCTCCGCGGCCACGATCCGGCGCGATCTCGATCATCTGGCGGAGCAGCAGTTGCTCACCCGCACCCGTGGTGGCGCGGTGGCCAACGACCTCGCCTACGACCTGCCGTTGCGGTACAAGACCGCGCGGCACGTGCCCGAGAAACAGCGGATCAGCGTCGCCGCGGCGTCGCTCGTGGCGCAGGGCATGGTGGTCGGCCTCAACGGCGGGACGACGACGGCCGGGGTCGCGCGTTCGCTCGCGACGCGGTCGGATCTGGCGGGCCTGCGTGATTCGCCGGGGCTGACGGTGGTCACCAACGCGCTGAACATCGCGCACGAACTCGCGGTACGGCCGCATGTGAAGATCGTGGTCACCGGCGGTGTCGCGCGCCCGCAGTCGTTCGAGCTCAGTGGTCCGCTGGCCACGCGCGTGCTCAGCGAACTGACGATCGACCTGCTGTTCCTCGGGGTCGACGCGTTCGACGCCGAGGCCGGCGCCTTCGCCCACCATGAGGGCGAGGCGAGTATCAACCGGCTGATGGTCGAGCGGTCGGAACGCGTCGTCGCGGTCGCCGACGGTTCGAAGCTGGGCCGCCGGGCGTTCGCGCGGATCTGCGCGACGCCGCAGGTGCACGCCCTCGTCACGGACTCCAACGCCGATCCGAAGGTGCTGCGGGCCTTCGAGGCCGCCGGGGTCGAGGTCCAAGCCGTCTAGTCCCAAGTACGTGAAGGCCCCCTTCCTTGCGCCTAGGTACAGGAAGGGGGCCTTCACGTACTTGGGCTCCCTTGTGGCATAAGGATCTTCGTCCGACCCGACGAAAGTCGGCAGCACCGCTTCGGCGGATGACTTTGCGCGAACCGTGCGCTATACAGAGACCCTATTGCGTATTCATGCGCGAAAGGTGTCTCGAATGAGCAGAGTTGCGCAATCCCTGGGTAGTTTGGCCGCAGTGGCCCTGCTCGGGCTTTCCCCGGTCGCCGCCCACGCCGATCCCGCCGCGGCCGCGGCGGGCAAACTGGGCGATCTGACCGGGATCTCCGCCGACGGCCCCACGGTCACCCTGAATTCGGGGAGCGACGCGGTCCGCGTCAGCTTCCCGGCCGAAGGCGCCGTCCGGGTCTGGCTCGGGCCGGACGGCAAGTTCACCGATCCGGCCGGGAGCAAGATCGTGCTGCCGCGCACCGGCGAGGTCACGCCGAAGAAGACCGACAAGGGGGACTACTGGGCGGTTTCCACGGCCAAGGCGACGCTGCGGGCGTACAAGCACCCGATGCGGCTCGCGCTGTACGACGGCGCGGACCGCAAGCGGCTCTGGGAGGAATCGGCGCCGCTGTCCTGGACCGACAAAGCGACCACGCAGACCCTGGCGCGCACGGCGGCCGAGCAGTTCGTCGGCGGTGGTGAGCAGAACGGCCGGTTCAGCCACCGTGACCAGACGATCCGGATCTTCGCCGACTACAACTGGAATGACGGCGGGGCACCGAATTCGCAGCCGTTCTACGCCTCCACGGCGGGATACGGCGTGCTGCGCAACACCTTCGCGCAGGGCACCTACGCCTTCACCGAGCCGGTGCGCACCACCCACGACGAGCGCCGCTTCGACGCGACGTATGTCGTCGGCAACGGGCTCAAGGACGTCATCACCGGCTACACCGACCTGGTCGGGAAGCCTTTCCTGCCACCGCTCTACGGGCTCGAACACGGTGACGCGGACTGCTACCTGCACAACGCCAACCGCGGCGAACGGCACACGCTGGACGCGGTGAAGGTCGCGGAGGGGTACACCGAGCACGGGATGCCCAACGGCTGGATGCTCGTCAACGACGGCTACGGCTGCGGGTACGAGAACCTCCAGCAGACCGGCGAAGGCCTCCGCAAGAACAACATGCAGCTCGGGCTGTGGACCGAGAACGGCGTCCCGAACCAGGTCGAAGAGGTCAAGGCCGGGGTCCGGGTCCGCAAACTCGACGTCGCGTGGGTCGGCCCCGGATACCAGTTCGCGCTGGACGCTTGCGACACCGCCCACAAGGGCATCGAGGACAACAGTGACGCGCGCGGCTTCGTCTGGACGCCGGTCAGCTGGGCGGGCGCGCAGCGCTGCGGTGTGTTGTGGAGCGGCGACCAGGCCGGTTCGTACGACTACATCAAATGGCAGATCCCGACCTACGCCGGCGCGACGAACTCGGGTATCGCGTACAACACCGGCGACATCGACGGCATCTTCGGCGGCAGCCCGCAGACCTACGTCCGCGACCTGCAGTGGAAGGCGTTCCTGCCGGTCTCGATGACGATGGACGGCTGGGCCGCGTCGGACAAGCAGCCGTGGAAGTACGGCGAGCCGTTCACCTCGATCAACCGCAAGTACCTGCTGCTCAAGGAACGGCTGCTGCCCTACACCTACAGCCATTCGGTGGACGCGCACCAGACCGGGGTCGGCCAGGTCCGCCCGCTGGCGCTCGAATACCCCGACGACCCGAACGTCTGGGGCGAGAAGGCGAAGTACGAGTTCCTGTCCGGCAAGGACTTCCTCGTCGCGCCGGTGTACGAGAACTCCACCGTGCGCAACGGCATCTACCTGCCGAAGGGCACCTGGGTCGACTACTGGAGCGGCAAGACCTACACCGGACCGGCCACTGTGGACGGTTACGACGCGCCGCTCGACACGCTGCCGCTGTTCGTCCGTGCCGGTGCCGTGGTGCCGATGTGGGCCGAGGGCACGAAGTCGTGGCAGACGAGGGACAAGGGTGTCCTCGACCTCGACGTCTACCCGCAGGGCAAGGGCTCGTTCACGCTCACCGAAGACGACGGCGTGACCAGGGCGTACAAGAACGGCGACCAGGCGAAGCAGACGTTCACCGTCGACGCGCCGACGTCCGGGCTGGGCACGGTGACGGTCGGGATCGGCGCGAGTTCCGTTTCCTACGCAGGGAAGCCCGCGTCGCGGAACTACCAGCTGACCGTCCACACGGGAAGCAAGCCCGCGACAGTGCTGGCCGGGATGTCGGTCCTGCGGCAGTACGGCAGCAAGGCCGAGCTGGACGCGGCACCGTCGGGCTGGTGGTTCGATCCGGCCACCGGCGGGGTCGCGCGGGTCAAGACCGGCAAGATCGGCGCCGGTGACCGTCAGGACGTCCGCCTGTTCGGCACGAGCGCGGTCGGCGGGATCTTCCCCGAGGACCGCAACGGTTCGGTCGCCCTGTCCGTGCCGGCGGTCGCCGGTCCGGGGCAGGCCGCGACGGGCACGCTGAGCTTCACCAACGGCACGCCGCTGCCGGTCCGGGACGTCACGTTCTCCTTGCCCGCCAACGGTTTCCGCGTCGAGGTGCCGTCAGGTCCTCGGCTGGTGATGCCGGGCAAGACCGTGAGTGTCCCGGTGAAGGTGACGCCGGACGCGGGGATCAAACCGGACGACTACCAGCTCACCGCGTCGGCGTCGTACAAGGCGCGGCTCGGGGAGAACCGGGTCACCGACTCGGTGACGGTCACCGTCCCGCACGGTTCGCTGGCCGCGGCCTACGGCAACATCGGCGTCACCGACGCGGCCCATGTCGCGGTGGGGGACATCGACGGCGGCGGCAGCAGTTTCCGGGCCGAAGGGCTCGCCGAAGCCGGTCTCAAACCCGGCGCGGGCTTCACCGCCCTCGGCGCCCAGTTGACGTGGCCGGAAACCGGCACCGGGCAGAAGGACAACGTCCTCGCGTCCGGTCAGACCATCGCGGTGCGGGGGACGGGCGCCAAGCTGGTGCTGACGGGAACCGGTACGGGTACGGCGAAGGGCACTGTCGTCGTCCGTTATGCCGACGGCACCACGAGCCAGGCCGAACTCGGCTTCCCGAACTGGTGCTGCGCCGATCCCGCCCAGTACGGCGCGACGACGGTGGCGACCGTGATGGGCAAGAACACCCGCGCCGGGGCGGCCTATCCGACCACGCCGTACCGGGTGTTCGCGAACTCCGTCCCGCTGACCGCGGGGAAGGAGGTCGTCGCGGTGACCTTGCCGTCGAACACCGCGATGCACGTGTTCGCGGCGGGCATCGGCTGAGCGGTCGGTCCGGTTGGTCGTGAGTGGCGTTTCGGGTTCTAACCCGAAACGCCACTCACGACCAACCCGCGCCACCCTGTCCGCTCGGGCGACGTTGCGTGGCCGCCATCCAGGGTGTCGCGAAAGCCACTTTCGGGACATCAGACGTCTCGAAAGTGGCTTTCGCGACACGGCCACCAGGCACTCACGACGCCCGCAGCTTGCGTGCGTGCGAGGCCGCGCGTTCCGAAAGGTGCGGGACCGTCGAGTACCAGTGGCCGCTCTCCTTCCCCGGCGGCGGGCAGGCGTGCGCCGGTACCCGACGGCCGAGCCGCTTTTCCTTCACCCGCAGGTTCTCGTACTCGGCGACCGCCGAAAGCCAGGCCGCGCGACTGGCTTCCAGCGCCTCCAAAGCACGCAACAGGGCTCGTTCGTGTCGCTGGTACGGCCCGGCCAGTTCCTCGAGGAAGCTCAACGTCGCCCGGTGGCCGATCGGGTGGTACTGGCTCACGCACGAACACAACGCCGCGACCCGGCGGCCGTGTGCCAGACGCCCGTCGCGCACCCGTCGCGCCCGTTCGCTGAACCCCATCCGGCGAGCCTAACCCTCGTGAGTGGCAGGGACGGTGAGAACCGTCTTTACCGCTCGCGAGGCTTGCGCCCCGGTCAGGCGGCCGCCGGCGTCCACAAGGTGTCGATGGCGCGCTCTGCCGCTGCCTGGCTTTCGTCGGCCAGCGGGATGAGATCCGCCATCGCCGGGTTGGTCTTCGCCATGGTCAGCTCGGCGGTGACGAACCGCGGTTCGAGACCGGTCAGCGAGACGCCGTGCGGGATCCAGGACTGCGCGTGGTCCCAGCCTTCACGTGGGGTGCCTTCGCCGTAGCCGCCGCCGCGCGAGGCCAGGACGACGAAGTCCCGCCCGCCGAGCAGACCCTGGCCGGTCTCGGGATCGATCGACAGCCTGGGCGCGATCAGATGATCGACCCAGGACTTGACCGTGCTCGGCGGGCCGAAGTTGTAGAGGGGCAGGCCCAGCAGGACCGTGTCGGCCGCCTTGACCTCGTCGATCAGCTCCTTGATGCGCCGCCAGCCCGCGGCCTGCTCCGGGGTGTGCTGCTCCGGCGGCAGGGTCCTGGAGAAATGGGTCGCCGCGTCCAGATGCGGCAGCGGATCGGTGCCCAGGTCGCGGTAGGTGACGGTGCCTTCCGGATGCGCGGCGCGCCAGGCCGCAGCGGCCCGCGAGGTGAGCCGGCGGCTGATCGAGTGCTCGCCCGTGATGCTCGAGTCGATGTGCAGCAGATGCGTCATACGCATCATCTTGCACAGATAGTTTGTGTAACGCAAACCATTGATGCTGTGGCGGTCATCATGTGGGAACGTACACTTGACGAGTGCCCGAACTTCCGGTGGTGAACCAGCCCCCGCATCGCTGTGGTGCGCTGCTCGACCACGTCACCCGCCGGATCCGGCTGCGCAGCGAGACCGTCCTGACGCCACTCGGCCTGCGCCCCCGGCATCTCGTCGCGCTCACCGTGCTGCGCGATCTCGGCGGCTGCTCGCAGCAGGACCTCGCGAAGACGCTGGAGATGGACAGCACGAACGTCGTCGGGCTGCTCAACGACCTGGAATCCGCGAACCTGATCGAACGCAGGCGTTCACCGGAGGACCGGCGGCGGCACATCGTCGAGCTCACCGACGTCGGGCTGAAGCAGCTCGTCAAGGCCGAGTTCGCCCTCGCCGGGGTCGAGGACGAGGTGCTCGGCGCGCTCGACAACGTCCAGCGCGAGACGCTGTACAACCTGCTGTACCAGGCCGCGGGCCACGCCGAGGCCGGCGCCTGCGTCGAAGCCGCCCACGACGCCGACTGCTAGGCCCCGAGGCTGAACAGGTCGTAAAGCTGCTGCGTGGCCTCGCCGCCGTACATGACGCTTCCGACTGGAACCCGTGCTCCCACCGCGTCGATCACCCGCGCCGTCCACACGGGACCGAAAGCGCCGCACAGTTCGATCAGCTGCGCCCCTTCGGTCACAAGCCGTTCGGCCACGGCCACTACCTGCTCCACCTCGCCGACACCGACCAGCACGGTCAGGCATGCCCCGGTGTCCACACGGGACACGTCCCGCTCCGGATCACAGCCGTCGGCCAAGTACACGAAACCCCATTGCCGCATGACGATTCTCCTTCGTTCTCGAACACCGTGAGGTAATCGCGAAACGGGGATCGTTGTCCACGAGGAGGATCCGAACGGCCGTTCGGGATCACCGAACAGGCGAGGCTGGGCGGGCGGCGCGCGAATCCGTTGTGGGCGCCGTCATAGCAGTGCCGCGATCCGGTCCGAAGACGCGTGCGCCGGATCCCACACGAGCGCGTGCCGGACGACAGGCGCTTCCCGCAGCGGAAGCCAGCGCAGACCTTCGGCCGGTTCTTCCCGTGGGCGCAAGGCGACGACGTCGCCGCCATGCCGCAATTCGGCGACGAACAGCGTCCGCCGAGGTGGCCCGGAGCGTACGTGGGCCGGGCGCCAGCCCGCTGCCGCGCACTCGGCGAGCAGCGCGTCGTGATAGCCCGGCGCCAGCTCTCGTTCGTACAGAAGGAGGTCGAGCCCGGTGAGGTCGTCCCAGCCGACGTCCTCGAGCCGAGCCAGGGGATGAGTGTCGGAAACGAGCACCCCCAACGGTCTCTCGCTCACGACGACGACCCGCAGGCCGTCCACCGCCTCCGGAAGGGCGAGAAGACCGGCGTCGAGCGCGCCCCGGCGCAGGAGTTCGAGTTGCCGGGCGGCGGAAAGGTCGTCGATCTCCACCGCTTCCGCGTGCAGGGCGGGAAGTACGGACGGCGGCGCGCCCGGTGTCACGCCGACGCGGAGCGGCCGGTCCACGGTGTCGCGGACGGCCTGTGCACCCAGATCGGCTTCTTCCAGCATCCGGCGGGCGTGGGGGAGCAGCGCCAACGCGGCGGCGGTGGGTGTCATCCCGGCCTGGGTGCGCACGAACAGGGGCGTGTCCAGTTCCCGTTCCAGCGCGATGATCTGCTGGCTGAGCGACGATGCCCGGATGCCGAGGCGCTCCGCGGCGCGGGTGAGATGCCCTTCCTCCGCCACGGCGCACAGATATCGAAGACGTCGTAACTCCACAATCGCACAGTAGCCGTAGGAGAATGGCAGTGTGAGTGACACGAGCGCGCGATGGGGCGACACCACGCACGACTGGGCCGGTTCGGTGGACCACGACCGGCTGATGGGCATCCGCCGGAACGCGGCCGAATTCGTTCCCGGTGGCGGGCACCGTCCGCGTCGCGGAGTGTCGGTCGTGGTGGCGGCGGTCCTCCTGCTGGCCGGCTGCTCCGGCGAGCAGCCGCAGCCGCCCGCCAAACCCGTCTACGACTTGCCCGCGCGGGAGGTCCGTCCGGACGAGACGGCGCTGCATCTGCCGCCGGCGCTCAACGGGGAGACCGAGTTCTCCCTCATCGGGCTTGCCGCCGGGCTGCCCAGCCTCACCGGCAGCCACACCGAGTTCGAGGCGAAGGGGCAGTTCGTCCGGCTCCGGCTGGTGGTGACGGGAAAGGGGGTGTCCGGAATCGTCTTCGACACCCGTCGCCAGCAACTGGTCACCGATTCCGGCGCCGTGATCGCGGTCGACAACCAGGCGATGACGATCAAACGGCAGCCGGACAAGTTCGAGCTCGGACGCGGCGTTCGGGTCGAGTTCGATCTCTACTTCGATCTGCCCAAGGGTGCGAAACCGTTGGTGCTGCGGGCTTTCGGTGGGCCGACGCTCACCGACATGAAGAACCTCACCGGCACCGACATCAAACTGGGTTGACACGGGAAAGGCCCCGCCGCGAAACGCGACGGGGCCCTTTCACAGAAGGCGTCAGACGCCCAGGTCGCCACCGAGGTAGGCGGCCCGCACCTGCGGGTCGTCCAGCAGCTCGGCACCGCGGGCGCTCTTGACCACTTCACCGGTCTCCAGCACATACGCGCGGTCGGAGAGCTTCAGCGCCTGCTGCGCGTTCTGCTCCACCAGCAGGACCGTGGTCCCGCGCTTGTTGATCTCGCGGATGATGTCGAAGATCTGCGCGATCAGCATCGGCGCCAGGCCCATGGACGGCTCGTCGAGCAGCAGCACCTTGGGCTTGGTCATCAGCGCGCGGCCGATGGCGATCATCTGCTGCTCGCCACCGGACATCGTGCCGCCGAACTGGGTCTTGCGCTCGTTCAGCCGCGGGAACAGCTCGTAGACCTCGTCGAGGTCGGCCTTCAGGTCGTCCTTACGGGTGTACGCGCCCATCAGGAGGTTTTCCTGCACCGTCATACCGGGGAACACGCCCCGGCCTTCGGGCGACTGGCCGATCCCGAGTTCGACCCGCTTGTGACCGGGTGTCTTCGAGATGTCCTTGCCGTCGAAGAGGATCCGGCCGCTGGTCAGCGGACGCAGGCCCGAGATCGTCTTCAGCGTCGTGGTCTTGCCCGCGCCGTTGGCCCCGATGAGCGAAACGATCTCGCCCTGGCCGACCTCGATGGTCATTCCCTTGAGCGCGGCGATCTTCCCGTAGTGGACGTTGATGTCCTGAACCTCAAGAAGCATCTTCCGCCACCCCCAGGTAAGCCTCGATCACCTTCTGGTTGTTCTGCACCTCTTGGGGGAGCCCTTCTGCGATCTTCTGGCCGAAGTCGAGCACGGCCAGCCGGTCGGCGATCTGCATGACCAAGCCCATGTCGTGCTCGATGAGCAGCACGGTCCGGCCGTCGTCACGGATCTTGCGGATCAGCTGCTGCAGCGAGTTCTTCTCCGCCGGGTTCATCCCGGCGGCGGGCTCGTCGAGCAGCAGCAGCTTCGGGTCGGTCGCGAGCGCACGCGCGATCTCCAGACGGCGCTGGTCACCGTAGGAGAGGTTCTTCGCGGTGTTGTGCTCGACCCGCCCGATGCCGACGAAGTCCAGCAGTTCCCTCGCCAGCTCGCGGCCCCGCTTCTCTTCCCTGCGGTGCACGGGCAGGCCCAGCGTCGCCGAGATCGCACCGGTCTTGTGATGCGAGTCCGCACCGACCATCACGTTCTCGAGCGCCGACATGTTGTGGAACAGCCGGATGTTCTGGAACGTGCGGGCGATCCCGGCCTGGTTGATCTTGAACCGCTTCATCCCGCTGACCGTGGTGTCGCCGAAGCGCACCTGGCCCTCGGTCGGCTGGTAGACACCGGTGATCACGTTGAACACGGTGGTCTTGCCCGCGCCGTTCGGGCCGATCAGGGCGAAGATCTCACCCTGGTCGATGGTGAGGTTGACGTCCTTCAGGGCCGTGACACCGCCGAAGCGCATGGTCACGTTGTCGAATGCGAGCAATACGCTCATTTCGTCACCTCCGCCGAAGCCTCGGAATCCGGACCCGCGACCTCGGCGCCCATCGCACCCATTCCGCCCGTTCCTTCATGTAGTTCCGCCTTGCGCTGCCGTGACGGCAGCAGACCCTCCGGCCGCAGCGCCATCATCAGCACGAGCACGAAACCGAAGATCAGGATGCGGTACTCGGACAGGAACCGGAACCGCTCCGGGAGCCAGGCGACCAGGAAGGCGCCGAGGATCACGCCGGGCAGGTTCCCCGCGCCACCGAGCACGACCGCCGCGAGGATGGTCGCCGACAGGATGAACGGGAAGTTGTTCGGCTCGATGAAGACGGCCTTGCTGGCGTAGACCGCGCCCGCCATGCCGCCGAGCATGGCGCCGATGGCGAACGCGAGCAGCTTGAACTTGAACGTCGGGACGCCCATGAGTTCGGCGGCGTCCTCGTCTTCGCGGATGGCCGCCCAGGCCCGCCCGACCCGGCTTCGGTGCAGCCGCACCGAGAAGACGATCGCGACCACGATCGCCGCCAGGACCAGGTAGTAGTACGGCGCCGGGTCGAGCAGGAACTCGGTACCGAAGATCGGCTCCGGGTGCGGGACGTTGGTGATACCGCGGGAGCCGCCGATGCTGTCGGTGTTGACCGCCGTGATCCGGACGATCTCACCGAAGCCGAGCGTCACGATGGCCAGATAGTCACCGCGCAACCGGAGCGTCGGAGCGCCGAGGATCACCCCCGACATCGCCGCCAGGAAGATGCCGAGCACGAGGCATCCCCAGAAACTCCAGCCGTATTTGGTGCCCATCACGGCGAGCGTGTAGGCGCCGATCGCGAAGAACGCGACGAAACCGAGGTCCAGCATGCCCGCGTGGCCGACCACGATGTTCAGGCCGATCGCCAGCAGGATGTAGATCCCGACCGGGAAGATCAGGACGGTGGTCCAGTCCGAGTCTGGCGACATGAAGGAGCCGATGGCCGGTGCGGGCAGGATCAGCGCGCCGATGATCAGGGCGAGGTAAACGCCATAGCGCTGCCAATGCGGAGCGCGAGCCCACCAGTCCCGCAGACCGTCGACGGGGTGAAACCCGGCGCGCGCGGGTTTTCCGTTTTCTGTAGACACTTCTTCGTCGCCCTTCATGCGCGTGCCCGCTGCAGCGATTCACCGAGGATGCCGGTGGGCCGGAACATCAGGACCAGCACCAGCACCACGAAGGCGGTGACGTCCTTCCATTGTGAACCGAAGAAGATGGAACTCCAGTTCTCCACCAGGCCGAGCACGATGCCACCGAGCAGGGCGCCGCGCAGGTTGCCGATACCGCCGAGCACGGCCGCGGTGAACGCCTTGATGCCGAGAAGGAAACCGATGCGGTAATCGGTGTTCTCGTACTCCATGACGTACAGCGCCGCGGCGACACCGGCCATCGCGCCACCGAGGAGGAAGGTGAGCCGGACGATCTTGTCGATGCTGACACCCATCAGCACGGCGGCTTCGGGATCCTGTGCCGTGGCACGGATACCGCGGCCGATGCGAGTGCGGCTGACCAGCTGGTCGAGGCCGATCATCATGATCACGGCGCCGACGACGACGAACACGTGGTCCGTGCGGACCACGCCGTTGCCGATGTGGAACAGCTCCTCGTGCGGGATGAACCGCGGCGCGTTCTGTTGCACACGGCCGGATTTCCCGGTGATCCATTCGATGATCTTGAGGCCGAACAGCTCCTGCAGGAACAGCGAGGCGCCGATGGCGGAGATCAGGGCGGCCAGGCGGGTCGCGCCCTTCTTGCGGAGCGGCCGGTAGGCCACTTGCTCCAGCAGGACCGCCGCACCGCCGGACACGGCGGCGGAAGCGATGATGATCAGCAGCAGGACGGCGATCATCCCGAACACGCCGAGCGTGATCGGGGCGGTGCCGCCCGCGATGGTGATCAGGACGAACAGGGACGTGACCGTCCCGATCATGAAGATCTCGGAATGTGCGAAGTTGATGAGCCGGAGCACGCCGTAGACCATTGTGTAGCCGAGGGCGATGAGAGCGTAGATGCTTCCGGCGACCAGCCCGCCGATGGTGCTACCGAGGAACTGGGCTTGCAGATCTTGAAGCATGACGTGGATGCCTTACGGGACGGGGCGAGGATTCTTTCGCCGCATTTGCGCCGAAGCGGGGGAGCTGTGCCCGCACAGCGCCCCCGCTTCCGTTAGGTGTTCCTACCTGCTCCGTCAGCCGTTGAGCTTGGCTTCGGTCGAGGCGCCGAGGTTCTTGATGACGCCACCGGTGACCTGGTAGACGTAAATCGCGTTCGTCTGCGGCTCGCCGTTCTCCTTGAACTTGATCTGCTTCGAGACACCCTTGAAGTCGATGGTCTTCAGGTACTCGTTGATCTTCTCCGAGGTGGTGTTGCCCGCCTTGACCGCGTTGATGATGGCGGTCGCGGCGTCGTAGCCCTCGGTCGAGTAGATCGCGGGGTCGACGTTGTAGGCGGCCTTGTACTTGGTGACGAACTCGTCGCCCGTGCCGGCGTCCTTGATGTTGCAGGGGCAGCCGATGACGGCCTTCTCGGCGGCCGCGGCACCCGCACCGCTGACCAGCTGGGCGTCGAGCGAACCGTCGCCGGTGGCGAAGGTGGCGGTCACCTGGCTGTCACGCAGCTGCTTGAGCAGACGGCTGCCCTGGGCGTAGTAGCCACCGAAGAGGATGATGTCCGGGTTCGCGGCCTTGACCTTCTGCGCGGTCGAGGAGTAGTCCGACGCGTCCTTGGCGAACTTGTCGCGTTCGGTCGGGACGTTCTTCTCCTTGAGCGTCTTCTCGAAGGCGTCCGCCAGACCGACGCTGTACTCCTGGTCGTCCGAGATGACATAAGCCTTCTTCGGCGACTTCGAGGTGATGAGGAAGTTCGCGATGGCCGGGCCCTGGTCGTTGTCGTTCGCGACGACACGGTGCCAGTACTTCCAGCCGTTGGCCGCCAGGCCGGGGCCGGTCGCCGAGGGCGAGACGCTCGGGATCTTGTTCTGCTCCAGCTGGCCGCCGATGGCCTTCGACTCACCGGAGAAGGCCGGGCCGATCAGCGCGGTGATCTTGTCCTTGCCGACGGCGGTCGCGATCAGCGACGTCGCCTGCTCGGGCTTGCCCTGGCTGTCGTATTCCTTGAATTCCAGCTTCGTCGCCGGGTTCGTCTTGTTGTACTCCTCGATCGCGAGCTTGGCGCCGTTCCTGGGCGGAATCACGATCCCGGAGCCTTCACCGGTGAGGTCACCCATGAATCCGATCTTCAGCGTGCTGCTGTCACCGCTGCCGGACGAGCTGCTGCCGCCCGCGCAGCCCGCCAGCGCCAGCGACGCAGCCGCAGCGACGGCGAAAACCCGTCCAAAACGCACTCCTGACACCGACTACCTCCCATGACCAACCAGCCGCCGGTAGGCGTTGCCCCCGACACAGGGGCTAGGTTAGGGCAGGAAGATATCCCCCTACGCCATGATCTGCACAGACGCCCATCACTCTGTGTCCACATCGTGACGGTCGAAACCAGAACGAATTGCACGAAAAGGCGAATGTTGCCGGTTGGCGAGTCTTCGCTGGTCACGCTGGGGATTCACCGCTACCACGTTGATCATGCCCGTGGGTGATGATCGTGTTTCGGCCGCGTATCTTGCGACTTCCCCCCGCTTCGATGGCGTCCGTTCGTCGTAGCAATGCTGCCCCAAAGGGCGTCAACCATGCCCTCCCTTCTCTCGTACCGATGACAACCGATGGTTGTCATCGGCGTCCGAACGGCTGTTGGATCCCGGCCCGGACCTCGCGGTTAGCTGTTCCCAGAGCCGGAAAAACCGAGAAGGACCTGGGAGAACATGACGATGAGCGTCGAACTGAGCGGAGCGATCGAAGGCGTGGCGGCGGGAGTCCCGTTCGTGGCGTTGCCGCCGTCGGACGAGTCGCGCCCGGCGCCGCTGGTGCTCACCTGGCATCTGCTGGACGCGCCGTTCAGCGAGGCGGCGATGGCGGCGGCGCTGCCGATGCGGGAACTGCACGCGTGGCGGGTGCACCTCGGGTTGCCGCTGACCGGGAAACGGTTCCCGGAAGGCGGTTTCGAGGGCTTCTTCCGCCTCGCGAGCGAAGACAACGTGCTCAACGTCGTCGAACCGCTCACCAGGCAGGCTGAGGCGGAATTCCCGGCGGCGGTGGCGGAGCTGCGCTCGCGGCTGTCCATTGAGGACGGTCCGGTGGGGCTGGTCGGCGGTTCGCAGGGCGGCGGGGTCGCGCTGCAGATGCTGACCCACGCCGAGATTCCCGTGGCGGCGGCCGCGCTGGTGAACCCGGTGACCCAGCTGGCGCCGGTGATCGCGGCGAACGAGCGGTTCTTCGACGTCACCTATCAGTGGTCGGACCGGTCCCGCGCGGTCGCGAACGAGTACGACTACGTGCGGCGGGCGGGGGAACTGACCGCGCCGGTACTGCTCGTCATCGGCGAGGAGGACGACGTCTCGATCACCGAACCGGCGGCGGCGCTGCACAAAGCGCTGGGGGAGCGGCGATCCGAACTCGTGACGATCGCGGGGATGGCGCACGGGTTCGCCGAGGCGCCGGGGCTGGAACCCGCTCCGCAGACCGGCCACGCGAAGCTGGTCGACGCCGAGCTCACGCGCTGGTTCGCCCGGCACCTAGCTGCCTGAGGTCGTCGTCCGGTAGCCAGGATCTTTCGGGATCGTAGGTGCACCAACCTTCTTCGTGGCTGGTCCGGCCCACGAGCGCCAGCAGGCGCCGCAGGGCCAGGCCTTCGCCGCGCCGCCACACGACCGACCACGGGAACAGCGGCGACGGCTCGAAGGGCAGGACCCGCAGGTTGAGATCGGAGGCGAGGTCCATGTCGGCGCCGGCGAGAGTGACCCGCTGCTTTCCGTAACGCGTCTGTTCCAGTGTGTGCCGGAGGTCGTAGCTGACGCCCGAGTCGTCGATCGGGACGCCGAATTCTTTGCATAGGCGTTGCAAATAAGAAAGCCATTCGACCGGGCCGCCCAATTGCGGAATCCAGATGCCGTCACCCCGGAGATCGGACAGTTTCAGGACGGCGTTGCCCGCGAGCGGGTGTTCCGGGGCGAGAAGCGCGACCAGTGGTTCGAGCCGGACGAGCCGGTGCTCGAGTTCCGCGGGCACGTCGCGGCCGAGATCCGCGACGCGGCCGAACGCGAGGTCGATCTCGCCGCGGACCAGCGGGTCGAGGGCGTTGACGAGCCCTCGCCCGGTGACGCGTTCGACGGCGAGCGCCGGATCGCGCTGCGCGACGCGCCGCAGCATGTACATCGGGGAGAGGCGCGGATCGATGATGTCGAGGCGGGGTGGCCGGTCCTGCAGGCCCATCGCGGCGACGGCGGCGTCCGCCGCGCGGATCAGCTCGCGCGCGTGCGGGAGGAAGCGGTCGCCGTCGGGGGTCAGCTCGACGGACCGGTTGGTGCGCCGGAAGAGCTGGACCGACAGGGTGTCCTCGAGCTTCCGGATCCGTTTCGACAGCGCTTGCTGCGTGAGGAACAGGGATTCTGCCGCGCGACCGAAATGACCGTGGTCGGCGGTCGCGACGAACGCCCGCACCTGAGCCGTGTCGAGATCCATGGAGATGGTGCGTGCTCAGGCGCCCGGCGGACGCTCCCGCACCACGCACGTCAGCCGCGCCGTGCACGACCGGCGTCCCTGGTCGTCGGTCAGCACGATCTCGGCGGTGACGGTGCCGCGGCCCACGTGCACCGGGGTCGCGACGCCGGTCACCCGGCCGGAGCGGACCGCCCGGTGGTGGGTGCACGAGAGTTCGAGCCCCATCGTCGCCTTGTCGGTGCCGGCGTTGAGCGCGCACACCATCGAACCGAGCGCCTCGGCGACCACGGCGTTCGCCCCGCCGTGGAGCAGGCCGTAGGGCTGAAGGTTGCCCTCCACCGGGATGCTGCCCACGACGCGTTCGGGACCGAATTCGCTGATCTCGAGCCCGAGCTTGTCGTTGAGCTGCTGTCCGGCGAAGGCCGGGTCGATCCCGGCGAAGGATTCGAGGGTTCGTTCGGTCACGCAAAGCTCCTTAACAGACACGACACGTAGGACTGTCAGACCCTCACCCTAGACTCGCTCCCGTGAGCCCGAGTGAGAACACGACCATTGCCAACGCCACACCCGCCACCGCACAGGCCGAGCGGCCCAAGCTGCTGCTGATCGACGGCCATTCGATGGCGTATCGCGCGTTCTTCGCGCTGCCCGCGGAGAACTTCAAGACGAAGACCGGGCAGACGACGAACGCGGTGTTCGGGTTCACCTCGATGCTCATCAACCTGCTGCGCGACGAGGCGCCGACCCATCTCGCGGTGGCGTTCGACCTCTCCCGCAAGACGTTCCGCTCGGAGACGTTCAAGGAGTACAAGGCCAACCGCAGCGCCACCCCGGACGAGTTCAAGGGCCAGGTCGGGCTGGTCGAGGACGTGCTCAAGGTCCTCGGCATCCCCGCGCTGACCAAGGAGAACTACGAAGCCGACGACATCATCGCCACGCTCACGACACAGGCGACCGCCGACGGCTTCGACGTCCTCATCTGTACGGGCGACCGCGACGCGCTCCAGCTGGTGACCGATCAGGTCACCGTGCTGTACCCGAAGCGCGGCGTGTCGGAGATGACCCGCTTCACGCCCGAAGCGGTCGAGGAGAAGTACGGCCTCACCCCGGCGCAGTACCCGGACTTCGCCGCCCTGCGTGGAGACCCCTCGGACAACCTGCCCAGCATCCCCGGCGTCGGCGAGAAGACGGCCGCGAAGTGGATCAGGCAGTTCGGGTCCTTCAACGAGCTGATCGACCGGGTCGACGAGGTCAAGGGCAAGGTCGGCGACGCGCTGCGCGAGCACCTCGGCGCCGTGATGCTGAACCGCCAGCTCACCGAGCTCATCCGCGACGTCGAGCTGGAGCTCGCCCCGGCAGGGCTCGAGCTGCGCCCGTGGGACCGCGAGGCCGTCCACGCGCTGTTCGACGAGCTCGAGTTCCGCGTCCTGCGAGACCGGCTCTTCGCCACCCTGCAGAGTGCCGAGCCCGAGGCCGAAGAGGGCTTCGAGGTCAGCGGCGCGAAGCTCGCTCCGGGCGCGCTCACGGAGTGGCTGTCCGCGCACACCGGGCAGGATCAGCCGGTCGGCCTGGCGTTCCGCACCACCGGGGCCTCGGTCCGGTCCGATCTGCGGGCCATCACCTTCGCGGCCGCGGACGGCGAAGGCGCGTACGTCGACGTCACCACGATGGACGCCGAAGACGACAAGGCGCTCACCGCGTGGCTCGCCGACGAGAAGATCCAGAAGATCGGCCACGAGCTCAAGGTCGCGCTGCACGCCGTCCAGGCACGGGGCTGGGCGTTCGCCGGGCTCGTCATGGACACCGCGCTCGCCGCGTACCTGGTCCGCCCCGGTCAGCGCACCTTCGAGCTCGACGACCTCGCCCTGCGGTACCTGCACCGTGAGCTGCGGTCCGAGGCCGACACCGGCGACGGGCAGCTTTCGCTGCTCGACGGCGGCGCCGAGGACCTGGAGCAGAAGGAGATCCAGGCCGAGCTGGTCAAGGCCCGCGCGGTCGCCGAGCTGGCGGGCGCGCTGACCAAGGAACTCGAAGAACTCGGTGGCGCGCAGCTGCTCGTCGACCTGGAACTGCCGCTGCTCCAGGTGATCACCGGGCTCGAAGCGGCGGGGATCGCGGTCGACATCGAGCACCTGACGAATCTGGAATCGCATTACCTCGGCCGGGTCACCCAGGCCGCGGACGAGGCGTACGCGGTCATCGGCAAGCAGGTCAACCTCGGTTCGCCGAAGCAGCTCCAGGTGATCCTGTTCGACGAGCTCGGCATGCCGAAGACCAAGCGCACCAAGACCGGCTACACCACCGACGCCGAGGCGCTGCAGAGCCTGTTCGAGAAGACCGAGCACCCGTTCCTGCAGCATCTGCTGGAACACCGGGACGCGACCCGGCTGCGCACCACGGTCGAGGGCCTGATCAAGGCGGTCGCCGACGACGGCCGCATCCACACCACACTGCTGCAGACGATCGCCGCCACCGGGCGGCTCTCCTCGGTCGACCCGAACCTCCAGAACATCCCGATCCGCACCGAGGAAGGCCGCCGCATCCGCGACGCGTTCATCGTCGGCGACGGCTACACCGAGCTGATGACGGCGGACTACAGCCAGATCGAAATGCGGATCATGGCGCACCTCTCGCGCGACGATGGGCTGATCCAGGCCTTCAACAGCGGCGAGGACCTGCACACCTTCGTGGCGTCCCGCGCGTTCTCGCTGCCGCCGGAGGAGATCACGCCGGAACTGCGGTTCCGGGTCAAGGCGATGTCGTACGGCCTGGCGTACGGGCTTTCGGCGTACGGGCTTTCGCAGCAGCTGCGGATCTCGACCGAAGAAGCCAAGGAACAGATGGAGGCGTACTTCTCCCGCTTCGGCGGCGTGCGCGATTACCTCCATTCGGTCGTGGGCGACGCGGCGAAGGTCGGTTACACCGAAACGATCTTCGGCCGCCGCCGGTATCTGCCGGACCTCAACAGCGACAACCGCCAGCGCCGGGAGATGGCCGAGCGGATGGCGCTCAACGCCCCCATCCAGGGCAGCGCGGCCGACATCATCAAGGTCGCCATGCTGAATGTGCACAAGGCGCTGACCGAGGCGAAGCTGAAGAGCCGCGTGCTGCTCCAGGTCCACGACGAACTCGTCCTCGAAGTCGCGGAAGGCGAGCGCGAGGAACTGGAAGCGTTGGTGCGTCAGGGAATGGGCTCGGCGTACGAGCTCGCGGTACCGCTGGAGGTCTCGGTCGGATACGGCCGGTCCTGGAACGACGCTGCACATTAGGCTTCGTGAGTGGTAATGACGGTGAGAACCGTCATTACCACTCACGATGGGTAGGGTCTTCCGGGTGACTTCCGAGCGCAGACGCTGGCGGGTGCGGCTGCGCGATCATCGTGGGCGGATCCTGGGCGCCGGGACCATGCTCGACGGCGAGCATCTCCTCACCTGCGCTCACGTGATCGAAGGCCATGACGACGTCGCGGTGGATTTCGTGGCGCTTCCCGGTGTCGAGTCCGGAATCGCGAAAATCGTCGCGCAGGCGGCGCCCATCGGAGACGACGGCGGGGACATCGCGCTGCTCCGGTTGCGTGACCCCGAGGAGCAGATCAGCGGGGCGCCGCTGCACCGGACGGCCCTCGAAGACAACCAGCCCGTACGCGCGTACGGCTTCCCGTGCGGCTCGGACGGCATGTGGTCGCTGGCGACCGTCGTCGGCGACGGCGGGCACGGTCTCGAGCGCGTCCAGTTGCACCGGACCGCCGACACCGAGCCGATCACGCACGGCTTCAGCGGTTCCGCGGTGATCGCCGACAAGACCGGGCACGTCGTCGGGATGGTCGCGACCCGGTACGCGAACGAGGCTTCCCGCGTCTCCTGGATGATCCCGGTCGAGACCATGCTCGGCTACCTGCCGGAACTGCGCCGCTGGGCCGAGGGCAGCCCGGCGATCGACCCGAGTTTCGTCCAGCACCCGGAACCGCCCGCGATCGACGTGCTGTTCGCCCGTGAATTCGCCAGATGGCTCGGCGGCCACGGCCGGTCGGACGTCCGGGTGATCATCATGGGCGCCGATGATTCCGCCGTCGCCGCCTCGTTGCGCCGCGCGGTCGTCCTCGCCGACCGTGAACACGGAGCGGGCCGGAGCGCGTCCGGGCCGACAGTGCCGCCGGTGGGCAGTGTCGTGCTCGCCGTCGACGCGGTCGGCAAGACCGCCGACGCGGTCCAGCGCCGCATCTCCGACCGGCTGGACGTCGCCGCGGACTCGACGGCAGGCCGTCACGGATCCGGCCGCACCGTCGTCGTCTACGGGGTCGACGAATCGGCCGAACCCGACGAGCTCGTCGGTGAGGTGCTCGTGCCGCTGGCCCAGCGCGCGCACGAACTCGGGCTGCGGCTCGCGCTGGCCTTTCGCGAGGAGACCTCGCCGGGGGTGAGCGTGGTCCGGTCGAGCACCGACGTCCTGCTCGCGGGCGAGGACGACATCGAGGGCCGTCTCGCGCTGCTGGAGAACAGGCTGGCCGAACTCGACCGGCTGGAGAAAGACAATCTCGGCGACGCGCCCCGCTTCTCCGACGCTCCGCACGTCCATCCCAAGGCCCGGCGGTTGAGAGGCGCTGTGACGCAAGTGCGTTCGGCGGAGCGGGACGGTGAAACCGATTGGGTGAAACGGCAGCTGCCAGTCTGTGAGCGAGCCGTGGCCAAAACCGTCGAACGTGCCCGTGACCTGCGCCGTCTCCTCGACGAGAACCTCGCCCGGCGCGCGGAACTCCGTGCCAGGCTCGACGCGTACGGCGAGATGGCCCGTAACAGCGGCCTCGTCGAAGACGTCGAACTGGATGCCGCCTACGCGCCCGCCTGGCGGATGCTCTTCGAAGGACCGTGCGACCTCGGGGCCGCGGCGGTCGCCGTCGAGCGGTACGCGGACACCGTACGGAAACGGATCGACGGATGACGGCCTGCGGACGGGACGGCTGCCCCGGCGCGCTCGGCAAGACCGGCTTCTGCCAGGTCTGCGGGCTGCCGCCCGGAATGCCGGAAGAGCCGACGGTGGTGCTCCCCGGCCCGGAGACACCGACCCGGATCACCGGCACGGTTCTCACCCGCTCCCAGCAGATCGCGGGTCATGCGACCGCGGACGACCGGGTCCCGCTGCCGGTCGTCGAACTCCCCGACGTCGCCGGCCGCCTGGTGACCGAACCGCATGTCCCGGAGGAGGAACGGTTCTGTGGCAAGCACGGCTGCACCGCCACCCCGGTCGGCCGCTCGATCGGCGGCGGGCCCGCGCCCGCCGAGGGATTCTGCCCGGTCTGCCGGACGCCGTTCTCCTTCTCGCCCAAACTCGCGGCGGGTGACGTGGTCGACGGCCGCTATCACGTACTCGGCTGCGTCGCGCGCGGCGGACTCGGTTTCGTCTATCTGGCAACGGATTCCGGGCTGGGCGACCGGTACGTCGCGCTCAAGGGCCTGATCAACACGAACAACACCGCCGCCGTGCGGATCGCGGAGACCGAGAGCCAGGTGCTCACCGCGCTGGAACATCCCAACATCGTCCGGATCTTCGACGTGGTCGAGCACGACGACTCCCGCTACATCGTCATGGAGTTCGTCGACGGGTATTCCCTGCGGGAGATCAAGAACCGCGGCCGGGCCGGGCTGGACTCCAGCGAGGGACGGCTGCTGGTCGAACACGTCGTGGCGTACGGGCGCGAGATCCTGACCGCGCTCGACTATCTGCACGGCGAGGGCCTGCTGTACTGCGACATGAAGCCGGACAACGTGATCCACGGTGAGAAGCGGATCAAGCTCATCGACTTCGGCGCCATCCGCAAGATCGCCGACGACGAAAGCCCGGTCGTCGGCACCGAGCACTATCAGGTGCCCCCGCGGGAACGGGTGAAACACGGGCTCACCGTCCGGTCCGACATCCACACCGTCGGCGTGACGTTGCGGGAACTCTTTCAGGCCAGCGACGGCTGGTCGGTCGTCACCGACGCACGCGGTGTCCGGTTCGGCATCGAGTCGTTCCTCCGCGTCCTCGACCGTGCGACAGCCCCGTTCGAGCAGCGGTTCGCGACCGCGCGCGAGATGCTGGTCCAGCTCGACGGCGTGCTCGATGAGATCCTTTCCTTGCGGGACAAGCAGTCCCGGCCCGTCGGATCGACACTGTTCACCGAGGGAGCGGTCCTGCTCGACGCGGGACTCGGCCAGGCGCCGCCGTTGGAGCATTGGACGCGGGGGACACCCGTCTCGCTCGGCGCACGCCCGACCGCCGCGGAGATCGCCGTCGGCCTGCCGGTGCCGCGCGAGGATCCGGAGGATCCGCAGGCGAACTTCCTCCGGGCCGTCCGCGCGCCCGACGCGGCCCGGTTGCTGAAGAAGCTCGACAGGGTGACCGAGTCGGTCGAGGTCGAGTTCCGCCGGTGCCGGGCGAGGCTGGAACTCGGGGCGACCGTCGAAGGCGCGCTGGCGGTGGCGGACGCCGAAAGGCTGCTCGGTGACCGCGCCGTCCACGACTGGCGGGTGGCGTGGCACCGGGGCCTGCTCGCGCTCGGCGAGGGCGATTTCGCGGCGGCCAAGGAGAAGTTCACCGCCGTGTACCGCGACATCCCCGGCGAGGAGCCGCCGAAACTCGCACTGGGCCTGTGCGAGGAGCACCTCAACGGCGCGGCCGCCGCCGAGCGGTACTACGACGCCTTGTGGGTTCGCGACCGGTCGCAGGTCAGCGCCGCGTTCGGGCTCGCGCGGGTCCGGCTGCTGCGTGGCAACCGCGCCGCCGCCGTCGAGATCCTCGACCAGGTCGAGGAATTCTCGCGCTACGACGAGGCGGCGCGGATCGCCGGGGTGCGGGTGCTGTCCGCGCCGATGCCGGGGACCGGGGATCTCCCGGCGTCGGCCGAACTCGACGACGCCGTGGTCCGGCTGACCGCCTTGGACCTCGACGGTGACGCCCTCGACAGGCTGGTGACGGCCGTGCGCGAGACCGGGCTGGCCGGGGTGCTGCTCGGGCAGGACGGGATCGGCGACGGCGCGATCCTGCGCGCCACCGAAACGGGCGCCCGCACGGTGCTGGACAGCTCGTACCGGCGGCTCGCCCATCACGCGCCCGCGCCGGAAGCGCACGACGTCCTGATCGATCTCGCCAACTCGGTGAGACCGGTTACGTTGGTGTGAGCGCCTTGCCGAGGTCCGTCGCGGGTCGCGGGTTCACCTGGAAAAGAAAGGGGTTTGATGAGCGGGCAGCCGAGTCTGGGGCTCGAAGTGCACCAGAACAAGTTCCTGGCCGACGGCGACCGGGCGATGACCGCGATCGTGCGGGTCGTGTCGCGCGGCGGTGAAGCGGCCGTCACCAGGACGGCCGCCGAGGTCCTGATGATCGACTGCTCCAGCTCGATGCGCTTCCCCAGCACCAAGATCGGCGAGGCCCGGCGCGCCGCCGCGGCGGCCATCGAGGTTCTTCCCGACGGCGTGCGCTTCGCCGTCATCCAGGGCACCGAGCACGCGACGCTGATCTACCCGGCCGAAGACGGTCTGGTGGCGGCCTCCGAGCGGACCCGTGCGGAGGCCCGCGCCGCGGTCGAGCATCTCGCGGCGGTCGGCGGCACCGCGATGGGCGCCTGGCTCGCCAAGGCCCGCGACCTCTTCGAACACGAGCCCGACGCCGTCCGGCACGCGATCCTGCTCACCGACGGCCGCAACGATTCGCAGACCAGGGCCGCCCTGATGAGCGTGCTGAACAGCTGCGAGGGCCGGTTCGTCTGCGACGCCAGGGGAATCGGCGACGGCTGGGAGCCTGCCGAACTCACCCAGATCGGCCGGGTGCTGCGCGGGAACGTCGACTCCGTCGTCGAGGACGACGAACTCGCCGAAGACTTCCGGCGGCTCGTCGAGAGCGCGATGACGAAGGTGCTGCCCGAGGTCCGGCTGCGCATCGGCACCATGCCGTTCAGCAGGCTGCGGTCGGTCAAGCAGGTGTTCCCGGACGAATACGACCTCACCGACCGGTGCCAGGAGGTCGCTGCCCGCGAGCTGGAGCTCTCCCTCGGTTCGTTCGCTGGCGACGAGGCACGGGACTACCAGCTGATCCTGGACCTCGATCCCGACCTCGAACCCAGCCACGGACAGGACCGTCAGCTCGCGTGGACGGAACTCGTGCCCGTTCCCGGTGCCGCGGCCGAGGAGGGAGCGCTGCCCATCGCTGGGCGGTGGACGCGCGACCCGGTCCCGCCGACGCTGATTCACCCGATGGTCTCGAAGTACGCCGCCCAGGCCGATCTCGGCGAGGCCTTGACCGCCGGCGGCGACGCCTATGCCGCGGGGGATCAGGCCGGGGCCGAACGGCACTGGGGCCGGGCGGTCACCTTGGCCACCGCCGCGGGCGACCAAGAGACGCTCAGCCGTCTCTCGGGGGTCGTGGAGATCGTCGACGCGGAGAAGGGCGTCGTGCGCCTGCGCTCGGACGCGACGCGCAGTCACGCGCTGCACGTCGTCATCCCCTCGCGGGTTTCGGAAATCGCCCTTCCGCAGGAAGACCGGCCGATGCCCGAAGCGGCACCGGTCGCCTGCGCCGGCTGCCCCGCGCTTTCCCCCGCCGGGGCGAACTTCTGTGTCGGCTGCGGACGACCGTTCGGCGAGGCGGTTTCGTGACGCCGACCCGTGTGCGGCTGGTCCGGCTCCGCACCGCGCTGCTGGCGCTCACCCTCGCGGTACTGGTGGTCTCGCTGTGGGCGTTCCACAGTGTCCAGAACACGGCGGAGACCGTCCGCGACCGGACTTCGCAGGCGGTGCTGGAGGTGACCGCCGCACGGGCGGCGCTGGTGGCGGCCGACGCCGCCGCGGTCGCCAGTTTCGCCTCGGGCGAGGCGAAACTCGCCGGTCCGGGGCAGGAGTACTCGAATCAGCTGGCGCTGGCGAGCCAGAGCCTCGCACGGGTCGCGGAGTTCAATCAGGCGGGCGAGGACGGCGGTAACGGGCTGCAGGTGGTGGAAAGCCAGGTCGCGGCCTATTCGGGCTCCATCGGACAGGCCGACGTGCACTTCCGCCAGCCGGACGCCGCCGTACTGGGCGCTGTCGACCTCTGGCACGCCTCACGGCTGCTGCACGCCCCCGGCGGGGTCCTGGAGGAACTGGAGAAGTTGCAGTCCGGGCAGCGTCTGGCGCTGGACCGGCAACTGTCGTCGACCGGGATGAGCCTCGTGCTGCTCCCGCTGTGGCTCCTGCCGGTGCTGGCCCTGCTGGTGCTCCTGGTGCTCACCCAGCTGTATCTGAAGAAACGCTTCCGCCGGGTGGCGAACGTCCCGTTGCTCGCGGCGACCGTGCTGGTCGCCGCGATCGGGGCCGCCTTGGTGTTCACCCTGATCAGCCGGGACCGGCTGGATTCGGTCGGGGAGCGGCTGGACGGCGTCGCCGCCGCACGGGGCGCGCAACTCCAGGCGGCCGACGACGCGGGCCAGCGACGGCTCGCCGTCCTGCTGACCGAGTACTGCGACGAGGAGCAGGGATGCGGAGTGACCGCCGACGAATTCCGGGAAAGGGCACGGAAGACCACCACGGTGGAGACGGACAACACGCGGGTGGCCACGGCAGGCGCGAAGGCGGTGGCGGACGACGCTTCCGAAGCGGCGGAATCCGGTGGACGGGAGTTCCTGATCCCGGCGGGCACCCTGCTCGCGGGCGGACTGGTCCTGCTCGGGCTGCACGCCCGGATCGACGAATATCGGTACCGCCGGTGAAACGATTGCTGGCCTTGGTGATGGCGCTGTCGCTGGTCACGAGCGGCTGCGCGGCGTCGAAAGCGGACGGGACGGTCGTCGTCCTCGCGTCCTGGAGCGGCGACGAGGAGCAGGCGTTCCGGCAGGTGCTGAACGCGTTCACGGCGGACACCGGGATCGACTACGTCTATCAGGGCACCCGTGCCGTCGATCAGGTACTCGCTTCGGACGTCCAGCGCGGTACGCCGCCGGACGTCGCCGTCCTGCCGAACGCGGGGGTGCTGGCGAAGTACCAGAAGTCGGGCGACCTGCTGCCGCTCGACGACGACCTCGCCGCCGCCGTGACCAGGTCGTTCAGTGCGCAATGGGTCACCCTGCAGCAGATCGGCACCGGGAAGCTGTACGCGGTCACGGTGAAGGCCGATCTCAAAAGCCTGATCTGGTACAACCCGGCCCGGCTGACCGGGATCCGCCCGACGA
The DNA here is from genome assembly GCF_000384215.1 of Amycolatopsis alba DSM 44262. NCBI lineage: Bacteria > Bacillati > Actinomycetota > Actinomycetes > Pseudonocardiales > Pseudonocardiaceae > Amycolatopsis > Amycolatopsis alba. The sequence continues at coordinate 620,997 of NZ_KB913032.1, read as the reverse complement.
CGTTCGAAGGTCTCCGCGCGTTCTCCGCCGGGCAGACGGCGGCGGGCGGTACGCCCTGGTGCGTCGGGATGGGGGCCCCGCCCACCTCGGGCTGGCCGGGGACCGACTGGATCGAGGACATCCTGCTGCATTCGGCGGGACCCGACAAGTATTGGCGGTGGGTGTCCGGCGGTCTGGAGTGGACGTCTCCGGAGGTCAAACAGGCTTGGCTGGACTGGGGTTCCATCCTCGATCCCGCCGCGATCCGCGGCGGCACCGCGGCCGCGCTGCTGACCGACTTCGGTGACGCTGGCAAGCCGATGTTCACCGACCCGCCCGGCTGCGCGCTCGAACACCAGGCGTCGTTCATCATGAGCCGCTACCAGAACTTCACCCGGTCCGACGGCTCGTTTCCCCAGCCCGGCAAAGATTTCGACTTCCTCTCCTTCCCAGGACGGGACGTCTCGGAGGTCGCCGCCGACCTGGCGGGAATGTTCAAGAACACCCCTCAGGCCCGGAAGCTGATCGAATACCTGGCTTCGGAGAAGGCACAGCGGATCTGGCCGTCGATTCCCCGCGCGAACGCGTTCTCCGCCAACCGGAAGCTCGATCTCAAGGTCTATCCGGACCAGGTGAGCCGGAGGGTCGCGGAAACGATCACCTTGGGCACCGCCCTGTGTTTCGACGCCTCCGACCTGATGCCCGCGACGATGACCGGCGCGTTCCACCGCGCCGTCCTGGAATACCTGAGCAACCGTGACCGGCTGGACATCCTGCTGAAGCAGCTCGACGACGTCCGGAAGAGCATCCAGCAGGGCGAATGGCTGAGAATCCCTTGTGGACAGTGAAGGAGTACCGGTGAACGATCTGGCGCGGTTCCCGCTCGAAGGCGGCGGTTCGGTGGTCGTCGAGATAGACCCCGTCCCCGGTACCTCCCGTGTTTCCCGGCGCGACGACCTGATCGAGGACACCAAGGGGTCCTTCGAAGCGGCGCTGGCGAACGTGAAGGACGCGGCCGCCGCGGCGCTGGACACCTTCCGGTCGATGGCGAGGGGACCGGACGAGGTCGAGCTCAAGTTCGGTGTCAAGCTGACCGCGCAGGCGGGCGCCGTGATCGCGAAAACGGGGCTGGAGGGGAACTTCGAGGTCAAGCTGAAGTGGGTCCGGGAGACCGAAGACCCGTGATCAGAGCCGGAACTCGCGTGATCAGAGCCGGAACGCGCGCAAGCACGCGTGATCCGGCTTCAATCACGTGAGATCCGGCTTCAAGCACGCGTGATCCGGGTTAGCGGCCGAGGCCCCGGATCAGCACCATCACCGACTCCCGGACGTCCGCCCGCGTCCGCTTCGGCTGGAACACCTGCCAGTCGAGGGCGACCACCAGCATCGTGCCGAACAACCCGGCCGCGGCCGTCGGGATCTGGACGCCGTCGGGCAGCCGCCCGGCGGCGTCCAGCCGGTGGAGTTGTTCGCGCACGATCGAGATGATCTCCTCGCGCAGCAAGGTCAGTGTTTCGTGCCAGGTACCTGGCGTACGCCACATCTCGCTCACCAGGATCTGGGAGAAACCGGGGTACTCGGCGATGAATTCCAGCGTGCCGTCCACCTGCGCTTCGATGACGTCCATCGGGTCGCCGTCGCCGGTGGCCTCGCGCAGCCTGCCCGCGAGCACCCCGACGCCGTAGCGCAGCAGTGCGTCGACAAGACCGTCCTTGCTGCCGAAGTTGTAGTAGACGGTGCCCTTGGCGACCTTCGCCTCGGCCGCGATGTCGTCCACCGTCAGGCCGACGAGGCCGCGGCTGGCGGACAGCCGCAGCGTCGCCTCGAACAGCTTCTGCTTCGTCGCCTCACCCCGTGTGGTCACAACGCCAGCTCGGGTTTCAGCGCGGAAACCGTCCAGGTGCGCCGTTTCCGTGCCGCCAGTGTCGAAACCAGGATCGCGCCTACCAGATACGCCACCAGGACACCGATGTCACCGAGGATCTCCATCGAGGCGCCACTGTAGAGCAGGTGCCGGAACCCGTCGATCGCGTAACCCATCGGCAGCACGATGTGCAGCGGGTACAGCGCGTCCGGGATGGTCTGCCACGGGAACGTGCCGCCCGCGCTCACCAGCTGAAGCACCAGCAGTACCAGGCCGAGGAACTTGCCGACGGCGCCGAAGAACGAGTTGAGCGCGTGCACCACTGCGGTGAAGGTGAGCGACACCAGGATGGCGAACCCGATTGCACCGAGCGGATGCGCGACGTCGATGCCGACCAGCCAGGTCACCGCGCCGAACAGCACGATCACCTGCGCGATCCCCAGCAGCGCCGAGGACAGCCAGCCGCCGAGCGCGACCTTGAACGGCGACGCGCCGGCGGTCAGCGCGCGGGTCGAGAGCGGGCGCAGCAACAGGAACAGCACGAACGCGCCGATCCAGGTGGCGAGGGAGATGAAGAACGGGGCGAGGCCCGCGCCGTAGGTCCCGGCCGAGGCGACGCCGGAGGAGTTGACCGCGACCGGGTCGGCGATGGTGTTGGCGGTGGCCGCGCGGGTGGGATCGTCCGGATTCGGGATCTCCTTGAGCCCAGCGGCGAGCCCGTCGCGCAGTTTCACCGCGCCATCGGCGAGCTCGGTCGTGCCGGTGACGGCGGACTTCTCGCCGTCGTTCAGCTTCGCGGCGCCGTCACGGATCTGTGTCGACGCGTCCGCGGCCTGCGCGATCCCGCTGGTGAGCTGCGGGGTGGCCGAGGCCAGCTGACGCGCGCCGTCGGACACCTGCCGCGCGCCGGACGCGAGCTGGATCAGCTGGCTGTTCGCGCCCTGGATCTTCGTGTTCGCCTGGTCGACCGGGGACCGGAGGGTGTCGAGGCGGCTCAGGATCTCCTGCACCTTCGCCTCGGGGACCTCGGCGGCGCGCAGATCCTGCGCGAGCTGGGTGCGGTAGCCGTCGAGTTTGCCCTGGATGTCGCCGGACGCCGTCGCGGCGAGCGAAGCCGCGTCAGAGACCTTCTGGTTTCCGTCGGCGACCTGTCCGGCGCCGTCCGCGAGTTTCTGCGTCTGGGCGGGGAGCTGGGCGGTACCGGATTTCAGCGTGCCGAGCCCGGTCGCGAGCTGGGAACTGCCGGAGGCGAGCTGATTGGCGCCGTCAGCCAGTTGCTGCTGGCCGGTCTTGAGCTTGCCCGCGCCGTCCGCGAGCTGTGAAGCGCCTGTCGAGGCCTCCTGGATCTTGGCGTAGATCGTGGAGAAACCGACGAGGAACTTGTCCGCCGCCTCGCTGCCGACCTTCTCCGCGATCGTCTTGCGGACCTGTTCGGCCACCTGTTTCGCGATGGTGCCGGACAGATAGTTGTTGGCGTCGTTGGTGGTCAGCGTGATCGTCGCCTGCTGGGGCTGGAGGTTGCCCGAAGACAGCAGCGCGGTGGAGAAGTCGCGCGGGATGCCGATGGCGAACGAGTACTTGTCGTTGCGGACGCCCGTGAGGGCCTCGTCCTGCGACACCTGGTGCCACTGGAAGGTGCCGGACTTGACCAGCTCGTCGGTGACCTCGCGGCCGACGTTGCGTTCCACGCCCGCCGAGTCCTTCGCGCCGGCGTCGGAGGTGAAGACGGCGGCGGGCAGCTTGTCCAGGCGCGAGTACGGGTCGTAGTTCGCGTAGAGGTAGAAGGACGCGTAGAGCAGCGGCACCAGGACGAGCGCGACCATGGCGAGCTTCGGCAGGGTGCCGCTGCTCAGCCGGCGCAGCTCGTTGGCGGCGATCCGGACGGGGTTCATTCCTGGTCTCCTGAAGTCTTTTCGATCTCTTCGGTCTCGTCCGGCTCGGCCTCTGCTTCGAGAGGCGCGCAGCGCACGGGGTCGGGCTGTTCGAGGGCGCCGCAGAGCGCGGGCTTCTCCGGCAGGGCCGAAACCGGGGTGGTGGCGGTCAGCACGATGACGGCGAGGCCGCGCTCGGCGTATTCGCGGGCGAGCCGCGCCCAGCTGTCGACGTCGCTGGTGTGCCTGTCCGGGGTGTCGAGCACGAGGACGCCGACGCCCTTGCGGCCCGCGGCGAGCGCGGTGAGCAGCCGGGTGCGCGTCACCGCTTCGAGGTTCTCGAAGCGGGTGCCGGCGAAGGCGGCGGCGTCGTGCTCGGCCAGCCAGTTCGCGACGGCGGCCTTGTTCGCCGGGCGTTTCGCCAGTTCGAGTTCCTCCCCGACGACGACCTGCAGCGACAGCGCGCCGTCCGGTTCGCTCACGCCGGGGGAGTCGACGACGGCCACGACCTTCCGCGGGTCACCGCCCTCGACGGTCACCGTCCCGGTGGCCGGCTTCAGTCTGCCCGCCAGCGCCAGCCCGAAGGCGGTGACGCCGACTCCTGGCTCGCCGTGCACGATCGCCAGCTCACCACCCGAAACGGTGAGCGAAGTAGGCGACAGCAACGTGCCGTGGGGTCCGGTCACGGACACCCTGTCGGCTTGAACCCGCACGAAGAACTCCCAGGTCGGTGACTCGTGGAACTTTTGAACTGACTGGTCAGTTCAAAAGTTAGCCCTGACCTGGGAGGTGCACAACCGTGGGGGGCCCACGTCACACGCAAGAGTGACGAAACCTCCGCAAACCGGACGGCTGACTGTGCATTTCGGCTAACGCAGGGCGGAAGCCGGGTGGACCTCCCAGGACGTCCATAGTGGACGATAACCCTGCCGGTGCCAGAACACCGAAGAGAGCGGGTTGGTCGGGTTGTAATAGAGGTACGTGCCGTCCGCGCCGTCGGCGCAGAACTCCTTGTGCACCACCGACATCAGGGTCCGGCCGAGGCCGCTCCCGCGCAGGTCCGGCACGGTGACGACGTTGTTGACGTACCCCCAGCGGCCGTGGGGGAGCAGTTCGGCCTCGGCCGACCCCGGTGACGACGTGATCCAGGCGGCGTGCGCGAACGCGGCGACGCGGGCGTGCCGTTCGGCCAGCCACAGCAGCGGGGCGTCCTTGTCGAGGGCCCGTTCCAGCGCGGGGGCGAGCAGTTCGGCGGCGTTCGGGCGGTGCCGGGTGGCGACCTGGCCGATGTAGTCGTGGGTCGACACGGCCATCGCGAGCACGTCTTCGAAGTCGCCCTGCCGGGCCCGGCGGATCTCCACGCCGTCGTCGGCCTTGTCGTCGTGGTGGCATCCGGTGCGCACGGCGAGCGCGGACATCGGCACCAGCCCGTGGTCGAGGAAGGCGCGGATCGCCTCGGCGTCCCGGCTCGGCCAGTTCACCACGCAGGACGAATCCTCTCCGGGTGATTCGGCATCCATCCACGTCCGCCAGGCGCGCAGCAGCACGTCCATCCCCTCGGTGCCGGTGTTCCCGACGAACGGGAACAGCTGGCGCACGTCGGCGGACGCCCAGAGCAGGGGTACGTCGTCCGGACCATGCAATTGGCGCTGGATCACGCCGGTGACCTGGACGCCCGACGCGGTGGCGGCGTCCACACGCTCACCGACGACCGGGGGCGGGGCCGCTTCGGGCAGCAGCCTGTCGATCGTCGCGAACCGTGCGCGGTGCGCTTCGAACAAGGTCTTCTCGATTTCCATCCTGTCCCCAGGGTCGGCCGCGCCCGTCACCGCTACCGCAGGGCCGCGGCGGGGCTGGCCGCCCACGTCGTCCACAGTGGACGATAACCCTGCCGGTGCCAGAAGACCGGGGAAAGCGGATTGGCCGGATTGTACGAGACGAAGGTACCGCGCAGCGACGGCGAGAACAGCTCATCGTGCGCGGCGGCGGTCAGCGCGCGCCCGATCCCGCGCCCCCGCGCCGCCGCGGTGACCGCGAGGGTGCCGACATAGCCCCACTCGCCGGGCGGCAGCCGTCCGGCGAGCGCGTCACCGGGGAGCGGCGAGCGTTTTCCGCTGGTCACCATCCCTACCGTGACGCCTTCCTCTTCGGCGACCCAGACGCGGCCGCCGAACTGGAGGCCGCGCCGGATCTCTTCGGCGAGCAAGGCCTCGGCTCCGGGCCGGACGACGCCGTGACCGACGAACGAGGTGTAGCGAAGTTCTTCGAAACGCAGGGCGACGATCTCCTCCAGGTCGCCGCTGGAGGACTCCCGGACGATCACGCCGGGCACGGAGCAGGTCTCGCCCTTGGCCGGCGCGCGGACGGCGAGCGCCAGTTGCGGCGCGAGCCCATGGTCGAGCAGGGCCCTCGCGACCACGACGTCACGGCTGGGCCAGGTGAGGGTGCACGACGAATCGGGTTCGGCGTCGGCGAGCGCGATCCGCTCGCGCCAGGCCGAGAGCAGCGCGCTCATCCCCGCGCCGGCGTCGGGCGGGAGGATCGCGGACAGGATCTGCAGATGCGCCGGGCTCCACAGCCGTTGCCAGGAACCCGCCGCGAACCGCACGTGCGCGATCGTCCCGGTGGCGCCGCCCGCTTCGACGGGCTCACCGGGCGGGAGCGGGGGCGGCGCCGGAAGCAACGGGTCGAGCGCGGCGAACCGTGCCCGTTGCCGCTGCGCCGCCGGGGTCATCCCCGCTGGGTGCAGAAGATCGCGGTGCCGGGGAAGAGCTTGCCGCGCAAGGGGCTCCACTGCCCCCAGGTGCGGGAGTGGCCCTCCGGCCAGGCGGGCTCGATGAGGTCCGTCAGCGCGAAACCGGCGTCGGCGAGCGCGCGGACGTAGTCGCCGAGTGTGCGGTGGTACTCGACGTAGGTCGCGACGCCCTCTTCGTCGACCTCTACGTAAGGCGTGCGGTCGAAGTACGGCTGGGTGACGGTGAGGCCCTGCGGCCCTGGGTCGTCGGGGAAGATCCAGCGCATCGGATGGGTCACCGAGAACACCCAGCGGGCACCCGGCCGGAGCACCCGGTGCACCTCCGCGAACACGACGTCCACCGAGGCCACGAACGGGACAGCACCGAAGGCCGAGCACGCCGCGTCGAAGCTCTCGTCCGCGAACGGGAGCGTCTCCGCCGTCGCCTGCACGAGCGGGACGGGTGGGCCGGTGCGCTCGTTGCCCTCCCGAGCGTGCCGCAGCATGCCCGCCGACAGATCGGTCGCCACCGCTTCGGCGCCTTGCGCGGCGAGCCAGCGCGCGCAGGCCGCCTGCCCGCAGCCGACTTCGAGGATCCGCTTGCCGCCGACTTCACCCAGAAGTGCGACGTCGGCCTCGCGGACGCCCTCCGGGCACCAGACGAAGTCCGCGTCGCCGAGGAAGCCGCCGTGGGTCGCTTGGTAGTCGTCGGCGTCGGCGTCCCACCACGCCAGGTTGGCGGCCGTCGCCTCCGGTGCCGAGACCGCCCGATAGGCGACCCCCGCGGTGCCGAGCCGCTCCTCGGCCTGCGCGTGCCTTTCGGCCGCCGTCTCCTGCTCGGTGGTGGACTGCTGACTCAAACCGATATCCTTTCCCCAGGTCAGGGCTGTGTGACAGAGCTTATCCGCCCGGTGTGATCGCGGGAGGCACCCTGATTGTGCCGTGTACAGGGGGCCGCGTAGGATATCTGTTAGCGCAGTGGGTTCGCGCTACTCTTTCCCCCGGTTCGCTCAGCGTCCGGGTCAGGGGGTCGCGCACCGGATGCGGTGATGCTCGCGGTCGTTCCCTGTGGACGTTTGCTTATGCGGTCGCCTCATGTCGGAAGAGCCCATGGTGCCCTAACCGCAAACCCACTACTTCCCATCCACCGGAGCAACCCGCCTAATGACGACCGACACCGCCACCGCCCCGACCGCCCCCAGCGGACCTCAGCAAGTCGCTATCAACGACATCGGGTCGGAGGAAGACTTCCTCGCAGCGATCGACAAGACGATCAAGTACTTCAACGACGGCGACATCGTTGAAGGAACCATCGTCAAGGTCGACCGTGACGAGGTCCTGCTCGACATCGGCTACAAGACCGAGGGTGTCATCCCCTCGCGCGAGCTCTCCATCAAGCACGATGTCGACCCGGCTGAGGTTGTCACCGTCGGCGATGAGGTCGAAGCCCTGGTTCTCCAGAAGGAGGACAAGGAAGGCCGTCTGATCCTGTCCAAGAAGCGTGCGCAGTACGAGCGCGCCTGGGGCACGATCGAGGAGCTCAAGGAGAAGGACGAGCCCGTCAAGGGCACCGTCATCGAGGTCGTCAAGGGCGGCCTCATCCTGGACATCGGCCTGCGCGGCTTCCTGCCCGCGTCGCTGGTCGAGATGCGCCGCGTGCGCGACCTGCAGCCGTACGTCGGCCGCGAGCTCGAGGCGAAGATCATCGAGCTGGACAAGAACCGCAACAACGTGGTCCTGTCCCGCCGCGCCTACCTGGAGCAGACCCAGTCCGAGGTGCGCAGCGAGTTCCTCAACGCGCTCGCCAAGGGCCAGGTCCGCAAGGGCGTCGTGTCGTCCATCGTCAACTTCGGTGCCTTCGTGGACCTGGGTGGCGTCGACGGCCTGGTGCACGTCTCCGAGCTGTCCTGGAAGCACATCGACCACCCGTCCGAGGTCGTCGAGGTCGGCCAGGAGGTCACGGTCGAGGTTCTGGACGTCGACATGGACCGCGAGCGCGTCTCGCTGTCGCTGAAGGCGACCCAGGAAGACCCGTGGCGTCAGTTCGCCCGCACCCACGCGATCGGCCAGATCGTGCCGGGCAAGGTCACCAAGCTCGTTCCGTTCGGTGCGTTCGTGCGCGTCGAAGAGGGCATCGAGGGCCTGGTGCACATCTCCGAGCTGGCCGAGCGCCACGTGGAGATCCCGGAGCAGGTCGTCCAGGTCAACGGCGACGTGATGGTCAAGGTCATCGACATCGACCTCGAGCGTCGTCGCATCTCGCTGTCGCTGAAGCAGGCGAACGAGGGCGTCACGCCGGAGACCGAGTTCGACCCCACTCAGTACGGCATGGCCGCCGAGTACGACGCCGAGGGCAACTACATCTACCCCGAAGGCTTCGACCCGGACACCCAGGAGTGGCAGGAAGGCTTCGACAAGCAGCGTGAGGAGTGGGAGCGTCAGTACGCCGAGGCTCACACCCGCTACGAGGCTCACATGAAGCAGGTCGTCAAGGCCGCCGAGGCCGACGCCGAAGCCGCGGCCGACGCCGCGACCGGTGTCACCTCCGGCGACTCGGGCGAGCAGAGCTACACCTCCGCTCCGGCCGAGGCCAAGAGCGGTGGCACGCTTGCCAGCGACGAGCAGCTCGCGGCTCTCCGCGAGAAGCTGTCGGGCGGCGCGTGATCCAGGCGCTCAGCCAGTAGCTGACAGACAGCGGCCCCGGTCCTTCTCGGACCGGGGCCGCTGTTTTTCGCGTTTAGTGAGGGGCAGGGGCTGCGGATGATGTCTCGAGCGCCACGTTCGAGACGTTGAGCGTCTCAGGCGAGGCGCGCGAGGCACTCGACGCCGTCACCCGGACCGACCTCTGAATGCGGGGGGGGGGGCGGGAAGAGCGTCAGGAGGTGGCGGGCCGGACGGCGGGCACCCAGATGCGTTCGAGTGCGGCGGCGCGGGCCTTGCGGCGGAGTCCGGCGAAGCTGTGCTTGGCGGGGACCAGGAGCGCGCTCAGCCAGGTGCGCCGGTACTCGGCGAGGGCCTCGGCCACGGGGCGATGGACGACACAGTGCACCAGCCCCGGCGATCCGAGCCGGTGCCTTCCCGTGTGCTTGCTGTCTGCCATCTTTCCTCCGTGTGGGCTACCTTCGCCGCGCACGGTACGCAATCAAGCCCTCGAAACCGCGTAACCGCCCGGCGTGTCACTCGAAATGGTTGAGTCGCGCGTCACGATGATCTTGCCTTTTGCATCCTTCTGTGCCGGATGTGCCTATTCGGTGACCCTGCGCTGTCACCCCCCAGAGCGCCACTAGGCTGATCGTCATGCTGCGTGTGGGCCTGACCGGCGGGATCGGCGCCGGAAAATCGACGGTGGCGAACCGGCTTTCCGAGCACGGCGCCGTCCTCATCGACTCCGACAAGATCGCCAGGGAGGTCGTCGAGCCGGGGACACCGGGTCTCGCCGGGCTCGTCGAGGCGTTCGGGGAAGACATCCTCGCGTCCGACGGCTCGCTGGATCGTGCCGCGCTCGCCGCGAAGGCGTTCGCCGACGAAGACTCCCGCAAGCGGCTGAACTCGATCGTCCATCCGAAGGTCGGCGCCCGGACGGCCGAGCTGATGGCGGCCGCGGCGCCGGACGCGATCGTCGTCCACGACATCCCGCTGCTGGTCGAAGGCGGCCTCGCGCCGATGTACCACCTCGTCGTCATGGTCGACGCGCCGGAAGAGATCCGGGTGCGCCGTCTGGTCGAGTCGCGGGGGATGGCCGAGTCCGACGCGCGCGCCAGGATCAAAGCGCAGGCGACGACCGATCAGCGCCGGGCGGTGGCCGACGTCTGGTTCGACAACAGCGGGGCGCCCGACATCGTGCTCGCCGACGTCGACGCGTTGTGGGCGGACAGGCTCACCCCGTTCGAAGCGAACGTGCGGCTCCGCAAGCCGCGAGCGCCGATGTCGCCGAAGATCGCGCAGTACGACCCGACGTGGCCGGCGCAGGCCGAGCGGGCGCTCGCCCGGATCCGCGTGGTGGTGGGCGAAAAGGCCGTGCGCGTCGACCACATCGGTTCGACGTCCGTGCCGGGGCTGCCCGCCAAGGACATCCTCGACCTCCAGCTGACCGTGTCCACTCTGGACAGGGCGGACGAGCTGGCCGACGTGCTGTCCGACGCCGGGTTCCCCCGCGCGGAAGGCGAGTGGTTCGACGACGCCCACGGCGAAGAGGGCACCTGGCCGAAGCGGTTCCACTTCGGTGGCGACCCGCGCCGTCCGGTCAACCTGCACGTCCGTTCCCAGGAGACACCGGCCTGGCGGCTCGCGCTGCTGTTCCCGGAGTGGCTGCGGCAGAACCCGGACGAACGTGACGCCTACGCGGCGGTCAAGAACGCCATGGCCACGAAGCATGCCGGCGACGGGACCGTCGAGCGCTACACCGACGAAAAGCAGGTCTGGGTCGACGCGGCCTTCGCGCGCGCCGATGCCTGGGCGGAGTCGGCGGGCTGGACCCCGTAGCCCTCAGCCTCCGAGCAGTCCCCGTGCGAACGCTGTCGCGACGGCGGCGGCTCGGTCCTTCACCCCGAGCTTGGCGTAGGCGTGCACGAGGTGCGTCTTCACCGTGGCTTCGCTGATGAACAGCTGTTTCGCGGCCTCCTTGTTGGAGGAACCGCGCGAGATCAAGGTGAGGACTTCGAGTTCCCGGCGGCTGAGCGGTTCCGGCGCGGGCGCGCGCATCCTGCCCAGGATCAGGTCGGCGACGGCGGGGGAGAGCACCGCCTCGCCGCGCGCCGTGGCCCGGACCGCGCGGAAGAGTTCTTCGCGGGGCGCGTCCTTGAGCAGGTAGCCGGTCGCGCCCGCTTCGATCGCGGGGATGACGTCGGTGTCGGTGTCGTAGGTCGTCAGCACGAGGATCCGCGCGGGATTGCGGAGTTCCGCCAGCTTCGCGATCGCGGCCACCCCGCCGGAGCCCGGCATGCGCAGGTCCATCAGCACGACGTCGGGCCGGAGCTTCTCGGTCAGCGCGACGGCCTCGTCACCGGAGGACGCTTCCCCGAGTACCTCGAACCCCTGGTCCGCGGTGAAGATGCCGCGCAGACCGTCACGGACGATCGGATGGTCGTCGGTGATCAGCAGCGTGATCGTCATGGCCGGACCTCCAGCGCGACGGCGGGCAGATCGGCGGAAACGGCTGTCCCGCCGCCCGGCTCCGACTCGACGTGCAGTGTTCCCGCCAGCCGGGCGACGCGGGCGCGCATCCCTGGAACGCCGAAACCGCCGTCACCCGACGGGCGCGCGGTGTCCGGCTCGAAGCCCCGGCCGTCGTCCCGGACGTCGACGGTGACCTGATCGGCCATATAGGACAGCGTGAGCCCGACGATCGTGGCGTCGGCGTGTTTCTCGACGTTGGCCAGTGCTTCCTGCGTGATCCGCAGCAGCGTCGCCTCGATCTCGGGATGCAACGCGCGTGCGGTCCCGGTGGTGGCGAACCGGAGTTCGACGCCGGTCCGGCCGCTCCACGACCGGGAGACCTCGTCGAGCGCGTCCGGCAGGGTCGCGGTGGCCAGTGGCTGCGGGCCGAGCGCGCGCACCGAACGACGGGCCGCGGTCAGGTTCTCCCGCGCCAACGCCATCGCGGAGCCGACGTGCCGCTGCCATTCGACGGGATCGCCGTTCGCCTCGTCGGCCGCCTCCAGCTGGGTGATGATCCCGGTGAAGCCCTGGGCGAGCGTGTCGTGGATTTCCTGGCTCAGTCGCCGACGCTCGTCGAGGACGCCCGCTTCGCGTGCCTGGCTCAGGAGTTGCCGTTGCAGCACCGCGTTCTCCTCGTGGGCGGCGGCCAGTTCGTCGAGTGTCCGCTTGCGTTCCGCGTGCTGCCGCGCCATCGCCGCGGAAGCGAGTCCGCCCCCGCCGACGGCGGCTGTCTGCACCAGCGTGATCACGATCCACAGCGCGGGCTGCTCGGCGAACGCCCGCAGCGGGCCGCCGTCGGGCATCGTGTTGATCAGCGCCGAGACCGTGAAGATCCCGGCCAGCGCCAGCGGGGCGGGCCGCAGCCGCATCGCTTCGAAGAACCCGGTGATCATGAAGATGAGGAAGATCGTGTCGTGTCCTTCGAGCACCGCGGCGATCGTGACCAGGCCGGCGAAGGAGACCGCGACCGCGACGGGATGCCCGGCCCATCGTCGCGGCGGCAGTGTCGAGGTGAGCAGGAGCCAGACGGCGGCGATCCCCGCCAGCGCCAGGGTGACCGCCGGATCGTGGCCGGAGAGCGCGAGACTGAGCACCGCGCTCAGCGCCAGCAGCGCGTACGGCAGGAACTTCTCGATCCGGCCGAGCCAGGGCCGAAACCCGTCACCGGGTGACGGCCACAGCGAGTCCTGCCACCGGATCCAGCTGGTCATACCCGGAATTCTCTCAACCCTGGCCAGGCGGACGCCCAGGTTTCGGTGCGGCCCGTGACCAGCCAGATCGGCATTCCGCGGCTCACGTTGCGGACGCCGAGGTCGTTGTCCACGCGGGAAACGATCCGGGCATCGGTGAAGGAACGCAGCAGCCGCGCGGGATCCGGCCCGACGAAGAGGACGTTGTCCGCGGACTCGGGCGGGCTGCCGAAGTACCAGAAGCCCCGGCTGGGGCTGTACGCGGCGGGAAGGCCGTAGTCGGCGCCGTACCGGTCCAGCGCTCCGGCCTGCCAGTACCCGGCCGTGACGAGCGTGGTGCGTGCCCGCTGTTCCGGCGGGAGCCGGTGATAGGCGTCCGCGACCGAACGGGCGAGATCCGGCCAGCCGATCTCCTCCAGCGCGTACGCCGGACGCGGGACGTCCCGGCCTTCGGCGAGCCAGACGGCAGGCCACACCGGCAGCGCGTAGGGGAGGGTGTACAGCGCGGAGAGCAGGAAAACGGGCCAGGTCGGGATCCAGCGGAACCACCGGGACGGCTTCAACTGTCCGAAGTGGACGGCGGCGCCCGCCCACAGGACGCCGAACATGCCCGCCGCGTAGTAGTACCGGCCGTTGGACAGGATGAACAGCGCGATCACGCCGACGGTGGCCCAGCCGAGGAACCGGAACTCCCGCAGCTTCGCCGAGAACAACAGCACGAAGAGTCCATAAAGGACGCCGACGACACCGATGCCGAGGCCCGCGCCGGTCAACAGAGCGGGCAGGAACCCGGCGCGGCCGCTCCAGCCGCCGGTGGTCTCGTGCGCGATGACATCGCCCATCTCCAGTTGCGGCCAGCCGTTCGCGGCCTGCCACCAGAGCGTGGGCACGAGCGAGAGCGCCGCGATACCCGCGCCGATCCAGAGTTTGGGCCTGCGCAAGAGATCCCGTGGCCCGAAGACGAGGATCGCGACCCCGGCGGCGACCCAGAACGTCGCGATGAGGAGCTTGACGTTCAGCGCGATCGCGGTGGCCACTCCCAGCCACAGCAACAGGTTGTCGTCCCGTTTCCGCATCCACCGCACGAGCAGCCAGGCGATGAGTGCCCACAGTGCCGGGTCGATCGTCGAGGTGGCCAGGTAGTGCCCGCTCCCGAGGAACTGCCCGCAGATCGCGTACGCGGCGGCGGCGCGGGTCTGCGCCCGGCGGTCTCCGCCCATCTCGTAGGCGACGAGCCCGGTGAACACGACACCCGCCGCCGTCGCGAGGACGGCGGGGAGGCGGAACACGAAGACGTTGCCCGGCGCGAGCGAATCCATCACCAGCGCCAGGAACGGGAGCACCGGTGGCTGGTCGGCGTATCCCCAGGCCAGCCGCTTTCCGGCGGAGAGGAAGTACAGTTCGTCGCCGAAGTAGCCGTACCGCCAGGCCGTCGCCAGCAGGACCGCCGCGGCTGCGGCGGCGAGCAGCGCCACCGGGAGCCGGGCGAACGCCGCACTGGACGCGGTCGGTGTTTCGGCCGCGCTGGCGGCTTCCATCCAGTCCTCGCAGATCCCTCGGGTGCCGGTCCCCTCGCACCTTACGTGCCACCGCCGTGGCGCGTCGGTCGTGAGCGGACCGGTGAGGCTCAGAAGCCCCAGTCCGTGAGTTTCGACCACACCGTGTCCCAAATCCCGTTCCGGCCGGTGGCCAGCCAGATCTTCATGCCCTGACTCACATTCGGGACCCCGGCCCGGTTGTCGAGCGCGCCGACCTCACGCACCTGCGTGAAGTACGGCACAAGCACCGAGGGGTCGTTCCCGACGAAAAGGATGTCCTGTGCCGATTCCGGCGGTCTCGGCAAGGTCGCGTAGCCGCGGTTGGGGCTCGACGGCGACGGAAGGCCCAGTTCGGGTCCATAGTGGTCGATGGCGCTGGCCTGCCAGTACTTCGCCGCGACGACCCCGGTACGGGCCGGATCGGGAGCGGCGCGGTACGCCTGCGCCACCGACTCGGTGATCTCCCGCCACCCGATCTCCTCGTCGGCGAGGGACGGCCGCGCCCACTCCGGGACGTTCGCCAGCTTCGACTGCGGGAGGACCGGGAGTGTCTGCGGGATCGCGATCACCGCGGCCACGAGGAACACCGGCCAGGTGGCGATCCAGCGCCAGTACTTCGACGCCTGACCCGCTTCGATCTCCACCGCGGCGGCGGCGAACAACGGGGCGAACATCCCCGCCGCGTAGTAGTAACGCCCGTTCGCCAGCAGGAACAGGACGAGTACGCCGAGCGCGGTCCACCCCAGGAACCGGTACGGCCGCAGGCGTTCGGACCGCAGCAGCCGCCACAGGCCGTAACAGAGGAGGACCATCCCCACCGGGACCCCGGCGGTCATCACCAGCGTCGGGACGAACGTGGCCCGCCCGCCCCAGGTCGCCGAGACCTCTTGGGAGATCGCCGCGCCCATGGTCAGTTGCGGCCAGCCGTGCGTCGCCTGCCAGACGAGCGTGGGCGCGGTCATCGCGGCGGCGATCAGCGCGCCGATCCAGAGCGCCGGACGGCGCACGAGGTCGCGGGGACCGAAGACCATCGTTGCGGCCAGTGCGACGACCCAGAACGCTCCGATGAGGAACTTCGTGTTCAGCGCGAAGCCGGTCACCACGCCGCTCCAGAGCAGGAGCCCGTCCGCGCGGGTCCGGGTCCAGCGGACGAGCAGCCAGATCAGCAGTGTCCACAGGAACGGGTCGAGGGTGCTGGTCGCCAGGTAGTGCCCGCCGCCGAGCATCTGTAGCGACACCGCGAAGGTCGCCGCGGCGATCGTCTGAGCCCGGCGGCCGCCGCCCAGTTCCCTGGCGATCAACGCGGTCAGCACGACACCGGCGACCGTCGCCAGCATCGACGGGATCCTCAGGACGAACGGCGAATCGGCGCCGAACGCGTCCATCATGCGTGCCAGGAGCGGCAAAAGCGGTGGCTGGTCGGCATACCCCCAGTCCAGATGCCGACCGGCCGCCAGGAAATACAGTTCGTCGCCGAAATAGCCGTAACGCCCGGCCGTCGCTGCCAGAACCGCCCCCGTCGCGCCGGCGATGGCCAGCACCGGTGCCCTGGCGAACGGCGCGATCCCCGCGCGTTTTCGTTCGCCGGCCCGTTCCCGGAGTCCCTCGGTCTCGGTGACCATGGTCGTCCGCCCCTCTCGATCGGTTTCGCTCGTGATCGAGAGTCCCGCGGGGACGTCTTTCCGGGAATCCATCCCTCGGTCAGGAACCGTTAGCCGAAGAGCTAAGGCCGGATCAACCGATCGGTTGATGCGGACGGCTCAATGCCTTCTCCAGGCGAGTGCCACGTCCTTTGTGGACAGCCAGCCGCGGAGGTCGTGACCATGGGTGGCCAGTCCGTCGACGGTCGTGTGACTGACGCCGAGCGCGCGTTCGCCGTCGGCGAGCGAGATCAGCCCGGAGGCGACCGCGGTGAGGAGTTCGTCGGTGTCGATCACGCGGACGGACACCTTGTCCTTCAGGACGAGGTCGAGATAGAGGTCGGTGGCGACCCAGACGCCGTCTTCGCGGTGGACGTCGACGACGTCGAGGTAGAAGTCCTGATCGCGTTCGTGGCCAGGGTTGAACCAGAAGTCGGTGATCCGCAGGCCCAGGTCCGGCAGCAGCCAGGACTCGAGATAGTGGAACTGCTTCCGCCCCGGTGCCGGCCGCGCCATGTAGAGGCCGAAGGGCTCTTCGCGATATTCCTCGACGTCCCTCACGACGCCCTTGGGGTCCGTGTTGGTCTTCGCGGCCGGGTCGAAGTACTCGACCTTGGGCGGGTGCAGCGCGGTCATGCGCCCATCTTGGAAGGCCCCGGCGTCCGCGACCACCGCCCAACCGGGTGGACGATCACGGTTTGACGATTCCGAGGAGGAGAGGCCGTCCGGCCGGATAAGGTGCGCGGGTTCCGCCGAAAGGGTGAGTGGGAGTCAACGCATGTTCGGGATCATCAGGCCGTGCCGTCACCGGCTTTCCGCAGGTCTGCACGCGGATTGGCTGGCCCATCTCTGCGGTCTCTGCCTGGCGTTGCGCGACGAACACGGACATCTCGCCCGAATGGTGACGAACTACGACGGGCTGATCATCTCGGCGCTCGTCGAAGCCCAGTCGCCGCGCGCGGAGGGACGGCGCGACGCCGGTCCTTGCCCGCTTCGGGCGATGAAGGGGACTTCAGTGGCGAAGGGCGGCGGCGCCCAGCTCGCGGCGGCGGTCTCCCTGGTGCTGGCGTCGGCGAAGATCAGTGACCACGTCGAAGACCGTGACGGCGCCTTCGCACGGCGCTCGGTCGCTCTCGCCGCGAGGCGGGTGGCGACGCGCTGGGCGGACCAGGGGAGCCTCACGGGTACCCGGATCGGCTTCGACACGGCCGTCCTGACCGAGGCGGTCGACCGGCAGGGTGAGATCGAAAGCGCCTTGCGCCTCGGTGATTCCGCGGTGCTCGCCACCGAACCCGCCGAACTGGCGACGTCGGCCGCGTTCGCGTACACCGCCGTACTGGCGGGCCGTCCGGAGAACGCGGCGCCGCTGGCCGAGGCCGGACGCCTGTTCGGCAGGGCCGCGCATCTGCTCGACGCCGTCGAGGACCTCGCCGAAGACGAGGCCGTCGGCGCGTGGAACCCGCTGGCGGCCACCGGTACCGGGCTCGCCGAGGCGCGACGGCTGTGCGACGACGCCGTGCTCGGCGTCGAACTCGCCCTTCGCGAGGTGAGGTTCGACCAGCCCAAGCTGATCCACGCGCTGCTGGTGCACGAGCTGAGGCAGTCGGTGCGACGCGCCTTCGGGCACGGTTCCCAGCATCCGCCACCGGGCTGGATCGGGCCGGGGCCGCGGCCGCAAGGACATCCGCACCAGCCCCACCAGCCCCAGCAACCCCACCAGTACCCGCAGGGCGGTTACCAGCCGCCGCCTCCGCCGCAGGGCGCTCCCGGTGGCGGGGGCCCGCCCCAGGAGCCGCCGAAGAAGGGGAAGCACGGCGGTGGCGGTCCGGTCGACGGCCAGGGCGGGGCCTGCTGGACGCCGAAGTTCCGGGTGCCGCCGCGGCCGCGGGGCTTCTTCTTCGGCTGCGCCGTGGCCACCTACATGTGCTGTTCGTGCCAGTTCTGCTGCCGTGACCCGTTCCCTGGTCCGTGGAGCGGGAAGCCGCACGACGCCTGCGCGAACGGCGACTGCGGTGGCTGTGACTGCACCGGCTGTGACTGTTGTGACTGCTGTTCCTGTTGTGACTGTTCGTAGGGCCTGGACCAGGCGAACCGGAAACTGTCGGACCCAGCGCCTACTCTGGTTCCCGTGGCTTTCGCATCCGAACACCCCGTACTCGCCCAGTCGGACCACCGGCCCGTCACCGACATCCCCCGGACCGGCGGCCGGTTCGAGGTCGTCAGTGACTACAAGCCCGCCGGTGACCAGCCGGCGGCCATCGACGAGCTCGAACGCCGGGTCAACTCTGGCGAGCGGGATGTCGTGCTGCTGGGCGCCACGGGTACCGGCAAGTCGGCGACGACGGCCTGGCTGATCGAGCGCGTCCAGCGCCCGACGCTGGTGATGGCGCCGAACAAGACGCTCGCCGCGCAGCTGGCGAACGAGCTGAGGGAGCTGTTCCCGCACAACGCGGTCGAGTACTTCGTCAGCTACTACGACTACTACCAGCCCGAGGCGTACATCGCGCAGACGGACACGTACATCGAGAAGGACTCGTCGATCAACGACGACGTCGAGCGGCTGCGGCACTCGGCGACGATGAACCTGCTGTCCCGGCGCGACGTCATCGTGGTCGCGAGTGTCTCGTGCATCTACGGCCTCGGCACACCGCAGTCGTACCTGGACCGGTCCTCGAAGCTGAAGGTCGGCGAGCAGCTCGACCGCGACGTCTTCCTTCGCGCACTGGTGGACGTGCAGTACACCCGCAACGACATCGCCTTCGCGCGCGGCACGTTCCGCGCCCGCGGCGACACGGTCGAGATCATCCCGGCGTACGAAGAGCTCGCCATCCGGGTCGAGTTCTTCGGCGACGAGATCGAAAAGCTGTACTACCTGCACCCGCTCACCGGCGACATCGTGAAAGAGGTCGACGAGGTCCGCATCTTCCCGGCCACGCACTACGTCGCGGGCCCGGAGCGGATGGAGAAGGCCATCCACGGCATCGAGGCCGAGCTGGAGCAGCGGCTGGCCGAGCTGGAGAAGCAGGGCAAGCTGCTCGAGGCGCAGCGGCTGCGGATGCGCACCGCGTACGACATCGAGATGATGCGCCAGGTCGGGTTCTGCTCCGGTATCGAGAACTACTCGCGGCATATCGACGGCCGCGAAGCAGGCACCGCGCCCGCCACGCTGATCGACTACTTCCCGGACGACTTCCTGCTGGTCATCGACGAGTCGCACCAGACGGTCCCGCAGATCGGCGGCATGTTCGAAGGCGACATGTCGCGGAAGCGGAACCTGGTCGAGTTCGGCTTCCGGCTGCCCAGCGCGGTCGACAACCGGCCGCTGACCTGGGAGGAGTTCAGCGACCGGATCGGGCAGACGGTGTACCTGTCGGCGACGCCGGGGCCGTACGAGATGGGGCAGGCGGGCGGCGAGTTCGTCGAGCAGGTCATCCGGCCCACCGGCCTGGTCGACCCGAAGGTGGTCGTGAAGCCCACCGAGGGCCAGATCGACGACCTGGTGCACGAGATCCGTGACAGGGCCGAAAAGGACGAGCGCGTCCTGGTCACCACGCTCACCAAGAAGATGGCCGAGGACCTCACCGACTACCTGCTGGAGCTGGGCATCCGGGTGCGGTACCTGCACTCCGAGGTGGACACGCTCCGCCGGATCGAGCTGCTGCGGCAGCTGCGCGCCGGCGATTTCGACGTACTGGTCGGCATCAACCTGCTCCGTGAGGGTCTCGACCTGCCCGAGGTCTCGCTGGTCGCGATCCTCGACGCGGACAAGGAAGGTTTCCTCCGCAGCGGCACCTCGCTGATCCAGACGATCGGCCGTGCGGCACGGAACGTGTCGGGCGAGGTGCACATGTACGCGGACAAGATCACCGACTCGATGCAGCACGCCATCGACGAGACGGATCGCCGTCGCGCCAAGCAGGTCGCGTACAACGAGGAGCGAGGGGTCGACCCGCAGCCCCTGCGGAAGAAGATCGCCGACATCCTGGACCGTGTCTACAGCGAGGCCGAGGACACGGAGTCCGTCGCCGTCGGCGGTTCGGGCCGGAACGTCTCCCGCGGCAAGAAACCCGAGCAGGGCGACCGCGTGCGCAGCTCCGGGATGCTCGCCGACAAGGACGTCGCCGGTATGCCGCGCGCCGAACTGGCCGACCTCATCCAGCAGATGACCGATCAGATGATGCAGGCCGCCCGCGATCTGCAGTTCGAATTGGCCGCCAGGCTGAGGGACGAGGTGTCGGATCTGAAGAAGGAACTCCGGGGTATGGACGCCGCCGGTATCAAATAACCGCGATCACACCCTTTACGGGCACCGTGAACACAGGTCTTTTCTTATTTCCATGCTTCATGGGAAACGGGAAACCGTGGGCGTGCTCGTCGGCCCGGTGCGATGTTGGTAGAGATCGTATGTTCTCGAGGTTTCCAACGTTGGATGCGTAGCCGGGAGAGCGGACACGACGCCGCGCGATGCCCGCGGCCGACAATGGGGTGGTCACGTGACACTGGCCGACGGACGCGGAACGGTCTCCGAATCAGGGTGGAAGCTACTCCGGACCGACGTCGTGCACAAGAATCGCTGGTTCGAGGTAAGGGCCGACGCGGTGATCCGGCCGGACGGCGGCCGTGACGTCTACTCGCATGTCGTCGCGCCGGGTTCGGTGACGGTGCTGGCGCTCGACGGCGCGGGCCGGGTCGTCCTCACCAGACAGTGGATCTACACGCACGGTTCGGTCCAATGGCGACTTCCCGGCGGCGGGGTCGAGGCCGACGACGCCGACCCGTTCGCCGCGGCGCGCCGCGAATTCGCCGAGGAGACCGGTTTGCGGGCCTCCACCTGGGAACCGCTCGGTCTCATCCACAGCGCGGATTCGCTGAGCAATCATGTCGACCGTATCTACCTCGCGACCGGATTGACCGGTCACGACCAAGCTCTCGGGCCCGGCGAGGCGGATCTCGTGGTGACGAGACTGCCGTTCGAGGAGGTCCTCGATCTCGTCAGATCGGGTCAGGTGCCGCACGCGGGGAGTGCGCACGCGGTGCTGACCATGGCGTTGCGCCTGTCCCGCTGACGTTTCCCGTTGTCCCGCCCGGTAGTCGCGGGGAAGCCTGTTCTGCGCCTCGCCCGTACCTGTCATCGTCGAAGGACAGGTACGGGCTATCGAGAGGGGTGCGGGCGATGCGTTCGTTTTTGACCTTGGCTGTCGCGGTCAGGATCGCTGTAGCGTGTTTGCTTGTCGGTTTCGTTCTGGGCGTCTACGCCGGAGGGATTCCGGGCGGGCCGAGTTGACTCGAGGAAGGTGCTGATCTTGAGGCAGGCAAGGGCACGCCACGTCGTTCGCGCGGGCACGGTCTTGTGGCGGGTGCACGACCGCGAGGACCCGGCGGTGCACCTGCCTGCCGAGGGCGCGGTGTTCTCGGCGGATCGAGGCTGCGCGGTGATCGAAAGCCTGCTCCCGGAACCGAAATTCACCTCGGAGGGGCGCCGCGTCCTGGCCGGGCGAGGTTTGGAAGGCAAGGTCCTGTCCGCCGTCAAGACGACACGGGAGCTTCTCGTCTCCTTGACGGAGTCCCCGGCGCGGGACCTTTCCCTTGTCCACGACGACGTGGAGGGTGCGAGATGGCCGTCTTCGCAGGCGTGGCCGGAGCATGAGCTGTGGCTGTCCGGCGAACGGGTGAAGACGGGGACGTTCACGAGCCTGCCCGGCGAATCGTTCGGCTTGGACACGCCCGACGGGGTGCGGCGGCTGACGGAACTGCTGGCGCCGTACCGGATCCGCGTGCGCACCCGCGCCTCCAAACCGATCGTCTTCATCAACTACCGGACCGCGGGCGGCACGGAAGAGATCCTGCGCCTCGACGACGAGCTCCGTGGCCGCCTCGGTGACGACGCGGTGTTCCGGGATCATCGGAGCCTGACCGCGGGCGACGATTTCGCGGACAAGCTGATCGAAAGCGTTCGTGCGGCACGGGTTCTGCTGGCCGTCATCGGCAGGAGATGGGA
This sequence comes from Amycolatopsis alba DSM 44262, assembly GCF_000384215.1. Lineage (NCBI taxonomy): Bacteria > Bacillati > Actinomycetota > Actinomycetes > Pseudonocardiales > Pseudonocardiaceae > Amycolatopsis > Amycolatopsis alba. Next base: position 599,026 of record NZ_KB913032.1, on the reverse strand, counting down.
AGAAACCTACGACGCCGACGGTCGGAGACTGGTCGACGACAGCAGTGACTGGGTCCGCCGGGAGATCGCCGAGGCATTCCGTGTCGGTGTTTGTGTGGTGCCGGTGATCGTGGGCGTGCGGGACGGTTTGGTCAGGGAGGAGTTGCCGGAGGACATCCGGCGGCTGGCCGACCTGCAGTTCATGCATCTGCGGCATCGCAGCACGGACGCGGATGTCACGAACTTCGTCGACGATTTGTTCGAGCAGGTACCGATCCTGGCCAAGGCGAAGGCCGACCGGGATACGACGAGGGGGTGAATCATGCAGCGGGAGCCCGCTTTTGGCGCTGAACTCCGCAGGCGAAGGGAGGCGGAAGGGATCTCCCTCACCGAGCTGGGCGTTCGGGTCCACTACAGCAAGGGCCACCTGAGCAAGATCGAATCCGGGCAGAAGACGCCGACCGTTCAGCTCGCGCGGTTGTGTGACGCGGCGGTGGGCGCGGAGGGGGAGCTGCTCCGGCTGGTGGGGGACGGTGTCGCGGCCGGGGCGCCGGCGAGGGAGCTCGACGCCGTGGAGCGGGACGGCTGGACCTTGGGCGTGACGCCGGGTGGGTCCGGCTTCTTCGTGCCGGGCGGGGAAAAAGTGCCGAAGGAGACCGAGTTCGGCATGACGTTCGGTGACCGGGCCACCTACGGCGGGGACGTGACCACGCTCGCCGGGGTGTTCTGGAGCCGGTTCGAGTCCGCGCGTCACCTCGCCCAGGTGTCCGGGCCCGCGGTGGTGCTCCCCGGTGTCATCGCCGACACCCAGACGTTGCGCGGGCTGGCGGGCAACGCCTCGCCGGAGGACCGGCCGGTGCTCTGGCGGCTGGCGGCGCGCTACGCCGAGTTCGCCGGTTGGATGACCCAGGAGGCAGGCGACGATCGCATGGCGCTCTGGTGGACCGAGACCGCGGTGCGGATGGGCGTGCTCGGCGGTGATCATTCCCTTTCCGCCTACGCGCTGGTCCGGCAGGCCGATGTCGCGTTGCACGCCGCGGACGCGCTGACCACGATCTCGCTGGCCCGTCAGGCGCAGCTCGACGAGCGGACCCCGGCGCGCATCCGCGGACTGGCCGCGCAGCGGGAGGCCCAAGGGCACGCGCTGGCCGGGGATCACGCGGCCTGCCGTCGCGCGCTGGACCTGTCCGCCGAGCTGCTCGGCGGCGCCGAGTCGGAAGCCGGTACTCCCGAACTGGGGACCACGTACACCCCTGATCTCAGTGCGCTGGTGGGCGGCTGGTGTCTCTACGACCTCGGGTTGCCCGCCGAAGCGGCCGAAGTGCTCGACAGGGGGGTGACGCGATTCGCGCCCGACGCTCACCGCAGCCGTGCTCGCTACGTCACCCGTGCCGCCCTCGCCTATGGCACGGCGGGAGAACTCGACAGGGCCTGTGAGCTGATGGCTTCCGTGCTGGATCAGCTTCGCTTGATCGACTCGGCCACGATCCGTCATGACCTCAGGCAGCTGACCCAGGTGCTGGCCCGGCGGCAGAACCACGCGGCGGCGAGGGAGGTGCGGCAGCGGCTGGTGAGTGTGCTGCGGGTGCCGGGGATATCGCCCGCGAGGTGAGAAGCGTTCGCTGCCAACGGGATTTCACAGCCAGCCGAGTTTCGCCGCGGCGACTCCGGCCGCGAAACGGTTGTTGACGCCGAACTTCTCGTAGATCGCTTTCACGTGGCGCCGGACCGTCGTGGCGCTGATCCCGAGCAGCCGGGCGATCGTCTCGTCGCCATGCGCCTGGAGCAGGCCGAGGACCTGGCGCTGGTTCGACGTCAGCGTGGCCGAAGGCGTGCCTGCCGGGGCCGTGGTCCCCGGCGCCGACCAGAGCAGGTCGAACCACTCGGCGAGCAACCCGAGCAGCAACGGTGATCGAATGACAAAAGTGGAGTCCGTGGACCGCCCGGCTACGGAAACCGCCGCGATTCGATCGTCGACGTGAACCATTCGAAAAGGAAGGTGTTCGCGGACACGGAATTCTCCTGGCTGGGTGTTCCGCTGTGAGAACGTCGCCATCTCGTGTCGTCGGACCAGGGTCTGGTACTGAATCCGTGCGGAGCCCGCCGGTGCGGCGAAATCGGATTCCCCCGGCGAAACGACACGTGCCCGGAACTTCACCTGGCGGTGGAGTTCATCGAACAGCGCGTCGATTTCGGTGACGTCGTCGAGTCGTCGCAGGTCGTCGGCGTGGACCGGCCCGTCGGGCGTGCTGCAGGCCGATCTTGTCGCGGTCACAACGGACTCCTCGTGATGGCTGAGGTCCGCGACCCCCTCCCGAGATCGCGGACACCGTCCAGCATCGCGCATTCGGGGCGCCTGGTGTGCGGTTTTCTGTTTCCACTGTGGTGGACGACAGGAAACGATCTTCCGGGGGCGGGAACGACGGTAACCTGTTACCACAAAAGTCCGGTCGGCGGAATGGTGATTAGTTGTCAATGGGGCTTATCGGCCGGGGATACGTCAACGCGGTGATGGCGACAGTGGTGGGTAAGGCGAAATCCGGCCGTGTTCCGCCGAGCGGTAACGTGTCGCCCCGGTCAGCGACTTGGAATGCTGAACGGTCTTATCGCGAGGTGGGAAAGGGGTGGCCGGCGTGAGTGACGCGGGTACCGACGGAGTCGCCGAGGGCGCGGCGGACGATGCCGAGGAGGCCCCGTCCGGCGTCGCCGAACACGAAACCGCGGACCTGGCGCGGCTGGCCGACGTCGTTTCCCGGCTGGGGACGGAGATCGAAGCCCATCACGCCAGGGCGGCCGCCCGCGAGCGGGTCATCGACCGGCTGCACGCCGAGGTCGAACGGCTTCGCGCCGGGGAACAGGGAATCCTGCTGCGCCCGGTGATCACCGATCTCCAGAATCTGCGAGCCGACCTCCTGCGGCAAGTGCGCACTCTTCCCGCCGAGTTGAGCGGCGAACGGGTTGCTCAGCTACTGGAATCTTTCGCGCTGACCACGGAACTGGCCTTGGAACGGTGCGGTACCGAACCGTTCAGGCCGGAAACCGGGGACAAATTCTCTCCCCGTGAACATCGCGCGGTGAAGGTGGTGGCGGCGTCGAGTGCCGGCGAGGACGGGACCATCGCCGAGGTCGTCGCCGATGGTTATCGCGATCTGGCGAACGACCGGGTGGCCACCGCGGCGAAGGTGCACGTCCGACGCTGGGAGCCCTCGGCGGATCAGGTCGGCGGAGCGGAAGAAGCCGGCAAGGCGAACGAGAACGAACTGGAAGGAAGCATGGATGTCTGACGGGAGCCTCCGGGTCTTCGGCATCGACCTCGGAACCACCTACTCGGCGATCGCCTATGTCGACGAGAGCGGCCGGACGACGGTGTGCCGCAACACGGACAACCTCGAAACCATTCCCTCGGTGGTGTATTTCGAGAACGAGTCGAACGTGGTCGTCGGCTCCGTCGCCAAGGAGTCCGCGGTCACCCAGCCGGATCGCGTCGTCTCGCTCGTCAAACGCGAGATGGGCACCAAGGCGGTGTTCGACTTCGACGGCAAGACGCACACCCCGGAAACGATCTCGGCGCTGATCCTCAAGCAACTGGCCCAGGACGGCGCCGGGTACAGCGGCGGCGGGGTCGACAAGGTCGTCATCACGGTCCCGGCGTACTTCGGCATGCTGGAACGGGACGCCACCAAGAACGCGGGCAAGATCGCCGGTCTCGACGTGATCGGCATAGTTCCCGAACCGGTCGCGGCCGCCCTGCACTACGAGGCGACGACAGGGGCGCAGGACAAGACCGTGCTGGTCTACGACCTCGGCGGCGGAACGTTCGACACGACGGTCATCCGTGTCTCGTCCGACGAGATCGAGGTGGTCTGCACCGACGGCGACGACCGGCTCGGCGGCGCCGACTGGGACGCGCGGCTGCGGGATCACCTGCTGGCGTCCTTTTCCGAACAGGTCCCGCCGGGAATCGACCCGGAGGAGGACGAGGAGTTCCTGCAGTCGTTGTCCACTTTGGCGGAGAACACCAAGAAGCAGCTGTCCAAAGTGGACTCCAGGCCGGTGGCACTGCGCGGCGCGGGCGCCAGCGCCAGGATCGACGTCACCCGCGCGCAGTTCGAGGAGATGACGAAGGATCTCCTCGACAAGAGCATCGACATCGTGCGGCGCACGCTGGAAACCCTGCAGGACAAGGCTCCTGGCGCGAAGGTCGACGAGATCCTCCTGGTCGGCGGTTCCACCAGCATGCCCGCGGTCGCCGAGCGGTTGCGCGCGGAGTTCGGCTGGGAGGCGAAACTGCACGATCCGCATCTCGCGGTGGCGAAGGGCGCGGCTCTCTACGCGCTCGGCCGCGTCGTCCACAAGGAACAGGAAGAAGCACGCGAGAAGGCGGGTTCGGCCACCGACGGCGAAGACCGGGCCGCCGATGTGGTGAGCGATCTCGAAAGCCGCACCGGTATCGCCGCGGGGACGTTGACCAGCCTCGCGGACAAGCAGACCCGGAACGTGCTGCCGAAGGCGTTCGGCGTCAAGCTCCTGGACACCAGTGACCCGGACTGGGAACGCAAACCCGAACGCTTCTACGTCGAGCACCTCGTCCACGCCAACGACGCGCTGCCGACGGGGCCCCAGACGCTTTCGGCGCGCACGGTCGCCGAAGGCCAGCGGGAAATCGAAATCGAGCTCTACGAACAGTCCGGCGCGCGGCCCGGCCCCGAGATGGAGGAGAACAAGTTCCTCAACGAGGGCAAGGGAGCGATCACCGGACTTCCGGCGCTGCCGAAGGCATCGCCTCTCGAGATCGAGATGCAGGTCGACGAGGAGGGCCTGCTCAAGGTGGAGGCCACCGAACCGAGCACGGGGAAATCCCTGCGTATCGAGGTCAGGGTGAGCGTGCTTTCCGAGGAAGAGGTCCGCGAAGCGACCAGCACGGTGTCTGCTCTCACGGTTTCCAGCTGACATGGCGACGCCTTTCGACGCGAAGGCCTACGAACAGGCCGTCGTCAAACCGCTGCGCGGATGGTCGGGGCGGGAGCTGCCGGACGATCTCGTCGCCCGGTACGCGATCGATCTCGCCATGTCCGACCAGGAGGTGGAGCGACGGCTGCGTGAGGTCCGCTCCCGCTGGAACAAAGGGCTCAGCAGCGCCGGGTTCGCGCAGAAGGTCTACCGCGCCTTCCTCAAGGCCGACGAGCGGCTCCAGCAGGAGCACGGCGCGAAGTTCTCGGCGATCGCCTGGTGGCAGGCGTACGCCGCGGCGAGGCAGGGGGCGAACCAGGAGCGCGTCGACGATCTCGCCGCGACGCTGCGAAAACACTTCGGTGAGCTCGGGCTGATCGCGCCGGGACAGCTCGACGCGACCGTGCGCGCGGCCTACTCGTCCCTGTCGCCGGACGAAGTCGAGGAGGCGGTGGCGAAGGCGGGCGTGCGCCGGAGCACTCCGGTCGAACTGCCGAAGGCGAGCGGGCTGCTCGACACCACGTACCGGCATCTCCGTGATCACCTGATCGACGCCGCGAAGAGCAGCGTGGTGGAGCTCCTCCACGACGACGCCGCGTCGTTCCGCTTGCTGGACAGGCCGGTGGATCTCTCGGCCGCCGTGGTGAACCGGGCGGTCGAGCGGGAGAACAAACGGGCGGGCAACCAGGGCGCGCGTCAGGCGCTCGGGATCCTCGCCACCGCCGCGAAGGACGGCGACCTGCGGAAGCTGGCGCTCTTCCACCTGGTCGACGAGATCCGGAAGCAGCACGGGCACGGCGCGCCGCCCAGCGTCCTGCTCAAGCAGCTCCGGCAGACGCGCTGGGATCCCGACGAAGCGCGGCTCGCGTTGTTCAGCGTGCTCAACGAATCGGGCCGTGCGCCGTCGGGAAACCTCGGTTCGATCCGTGACCTGCTGGAGCAGGGCATGTTGCGCGCGGCCCAGCAGATGCTCTCCTCGATCGCCGGCGCGGAGGACTCGGCGGCGGCCACCGCGCTGGTCGACCGGCAGCAGGCCAAGGTCCAGGAACTGGTGGCCGGAGCGCGGGAAGCCCTGCGTGAAGGTGCCGAGGCGGACGCGGCGAACCGGTTCCGCCAGGCTGTCGCGCTGGCCGGTGACGACGAGGAGCTGCGCGCGGAGCTGCGTCGTATCCCGCCGGAACCGGTTCTCGGTGTGGTGGCCCGTGAAGACGGCGTGACGCTCCGCCTTTCGTGGCGTCCTGCCGCGAGCCATGGCGAGGGAACCCGCTATCGGCTGGTCCGCAAGGAAGGGCGGGTGCCAGCGGACCCCGATGACGGGGTGGTGATCATGGTCGAGGCGGGGAAGTCGGTCGCGGTCGATCGGAAGGTCCCCGCGGGCACACCGGTAGGATACGCCGTGTTCGCTTCGGCGGAAGGAAGTCCTTGGTCCCGCCCGGCCGGGGTGACGGCCGAGGTGCTCCCCGGTGTCGGCGACGTCCGGTTGTCGTTCTCCGACGGGGCGATCGAAGGCCGGTGGATCGTCCACCCCGAAGCCGTCGGGGTGGACGTGGTCCGTGGTGACGGCGTCACGATCACCACCGGCGGCCGGACCCAGTTCCGGGACCGGACCGCGCCCGAGGGAAACGAGCAGGTCTACACGCTGATCGCCCGCTACCGCCGTGGTGACGGCACCGAGGCCGCGTCGGCGCCGGTGCGGGTCCGCACGGCTGTCGGCGGGCGCCCGCTTCCGGTGCGCGCGTTGACTCTTCAGGCGGCCAAAGGCGGCACAGGCCCTCGGGTGAAACTCGCCTGGAAGGCACAGGCGGACACCGAAGTCGTGATCCGCCGGGCCGCCACGCCCTGCCGATGGCAGTTCGGCGAAGTCGTCACCCCGGCGGACGTCGGAGACTACGGCGAAGAGGTGCTGGGCACCCGTGACGAGAACGACGGCTGGCAAACGCTCGTCGCCGACGTCCCGACCGGCCGTTTCCACTATGTCGCCTTCACCGTCGGGCCGAACGGGGCGATCCGCGGGCACGACGAAGCACTGGGCCTCGCACTGCCCGTGTCCGGCCTGCAGTGCCGTCGGCTCGGCGACGCCGTTCTTCTCGCCTGGGAATGGCCGGAGCAGGTCGGCACCGCCGAGGTCCGCTGGCAGGCCGGGCAGGAATCCGGGAAGCAGCTGCTGACCCGGCAGCAGTACCAGACCGGCGGCGGCTGCCGGATCCCGTGCGGACAGGTCGAGGTCCGGGTGAAGGTCCGGACCAAGGTGCTGGCCGAGGGCGGCGAGTGCACGTCGGCGGACGTCGAACTGACCGTGCCCGCCCGGCCGCCGACGGTGCGCTACACCGTCGACATGACCCGGAAACCCCTCGTCGGCGGCGGGACGGTGAAGGTGCTGCTGAGGGCGGACCAGGCGATCCCGCGGTGCACGGTGATCGTCGTCGCCGCGGAAGGCCCGGTGATGCCGAGACGTCCGGCGGACGGCCGTGAGCTGATCCGCGGCGAGCGGGCGCTCTCCCCGGATCACGACGTCGATCTGATCACCGCTCTGCCGCGGTTGCGGAAGCCCTACTGGGTGCGCTGTTTCGTCGACACCGCCGGTGTCCACATCGTCGATCCTCCCGTCAAGCAGCTGAAGGTGTCCTGATGTCCAAAGTGGCCTGCCCCTACTGCTACCACCGGATCGATCTCGGCAAGCTGAGGTTCCAGTGCACCGGCCGGGCTTCACCGGGCCGCGACCGTTGCAAGCGCGCGATCGACGAGGACCGGCAACGGCTCACCGGGTTCGGCTCGGCCGCGCTGCCGACGTTCCCGCCGCCCGAATCGCGCAACCCGATCGCGGCCAGGACCGCGCCCTGCCCGGACTGCGGAACCTCGACCGGGATCAGGGCCTGCCCGGTCTGCCGGACCCCCCTGCCCGCGAATTTCGCGGACAGCCGCAGCCCGCTGATCGGCATGGTTGGCGGAAAGAACGCGGGCAAGACCGTGTACACGACCGTGCTCGCCCACGAACTGCGGAACAACATCCGGCGCCGGTTCGCCGCGGACATCTGGTTCGCGGGCGACCAGCAGGGCGGGATCGGTTCGGTGAGCGACTGGCTCGCCGACTACGAGCAGGCCCTGTTCGGTGACAGCAGGCTGTTCGAGACGACGGCGAGCGCGGCCGACGGGATCAAGGTGCCGCTGGTCCTGCAATGGCGCCAGCCCAAGCGAAGCTTCGGCCGCGAAGTGCACAACACGACGACCTTGTCGTTCTACGACGCGGCGGGGGAGGACATGACGACCCAGGAGTTCGTGAACGCCCAGGCGTACCTGACCTCCGCCGACGGTCTCATCGTCCTGCTCGATCCGTTCCAGCTCAAGGGTTCGCTCGACCGGATCTCCGTGCCGGAAGCGAGCAGGCGGGACACGGAGCCGCCGATCAACGTCCTCACCCGGATCACCGAATTGCTGCGCAGCAGCCAAGGGGTGAGCGCGCGGCGGAAGATCACCACCCCGATCGCGGTGGTGTTCTCGAAGTTCGACGCCTTCTTCCCGATGCTCGGTGATGATCATCCGCTGCTGAAGGCGCCGTCTCCCGGCGCGAAGTACGACGAAGCGCACGGCAAGGACACCGACGAGCACCTGCGTGCGCTGCTGACCGATCTCGACGCGGACGACATCGACACCCATCTCCGTTCCCACTACAAGAAGTACCGGTACTTCGCGGTGTCTTCGCTCGGTGCCGAGCCGGACTACGACCGCAACCGGGTCGATCCCCGTGGTGTCCGGCCGTTCCGCGTCGACGAGCCGCTGCTGTGGCTTCTCGGGTTGTTCAAGGTCGTCGAACGGAGCGCCTCTTGAACGAGACGGAGCCGAGCCGGTTCGACTCGCTGTACTACACCGACTGCGTTCCGGGACAGGGACTGCGCGGTGGTGCCGGATTCCAGTTCCAGGCGGTCTCGGCCGGGGTATCGCACGACACGATGTCGCTGGTCCAGCGCACGTCGCTCTACGAGGCGCCGGTCGCGTGGATGCGCGAGCAGCGGGACGTCGCGGACTATCCGCCCTCGCTGACCCACGTTCACGACGACGGGGTGTACGCGACCGCCCGCGGGCGCTACCTGGGGACGGAGGCGAACGGGGTCCGCGAGGGCAACCAGTTCACGCACGCCGTCGCGACGACCGATCCGGACACCTACGGGCTGGTCCGGCCGGCACAGTTGTGGGAAGCCCCGTGGTGGGCGGAAAAGGCCGCCCCGACCACGAACTGCGAGCCGGTGGCGGCGGATCCGGAAGCCGGGCCCTGGGGAATCGACGCGGTCCGGGAATGGGTGCTCGGCCGCCCTGACGGCGAAGAGTGGCTGCTGGCCGTCCAGTCCGCGTTCGATCTCGTCCACGAGCCCGGTGGACGGCGGGTGCTGTTCGTCGGGGCCGACGTCACCGAGGTGCTCGGCTGGATCTCCGCCGGCACCGTGCTCATGGCACAGCGGCGCGCCCTGCGCCTCGGGTTCCGCGTGTTCGCGACGAATCCGCGGCAAAGCAGGCATGACGTCCTGGCGGTGCACGACGACTGGGCGGGTTCGTTCGGCGATCCCGCGCGGGACAACGGCTTCGTCGTCTTCAACCTCACCACCGGCCGCCATTCCGAGATCGAGTTCACCGAAGGCGCCCGGTTCTGGGTGCCGCGTTTCCTGCGGGAAGACCCGTACGACGTGGTCGACGCGATCGAACTGGCCCAGCGCTTCGCCGGGAAGGAGGCGCGGCCGTCCGCCTCGGACCGGTCGGTGGCGGCGATCGTGACGCTGGGGGAAACGGCCGAGGGGACCGGCCACGCGGGCGATCTGGTGCGGTGGCTGGCGGACTGCCCCGCACCGCAGCCGGAAGAGGTCGTCCACCCGGTCCTCGAGGCCGTCTTGGCGGCGGACCCGGACATCACCGCGCTGCGCGCCCTGCCCGAAGCGACCGAATGGCACGGAGCCGGACGCGAGCTCGCCGATAGGGGGATCCGCGCGCTGTTCGAGGCCGAACTGGCGCAGCTCACCGGGGCCGTCCCTGTCGTCGAAGAGTCCGGTTCGCTCGCGGCGATCGCCGAGGCCGCGGCGAACGTCGTCGAACCCGAGCGGATGGACGAGCTGCTGCGGCTGTGCACCCGATTCGACGTGACACCCAACGTCGGGGGCTTCACCGAGGGGGCCCGCAGATTCACCGGCTGGTGGGTGGAGCACAAGAACGCCCCGCTCGAACCGGACCGGTGGTCCTGCCGCGAGCAGATGATCGATCTGCTGCGTGACGAACTCGCGGGACTGCTGGAGCGGCCCGACGGTCCCCACTACCGCGACGACATCAAGCGGTTCTGGTGGGAGATCCTGGTCGAGACCGCGACCGATGTCAGCACGCCGCTGGACAGCGAGATCACCGCTTCGGCGATCGCGGGGACCGACGCCGCCTACCGCGAAGAGCTGATCGACTACGTGCTGGACAGTCTCCGGTCGGCGGATCCGGAGACGCGGGGGCATCTGATGTGGCGAGCGACCTTCGCCCACTCCCTTCCTTCGATCGCGGAGCTGACTTCCCTGCTGGAGAAGCTCGCGCCAGGGCCGTTGACGGATTGGCTCGGGGACAAGGTCGGGGAAGCGCTCGACGCCGTGATCGGCCCCCGGCTTTCGGTCGAGGGGCTGGACGTCCTCGCGCTCGCGTACTCGCACGGCGACCTTCCGGGGCGCCCCGAGTTCGCCGACTTCGCGAGGCAGGACAAGGGGTTGAAGGACTGGCTGGCGGTGGTCGCCGGCGGCCGTCCGCCACGGGCGTCCGGCTTGCGGCAGATCACCGAGCCGATCATGACCGCCCGCGCCGCCGACATCACGGCCGTGTTCCTCGACCGCTTGCCGGTCGGTGAAGCGGGCAAACTCCTCGAACGGAGCGGGGGCACGCTCCCCGCGGTGCTCCTGCGTGAACTGCCGCGTCATTGGTACGGCTCGGTCCTGACGCAGCGCGCGGACACCGCGGTCGCTCTCACCTTCGTGGCCGTCGGGGCCCCCGGAACGACCGAGCAGCTGGCCGTCAAGACCGAGCGCGCGTTGCGGAAATGGCTCAAACAAGCCGACAAGCAGCGCCTCGCCAGGGTGAGCCGATTGCTCGACGCCGTCGATCAGCGAGTCGCGGGGGAGTGGCGCCAGTTCAGCGGGGTCAAGGAGGTCAAGCCGACCGGACAGACCGCCCGTGCGAAACAGCGCGGCGCGGAGGCGGCCAAGAAGGCGGAGGAGAAGAAGCCCGCCTGGTGGTCACGCCGTTCCAACAAGGACAGGTGAGACGTGCAGTACCTGATCGGTTTCGCGCTGGCGATGGTCGCGCTCTACTTCGTCATCTGGCTGGTCGTCGCCGGCCTGATGTGGTTCCTGTTGCCCGGCTTGATCTTCGCCGCGCCCATGACGATGGGGGCCGGTGTCCTGATGGCGGCGGGTTCCGCGATCCTCACGCTCGTCGGCCGGACCGGCGGGCCGAGGCTGATCACCCCGGACGACGTCGTGGCGGACAAGAACGCACTGCCGAAACGGCGCGGTGACACGACTTTCGACCGGGACTGGGCGTGGCCCACCTACTTCGCCGCGCAGGCCCGAGCCGACCTTTTCCGGGTGTGGCGGGCCGATCTCGAACTGCTCGGCCGCGGCTGGAGCTGGATCCGGGGAACGGCCGCGGACTCGTGGCCGGGGCGGATCGGCGCCGTGCTGCTGTTCGTCCCGCTCTGGTCCGGGGTGAGCCTGGGAGCGTTGGCGGCCACGACGGCGATTCTCCTGGTGGCCGCGTTCGCCTTGTTCGCGGGCTGGGTCGTGTGGGCCCTGCCGACCGGCCTGCTGCGGGTGACCGACCAGCTGATCCGACGGCAGAAGAAGGCGAGCGGCAGCTGCCAGACCTGTTACCACGTGACCTCCCTGCCCGTCTTCGACTGTCCTGGGTGCGGGAAGGTGCATCGTGACATCCGGCCCGGCAGGCTCGGCGGGCTCTGGCGCCGGTGCGGATGCGGCCGGGTACTGCCGACCTCGGTGCTGCGGATGGCCGGGAAGACGCGGCCCCGTTGCCCGCGGTGCGGGGAAACGCTGCGGAGTGGCGCGACGCTCGTGACCGATGTCCGGTTGCCGGTGTTCGGCCCGGTTTCCGCGGGCAAGACCAGGCTGGTCTACACGGGGCTGCTCGGCATCCGCGACGGAGTCGCCGCGAACGGCGGAGTCCTGGACTTCGTCGACGAGGACAGCGAACAGACCTTCGACGCGGCGGTGTCCCTGATCAGTTCCGGTGGCGACACGGTCAAGACGCCGTTCGGTGAGCTGCCCCGTGCGGTCACCGCGCGCTACACCGCGGGCAAGCGCCGGGCACTCCTGCACCTGTTCGACGCGGCCGGGGAGTTTTACGCCGATCGCGACGACAACACCGCTCTCGAGTTCCTTGACCACGCGCAGGGCCTGGTGTTCGTGATCGACCCGTTCTCGATCCCCTGGGTGCGTGATCAGCTCGGCGCCACGTCCGAGGTCGTTTCGCGGGCCGCGCCGGCGTCGGAGGCCCCCGAACGGGTTTACCACGTGACCGCGAAGAGGCTGCAGGACTTCCGGGTCGCCACCACGAAACGACGGCTCGCGGTGGCGGTGGTGAAGGCCGACCTGCTCGCCGGTCTGCCGCCTGCCGCCGACCTGGGACCCGGCAACGTCCGCGAGTGGCTGGAACGAGCCGGGCTCGACAATCTCGTGCTGTCCGCCGAGCGCGAGTTCGGTGAAGTCGAGTACTTCCTGGTGTCCTCCCTCGCCGGGGTCCCGGTGAGCGATCCGCGGTCGCCCGCCCGTCCGCTCGCGTGGGTCGTCGCAGGCTCGGGTCTTCAGCTGTGGCCTGACACGGGTCCCGCGCGTGCGGAACCCGCCGAGAAAGAGCCGGAGGAAGCGGTATGACCGCGCGTACGTTCGTCCCGCCTGGTTACCTGAGCTACCGCGTCGCCGTGATCGCGATCGTCGCCGTGCTGCTGCTGGCGGCCGCCTTCGTGGTCGCCGCCTGGTATCCGGAACTGAAGGACTTGGTCCTGTCCTGGGTCAACGGTGTCCGCGCGGCCTGGACCGAGATGAACTGGCAGGCAGTGTGATCATCGGTATCGATCTCGGGACGACCTATTCGGCGGTCGCGGCCCTGGACGGGAACGGGGAGCCGACCGTCCTGCGGAACAGGGTGGACGAGCTGATCACGCCGTCGGTGGTGTACTTCGAGTCGGCGTCGTCGGCCTTGGTCGGTACCGCCGCGCGCGAGTCCGGGACGGTGGACCCGGACAACGCGGTGTCGCTGATCAAGCGGCGGATGGGCACCGAGTTCGAACTGTTCTTCCACGGGGTCGCCCACACCCCCGAATCGATCTCGGCGCTCATCCTGCGGAGCATGGTCGAAGACGCGCAGGCGCACCTCGGCGTGGATGGCGAACCGGTCCGCGCGGTCATTACGGTTCCCGCCTATTTCGGGGTCCGTGAACGGGAATCGACGTATCAGGCGGCGCGGCTGGCCGGGATCGACGTGCTCGAACTGCTCAGCGAACCGGTCGCGGCGGCACTGCACTACGGTGTCACGGCCAGGACGGGCGACGTCGTCCTCGTCTACGACCTCGGTGGCGGGACTTTCGACACCACGGTGCTGCGCATCACGCGCGACGGCGCGGAAGTGGTGGCCACGGACGGGGACAGCAGGCTCGGGGGCGCCGACTGGGACGAGCGGATCGCGGACCTCCTGGTCGAAAGCTTCGTCAACGCGGTGCCCGACGCGGACCCGTTCGACGACGAGGAATTCCTGCACGAGACCAGGCTTCTGGCCGAGACGGCCAAGAAAGACCTGAGCAGCCGGGTCTCGCGGCCGGTCACGGTGCGGTTCGGCACGGACCGGGTGACCGTGCCGTTCGACCGGACGATCCTCGGGCGGGTCGGCGCGGATCTGGTCGAGCGGACCCTGTCGGTCGTCACCCGGCTGCTGGCCGACGCGTCGGGCAAGGGCGTGCAGCGGGTCCACGAAGTGATCCTGGTCGGCGGTTCGACGAGAATGCCCGCGATAGCGGCGGCCGTCGGGGAACGGGTGGGCCGCGCCCCGCGCCTGATGGACCCGGATCACGCGGTGGTCCGCGGCGCGGCGATCCGGGCCGGTCAGCTGGCCTCTTCGGCGCGGGAGCGGTCGTCGACGCGGTCGGTGGTGCCGCGCAGTTTCGGGGTGCTCATCGAGGACAGCCACGATCCCGGCGGCACGCGGCAGATGGTCGCCCACACGGTGCACCGGAACGACCCGCTCCCGGCGAGCCGGACCACGGCCTTCTGCACCGTGATGGACGGCCAGGACGCGGTGCGGATCCAGATCTTCGAGCAGGCGGGGGAACTGCCGTCGGAGGAGGTCGCGGACAACCGGCGTGTCCTCGACGGCGAACTGACGGGGCTGCCCCCGCTGCCCGCCGGTTCCTTGATCGAGGTGACCCTGCGGGTGACCGAGGACGGACTGCTCGGCGTCACCGCGCGGGAACCGGGTTCCGGGACCGCGCTGGCGCTCGAGGCGTACATGGACGGAGTCGCCGACGCGGAAACGACGCGGCGGCTGGCAGGTTCGCTCGGCGCCATCACGGTCCGGCGATGAGTTCGGAGGGTGCATGAGTGGCTGGGTGCGCAAGCGATTCGAGGGTGCCGGGCTGACGCAGTCCCCGCCCGGCCCGCATTTCGGGATTCTGCAAGCGAAATACCGCGGAACCGTGCTGCTGTGCATCGACGTGAGCGGTTCGATGCGCGGAAGCCCGCTGCGGCAGGCGGTCGACGGCGGGATCGCCTTTCTTGACGAGGCCTTCGACGCGAAGTACGACTGCGGGCTCGTGCTCTGGAACCACGACGTCGAGGCGTATGTCCGGCCGGGGAGCAGCCGCGCGGAGCTGACGAATCGGCTCGAGGCCGCCGTTTCCACCGGTGGCAACAATCTGCTGCCGACCTTGCGGATCGCGAAAGAAGATCTCGCGCCGCTGACCGGTGATCGCGTCCTGTGCGTCTTCGGCGACGGTGATGTGGGGAAACGGGGGCCCGCGGTCGGGGCGGCCAGGGAGTTGTGCGCGCTCGGCGTGCGGATCGTCGTGCGGGGACTGGGCCATGGTGCGACGAAAGCACTGTCGGCCTTGGTGTGCCCTGGTCAGCAGGACGAAGACCGGCTCATCGAGGACGTGCGTTCGATCAGCGCCGGGATCGCGTCGATGGCCAAGGGGCTCACCGTGTCCCGCAAATCCGGTGGGAGGAGATGACGGGGCCGCACACCTCGGTAGCGGCCCCGCCGGCCTCACTTCTTGATCTTCGGCGGCATGATGCGCGCCCGGTATTCGACCAGGACCCCGTTCAGCCAGGTCGCGCCGAACTCGTCGTCGAGGTGCACCTCGTACAGGGGGTCGGGTTCCATCACCGCGGAGTCGCACCGATCCCCGAACAGGACCACCGATCTCCGCTCCGGGCCGTCGCGCGGCGGCCAGATGAACCCTTCCGCCCACTCCGCGTTGGCGCGGATCCACCGCGCCCACCGGCGTACCCGCGGATCGTGGCACTCGTCGCTGTGGATCAGCCAGAGGTCCTGCCCGACCGCGCTGAGGTCGATGGCGTCGCAAAGACTCACCAGGCTCAGTTCGGCGGCCGTGGCGACCACGCTCATCTGCTGACGGGCGACCGAAACCCTGCGCACGGTACGGAATTCGGAGTAGGGCGCCGGAATCCCGGTGAGGAGCACGTTCGCCACGGCGGTGGAGGCCTCCAGTCCGGCGTTGTACGCGTCGAACGGTTCCTCGTCGGTGCCGTCGAACCGGCCGTCGCCCGTGCGCGGCCGCCGTCGATAGGGGGTGAACTCGGTGGGTTTCCGGCTCTGCGGGTGAATGTGCCAGAGGAGAGTGCCCGCGGGCAGCAGGAACCGGTTCGGGGTACCGGAGTAGTTCTCCGGGGGATCGTAGTCCGGCATGGTTCAGGCCTCCGCCCGTTCGGTCCTGGCGGCGTCCAGCAACACCTGGTCGTCCACTTCTCCGAGTAGCGCCGCCGGGGCGCCACCAAGCCGGGAGTGGCGTCCCAGCCACCAGTCCGCGGCGCCCCAAGGATCGTCCGCCGCCGCCAGGATCCCGTTGATCTCCTTGACCAGATCGGTCCGTGCGCCGAACTGGAAGGCGGGCCACTGTACCCGGCCGTCGTGACCTTCCAGCTGGATGAGATCCGGCGCGCCGGGATCCGCGCCCCTGGTGACGAGTTCGTTCTCCGACAGGGAATCCGCGGCCAGCAGCCAGGCCTCGGCCCGTTCCTGGACTTCCGCCGCTGTCGCTTGCCGGGTACCTCGCCGCGCGACCAGGTACAGCAGGATTTCGCGGGTACTGAACCAGTCGGCGAGCGCCACCGGATCCGGGTCCGACCGCAGGAAGCGGGTTCCCCCTTCGGTCAGCGCCACCCGGAACGGATGCACCGGTGGCAGTTCGTTGCCGATCAGGAGGCAGAGCCGTCCGGCTTTGCCGGTGATGAGTTCGGGTATCGGTTCGGAAGCGAGTTCGGCGATCTGGTCCTGGACGAGCTCACGGGTCCGGTCGGTCAGCCGTTCGCGGATGCCGGGCCAGTCCCTGATGAGTACGTCGATCGCTTCGGATGTCCCCATTTCCGCCTCTCAGTCTCGTACCACGTGGCGGGCGATGCCGGTTCGCGCGGCCGCCACGGCCGCTTGGCTCATGGCGCCTATCTGAAGCTCGAACCGGACTTCGGCACCGGAGGACGGTTCCTCGGCGTGCACCGTCAATTTGCCGGTTTCGGACATGAGGAATGTGACGTCGAAAGGGGATCCGGCCGGGCGGGGCGGAAGATTTCGGAGCAGGCCCCGGCCGATGCGGACGTTGTCGGAAGGCTCTTCGGATTCGACTTCGCTGGTCTGCTCCCACACTTCGATCTCCACCATCCGCTGCTTGTCCACGGCAACGGCGAACGGGTAGGGGCCGGTGTCGGCCGGCAACGGGGTGTTCGCCGCGAGCAGGTGCACCACCATCTTGCGGGCGTGCAACGGATCGGTCAGCGCCAGCGGGTCGCGGGGATCGACGGCGATCACCCCGAACGCCTTCGAAACCACGGTGGTGACCTGTTTGGCGGCCAGCGCTTCGACCCGTTCCTGGCTCATCCCGAGTTGCTCGGCGACCCGGTCCGCCGCCATCCCCGTCTTGACCTGGTTCAGCACCGCGTGCAGCGCGGCCCCCTTGGCGACGGTGAGGTCGGGCTCGTGGTGCCGTCCGCGGAGCCCCAGACGCCGTTCGAGCCGTTCGGCGACGGCGGGCATCTTGGACATCCCGCCGACCAGCACGACGTCGTCGAAGCGCTCGACTCCCTTGGCCTTGGCGGTTTCGACGGTCTGCTCGGCGACCTGGACGACCCGGTCGAGCAGATCGGAGGTGAGTTCTTCGAGTTTCTCCCTGGTCAGCTCGACCCTGGTCACGGCGCCGCCGAAATGCAGCGCGGTCCGGCGGGCCTCGGTCTTGCTGAGATCCTTTTTCAGCTGTTCGGCGGTGGTCGCCAGATCCTGCAGGAAGGCTTCGTCCTTGGTCGGATCCAGGTGCGGGTGCTGTTCGGTGAAACAACCGAGAAGGTGCGTGCGCACTCGTTCGTCCCAGTCGGCGCCGCCCAGCCTGCCGTCGCCCCCGGTGCACAGCACGCGGACGTCGTCTCCTTCGAGCCGGATCACCGTCGTGTCGAAGGTTCCGCCACCGAGGTCGCAGACGAGCAGATGGCGTGTCCCCGTCCCGGTGTCGAGGGTCTGGTAGTGCAGCGCCGCGGCGACCGGTTCCGGCAGCACGTCCAGCACCCGGAGGCCGGCGATCTCACCCGCTCTCCGGGTGGCTTCTTTCTGTGCCACACCGAAATACGCGGGCACGGTGATCACCACGTCCTCGACCACCTTGCCGGTCGTCTCCTTGGTAGCGCGGACCAGTTCACGCAGGATCAGCGCGCCGATCTCCTCGGGGGAGTAGTCCTTGCCGTGATAGTGACCGGCGATCTTCCGCTCCCCGATGAACCGTTTCGTCAGCTGCGCGACCAGATGCGGGGCGAGCACGGCGGCGTTCTTCGCGCTGGTTCCGACAGTGGCCTGCTCCGATGCCTCGAAGTAGACCACCGAAGGCGTGGTCTCCTCGCCGAGGACGTTCCTGATGACCGCGGCCTTCCCCGCTTCGTCGACCGAAGCGATACAAGAATGGGTGGTGCCGAGGTCGATTCCGAACGTGGTCTTCGCGGGCATTTCGAGGTGCCTCTTTCGGGGTTGTCGGTCAGCGGCCCTGATAGGTGAACGCGGCCCAGGAGTCGAGCGTTTCAAGGTCGGTCCGTTTTTCGGTGCCGGCCAGCAGACCCGTGACCCACTCCGGGAGTTCCCGGTCCGGGTCGAGCATCCAGAGCTGGGCGGCGCGAAGTGCCGTCGGCGGTGCCGGATAGCCCGAGTTGAGATAGTGGTGGAACATGATCATGAACAGCGCGGTCGGGAGATCGGCGACCGGCCAGCGAGTGCCCACCGCCCCGGCCGCCCCGCCGGCGAGGAACGCGGTCGCCAGGGTCAGCGCCTCGTCCTGGGAGGTTTCGGTCAGGTCGCTGGCGCACGCCGCGAGGACGACGAGCCCGCCGTCGGCGTCCGGCGGGCGCTGGGCGGCCTGGCGCAGGATGTCGCGCACGTACAGCTTGGTGTTGCCGGCGAGAACCAGATACGAGTCCAGCGGCGGATCGGTCCGCACCGCGTGGCAGCTCAGGTGGAGCAGGGAGGCCCCCGGCCCCCCTTTGTGCGGCAGGAGCCGCCGTACGACGGCCTGGCGCGGCCAGCCGACCCCGGCCCCCGGATAGAACCGTTCGAGCGCGGCGATTTCGGCTTCGACCCAGATGAGGTGATCTTCCAGCGAACTCGTCCCCGCCACGCCCACCAGCGCGGGTTCTTTCGCCCAGTCCCGCTGCCCGCGGCCGGAGGCGTCGACGAACTGCCTCGCCGACGCCGCATAGCTGATGATCGCGTCCTGGCAGGCGTACCGGAGACCGCCGGTGACCAGACGTCTCGCCGCGTGCCAGGGAACGCCGCCGAGCCGTCCGACAGGGGCGAGGACGAGCCTTGGCACACCACGGATCCCTCGGGAGCGAAGGTGATCGAGGAGGGGGCCCATCGCGGCGGGCCATGCCCAATCGGAGAGCGTCTCGGCCGCCTTCGTCCAGCGCGCTTTCGCCTGTCCGTCGTCCTCGTCGGAGCGAGTGCGCTGGACATCGCGTTGAGCGTCCTCGAATTCGCCGATCGGCCCGCCGTCGGACACGGACAGGCCGGGAAGCGGGATCTCGCCGGTGGATCCGTCGGAGGACACCACGACGGCGAATCCGGCGGCACCGTCGTCGTGCGGGACCAGGTACGCCATCGCCGCCGCGCCCGCCTGCCGCAACGCGGTGGCGATCTGGGCGACCGGCGGCGGTGAGAGCAGGCGTTGCTCGGTCTCGGTCCCTTCGATCGCGAGCAGGACGTCCCGGCGCAGGGTGCTCGGCATCCTGGCGGTGGCGATCGGCCCGGCGAGCCCCGCGGCCTGGTCACGGCCGACCTGTTCCTCCCAGCTGGCCGCCAGCTCCGGATGCCCGCTTTCGCGGAGCAGACCGGGGGTGTCGGCGTCGACGGTCGCGGAGTGCAGGACCATCGCCCGGCCGAGTTCCAGCGCTCGCACGGCGGATTCGTGGTCGGCCGCGGCGACGCACCAGCGCGCGACCTCCGCGGCCTCGCCCTCGGCATGCCGTGCCGCGCCGAGCGCGCGGCTCGCACCGGTTTGGATCACCACTTCCTTCATGCGCGCGCTGAGCCCGTCGAGACCGGCCGCCACGGCACGCGCCTGGTCGCGGCGATGGGTGTCGCCGCGCGCGAAGTAACACTCGCCCAGCTGGTTGAAGATCGGTGCGGCGTCGGGCATACCGGGTTCACGGAGCGCGAAGAGCCGGGCTTCCTCCAGCCGGGTGATCGCGTTGTCGAGGTCCTGGGCGCGCCGCCAGATCAGGTTCCGCATCCGGAAGGCGAGACCCAGCTGGCCGAGCATCACCAGCCGTTCGTGCGTGAATTCGGAGGGTTTGGCGTACTCCCTCGTCAACAGGGCGATGCCCTCGTCCAGCCGCTCACGGTTGCGGGACGCGAACGCCTCGCCGATCAGCAGGGCCGCGCTCTCGTGGGACCAGTCGAGCAGCGGGTCGACCGGCACCTCCCGATGGACGAAGTTCTGGACGGCCTCCCGGAAAGCCGCCAGACGTGGTCCCGAACTGGGGAAGTCGGCGCCGGTTTCGTCGTGTGAGGCCTGGAGCATGTCCAGTATTCCCCGCAGCCGGTCCCAGCCGCCCGAGGCCAGATCTTCGGCGGGAACGAGGGCGAGCGCGGCATCGAGTTCGGCGCTGAGCTCGGTGATCCGCGCCGGGGACAACCGATCGCCCCGCGCCAGGGCGGTGATGACCTTCAGCATGCGCGGCATCCAGGCCGCGGCCGCGTCGGCCCTGGTGGAAGGTGCGTCGGTACCCTCGGCCGACGCCGAGGGCCGGTCGAGATCGACGATCGCGTCGAGGTCGGCCAGATCCCGCGTCATGCTGTAGCGCTGGGCGAGCATGGCGTAGATCTGCGGAGCCAGCAGCGGGCGGAGCTCGTCGTCCTCGGGAAGCCGTTCGGCCGCCTCCTGGACCAGCTTGATCGCCGCGCTCGTCCGGTCGGTGTCACCGTCGAACCGGCTGCGCACCGCTTCGGTCCAGCCAAGGAGCAGCGCGAGGATCGCGTCGTTCCGCGGCGACGTGCCGGGACGCTCACGGCTTTCGGTCAGCAATCCGTGGATCCGGATCACCGAGTCGGGCGACTTGCTGTCGATGGCCTGCTTGATCGCGAGGATGGTGAGTTTGGTCAGTGCGCTCGAGCGTGCGGGGTGGTCGTCCAGTTCGCGCAGGGCCCGCTCGAGTCGTTCCAGCGTGCGGTTGACGTCGCCCCGCAGAAGGGAATCGGAGTCGGGAGCGGTCGCGACCGCTCCGAGGAGATCGCGGGTGAGCGACTCCATCGGATGGTCGCCGTGCCGGGCCAGGATGTCCACCAGCGAGTCCATCGGCTCCGTCGAATGCCAATCCTCGGTTCCTTCGAGCCTGGCCAGTTGCGTCTCGAGGGTGACCCGGATACTCGTCAGCAGGCCGGATTCCAGCGAATCGGGGGTCGTGTCCTGCTGCGCCTCGACGAGGGAATCCCGGAGCAGGCGGATGTCGTCCGCGGAGGACTCGGCGGGGTTCCGGGTCATCCTCGTCAACGTCTGGAGCAGCGAGACGCCCGCTCCGAACGGGTTGTCCCGCGCCGAAATGGCTCCCAGATGATGCAGCACGGCATCGGTCGAGGCCTGATCGTGGAGGGTGTAAGCGTTCTTGAGGTCGTCGAGCACTTTCGAGGTCAGCCCTTCGGCACCCCGGCGCAGGTCGGCGGGCGCCGATCCGGAGAGCGTGAGCAGGGCGAGACCGAGATGAGCGGAATCGACGATTTCCTGCGGCGAGGCGGGATCCGCGACGAGCCCG
Source organism: Amycolatopsis alba DSM 44262 (assembly GCF_000384215.1). NCBI lineage: Bacteria > Bacillati > Actinomycetota > Actinomycetes > Pseudonocardiales > Pseudonocardiaceae > Amycolatopsis > Amycolatopsis alba. Next base: position 577,565 of record NZ_KB913032.1, on the reverse strand, counting down.
TCCAGTTCGGCGGTCGCGCGGATCCGGTCGTCCTGGTCGCCGCCCGCCCTGAGGAAGCGGACCGTGAACAGGGCGCCCAGCCGTTGCCTCGCCGGCCGGATCATGGCCGGGTCGAAGGATTCGGCCGCGTCGAGCGCGGCCGTCAGCGAGTCGATCGCCTCGGTCAGGTCCGTCGGCGGCGTCTTGTCCTGCTGGAGGATCCGGTGGGCGAGCGCCATGCCGAGGCGCAGGGCGACTTCGGGACCCGCTGGGTTTTCCGGTGGGAGAGCGTTCCTCACCTCACGAAACGCGTCGATCGCGCGATCCCGGTCTTCCCCGTCCGAATCCGGATCCGCTTTCCGCGTTTCGTCGAAACGCTGCAGAAGAGCCAGGCCTTGCAGGTAGCGGATATGGAGTCGATCGAGTGATCCCGAGCCGTCGTCCCGCTCGATCAGGGCGTCGCCGAACTCCACGACCTCGGTGAGGGCGCCGACCGAACCGTCCGTCGCGCGTGACACGGCGTCGTCGAAGGCCGAACACAGCTCATCGAACGCGATGTCGTCCTCGTCGATCCCCTCCAGCATCGCCGGTCACATTAGCCCCGTGGCGGGAGGGGCGGAAGTGACGAGAAGTTGTCATTCCGCCCCCGGACCCGATCAGAGGCGCGGGCGCTCCACCATGGTCAGGTCCGCGTCGAAGTCCGGGAACCCGGCGGGGACCGAACGTGTGCTGACGCCGGGTGAGACCGGGGGCAGCCCGGCCCATCGCCGCACGGTGTTCGTCGCTTCGGCGGCCTGGGCCGCGGGAAGCTGCGCGATCCGGGCGCCGTGGTTGCCGCCCGGCACGGTGTAGCTGTAGGAGTCCTTCGTGCCGAATCCGAGGCGGAACGGTTCGGCGCCCCAGGGGTCGTTGCCGCCGTAGACGAACAGCAGCCGCTTGCCCTGCGACTTCACCCAGAAGTCGATGTCCGGCATCGCCAGGTGGTCGAACCGGGGGATGTCGACGGACGACGGCACGAACGTCCGTGACACGTTGCGGCCGGGGTAGCGCAGCAGGTCCCGGAGATAGTCTTCGTACGACTCGGGGGCGCCGAGCTGGTAGGCCGCCTGGAAGTAGTAGGGGACATAGATCTCGAGGTTCTGGTCGGCGTAGGTGTTGAGGCTCTCGACGCGCTGGAACCAGGCGTAGACCTCGGACGCCGGGGCACCGGCCTTCGGGACCGTCGCGCAGTCCGCCTGCTTCTGGTACTGCCAGAAGGCGAAGTACGAGTCGATCACCGAGATCTCCAGCGACACGTCGGCCGAGCCGACGGTCTTGAACGTGTAACCGTTCCTGGTCGCGTCGGCGGCGGCGAGCGCCGCGAACTCCGAGCGCCGCGTCAGCACGTCACGCTGGATCGCCTTCAGCGCCGAACGGCAGGCCGGGTCGTCGCCGACCTTCGCCAGGAACCGGTTGTAGCGGTCGTGCGAGTTGACGACGTCGTTGGGCGCGACGTAGGGGATCGTCGCGTCGACGTCGTTCGGGAAGAACCTACGGAAGTAGGTCGCCGTCATACCGCCCTTGCTGCCGCCGGTCGCGAGCCACTTGCCCGGATAGAGCCGCTTGAACGCCTCGACCGCGCGGTGCTGGTCGGCGGCGGCCTGCCAGATCGTCAGCTGCTTGCCCCAGTCCGGGTGCTCCGGCCGCGAGGGAGTGAAGAACCGGTACTCCATGGACAGCTGGTTGCCGTCGACGATCTGCGTCGGCTCCGAGCGGTTGGCCGCCTCCGAGACGTTGTACCCGCTCGTGTACGCCACGGTCGGCGAACGGAAGTCCTTGTGCAGCAAGGTGAAGCGCTGCTGGAAGGTACCGGCGCCCGGCCTGCGGTGATCGACGGGCTGGGTGTAGGCGAGTTTGAAGAACCGGAACCCGACCGGCGCCGGATTCTCCGAGACGACGGTCAGGCCGGGGATCCGTCCCAGCGCGTCCTTGATGTCGTCGGGTGCCGCCTGCGCGGCCGGAGTCAACCCGGCCAGTGCGAGAACGGTTGTCGCCAGAACCGACCACGCGGCCGTGAGCTTCCGCATCCATGCCCTCCCCATCGGAGCTGCTGAGCGGTCGGATACTCACAGAGTCCCCGCCGGTGGGCAATCGCCTATCCGGACGGTGTCCCGGTGACCGGGACGCTCAGCCGTCGCGGTGGAGCACCCTGTCGACGTAGGCCTTGATGGCCGTGAGCGCCTCGGGAGAGCTCCACAGTTCGAGGACGTGGGCGTCGTCCCCGGAGCGGTGTTCGGCGATCCGCTCGTGGAACGGCCGGTGCAGCTGCGCCTTCGTGTGCGCGTACGCGGCGGCGGGGATCTCGGCGAGCTTCGTGGCCACCTCGATCGCCCTCGGGAGCACGGTCTCCGGCGCGGTCACCTCGTTCACCATGCCGAGCCGGAGCGCGTCCGACGGCAGGTGGGTCTCGCCGAGGAACGCGAGCTCGGCGAGGAGGTCGGCGCCGAACCCGGAACGCAGGATCTCCAGCGCCGCCAACGGGAACGGCACGCCGACGAGCAGTTCGGTGATCCCGATCCGGCTCGGGCCGTCGGCGAGGACACGGCGGTCGCAGGCGGCGGCCAGCACCGCCCCGCCCGCGATCGCGTGCCCGTTGACGGCCGCGACCACCGGACCGGGGAAACCGAACACCGACAGGAAGGCGTCCGACAGCGCGGGCAGGAAGTCCTCGATGTAGCCCGCGCCGCCGTCGTGCACCCGCCGCAGGTCGACGCCCGCCGAGAAGATGCCGCCGGTACCGGTCAGCACGACGCCGCGGAAACCGCCGAGCTGGACGTCTTCGAGCCGGACGGCCAGTTCTTGACAGAACTCCGTGTCGAGGGTGTTCGCTTTGCCGTGCTGGAGGGTGACGACGGCGATCCCGCCTTCGTCGTCCACGCGGATCGAGGAGGTGGCCATGCGCCCGACCGTACCCGAGCCCGCGAAGATCTACAGTGGACCGCTAATCGTCGAGGCGCACGGTGATCGTCGGGCTGAAGGACCGCTTGCGGTTCCAGCCGGACTCGGCGCCGATGCTCAGCTGGATGGCCTTGTCGGCGGGCGCCCAGTAGCCGGTGCGGACGAAGTAGGCGTCCATCGCGCACAGCCTGCTGCAGGACTTGCGGTTGCAGATGGTCTCCCAGCCCCACTGCCTGCCGCTCTCCTCGACGCCGTTGCGGCGGACGAACAGATGCGGGTTGCCGATGTCACGGCAGTAGGCGCTGCCCTCGGAGATGTAGAGGACACCGTCGATCTTGTAGAAGCGCTTGTTGTCGAGAAGCGTCACCTGGCCCGAGGCGGCGAACCCCACCCTGCCGCCTTTGGCCGCGGTCATCGTCCAAGCAAGGGAGAATTCCTGCACCGGGATCTCGAGTGACTGGGTCATGGTCACGTCCCCGCTTTCTGCTCGATGCGGCTTCTTTCCCCTGAAGATAAGGATTTCTCAGGGAGTCCCGAAGGTGAATGCGAACTTTTCACCCAATGAGTCGATGATCGGAAAAATCAATGGTCGCATGCGCATGAAACACCGATTACCGGCGCTAATGGGTGAAGGTCGCCACGGCCAGTGAAAACCGGTGCCCACCAAGGAAGAAGTTTTCGTCTTCCCGGTGGACCCCGGTGATTTTCCGGTGCGGAAACGCTCTCAGCTGGTGATGTCCTTCGTCGCGAACCGGCGGCCGGCCAGCAGGAAGAACACCGTGCCGTATAACGCCGCAGACAGCATGCCGTTGGCCATGTTCGTCCAGTCGATGTCGGTGGAGATGAGATCCATCCACGAGAACGCGAAATGCGTCGGCAGATAGTCGCGGAGCCCTTCCAGCGCGGTGATCTGGTCGAGGATCTGCGAAACGATCGCGACGATCACCGCGCCGCCGACGGCACCCAGCGGGGCGTCGGTGGCGACCGAGAGCAACATCGCGAGCCCGGCCACCCACGCCAGCTGCAGGATGATGTAGATCGTCGCCAGCCCCATCGCCACGAGGCTGTCGCTGAACGACACCGCGTCCCCGGTCGGGCTGATCGCGTCGCCCGCGCCGTACCAGATGACGCCCACCAGCAGCGCCACCAGCGGTAACAGGATCAGCGCGGCCGCGGACAGGATGCCGGAGACGATCGCCTTCTGCCGCAGCACCCGATGCCGGGGGACCGGCATCGCGAGCAGGTATTTCAGGCTCGACCACGACGCCTCGCTCGCGATCGTGTCGCCGTAGAACAGCGCCACGATCATCGGGAGCAGGAACGTCCCGGAGACGAACAGCGCGAGCACCACGAAGTTCGGCGCGCTCGCGGTGGCGAGGTCGACGAACCCGCCGCTGCGGCGGTTCGGGTTGGCCTGCCCGATCTCGAAGGCGATCACCAGGATGAACGGCAGCAGCGCGACGAACCCCAGCATGAGCTGGGTCCGCCGTCGTTTGAGCTGCCGTTTCAGCTCGACGCCGAGCCGCAGCGTCCGGTCGGCGCGGTAGCCTGCCACCGCCCCGTCCGGGCCGACCTCGGTCCGTTCGTGCGACGCGACCTCGGTCAGCTCCAGCAGTGCCGCCGGATCGGTGTGCACGCCGTGATCCGCCCGTGTCACCGGGCCGGAACCATTGGTCTTACTCACCCTTCGAGTCCTCTCCGACCAGCTGCAGGAACGCGTCTTCCAGACGGCGCCGCGGCCCGGCCTGCTCGACCGCGACCCCGGCCCGCACGAGAGCGGCGACCGCCTCGGCGCGCGCGAGACCGTCGAGATCCGCGTGGACCAGTTCACCGTCGACGTCGACGCCGGAAACGCCGCCGACCTTCCGCAGCGCTTCGGCCGCTTCGGCGGGCTTGTCGACCCGGAAGGTCGCCTCGCCGCTGGACGCGGCCAGTTCGCTGACCTCACCCGAGGCGACCAGCATGCCGCGGTGCATCACGACCACGTGCGTACAGGTCTGCTCGACCTCGGCCAGCAGGTGGCTCGACACCACCACGGTGCGCCCGGTCGCCGCGTAGCGCTGGAGCACCTCGCGCATCTGATGGATCTGTGGCGGGTCGAGCCCGTTGGTCGGTTCGTCGAGCACCATGAGCTCCGGCAGGCCGAGCATCGCCTGCGCGATCGCGAGCCGCTGCCGCATGCCCTGGCTGTAGGTGCGGACCCGCCGGTTCACCGCGTCGCCGAGACCGGCGATCTCCAGCGCCTCGGCGAAATGCGCCTTGTCGTCCGGGCGGCCCGTGCTCGCCCAGTACAGTTCCAGGTTTTCCTTGCCGGACAAGTGCGGCAGGAAACCCGAACCCTCCACAAAGGACCCGATCCTGGACAGCACCGGCGCGCCGGGCGCGATCAGGTGGCCGAAGACGCGGATGTGGCCCGCCGTCGGCGTGATGAGGCCCATCAGCATGCGCAGGGTCGTCGTCTTGCCCGCGCCGTTCGGCCCGAGCAGCCCGAGGACCTGACCGGGTTCGACCCGGAACGACAGGTCCTTCACGGCGACGAAACCGCCCGCGTAGGCCTTGCGCAGTCCTTCGATCACCAGCGGCGTCTTCGCCAGGCTCTCGTCGACGTCGTGCGCGCGGCGGCGGCGGAACGCGGCGATCACCGTGATCGCGATGCCCGCGAGGAGCGTCCCGCTGATCCCGAGCAGCTGCGCGATGGGCGCGCCCGCGCCGACCGAGGTGCCGTGGACGACCGGGACGCCGAGCCGTCCGCCGTCCGCCAGCTCGATGCGGAACACCGCGGGTTCCACCGGCGTCGCGAACGACTGGTCCGTCGTGCCGACGACCAGCCGGAGCGTGTGCCCGGCGTCCAGCGGCCGCACGATGCCCGGCAGGGTCACCGTCACCTCGACCGGGCTGCCGTCGGCGGGCAGGCCGGAAACGCGGAAGGGCGCGACGGCGTTGGCCGGAAGCGTGCGGACGCCTTCCGAGTTGACGTCGTAGAGCTTTGCGAAGAGAACGGCTTCCTTCTGCGGGGCAGCGGCGGCCGGATCCGCGGAGATCCGCAGGCGGACCGTGGACGAACCGGTCACGACCGTCTGCGCGTCGAGCGGCCGCGTCGCGAACTGCGCCGCCTGACCCGGTGGGTCCACACTGAACAGTCCGGACAGCCGGGACGAGCCCGCCACCGCGCCGTTCAGTCCGGGGATGCCGCTCACCGCGGCGGGGTTGCCGCCCGCTGGCCGGACGACCAGCTGAGCCGGACCCTCCAGAGTGAACTGCTTCCGTTCGGTGGGGTCCCCGGTGGCTCCCGGATACGCCGGTGTGGTGACGGTCCGGACCGAAGGGGCGCCGTTGGCCCGCAGCGTGCCCTGGATGTCGTAGCTGAAGCCGGTGCCGGGGTCGGTGCCCTGGCCGGTGAGGGAGAACTTGAGGAAGTCGGCGATCTGCGCCCGAAGTTTCTGCCCTGGCTTTCCGCCGTCGTGGCCGCCGGTGTACCAGATCGTGCGGACCTTGCCACCCGCCGCGGCGATCTGCCGGGCTGTCGCGTCGGACTGGTCCAAGCCGAACAGGGTGTCGCTTTCGCCCTGCACCAGCAGGGTCGGCACGGTGATCTTGTCCGTCACGGACGCGGGGGAGACGCGGCGGAGCAGGTCGACGGTCTTCTGGCTCGCCTTGCCGGTGGTGGCGAGTTCGGTGTACGCCTGGCAGACGTCGGCGGTGAACCGTCCACAAGGGTCGGCCGGACCGGACGGCGGCCGCTGTCCGTTCGGGCCGCCGGTCGGCAGGGACTGCGCCGCCGCGCCCGTGCCCTGCGACGCACCGGATTCACTCGTCTGGTCACCGGCTTCGGGCGCGTCGTTGGCGGGGGAGCCGCCCTGCGCCGCGCCGGAACCGGCGGAGAAGAAGATGCCTGCCCACGACCTTTTGAAAACGCCGTCCGCGGCGAACGCGCCGGCCGCCGGAGTGGTGGCGTCCGGCGCGGCCGGGGTGGCGGCGTTCGGGAAAAGACCCTGCGCGAGGTCGTTGTAGGTGATCACCGGCGCGATCGCGTCGACCCGTTTGTCGGTCCCGGCCAGCAGCAGGGAGAGAGCGCCGCCGTACGAAGCGCCGGACACGGCCACCTTCGGGTCGCCGTTCTCGCTGAGCACCTCGGGCCGCGAGGCCAGGTTGTCGATCAGCTTGCGGGCGTCGGCGACTTCGCGGTCGGGGTCGTTCAGCGCGATCTTCCCGGTGCTGCGGCCGAAACCGCGCGCGGACCAGGTGAGCACGACGAAACCCTTTTCGGCGAGTTCGCGGGCTTCCGTGGCGACACTGTTCTTGTCGCCGCCGAAACCGTGGGCGAGCAGGACGGCAGGAGCGGGGGTCTGCTCGGGGAGGTACGTGGTCGTGTCGATCTTGACGACCTCGGAGGAGCCCGTGGATTCGGGCAGGTCGAGGGTCGCTTCCTGGGTTTTGACCGCGGACGGGGCGGGTTCGCTGTTCGTCCACACGACGGCCGCGGCGGCCAGGACCACCACGACCGCGGCGAGCGCGGTGAGCTTCGCGCCTCGCGTGCGAGGGAGCGGGATTCGGGGCACGGAATGACCGTATTTCACTGAACCTGAGAGTCGCTCGTCCAGTTCACGTGGACCACACAAGGGTGGGGTTGTCCCGCCATCAGAACGGGTACTCAAAGAGCGGAAAGAGGTCAGTGTGACGGGAGTTACGCGACCATCTTGGTGACAAGGGCAACCTTAACTGGCGTCATGCGTACAGACAGGTCAAACTGGACCGGCTGTGAGGGGAGTATTCCTTCGCGGCGGTGTCGTCAGCACGGTGGTCTTCGCGGGCCCCCGGCACCGTCGGCCGGTTTCGCACCGGCGGAAGAGACCTCCGGTTAGTTGCTGCTGTGCACTATCCGGAGGGTTGGTTACATGTCTGTTCCCCTGTGGCTATGGATCGCCACGATCGGTGGTCTGCTCGCGCTGATCGCACTCGACCTGATCATCGTCGATCGCAAGCCGCATGAGGTCACCACCGGTGAAGCCGCCCGGTGGGTCATCTTCTACGTCGCCGTGGCGGTCGCCTTCGGCATCGGTGTCTGGGTCTTCGGGGGACACGATCCCGGCGTCGAGTTCTTCACCGGCTACATCACCGAGTACTCGCTGAGCGTCGACAACCTGTTCATCTTCATGATCATCATGACGTCGTTCAAGGTGCCCGCGATCCACCAGCACCGCGTGCTGCTGATCGGCATCCTGCTCGCGCTCGCCATGCGCAGCGTGTTCATCGCCGTGGGCGCCGCGCTGATCGCGCAGTTCGTCTGGGTCTTCTTCCTCTTCGGCGCCATCCTCATCTGGACCGCGGTCAGCATGATCCGCAACAAGGACGAAGACGAGGAATACGAAGAGAACGCGCTCACCCGCTGGGTGCGCAAGCTCTTCCCGGTCACCAACGAGTGGCACGGGCACAAGTCCTTCGTGAAGAAGGACGGCAAGCGCTGGATCACCCCGATGTTCCTGGTGATCGTCGCGATCGGCAGCGCGGACCTGCTGTTCGCCGTCGACTCGATCCCGGCGATCTTCGGTATCACGCAGGAGGCCTTCCTGGTCTTCACCGCCAACGCCTTCGCGCTGATGGGTCTGCGCCAGCTGTACTTCCTGCTCGGTGGCCTCGTCACCAAGCTGGTGTACCTGTCCTACGGCCTCGCGGTGATCCTCGCCTTCATCGGCGCCAAGCTGTTCCTGCACGCGCTGCACGAGTACGGCGCTGTGCCGGACTGGCTGGACATCAACAACTGGGTCTCCCTGGGCGTCATCATCGTGGTCCTGACCGTGACGACGGTGGCCAGCCTCGCGAAGGCGAAGAAGCTGGAAGCCGCTGAGCAGGACTCTTCGGTCAGTAGTTAGAACTGCTAAGGATCGGGTACCGTCGGGGCCGTGCGCCCTGTTGACATCGAAGCCCTGACGGTCCCCGGCAGCCCCGCGCTGCGCGGCGACCTGCTGCTCACCGCGGTGAGCAGGCCTGATCTGAAGACGAACAGCTACCGCGGTGGCCTGCGCAGGGTCAGCCTGGACGGGGGCGGCGAAGCGCCTTGGACCCACGGGACCAAGGACTCCGCCCCCGTCATCTCTCCGGACGGCAGGTGGGTCGCCTTCCTCCGCGCGGGGGAAGGCGCCGGTAGCCAGGCCAAGCCGCAGGTGCACGTGATCGCGGCGGCCGGGGGCGACGCGAAACGGATCACCGACCTGCCCCTCGGTGCAGGAGCCCCGGTCTGGGCGCCCGATTCCCGCCGGATCGCCTTCGTCGCCCGCGTGCCCGAGCCGGGCCGCTACGGCACGGAGAACGCGGACGGCGAAACCCCGGAGCCGAGCGAAGAAGCTCCGCGGCACATCACGAACCTCTTCTACCGGGTCGACGACGCAGGTTTCCTCAACGATCGCCCACAGCGTCTGTTCGTCGTGGACGCCGTCGCCGCGCTGGACGAGGACGGACCCGCCGATCTCACGCCGTTGACCGACGACCGGGCCGACGTCGAGCATCCTTCGTGGACTCTCGACGGTGAGTCCGTCCTGTTCGTCGCACCCCGTGACTGGGCCGTCGAGGACACTGTCCGTTCGGACGTCTACGCCGTGCCCGCCGCGGGCGGCGAGCCCCGCACGCTGGTCCGCACCCAGGGCACCGCGGCCAAACCGGTCGCCGCCCCGGACGGTTCGATCCTGTTCTACGGAACCGAATTCCCCGGCCTGGAGGAGATCGCCCGCAACACCGGCCTCTGGCGGGCGCCGTGGCCCTCCGGCGACGAGCCTTCGTCCGCGCGGCGGCTGACCGACGTCGAAACGGTCGACTGCGACATCGCGGCCGGCTCTCCGGTCGTCCTCGGTGACGAGGTGCTCGTCGTGGTCCGCACCCGCGGCGCCGCCGAACTGCGCGCCGTCCCGCTCGACGCCGAACTGTCCGAGCTGAAGTCGTTGCGGTACCTGGCAGGCGAGTTCGCCGCGGTGAAGTCGTTCGTCGCCGACGGCGCGCGGATCGCCGCGGTGATCGGGACGCCCGAGAGCTCCGGCGAAGTCGTCCTGCTGTCGGACGAGGAACCCCGCACCCTCACCGACTACTCGAAGCCGTTGCGGGACATCGGGATCCGGCCGCTGGAAGAGCTGGAAGCGACCGCGCCCGACGGCTACCCGGTGCACGGCTGGATCGTCCGGCCCGAGGGCGAGGGGCCGCATCCGGTGGTCCTGATGATCCACGGCGGACCGTTCGCGCCCTACGAATGGAAGGTCTTCGACGAGGCGCAGGTGCTCGCCGACGCGGGCTACGCCGTCGTCCTGGGGAACCCGCGCGGTTCCGCGGGCTACGGCGAAAGCCACGGCCGCAGCATCGTCGGCGGTCTCGGCACCGTGGACGCGGACGATCTGCTGGCACTGCTGGACGAAGCGCTCAAACTGTCCGATTTGGATGGTGACCGGGTCGGCGTCATGGGCGGCTCGTACGGCGGCTTCATGACCAGCTGGCTCGCCGCGCACCACGGCGGCCGGTTCCGCGCCGCGTGGAGCGAGCGCGCGGTCAACGCCTGGGACTCGTTCCTCGGCAGCTCCGACATCGGCTGGTTCTTCACCGGGGGTTACGTCGGCGACGATCACGACGAGCTTCGCAAGCGCAGCCCGCTGTACCACGCGGGGAAGATCGACATCCCGTTCATGGTCGTGCATTCCGAGCAGGACTGGCGATGCCCGCTGGAGCAGGCGCAGCGGATGTACGTGGCACTGCGGCAGAACGGTGTCGCGGCGGAGTTGCTGCTGTTCCCCGGCGAAGGGCACGAACTCACCCGTTCAGGGCAGCCGCGGCACCGGGTGCAGCGGTTCGACGCCGTGCTGGAGTGGTGGGGGCGCCACCTCGGATCCTCGTGAGTGATGAGGCCGGTTAGCGCTGGTACTCACTGTGGTGCGCGGGTGGCGGTGTCGTGTCCGGCGGGACGTCTCGCGTGTCCCAGCTCGGCCGCGTGAGTCGTCCGTTCAATCACGCGTGTCGTCCGTTGGCTCACGCGTGTCGTCCGGCCAGTCACGCGAGATGGCCGGTCCGGCATTGGGGTCGTGAGTGGCGATTCCGCGGTCGTCGGGCTCGACGGTGAAGGATTTGGGACGTTGAACGTCCTGATTCCTTCACCGTCGCGGGCTCACGCCGGTCTCGGTTCTTGATCAACTGGAGTTGCCCCCTGGGAGCGGACACCCTGATTCCAGACGTTGGTCTGGAGGGAGGATGTCCTGGTGTCTCGCAGGTCGAAGTATCCGGAGCAGTTCCGTCGTGACGCGATCGAGCTGGTCAACACGAGTGACAGGCCGTTGCGTCAGATCGCTCGTGAGCTGGGGGTCAATCACGAGACCCTGCGGTCGTGGGTGAATGCCGCCAAGCAAGCCGCTGAAGCCGGGCCGGCGGAGGATCCCGCAGTCACCGACGAGGTCCAACGACTGCGGAAACAGGTCGCTGAACTGCAGAAAGAGAAGGAGATCCTGCGCAAAGCAGCCGCCTATTTTGCCAAAGAGATGGATCGATGATCTACCGCTACCGGTTCATCTCCGAGCATCGCGCCGAGTTCGGCGTGAAGCGGCTGTGCCAGGTTTTGGGTCTGCGCCGGCAGGGCTTCCACGAATGGGCCGCCGCCGAAGCCGTCCGGGAGGCCGCCGCGGAACAGGAGCGGGAACTGATAGCGGTGATCGCCTCGATCCACGCGCAGCACCGAGGCGCCTATGGGCAGCCCCGCATCACCGCGGAACTGCGCCGCCGCGGACACGTGGTGAACCACAAGCGAGTCGAGCGGTTGATGCGGGAGCAGGGCCTGACCGGGATCACCCGCCGCAAACGCCGGAGCCTGACCAGACCCGCCGCCGCTGCGGTGACGGCGGTGGCGGATGTGATCCGCCGCGATTTCACCGCGCGGGAGCCGGGGCAGAGGTTTGTCGGGGACATCACCTACCTGCCCACGTTCCAGGGCTGGCTTTACCTGGCCACGGTGATCGATCTGCACAACCGTGAGGTCGTCGGGCACGCGATGGGCGATCACCTGCGCGCCGATCTGGTCTGTGACGCGATCACCCTCGCCGGCGCACGCGGCCTGATCGGCCCCGGCGCGGTGTTCCACTCCGACCGCGGCGTCCAGTACACCTCCGGCCAATTCCGGGCCGCGCTCACCGAGCACCGGATCAGGCCGTCGATCGGACGGACCGGATCCTGCTACGACAACGCCGTCGCCGAAGCGTTCTTCGCCACCCTCAAAACCGAGATCGGCACCACCATCTGGCGCACCCGCGACCAGGCACGACACGACCTATACCGCTACCTCCACTACTACAACCACAACCGTCTACATTCGACACTCAACCACCGAACACCCCACGAAACCCGAACCAGCTACCATCAGCAACAAGCCGCGTGAAAACCCCGTGTCCGGCAACCGGGGGCAACTCCACAACGGAGGATCCGGGGCACTCACCGTCCCCCGTCACGCCGCCATCCGGTACAGGCTTCACTCGGCACCGAGACCGAGTGTGGAGGATTCAGGACGTTGAACGTCCCAAATCCTCCACACTCGACCACCAGTCGCACCAGTGGGTAGGTAAAGGACCCGTCCGACCGAAGGTCGTGCCCGTGACCGATGGCTCTGCGCGACGCCGGACCCGGCGGCACCGACCGTGTGGATTTTGTTGCGTTGGATGAGCAGAAATCCGCACAGTCCCGCGAGACCGGTCCCGTCGAGACGGGCTTAGCGTGACACCGCTTCTCTCATGCTGGTGTTCCTGGGGCGATCACGCGAGATCGCCGCCTGAGCACGAGTGATCGCCCATCTCGCCCGAACACGACACCTTGACCTGCTCCTCAAGAAGAGCCGGCGTCACGACAGAAGCGTGTAGTTCAGTTCCTCGCACACCCGGCCCAGCGGGACGTCGAGCCCTGGGTGGTCCAGTGGGAGAAGGACGTCCGGCGCGACCGGCAGCGAGTTCCCGGCGGGCGGGTCCCACAACGCGAGCGCGGGGCCGCCGGAGTCCATGGACGATCGGTACCAGACACCGTCGAGGTCGCCGAAGGCGGCGCGGATGGCGCGCGCCCAGGCTTGGGTGATCTTCTTCGGGCCGCTGGAGATCTCCTGCGAGGCGCCGACGCGGGTCGGCCAGAGGCCGGCGAGGTCGAGCAGCCGCAGGGTGCGGGTCGGCCGGACGACGACCAGCCGCGGGCCGCGGGATTTGCGGTCGACCGTCGACGTGGTCTGGAAGACCTCCGCGATGCTCGTGCGCACGGTGAGACCGAAGTAGAGGACGCCGTTTCCGGGGTCGGTGACCGGGCGCCCGCCGCGACCTGGGGTCTGCGGGTCGAAACGGCCGTGCGGGAGCGGGCCGCTGTAGCGGAACGTGTTCCACTGCTGGGGGTGGTTGCCGTGCGCGGTGAAGATCCTGACCAGCCTGGTGCCGGGGTGCACCGTCACCACGTCGTTGGTGCGGTGCAGCTCCTTGACCAGGACAGAGCGCGCGGGCGGCAGGGGAAGCCGGGCCATACCTCGGGAGTCGTCCGTCCTTGTCGGGTGATCTTGCTCGTTGGGGTCAGCCTACGGCCTACCCCCGACTGAAATTTTCCGTCGTCGGGCAGAACACCTTAGAACGGCGAACCAAGAGTGGCTACCAGTCTTGCAACATGTTCGGGGTCTCCGCCGGAGAGCAGCCACTGGCGGGGAGTGGCGGGGTGGTCGTTGATCACCAGATCGGACTGCGGGGTGCTCATGAACGCGGCGACGACGAGCGCGGGCTGGTCCTCGGGCACGGCCCGCAGTACGACCTCCAGGCCGGGCAGCACGCCCGAGCCGGTGAACTGCCAGGAGGGCAGCCGCCAGCCTTGGTCCTTCCAGCCGGTGAGCCTGCCTTCCTTCAGGCGGTGGCGGATGCGGCTGTCGTCCACGCCGAGGGCTTTCGCCGCCTCCAGCACGCTCAGCGCGGAGTCGGCGAGCACGGCGTGCGCGGCGACCGTGCGGGCACGGAAGTCCGGTTCGTCCTCGCTGCGGGGGGAGAGGTCGAGGCCGACGTCGGTCAGCGCGGCCCGCTGATCCGCCGAGAAGTAGTGCGACGGGTCGGGGTTCGGCGGGGAAAGCCTCCGCGCGGCGTCCTCGACGAGGGTCAGGAACTCGTCGGCGTCGACCTTGAGGCCCGCCTTGGCGAGGACGTTCTCGAGCGCTATCGACATAGCGCCTAGGGTAACTCGTCTGTGCGGGTTCGTGCGGTCTCATCTCGGTTTCGTGGGGGAATTCACCAGAGATGAACACAGAGTGCACGGAATCACACACGCGCAGTAGGCAATATCGCAACAGTGTGCCCGGATCGAGCGAGCTTGTCCAGGAACTCGGCTTGACAGGTCGTAAGAGGGAATTTACCTTCCGAAAGGTAATCGATTTCTTACCACCGCTTCGGAGAACCCGGCTGGTGTGGGGCCGGCTTGGGGGAACAAGGGGGTGGGGCGTTCCTGGGCGGCCGGTGCGGACCGGCCGCCCAGGCACGTCGTGCGCCAGGGATCTCCGAGGTCAGTCGCGCCGTGAGCTCCGGCGCACGATCAGCTTCGCCTGGAGCGTGGTCGTCGTGGCCTTGCGGGTGCTGTCGCCGATCCGGGCCAGCAGCAGTTCGGCGGCCACCCTGCCCACCTCGTTCGCGGGCTGGGCGACCACGGTCAGCGGCGGATCGATCAGCGTCGTCCACGGGGCGTCGTCGAACGACACGATCCCGACGTCCTGTCCCGACCGCAGCCCCCGCGAAGCCAGCGCCTCCAGGACGCCGATCGCCATCGTGCTGTTGCCGACCAGCAGGGCGTCCGGCGGTTCGGGCTCGTCGAGCAGGCTGAGCGCGGCGAGCCTGCCGCCCTCGGCGCGGAACTCGGCGCGCCGGGTCAGCGCGTTCCCGGCGCCGACGGCGTCGGTGTAACCGGCCAGCCGGTCTTCGGCCGTGCGCACCCCCGGCGGCCCGCTGACGCAGGCGACCCGCCGGTATCCGCCGTCGAGCAGGTGCCGGGTCGCGTCGCGGGCGGCGAGCCGGGTGTCGACCAGCACCTGGTCCCCGGTGTTCTCCAGCAGCGGCCGGTCGACCGCGACCACGGGTGTGCCGCGTTCGGTCAGCCTGTCGACGTTGGTGGCCCGGCCGGTGGGGGAGAGCACCACTCCGGCGACCCTCTCCTGGAGGGCGACGTCGATGTAGCGCCGCTCCTTCTCCTCGTTGTCGTCGGCGTTGCACAGCACCACCGAGTAGCCCGCGGTCTGCGCGATGTCCTCCACGCCGCGGGCGATCGCGGTGAAGAACGGGTTCTCGACGTCGGAGATGATGAGCGCGAGAACCGCGGTTTCCTGACGGCGCAGATTTCGCGCCAGCCCGTTCGGGTGATATCCCAATTCCGTGGCGGCCGCCTGCACCCGTGCCGCGAGCACCGGGTCCACAGTGGACTTACCGTTGAGTGTTCTCGACACGGTCGCCGTCGAAACCCCGGCCTTCGCCGCCACGTCGTTGATGGTGGCCACCGTGACCTCCCCTTCTGCAGGTGTCTTGACACCTTCGCACGGGAAGAATAGCTTGACCGACAATCGTTACCATCCGCTGATCGCGCTACTCGTGTGGGAAAGTTCGGGGGTGTCGTGGGCGAACCGGGCCTGGTGCTCGGCATCGACATCGGCACATCGAGTTCCAAAGGTGTCCTCGTCGATTCCCACGGCACCGTGGTGGCGCGAGCATCTCGCCGACACGATACCGCACGGCCCCGTCCCGGCTGGTTCGAGCATGACGCCGAAACCGTGTGGTGGCAGGACTTCCTCGTACTGGCAAGGGAACTTTCGGCGGGTGCCGGGGATCATCCCATCATCGGAGTGGCGGTCAGCGGGATCGGGCCGGTACTCCTGCCCGCCGACGCTTCCGGGAAACCGTTGCGCCCGGCGATCCTTTACGGTGTCGACACCCGCGCGTATGACGAAATCCGCGAACTGAACCGGGAATTCGGCGAAGAATCCATTGTGGAGCGTGGCGGGAGCGCGCTCGGCTCGCAGGCCGTCGGGCCGAAATGGCGGTGGCTGGCCAAGAACGAGCCGGACGTGTTCGAACGCGCGAAGCTGTTCTTGATGGCGAGTTCGTTCCTTGTACTGAGGCTGACCGGCGAGTACGTTCTCGACCACCATTCCGCGAGCCAATGCGACCCGATGTACGACCTGCGCGAAGCCCGGTGGGCACCGGACCGGGCCGCCGCGATCGCCCCCGGCGTCGAGCTGCCCAGGCTCGCGTGGCCGACCGAGGTAGTCGGCTCGGTCACCGCCTGGGCGGCCGCGGAAACCGGCTTGCCGCAAGGGATCCCGGTGACGGCGGGTACGGTGGACGCCTGGGCCGAAGCGACCGGCGCCGGCGTCACCTCGCCCGGCGACACGATGCTCATGTACGGCACCACGATGTTCCTGATCCAGGTGCTTTCCGATCCCCGTCCCGGACCGGGGCTGTGGACGACCCGCGGCGCGTTCCCCGGCACCTATTCACTCGCGGCGGGGATGGCCACGTCCGGCGCGATCACCGACTGGTTGCGGGAGCTCGTCGGCGGCGAGTTCGCGGAGCTGACCGCGGCGGCGGGCAAGATCCCGGCGGGGAGCCGTGGCTTGCTGATGCTGCCGTATTTCGCCGGAGAACGGACACCGGTACCGGATCCGGACGCGCGGGGTGTCATCGCCGGGCTCACCACTTCCCATGACAGCGCCGATCTGTACCGCGCGGCGCTGGAAGGGACGGCGTACGGAGTGCGGCACAACCTCGAAGCCATGCGCGAAGCCGGTGGCGGCGCCCGGCGCTTCGTCGCCGTCGGAGGCGGGACACAGGGCGGCGTGTGGACGCGGATCGTCAGCGACGTCGCGCGGATCGAGCAGGAGATCCCGGCGGAAACCATCGGCGCGGCGTTCGGTAACGCCGTTCTCGCGTCCGTGGCACTGGGGCGGGAGCCGGATGTCGAAGCCTGGAACCCGGTCGCCGAGATCGTCCGCCCCGGTGCGGACGCCGACGTCTACGACGAGTTCTATCCGCACTACCGCGCCCTCTACAGGTCCACAATGGACATAGCTCACTTCTTGGCGCGGAAGAACTCCCTCGCCTGAACACCGGCGAACTCCCGGCAATCCCGGCTCAGGTGGGCCTGATCGGCGTAGCCCGCCGAGAACGCCAGCGAGGCGAGATCCGGCGCTGTCGCCGCGAGCCTGACGGCGCGCTGGAACCGGGTGACCCGCAGGTACGTCGCCGGGCCGTAGCCGACAGCGAGGGTGAACCGCCGCCGCAACTGCCGTTCCCCGGTCGTGAACCGCTCCAGTGCGGCGGAAACCCGCGAGACGCCGCCGTCGAGCCTGGTGATCAGCTCCGAGACCTCCCGGTCCGCGCCTCCTGCCCGGCGTTCCGCGACGATGTCGGTCAGCGAAGCGGCACCGCCGAGCACCCGCTCGGCGAGCAGTTCGCCTTCCTTACCCCAAAGGTCGCCGAGAGGGACACGCTGATCGCGCAGTTCGTCGGCACCCAGCCCCAGGACGGAACCGGCCCTGCCAGGGGCGAACCGGACGCCGGACGCCCGGACGCCCGGCGGTGTCTCCCAGGTCCAGGCCGTGGTGTCCGGCCCGGCGACGAACACCTCGCCGCCGCATCTCACCAGGTCGACGCAGCCGTCGGGCACGATCCGCTTCGGCGCCTCGCCCGTGTCCTCCCACTGGCAGCGCACCACGTCCCGCAGGAGGCCGGGTGCCGTCGTCTCCCGATACACGGTTGCCATGATGCCCCCGTGCCACGACAGAATCAGGCCGTGCCCGAAGCCGAGATCGATTCACTGGCCTGGATCCACGTCCGCGACCGCCGCCTGCTGTCGGTGCGGACCGAGGGGAAGACCAAGTTCTACCTGCCAGGAGGCAAGCGCGAGCCGGGGGAGGGCGACGTCGGCGGGCTGTGCCGGGAGATCAGGGAGGAACTCGGCGTCGAGCTCGACCCGCGGAGCTTCCGCTTCTTCGCGCTGCTGAACGAGCAGGCCGACGGCTACGCGGACGGCCGCCGTGTGCGCATGACCTGTTACACCGCCGACCACCGTGGCGATCCGGTGCCCGGCCGGGAGATCGCGGAGTCCGCCTGGCTTTCTTCGGCCGATGCCCATCTCTGCCCGCCGGCGGGCAGGCGGATGCTCGGCATGCTTGCCGACGCGGGTCTCGTCGACTAAGGCTGTATCACTCAAAGTGAGCTGTTCGGCTCACTCTGTTTACGCCGATCGCCCCATGACCAGGCGCTCTGCACTCAGCGGGACACCCAAAAGGGTGAATATCGGGTTTCTTCCCGATAACGGCTAACGCGGAGTCACCTTCGAACGAGAAGTAGTCGACGCACTCGACGGAAGTGCGCTCGGACGAGAGAAGACCTCTCCATGGGTGTTCCCACCGCGACCCCTCCGGCATCGGCGCCGGGGCAGGGTGCCCCTGGCAGGCTGAAGCCGCTCGGGACCGTCGTGGTCGTGCTGGGCGTGATGGCCGTCGCCGTCACCCTGACCAGTTACGTGCTGCCGAAGGCCGCCAAACCGGTGCAGAGCCCGCCCGTGCCGCAGGCCGAACAGGTCGAGCAGGCCGCGGCCGCCGTGCGCACCGTGACGCACCTCGTCGTCTACGAGCTTTCCGGCGCGAAGGGCGCTCAGAACGTCACCTATGTCGCGCAGGGCTCGGAACTCATGCAGAAGACCGAAGTCGCCGCGCCGTGGAGCACCACGTTCGAGCGCGCTAGCCAGGAAGGCCGCGACGAGTTCTACAGCCTCTCCGCGCAGGGTTCGGGCAGCGGAGCGTTGCGCTGTCGGATCCTCGTCGACGGCGAGGTCGTCAGCGACCACGCGGCCCCCGCGCCGGGCGCGCCGGTGACCTGTACGTCCTAGACGGCAGGATCATCCGCATGACGGATGGTGCGATCGAGTTCGGCCCGGTGCTCGCCGTGGTCCTGGCCGTGCTGGCGATCTTCGGCGCCGTGGTGGTGCAGTTCGGGCGGCTGGGGCAGGGCAAGGCGGTGCTGTTCGCGGCCGCGCGCGCCGTGGTGCAGCTCGCCGCCGTCTCGCTGGTGATCGTCGGGATCCTGAAATCGGGCTGGCTGACCGGCGGGTTCGTCCTGCTGATGTTCGCGATCGCGGCCATCACTTCCGCACGCCGGATCGGCGTCGCGAAAGACCTTGCGTGGGTCGCGCTCGCCATCGCGTCCGGCGTCGTGCCGGTGCTGACGCTCGTGCTCGCGACCGGGGTCATCCCGTGGCGGCCCATCGCGATCGTGCCGATCGCCGGGATCGTCATCGGCGGCGCGATGTCCGCGACCTCGCAGGCGGCGCGGCGGGCCCTGGACGAACTCGTGTCCCGGCACGGCGAGTACGAAGCCGCTCTGGCGCTGGGTTTCCTCCGCCGCCCGGCCGCGCTGGAGATCTGCCGCCCCTCCGCCGGGCAAGCGCTGATCCCCGCGCTCGACCAGACACGCACGGTCGGCCTGGTGACCCTGCCCGGCGCCTACGTCGGAGTCCTCCTCGGCGGCGCCGGGCCACTGCAAGCCGGAGTGACCCAAGTACTCGTGCTCATCGGACTACTGGCCGCGGAAGCCGTCGCCGTCCTGGTCGCCGTGCACCTGGTCGCGGCAGGCCGGATCAGCCGAAAGGCGACTGAAGATGCGACGTGTCGTTGAACCGCCGCACCATCCAGTTGTCGCCCGACACCACCAGGTGCGAGATCGAGCCGTTGTCCGCGCCGAGGAACGCGAACCGGTTCTTCGCGGCACTGGCCTGAGCGAAGACTTCGCCGATGACACCGCCATGAGTGAACACGGCGATCCGCCGGTCCGGGTTGGCGGCCGCGAGCCTGCCGATGGCCGCCTTGATCCGGCCGCCGAACGACTCCATCGACTCCGCGCTCGGGATGACGTCCCAGCGCTGTTCCCGCCACAACTCCTCGACGATCGGGTGGCCTTCGTGGGTGTAGCGCCGGAAGAGCCCGTTCTCCCAGTCACCGAGGTGGATCTCCCGGAGGTCCGCTTCGACCTCCGGCGTGAGCCCGAGCTTCGCCGCCAGCGGTGCCGCGGTCTGCGACGTCCGGCGCAGCGTCGTCACGTACAGCGCGGCGATCCGCTCGTCCGCCAGACGGCGGCCGACCCGCTCGGCGTGGTCCCGGCCGTCCGGCGCGAGGTCCGGGTCGGCCTGCCCGTCGACGAGGTCGAACGGATCGTCGCCCTTCGCCGGGGCCGATTCGCCGTGGCGGACAAGGAAGATCTCGGTCGCGCCCGGAGGGGGTGAAAACCGGTGCTGGCGGTACTCGACTTCCTGCTCAGGGGTGCTCATACCCGGACCCTACCGAGCTAGCCCAGCTGTTTGTCGACGAAGCACCAGCGCCAGGTCTCGCCGGGCTCGTGGCTGCGCATCACCGGATGCAAGGTCTCGTGGAAGTGCTCGGTCGCGTGTTTGCCCGGCGAAGAGTCGCAGCAGGCGACGTTCCCGCATTTGACGCATTGCCGCAGGTGGACCCAGGTCATCCCGCTCTCGACGCAGATGGCGCATACGTCAGGCGAGCTGGGTTCGACGGCGGGCCACTCCTTGGTGAGATGTTTGCACGATCCCGCCGTCGCGGCGGGGGTGCGCAGTTCCCGATCGGAGTCCGGCACGGTCTCCTCCTCCCTGTCCAGCATGGATTCTTCGATGTCGAGGCGTTCGAGGATCCGGCGCAGGACATCATCATCCGCCATCCCGGAGTCCCGCGCCTCCAGGAACGTCTCCCGTTCGACTTCGAGCAGCCTCAGCCGCAGGCGGCGATAGGCGTCGCTCGGCGTTTCGGTCAGCGTGCTTTGCCTGCCGAGCTCCTCCCAGGCCGAGTCCGAGCGGTGCTGGAGCCGGCTGCGCAGACGTTCGACGATGTCGTCCGGGTCGTCGGCGGTCCGGATCTTCTCCAGTTCGTCGAGCGCGGCCCTGGTCATGTTGTTGAGCACGGCCGCCTCCTGCAGCGCGTCCTCGGCCGGGTCGGGCGGCGGCAGTTTCAGGCGCCGGACCAGCACCGGCAGCGTCGTCCCGTGCAGCAGCAGCGTCCCGGCCACGACGACGAACGCGACCAGCACCAGCACGGCCCGCTGCGGCGTGTCGGCGGGCAGCACGAATGCGGCCGCGAGCGTGACGACCCCGCGCATCCCCGCCCAGGCGATCACCGCCGAGTACCGCCAGGGCCAGGCGTGACGGCGGAACGTCCGCCGCGCCAGGCCGATGCCCACCATCCAGATGATCCGGGCGACGATGGTCGCGGCCAGGGTGGCGGCGCAGATCAGGATCAGTTCCGGTGCGCTCAGCCCGCTTTCGCCGACCTCGGTCATGATCCGGCGGACCTGCAGGCCGATCAGCAGGAAGACGATGTTCTCCAGCAGGAACTGGATGGTCTGCCAGTTCAGCCTGCTGGCCAGCCGGGAACGGCCCGAAAGCATGCTCGGCGCCTTGTGCCCGAGGATCAGTCCCGCGACGACCACGGCGATCACGCCGGAGCCGTGGATCGCCTCGGCGGCGATGTAGGCGACGAACGGGACCACCAGCGAAAGCGCGGTGTCGGTGACCGGATCCTCGAGGCGGGTGCGGATCAGCGCGGCGAGCGCGCCGACCGCGAAGCCGATCACCAGCCCGCCGCCCATCGCCAGCAGGAAGTCCCCGCCCGCCTGCAGCAGGCTGACCGAGCCCGCGATGGCCGCGATGGCGGTTCGCAACGCGACCAGCGCGGCCGCGTCGTTGAACAGGCTCTCGCCCTCCAGCAGCCGGGTCAGCTTGCGGGGCATCCCGACCTTGCGGGCGACGGCGGTGGCCGCGACCGCGTCGGGCGGGGCGACCACCGCGCCGATCGCGAGCCCGGCGGCGAGCGGCAGTCCGGGGATCACCAGCCACGCCACGACCCCTACCGCGGCCGTGGTGAAGATGACGAGCCCCACCGACAGCAGCAGGATCGGCCCGCGATTGCGGCGGAAGTCGATCAGCGACGTGCGGATCGCGGTCGCGTACAGCAGCGGGGGCAGCAGCCCCAGCAGGACGACCTCCGGGTCCAGTTCGTATTCCGGGATGCCAGGGACGTACGAGGCGACGACCCCGACAGCGATCAGGCACAGCGGTGCCGACCAGTCGAGTTTCCGCGCCGCGGCGGTGACCAGGAGGACGGCCACCACCAGTGCCACGAGTTCTACCGCGATCTCCACGCCGCTCATCATCACCCGGAAGCCCCGGTGCGCGCGCACCGAGGGGGCGGCTACCGCTGTTCGATACGCACCAGGTTCCCCGCCGGGTCGCGGAAAGCGCAGTCGCGTACGCCGTAGGGGTGCTCCAGCGGTTCCTGGACGACGTCGGCACCGGTCGCCTGGATCCGGTCGAAGGTCTCGATCAGGTCCGAAGTGGACAGCACGATGGTCCCGTACGTCCCTTTGGCCATCAGTTCGGCGACCGTGGCGCGTTCCTCGCCGGTGAGCTCCGGATCAGCGGCCGGGGACCGGAGCACGATCGACGTCCGCGGCTGTCCCGGCGGGCCGACGGCGACCCGGTGCGGACCGTCGTCCCGCACTTCGAAGCCCAGGATGTCGCGATAAAAGGAGAGCGAAGCTTCGAGATCGTCGGCGGGGAGGAAGGACGCGTGAATCGACAGGATCATGCGACTCAAGGTAGGTCGGGGCGCGGCGATGCCGCTTCTCTATTCCTGATCGGCCGCATGACCTGTTTGACGACGCAGCCGGGCATGCCGCGGCCCTCTTCCGCCGCTTGCTTGCGGTAGGCGCTTGGCGAGATCCCGACCAGCTCGGAGAACCGCGTGCTGAAGGTGCCCAGCGACGAGAAACCGACGTCGAAGCAGACCTCGGTGACCGACATGTCCCCGCGCCGCAGCAGCATCATGGCCCGCTCGATCCGGCGGGTCATCAGGTAGCTGTAGGGCGATTCACCGTAAGCGGCGCGGAATTCCCGGCTCAGGTGCCCGGCCGAGACGTGCACGCCGCGCGCCAGCGCCTCGACGTCCAGCGGCTGCGCGTAGTCGCGGTCGATCCGGTCGCGGACGCGCCGCAGCATCGCGAGGTCTCGCAGGCGCGGGCCTGGGTCACGCTGTCCGGTCACCCGGAAAGCGTAACCCACGCCTGAACGCGGAAAGGCCCCCTTCGCCGGGCGGCGAAGGGGGCCTTGGACAGCGTCTAGACGGTGATCTTGTCGACGTTGGGACCGCCGTTCGCCGTGGTGGCGACCGCCTTGATCTTGTTGGTCCCCGCCGCCAAGGTCATCTTGACGGTTCTCGTCGTCCAGTTCGGCCAGGCCCCGGTGCCGCCGAAGCCGACACCGGACGCGCCGATCGAGCCGTTGACGGAGAAGTCCAGCGGCCGGTCCGCCGCCGTCCCGTTGGCGTACCGGACGACGACGTCGTAGGTGCCCGCGGCCGGTACGTTCACCGTCCACTCGACCGAGCTGCCCGCCACGTTGTCGTAGTTGACGAACCCGCTGCCGGTGAACCCGGCGTGGTTGGACTCCACCGCGCCCTGGACGACCGTGGCGTCCTCGGCCTGGTAGTCCACCGGGTTGTTCGGACCGGGGCCCGAACCGTCGGCCGGAACGGTCTGCGTGCCGGTGTTCCAGCCCGAGACCCGCACCGAAGGCTTGGAGCCCTTGAGGTCGGCCGTGCGGTACTTCGCGGTCAGCGTGGTCGTTTCACCCGGCCACAGGCTCACCGCGTTGTCGTTCCACTCGACCGGGAGCACCGGCTTGCCCGAGGCGTCCACGACCTTCGAATCGACGTAGAACGCCGGGAGCTTGCCGCCCGAGGTGTTCTTCAGCGTCACCGTCGTCGTGGTGGTGCCGTCGGCACCGGCGACCGACTTCGCCGTCGCGCTGACGGCGGACTGGCCGAGGTTCTTCAGCCCGGACAGATCGGCGTAGGCCGACTGCGGCGTGTAGTACCAGTCGCTGCCGCCCCAGTTCAGCGTGTCCGCCTTGGTGGAGAGCCAGTACACGTTCCGGCTCACCTCCTTTCCGGACGAGTCGGTGAGCACCAGCTTCGCCAGATAGGTCGACGAAAGGCCGCTCACCGCCGGGACGGTGACCGCGGTGGCCTTGGCGCCCAGCGCGCCGACCGACAGCCCGGTCTTGGTGTTGCTGTACTTCTCGGTGCCGTCGAGGTTGTACAGCTTCGTGGTCGCCGTCAGCCCGCTCGCCGCGTTCGACGTCTGGTTGATCACCACGACCGAGCGGTTGTCGTGCGAATACTGGATGTGCAGCGGCTCGTTGGCCTTCTTCGCCCCGTAGTACGCGCCGTTCTGGTCCATGTAGGCGTCGAACAGCTGCCAGTGCAGCGAAGTCCACGGGCTGTTGAGCATCCAGTAGATCAACCCGGTCGACGGGTTGGACGAGTCCGTGTAGTTGCGCGAGTGCGACTCGAACTCGGCCCGGACGTTCTCGTACTGCGAGAGCTGCGCCTTCCGCACGAAGTCGTTCAGGTCCGCGGGCGCGCCGTAGCGCTTGGTGAGCGCGTTGCCGAACAGCTTCAGGTTCCCGAAGGTCGCCGAGGACGAGCGGTGGTACTGCGCGGCCGACGGGTTCTTCCACATCGTTTCGAGCTCACTGGCCGACATCATCCGCTTCAGGGTGTCCATCGTCGGGATGTCGACGCCCGCACTGGTCTCGGAGTTGAAGCTCCACGCGCCGCCGCGGTCCTTCTGCGACTTGTCGTACCAGTACACCGGCGGCACGTAGTCGTACGGGCCGTTCATCTTCATGCCGGAAGCGCCGGTGATGGGGGACGGCCTCGCGGACGCCGCCGGGATCACCGGGGGAGCGAAGTCGGCCGCCTTCATCGCGTCGAGGTAGCCCTGCTCGATCCGCTTGTCCGGCGCGAAGTCGCTGCCGATGTGGAAGGAGATGACGCTCGGGTGGTCACGCAGGCGCTCGGCCTCGGAGAACATCGACGCCTTGGCGATCGGGTAGTCCGACTCGACCCACGGCTCGCCCTTCTCCTCGCCGTTGACCTGGCCTTCCCACTTGTCGCAGCATTCCCAGCCGGGCATCGTCAGCACGCCGAGGTCGTCGGCGATGTCGAAGAACTCGTCCGGTTCGATGTGGCCTTCCAGCCGGACCGTGTTGAGCCCGAGGTTCAGCACGTACTTGAGCTTGTCGGCCGCCGCGGTCTCGTTCCAGCGGAGGAACAGGTCCGGCGTGTAGCCGCCGCCGCGGATCAGCAGCGGCTTGCCGTTGACGCTGTACTGCCGTCCGCCGCTGGAGTTCAGCGTCGCCTTGACGTCACGGACACCGAACTTCGACTTCGCGGCGTCGGACGCGGCGCCGCCGACACTCGCCGTCAGGTCGAGGTCGTACCGGTGCTGGCTGCCCATCCCGGCGGGCCACCACACGTTCGGGTTGTCCAGGCCGACGACCGGGAAGGTGACGGTCTTGCGTTCCTTCGCGGCCAGCGAAACGGTCTGGCTGACCGGCTTGCCCGCGACCGTGCCGGCGACGGTGGCCTGCACCGCGTTCGCCGAGTCGTTGCGGACGTCGGCCTTCGCCGTGAGATCCGCGTGGTCGAGCGCCGAGTTCAGCTTCTGGATCACGTGCGCGCTGCGCAGCGCGACCGGGCCGCTGCGCCGGACGAGGACGTCCCGCACGATGCCCATGTTCTGGTCCGGCGGGGTCTGCGCCCAGTCGATCCAGCCCATCGAGAGGTCGTTGTTGGGATCGTTGGGGTAGACCTTGAACGCGATGCTGTTGGCGCCCTGGCGGACGTTAGCGGTGATGTCGAGGTCGTGGCGGGTGTAGGCGCCGTTGACCTGGTCCTTCGTCGCGATCTTGGTGCCGTTGACCCAGACGTCGGCCTTCGAGAGCACGCCGCTGAAGTCGAGGTACGTCCGCTGCGAGGTGTCCTCGACGGTCAGGTCGGTGCGGTACCACCACGGCACGGAGAACTGCGCCGTCGGGACGTTCTTCATGTTCGTCGAGTAGAACGGGTCGGCGTACTTGCCGTTCTGCAGCAGTCCGGCGTAGACGGTCGAGCGCGACGACACCGGGTACCAGCCGGTGGTGGGGAAGCCCGGCTTCGACACCGCCGAGTCATCGCTGACCTGTGCCGAGGACTGGATCACGTAGCCGGGGATCGGGGTGGCGTTGCCCGCGGCGGCGCCGACGGACAGCGGCACGGCCACTTCCGCGCCGGTCGCGGCGGGAGCGGTGGTCACCCCGCAGACCGCGGCGGCCAGCGCGGTGACGGTCAAGGCCAGTAACGGGATCCGGGTTCTCTTCTGCCGAAAACTCACGAGCGCGCCTCCTTGGGCACACGGCGGCGGACCTGGGCGGAAATTGTTAAGAAAGTTCCCTAACAATGTTGGAGGAGATAGTAGCCGCCACTTCGCGCGGGGAACAGACCCTTACACCGGGTTCGTCAGTGGTCAGCCGACAGGCGCGACGTAGCTCCACTGGCCGTCGACGCGGACAAAGCCGCTGTTCTCGTGCATGCTGCCGGCCCGGCGGTCCTGCCGGTAGTGCGCCCGGAACTCGACGGTGCCCTCGTGCTCCAGCAGGCCGCCGCCGGTCTTGCCGAGGATCTCCAGGAACGTCCAGCGCTGCCCTGGGTCGAGTTCGAGATCCGCGGGCCTGGTCTTCGGATGCCAGGTCCCGGTGAGGTACGCGGTGTCGCCGACGGCGAACGCGCTGAACCGCGACCGCATCAGGAGTTCGGCGGTCGGCGCCGTCGCGGTTCCCCGGTGGAACCGGCCGCAGCAAGCGCCGTAGGGCTCGCCGAGGCCGCACGGGCAACGGGATTCGTCAGTGATCACAGGCACGTCGCTGATTGTGTCACCGCTGTTCGGGTCATCGCGCCGTCGCGGGGACTTCGAGGTCTCGTGCCTGCTTGAGCCAGCCGGTGAACAAGTCGGCGTCGATGTCGTCGACCGAACGCAGCTTGACGTGCGCCATCTCCCGCGCGCTCGCTTCGAGCCTGCCGGACTCGTCGTCGACGAGCTGCCCCTTCCACAGGGCGAAAGTGACGTACGACGAGTACGCCTTCACCAGGCAGACGAGGTTTTTGCCCACGGCTTCGCCCGCGCTCCAGGTGGGGGAGGCGTGGTACATCGTCTCGATGGAGCCGGGGAGGGCGGCGTTGACGATCGGGCGCAGCGCGGTGGCGACCTCGCGCAGGCCCTCGGGCAGGGCGGCGAGGTAGTCGTCGACGTTCGCGAACTTGGCCATGAGTGGATCCCTTCGGTCGGTGTGCGCTCAGCTAACCGTCCGAAGGTTCAAGTTGTCAAGACAAAAAAATTATTCGGTGACTGATGACTCGCTGTCGAGCACGCCCCACCAGAGGAAGTCACGGGCACGGGTCGCCGCGACCAGGTGCTGCCTGCCGCGCAGCTCGCGGCGTTCCTCTTCGGCCTGCGGCCCGGCGCCGTTCTCGTGCGCGTTCTCCAGTACGAGCACAGTCTGGAAGTCGAGCCCCTTGGCGCGGTGCACGGTGCCGATCTTGAGCTTGCCGTCGGCTTCGCCGGTGTATTTCTCCAACGTCAGCGTGGGAATCCCCGCCGCGCGCAGGATTTCGGTGCACCGGGGCAGATCCTTGTGCTGGAAGACGATCAGCGCCGAGTGATCCCGGCGGCCCGGCAGCCCGCGGACGGCGTCGACCAGCGCGCCGGGAAGATCGCGCGAGGTGCCGCGCCAGGTGCCGGTGGTTCCTCCGGCGCTGGCCGACTCGGCCGCGCGCAGGGCGACACCGTCCGCGCCGTCGAGGTCGTCCACCCGGTTCTTCGCGTCGAAGCGCTGCGCGAAGCCCAGCACCTCGGCGCGGTTGCGGTAGTTGACCTTCAGGATCTCGCCGCGGCCCTGGACCGGGGATGCCGGCGTCGGACAGCCGCCAGCCGCCGGGATAGACCTCCGGTGAAGGTGCGCTCGATCAGCTGCCTCGCTTGGGTTTCGAGCCGCCTTCTGACGTGTTCGCTCCTGCTCGCAGGTGGTCCGTTCCGTTCGGTGGCGGGATCAAGGTGCGGGGAACTCGACGGCGACTTCGACGGCGGTCTCCAACGTCGCTTCGCTCGGCCGTCCGGTGACGGGAGCGGACTCGGCGATCACGACCAGCTTCTTGGTCAAGCGGGAGTCGTAGTTCTTGCCGGTGAACCGGGCTCCGTGCCGTGCTTCGCCATAGAGCGCGACATTGCCGCTACCGTCCTTGTCGATGAGCCGTTTCAGCTCGCTCGCCTCACCCGCTTTCGGCATCTTCACCCACGCGACGGACACGGCGATGGTGTTTCCCGCCCCGTCGGCGACGGTGACGATCATGCGATCGAGATCGATACACGGATGGCGCAGGAAGAATCGCTGGACTTCGCCGAAGGAATGCGGTCCGCATTTCAGTTCCCGCTTCGCTGTTTTTCTGAGCTGGCGCCAGCCCAGCCGTCGCCATGCTTCGGAATGACGGCCCTGCTGTGCGGATTTCTTGCTGGAACTCTTGCCTTTGAAGGCCTGGCCCGCCGCGGAATCCAGAGAAGCAGCGCTTCCTCCGCCTATTCCGCTGGTGGCGGCCACGACCACTCCCGCCGTGGCCAGCGCACCCGCACCGTACTTGTATTTGACCCAGCGGCCGTCCGGGCCACGTGGCTGATTCACCATGATGCGTTCCGTCCCCTCCCAAGTCCGGAACGGAGGATCTTGCTCCGGAGGGGGAGAGAGAAACGAGGGCTTCTGCGCGAATACGCCCGAATGGCGCAGTGGATCTTCGGGTTTCCGCCGGTGCTGAACAGTTCCGGGCATGGTGAGGGGCCCGTCGCCGGTGTGGCTGACGGGCTCCTCGGGGTCGTGCAAGGTCAGACGCGGTGGAGGGTGTTGCGCCG
This sequence comes from Amycolatopsis alba DSM 44262, assembly GCF_000384215.1. Classification (NCBI taxonomy): domain Bacteria; kingdom Bacillati; phylum Actinomycetota; class Actinomycetes; order Pseudonocardiales; family Pseudonocardiaceae; genus Amycolatopsis; species Amycolatopsis alba. The sequence goes on along the minus strand of NZ_KB913032.1, from coordinate 548,808 downwards.
AGATCTTCGGAGCGGGTCCAGATACTGGGGCGGGATGAACTCCGGTAACCCGTCGACCGCCATCCGAACTTGCCAATCACCATGATGAATCAACCGATGATGAAAACCGCACAGCAGCACCAGATTGCGGAGGTCGGTGGGTCCGCCGTCTGCCCAGTGATCAATATGGTGGGCATGGCAGTTCTTGGGTCTTCGATGACAACCGGGGAACGCGCAGCCTCCGTCGCGGATGTTCAACGCCCGCCGCTGTCCCGGCGTGACGAACCGCCGTAGACGCCCCACATCCAGCGGCTCGCCCGCGGCACTCAGCACGACGGGGAGCATGAGGCAGTCGCAGGCGGCCATCCGGGCGTCGCGGGCGGTCATCGTCCCGACAAAATCCAGGCACGCGGTCCCGAGACCGGACTTCAACTCATCCAGGCCGATGGTGACGTGCACCAAGGTGCGATACCCGCTGGTGCCGGGCTGGTCCGGGCACGCGATCGCCAGATCCAGAAGTTCGGCCCACGCGTCACCCTGGCGTTCGGCCTTGGTCCGCAGATCCGCCTGACCGAACTCGTCCACCGGGCGCGGTGTCGCGTACGCCTCCAGCGCGGCCGCCGTCCGGGCCCCGAGCTCGTCATCCAGCAACCCGTTCAGCTTCCAGAACCCGTCTTTGCGGCGTTCCAGGGTGACCTCGCGGCGAGGCTCGGCAGGTTCGGGCTCTTTGGGCTCGTTGCCGTCGGGGTCGAGCCAGCCGAGCAGGTCCTGCTCGGCCTTCGCCAGCTGCCGAGGCCCGGCGTCACGAGCGAGGGTCGCGAGGATCTTCTCCGCACACTCCCGATCCTCGACCGACGTGTCCGCAAAGATCCTTCTCAGGATGTCCAGGATCTGCTGGATCCGCTCGTGCCCGACCAGCCCCTCCGCCGCCACAGCGGCAGTGGCGGGCGCGAACGCCGCAACCTCACTGCCATCCAACGCCCGCGTGGGGTTCAACGCGATCGCCTGATTCACCACCGACCGCGCCTCACCAAACGACAACCCCGCCACATCAGCAAACCACGTAATCGTGGACCCATAGCCGTATAAGTCTTTCGCGCCCCGAGACTCCACCTCCGCCAGATACCGCCCCAGGCCGGCGCAGGCGACCCGCATCACCTGCAAGAACTGCCGCACACCATGCGCAAGCTCCAGCTTGCCGGCACGCCACAACTCCTGCGGCAACTCGGGAAGAAAGGTCTCGGACACACCTCCATCATAGCAGAAACTATCGAACATGTGTTCGTATAGAACTGTTCCAAAATCAGTGTTTCCGACCCGACACGCTGGGCTGAGGTCTGGCGGGATGGGCGCTGTGAGTGATGGCATCGGACCTTGCGATTCCACGCAAGAGTAAGTCCAAGCCGGCGCGGGGCTGTCGCCGAAGCGAAGGCGCGGAGGCTGGCGTTGACCGGCCCGGACGACCTGCTGAAGCTGTTCACCAAGGCCGAGCCGGACCGTGAGTCGACGAATGTCCGGAACGGTAGTCGACCTAAAACGGTGGTGTCGGATGTCGCGGGCGAGGTCGATATCAACGTGCCACGGGGAGCGGAAAAGCACGTTCGAGCCGCAGGTCGTGAAGAAGCAGCAATTACGGCTTACCGAGGTGGATGATATCGTGTTTTCGTTGTATGCGAAGGGAATGACAACCGAGGACATTTCGGCACATTTGCCGAGATCTACGGATCCTCGGTCGGCAAAGAGACGATCTCGCGGATCACCGACAAGGCCGTCGTCGAGATGCAGGACTGGGCCGGTCGGCAGCCGTCGAAGAAGTGGCCGGTCAAGTTCGATGGCATGTTCGCACGGATCCGACGCCGCCAAGCAGAACCAGTCGGCCGCGGTCGAGAAGCCAGTGAAGATGATCGGCGAGTTCGCCGTCCGGCGGCAAGTCCGACGACAGCAGCCACAGTGACATCCGGCGGATGGCTCCTGGACGGCGGCCTACCGGATCCCCGACCTCGAACGCACGTGATGGCCTTAGGTCAAGTAGCCGAGTCACAAACGCGGCGCTTCCACCGTGATCGCCGGAGAGCCGAAACCCGCACCTGCTCGCACCAGCGCATCATCGCGCAGCGCACACCTCACCGCGAGGCAAGTACGCGCGTGCCGAGCACGCTGTCACCGGTGTGAGCGTGTGTTGTCCCACTGCCATGGGGCTGGTGCCCGATTTGAGGCAGAAGGTCTGTCGCGGCCGTATCTGCGCTACTCCCAGGACACCATTGCCTCTCCCCGGATTCCGATGAAGACTCCCGGATGTCGGGCTCGGAACTGTCCTGACTAGGTCTTCCTGGCCCGCGCCACGAGGTGGTCGCGGAGGCGGGCGTGCCGGAACTGGTAGGTGGTACCGGACTGGCGGAGGATGCCCAGGCGGTGGGCGTCCTTGAGAAAGGCGGTCAGCCTCCACGGGAGATCGTCGGTCGCGGCGAGCCGGCGGCGGGTACGGAAATAGCCGCCGAACGCTGACTGTGAGTACGACATCAGTCCGAGCGTCGCCGCAATGATCACCATGACACCAAGCCCGAACCGGCTGAAGTCGAATAGCAGACCGAGCCCGACCAGCGGTAGTGCGAAGAGCGCGCTGACGAGCACCATCGTGACGATGGCGCTTCGACGGCCTGCCGCAGCACCGCCTTCCCTGGTCTGCCGGTGGTTACGCCGGGCACGGCCGCCAGCTCGTGGTTGAAGAACATGAGCATCACGAGGCCGGTGATGCTCACCATGATGCATAGCTGCCCGAGGACGAAGTCCCAGGTGTAGCCGACCTTGACTATCAGGTCCTCGCCAGGCGGCGGTATCGCTATCCCGCCGGGCCTGCCGGGACCATGTCGCCGCCAAGCGCCAGGCCGAGGAGCAGGATGAAGGCCCAGCCGCCGACACCGCCGACGACAGCCCACAGCACGATGTGCCACGACTTGGCGTACTCGAGTACATCCTCGGACAAGCTGCCGGTCAGCTTTCGCGGATGTCCCTTCGGCAGGATCGGCCTGGTCACGATCACAGCTGCGGGAACGACCAGCAGCACACCGAGAACGGCGAGACCCACCTGGGATCTTGTGTCGGCGCCGGTGAGCCACCGGAAGCGAGGACCGCGGCAGTCCACCAGAACAGGGCGACGACACCGCTCCACGCGCTGAGTCTCGCCGGTGTGTTCTCTCTCGGTAACTGCCACCACGCGAAGTCCTGAGTGCGCATCGTGGTCAGCGTGCCGGCGAGGAACGTGAGCCAGCGCTCGGCCTTCTCCCGCGGCCATCGCCGGGTTGGCGGTCGCTGCGGATCGTGGAAGCCGGGGCCGTCCTCGAACGCGGTGGGGATGACCGCGTCCAGCAGGTGGTTTTCGATCGCGTCCTGGTCGGGGAACCTCCTGGTGTCCAGGAGCTCATCTGGGTCGCGGCCGGGGTTCGCGTACACGGCTCGCATGAGCGACACCATGAGCGGGGTGCTCGACGCCGAGGCAACGGCGTCGGATGGTGCTTTGGCGAGGTGGCCCAGCAGCGCCGTCCAGCGGGGCAGCCCACCAGGCGGGACGCACCGGCGAAGGTGGTCGGCAACGAGCGGCGGCGACAGCGGCACGGCACCGACCACTGCCGTCGAGCCGATCGCGCCGCCCGCTCGGGCGACTGCTTCCCTGTATTCCTCCTGTCGGCAGGTGAGAACAACCGGGTCGCCACCGCGGACCGCTCGGGAGATTTCACGCAGGGCGGTTGCGCGATTCTTGGCGGCGATCTCGTCGAGGCCGTCGAGCACCGGGAACACGTGCCGGTTGGCGACCAGCCGCCTCGCGACGCTGATCTTGATATCCGGGTACTCCTCGACGACTCGCCGTGCTGTCCAGGTCTTCAGGTGTTCGCGCTCCGGTTCCCACGACGCGACGGGCAACAGCACCGGCACCGGTTCGTCGGCTCGCGCCGTGTCGAGTAGCTCGAGCAGGAGGAGGATCGCCAACGAGGTCTTGCGCTACCTGCGCCGCCGAGGATGACGAGCCGTCTCCGCCGCAGGCCGCGGAAGGTACGGGTGAAATCGGCCAGGTTGCCGGTGTCGCCGGCCACGTCCGTCCCGACGTTCTCCGGGTGGTCGGCGACTTCGCCCCACATCGCCCGCCAGCCCGTGGGGATGGGTGTCGGGTCGACGAGCCCTCGCAGGCCGGCCTCATGCCGCCACTGTGCGTGGACCGCGAGCGCAAGGGCCCGTGCGCCCACGTCCGCAGCACCGGTGACGGAAGACTGTCCGCTGAACTCGTTGTGCGTCTCGCCAGCCATCCCCACCCCCTCGTGACTCGCGTCGTGGCACGGCCAACGGTATCGCCTGATCCGCCATCTCACAGTGGGCGGAGGTGGGCCCGACCGTTACCCGGAGACCTGATTACTCGGCCCCTGGGCGGCTTCCCGCTCATCAGCTCTTCGCCGATCACCCACGAAGCGCTTGCGGAGCCCCGGCCCACATACCGGGACACGAAATATCACCGCCGCCAGGCCGTTGACCCGTGGGAACGAGCAAGGTCACGGAAGGGAACGGCGATGAGCACAAGCCTGGACACGTTCACGCAGGACTGGCAGGGCTGGAAGACCCAGCGCGAGCGCGATCTCGCCGACCCGCTCGGCTGGCTCGCGCTGGTCTCGCTCGACTGGCTGGAGGACAAGCCGCGCGCGTATGAGGGGCTGCCGGGGCTGTGGTGGCAGGACGCCGACGCGGCGTACCTCGACCCGCAGGGCGCCGACCTCTCGCACGACGGCGAACGGCTCACCGGTGTCCGTCGCTTCGAGCTGGTCAACAGCGGTGCGACCACTCGTGTCGTCGCCGGGGACATCGAGATCGAGGTGGCACGCCGCGGCGGGTATCTGATCCGGGCGCACGACCCGAAAGCGCCGGTGCTGAACGCTTTCCGCGGTGTCCCGGCGTATGAGCCCGACGCGGCCTGGGTGCTGTCCGGGACCTTCGAAGCTTTCGACGAGCCGCAGCCGACCACGGTCGGCGCGGTCGTCGAAGGCCTCAGCCACGTTTATGTCGCCCCTGGAATCGTCCGTTTCGAACGCGACGGCGTGGAACACACGCTCACCGCGTTCAACGGCAAGAAGGACGGCCTGCTCATCCTGTTCACCGACGCGACGAGCGGCGTCACCACCTACGCCGCGAACCGGTCGCTCGCGGTGTCCCCGCCCGGCGAGGACGGTTCCGTCGTCCTCGACTTCACCCGCGCGACGAATCTGCCGTGCGCGTTCACCGACTTCGCCACGTGCCCGTTGCCGCCGGCGGGCAACGACCTGCCGTTCGCGGTCGAAGCGGGGGAGAAGCTGCCCTACGAGCGCACACGCTGAACCGTCGCGAGCGCCGTCATCGCCTCCTGTTCGCGCTGGGCCAGTTCGGACAGGACGGCGGACGCGTCGGCCAGGTGCCGGGCGTCGCCGGTTTCTCCCGCCTGTGTGAACAAGCCCGCGACTTCTGTCCATAGTGGAGTGACATCGCGGTACTTCTCATATGCGGTGCGGAGGACGGCGTCGTCGACGAAGGCCGTTGCTTCTTCGAGAAAGTCGCGGTAGATCCGGCGGAAGAGCGCGCCGCCGGTCCCCGCCCGTTCCATCAGGACGGCGACCTGCGGGAGATCACGGGCGGGATCGCTGCTGCGGTCCAGCCATTTCCGCACCTGGACGGCGGCCTTGCCGATCCCGCGATACCCGAGGTTGGCGATGGGCGGATTCAGGAACTCCGCCGCGTTGGCCCGCACGGCCGTGCGGATGGCGTCGGCGAGCGGGACGGGAGGCCCGTCCGCGCCGATGGTGAACGAGCGGTTCTTCGCCGTCATCGGCCCCTTCTCGCCACGAGCGCGCTCCAGGCTCACCAAGGACGTCGACACGGAACCACCCTGCTGCGCGGTGTCGACGAGAAAGGCCTTCTTTGCGTCATAGCCGTACAAGGCCGCGAAGTGCCCTCCAAAGTGGACTTTCGAGGTGAAGTACTCGAGGTGGTACGAGTCGAGCTGAAGGCCGACGGGGACACCGGCGTCGATCTGTTCGGCCACGTTCCGCCACGCCGTGCGCGCCGACGTCGTTTCCTTCACCCGCAAGGTGAGTCCGAGGCGGTCGGCCAGCTTCCGCGTGATCTCGGCGGGTTTGGCCCGCCCGCCGAGGAACGGGAACGGCAGGTTCTTCCCGTCCCAGTAGATGAAGCCGAGACCTTCGCCGAGCCCGAACAGCATCGGCTCGGACAGCTCGACCCCGGCGTGTCGCAGGAGGACGTCGAGAGTGCTGGTCTCGCAGTGCTCGCCGCCTTCGGTTCGGATGCCGTCGAGGATCACGCGGTCACCGGCCAGGCGATCTCGGTGCGGTACGCCTCGGGCGCGACCGACGGTCCGGGCGCCACCAGGTACAACTCCTCGGCGGGCCCGGTCGGGACGCGGTCGCGCTCGGCGATCCAGCGGCCCAGCGATCGGTAGGCGGTCTCGACGTCTTCGTAGTCACCCTCGTGGATCGTCGCCGCGAGCAGGCCACCGGGAAGCTCGGCGGGGCCGATCTCGCCGTCGTCGCGCACCGATCCTTCCACCGGGACGAACAGTTCGACGGTCAGCTCGTCGGGATCGTCGGTGCGGTAGCGGGTCCCAGGTGGTCCGGACGGCGTGACCCCTTGAGCGTCCAGCGCCGCGAACAGCCGCGCGTACGCGGGACCGATCAGCTCGGCCAAGCCGCTCAGCGGGGTCCGGATCGTCAGGAAGGCGATCCGCTGCGGCGTGCGCACGCGCTCGTAGACATGCAGCCACCGCGTCGGCTCGGCGAGCACGGAGTCGAGCCCGCCGCTGATCGCCGCGAGTTCCGCGGCCCGCGCGGCCACCCGGTCGTGATGCCGTTTGATCGCGGCCTTCACCTCGTCCGGGGACCCCGCGTCGAGGATCCCGGCGATCTCCGCCAGCGGGACCTCCAGTTCCCGAAGCCGCCGGATCAGGCCCGCGCGCGCGAACTGCTCCAGCGAGTACCGGCGGTACCCGGTGCCGGGGTCGATCCTGGCGGGCACCAGCAGCCCGAGCCGGTCGTAGTTGCGCAGCGCGCGGACCGACAGCCTGGTGGCGTGCGCGAACACGCCGATCGGCATCAAGGTCGTCATGGGATCAGCCTGAACCCTCTCCCAGGGAGAGGGTCAAGCCGGTCCCTCACCCCAGTGACAGCCGATCGAGGTCCGGGGCGGAGGCGTGGTCGTTGGACAGCTTGATCGTGTTCGCCCCCGCCTTCAGCTCGACCGGAACCGAGGTCGTGAGCTGGGTGTTGTTGCCAGAACCGTCGACCTTCACCTCGATCGGAGTGCCGTCGTCGACCGTGACGAAGTACGAGCGAGGTCCGTTGACGGTGAAGTCGAGGTAGAGGGTGTACTGCCTCGTCTCGGGCACGGTCACGTCGTCGAACCGCACGAAAGCGTCCGGATCGCCGCCGATGTTGCGGACCTTCTGGCCGCCCGAGCACACCCCGCAGCTCGTGACGCCCGCGCTGCCGACGTCGTTCGCCGAATCTTCGGCCTCCCGCATGAAGACCCGGTCGGCCGGTCGTGGGCTCACCCGCACCGGCTTGCTCACGGATTTCGCCCGGCCGAGAAGGTCGAACGACGCGGTGACCGGGATGTCGGCCGCGGTGACGCCTTCGGGGGAGACCAGCGTCCACGAGGCTTCGAGCTCGTTCCCGACGCGCATGGACGCCGCCGTCGCCGGAGCGCCCTGCAGGCTCCAGCCGGCCGGGACCGCCGGGGCCATGGTGACCTTGCCGATCGTGTCGTCGGCGTCGAGCCGCAGTTTCGCGGTCACCTTCAAGGACTGCCGTCCTGGGGAAAGCCATTGGACGCCACCGGGTTCGACGGTCAGGGTCGTCTTCGGCGTGTAGGACGACGGCGGCAGGGGAGCGATCGCGATCCGGTCCAGGCCCGGCCCCGACGTGGCGTTGCTGAACACCTTGACGGTGTTGGAACCGGCGTTCAGCGCGACGGGGATCGCCGTCGAGACCACGGTTCCCGGCGGGCCGGCGTCGATCGCGGTCTCGACGGGAGCGCCGCCGTTGACACTCACCGCCACCGACGTCGCGGGGCCGCCCGTCGTGTCGAGCTGGAGCCGATGGCTCCCGGTTTCCGCGACCGTCACCCCCGGATAGGTGACCGAGTTGCGCCGGCCGCCGCCGAGGCCGGTGACCTGGAACGATCCGGAGCAGGGGGAGCACCAGCCGAGCCGGGCACGGCCTTCGTGGTCGTTGCGGAAGGCTTCGGCCTCCAGCGGGACCTGGGCGCCGAAGACGGAACTCGGGTAGCCGGAGGCCACCTTGATCTCGTCGATCCCCAGTTGCCGGTAGAAGGGTTTCGCCTGCGGGCCGGACCAGGTGTTCAGCACTTCCAGCTTGATGAAGCGGGTCTGCCGTTCACCGAAGTCGATGAACTGCACTCCGCGAGCGCTCGGCATCGCCCCGGCGCGGACCGGTTCGCCCCAGTTCCGGCCGTCGTCGCTGACGTAGACGCGGTAGTCCTGGATCCTCGACGAGTCCTCCGGCCTGCCGAACGATTCGCGCGCGTGGGTCGGTGACATCTCACGCTGGTTCACCGCGAGGTAGGTCGCGCTCCGCCGCCTGCCGAGGTCCAAGGTCAGCGAGACCGGTTCCTTGCCGTCCGCGTCCCAGTAGTTCTCGAAGTTCCCGTCGACGAGATTCGACGCCGGATGCCCCGCACGCGCGGACGAAGCCGTCGCCTTGATCGTGTGGGAGTCGAGGAAGTTCCGCTGCCCGGCCGTCTCCACCTTGAACACCGTGTCGTAGGTGTCCCAGTCCTTGATGTCCACAAGGGTCAGATACCCGGCGGATTGACTGAAGCGCAGTGGTTTGCCGGTGCGCACATCGGACACCCTGGTCACTTTGTACCCGTTGTCACGCAGGCGGAGCAGGTCGGTGCTCGGACGAGTGACCACGTGGAGGTACTGCGTTCCCGCGCCGGGCTCGACGGTGATGACGCCGTGCGCGCCGTCGTTCCAGAAGCCCGGCTGCATCCCGCCGTACATGTACCCGCCGCCCTCTTTGCCCTGCAAGGAGGATTTGATCGGCGGTACCCAGCTCGCCATGAAGTTGTTGTACGCCTCCTGCTGCGGCGGGAACTTCCCTTTCACCATCGGGGTTTCCGCCATCAGCGACTTCATCGACGAACCCGCGTTGGTGATGTAGCGGCCGGTGGACAACCGGAAGTCGACGGCCTGATCGGTGCCGTCGTACCACCAGCCGCCGTTGGTCGGCAGTTTGTAGTCGGCCTCGGTCAGCCGCGGCATCGGGGTGAACGCGGCCTGCGGGTAGTCGTACGGCGGGGTGATGCCGGTCTTCTGCTCGTTGCTGACCGTGTCCATGATCGGGGTGTCCTCGTTGTTGTTGCTCAGCAACCAGGACGGGCGTTTCTCACGGACCTGTTCGTAGAGCTTGTTCTTCTCCCAGTACTCGTTGTCGTTGTCGATCCAGAACCCGGCGAGGTCCGAGTAGCGGTCCATGACCTCGTGGAAGAGGTCGTAGCTGTACTCGCCGAAGCCGGGGCGGGTGGTCAGGTCGACCTGCTTGCCCTTGTAGGCGGAGTACGCGGCGGAATCGAGCGACTCGACGCCGGTTTCCTTGTGCCATTGGGGATCGTCGGTCATGTAGAGGATCGTCCGGACACCCTTGGCGTTGCCTGCTTTGACGAGTTCGCCGAGGAGGTCGCGGCGCGTGGAGCAGCTTCCGGGGATGGCCGACGGCCACGGCCGCGCGTAGCCCAGCCTGCTGTGGAAGGTGGCGAGCACGATGTAGGAGGCGCCGAGTTTGCGGGCCTCGTCCACCCAGTAGTCCGCGCTCCAGCCGCCGTCGGTGACCGCGCGTTCCCAGGCGGCGCAGTCGGTCTGGCGGGGTGCGGTGAACATGCCCCAGTGGAGGAAGAGTCCCGCGGTGGCCTCGCGCAGCCATTGCTGGCGGGGATGGTGCACCTCCGCGCTCGCCGGCGGCGTGGTGAGCAGGCCCGCCAGCAGGGCGAGGACCAGGGCGAGCCAGGCGGTGCGGTGCGCTCGAACTCTCATGACCATCCGCTCTCATCCAGGGCGTGGTTGCCGAGAGATCCGATGATTGCGGCAGAAATCCGATGGGTCAAGCCCCGGTGAGCGGGACGAGCCTTGAGTCATCGGAGGTATCTCGTGGCGAAGCTCCCTCGTCTGCAGTACGAGGGAGCTTGCCGGGGTGGCTCAGATGTTGAAGCCGGGATGCGTCGCGAAGGCGTTGTCGATCACGAGGTTCCCGCGCTGGCGGGCCCGTTCACGCAACGCCGACGTCGTCCGGGCGCCCTGGGCGAAGAACCACCACAGGTAGAGCGCGCCGTACATCCAGGCGCCCTCGTAGCCCCAGGTGGAGTCGGCGCCGCTCTTGCCCGCGCCGAACACCGAACCCGCCGGGAAGCTCGCGTTGTGCGGCTTCCCGCCCTGGTGCCGCGATTCGTGGATCAACGTCTCGGCCCGGCCGGGAACGTCCTTGGAGTACCAGAAACCCAGGTACAACTCGATCCGGTCGTCGACGAACGCCCCCTTGAACGAGCGCGCGATGGCGCTGCCGTCGCCGCACAGCGAGCGGAGGTCGTCACAGTTGTCGCGGACGTAGCGGCGCGCCCAGTTCAGCATCGCGCCGGAGTAGGCGTCGTTCTGGTAATCCTGTGCCGAATAGGTCAGCAGGTAGCACGCGTTGAACGTCCGGGCCAGCGGCTTGTCGGTGTTGCACGCGTCTTCCCAGCCGAAGCCGTCGTCCCAGTAGTCCTTGTTGCCCGCGAAGCCGTAGGTGTTCCAGAAATAGTCGATGTAGGTCTGATTGCAGATCGAGGCGCCGTAGAAATTGTCCCCGGTCACATTCTTGTCAGGCACGGTGTAACTGCAAGTGGCCATCGGAGATCACCTGTCTGTAGAAGGAATTCGTTCGGTTCAGGAGCGCGGCGGTTCGGGCGGCGGCACGTCGTCGGCCTGCTTTTCCTTCACGTACCGGCCGCCGACCGCCTGCGGGACACCGCGGACGTCGACTCGCCGGATGTTCAGCAAACGCTCGTCCTCGGTGCCGCTGAGCGCCTCGCGCACCCGTGCGGTGAGCTCGGTGTCACCGGTCTCGGCGATGGCCTGGACCGCCGCGCGCCGCACCGTGAACACCTCGTGCCGGACCTGCCGCAGCAGCAGCTCCTTGGCCGCGTCGTCCTCGGCGGATGCCAGGCGTGCCAACGCTTCCACGGCGGTCGTGCGGATGATCACCTCTTCGCCGACGGTGCTGATCCCGTGTGCCGGGTCGTCGGAACGCTCCGGCGGGATCGGCCGGCGCAGGACGTTCTCGAGTACCGGAACGGCGGCCGTGTGCCGGAGATCGGTGAGCAGCTGGACCAGACCCCAACGCTCCAGGTACTGATCCTCGGCCAGGGCGTCGTACTGCTCGCCGAGCGCCGGGACGACGTCGTCCGCGCGCTCGCGAAGCCGGTCGAGGCTCCGCTGGTAATTGCGTTCGGCGTCCTCGCCGGACGCGGCCATGGTTTCGGCGGCCTGGGTGACCAGTTCGCCGATTTCGCTGTTCGAGAAGCTTCCCAGCCCCGAACTGCCGGGACCTGCTTCGAGGTTGTCGCCACCCGAGCCCAAGGACGGGGTATCGGGATTGCGTGGGGTCGGCATGAGGTTCTCCTTCGCAGCGGCGGTGATGCTGACGGAAGGAAGGAACGCGATACCGGGTGGCAGATACCTGGATTTCGGAAAAATCGCCCCATCGGGCAGAACGGGATTTTCACCGCGGGAATCCGAAAAGGATTTTGCTCACCGGAACCTGCCCGGTGGGCGAAAAGCCCTCACGGATTCCCGCTCGTGATCAATGGCGGACGTCGATGACGACACGGTTCGGTGACGTCAGGGTGAACACGCTGACCGGCGTCCTGGACCGGACGCCGAGACCGATGGACAAGGTGCCTTCGTAATCGCCGGTGACCGCGACGGCCATGACATTGAGCAGATTCCGGGTCCGGAACTTCTGCGGACCGGGATAGGTCGGATTCCCGGCGTCGTCGTGCGCGGCCGCCGGAGTCGCGGCGACCGCGATGAAGTACTCCCCGGTCAGCCAGACGATCTCACCCGAGCCGTCGGCGATCAGCTCGTCGACGAGGTCGTACCGGACGGCGGGCGCGGGCCCCGCGGTCAGGTCCAGCACGACCCGGTCGAAGCCGGGGTTCTGACCGGTGCGGATCCCCGTCATCGCGGGAATCGTCTGGGCCGCGACGGAAGCGGGCGCGATCGCGGCGATGGCGCCGGTCAGCATGAGGGCGGTGGCGGCGAGCGCCCCGAGCGCGCGCCGGAGGGTGAGATTCATGGCGACGACCTCCTGTCGGAGAGTTGGTTCCGGAAAGACGCCGAGGATGGCGAGAAGGTTGTATTCTTCGCCTTATCGTTACTGATCGCCGAATAGTCGTCGAGCGATCTCGAAATCGGCGGGGAAATGGTTTTTCGCGCGCTCCGCCAGCCATCGCAGGTAGCGGAGATCGCTTTTCGCGGACGCGATGAGATGAGTGAATCGCTGCCCGACCGCGACGTCCTCTCTGAAGGTGTCGTACTGGGAGCCGAAGACGCATTGCACGTCCGTGGTTCCGCCGCTCCAGCACAGTGCACCGAGCAGATACTGCTCGACGACGAGGTTGAAGTCCTCCAGCGGCGCGAGCCGTTGCCAGGCAACCCGATTCTCGCGCGCCTCGACCATGCGGACGGCCAGATCGGCGTAGTGCCGGAGAAGAGGAACGGCTGTGCCGCCAACGATTCCGGTGCACAGTGCGGCGTCCCCGGTGTAGCCGCTGAACTCGCGCGGCAGGAAGCCGCCCGTGTGCCGGATCGCGGTGGCGACGGCGGCAGGCCGGTAGTAGCCCGCGTCCGAAGCCGGTGCGTGCTCCGGGTTCTGCGCGACGATCTCCCCGTCGAGCCCCTCGGCCGGGAATCCGGGCCAGAGGAACACGTCGTTGTCGATGTGCAGGAACGGTTCGCGTTGCTCGCGGTACGCGTGCAGCTTCCCGAGCGCCCACCAGGACGGGTCCTGCCCGGCGAGCCCGTTCAACGAGAGCGAGACGTCGTCGAAGGGCAGGCCCAGCCCGTCGACGAGCAGTTCGTGACCCCTGTCGTCGGTCACCAGCGCCGTCGTGGGGAAGAGGTGGGACGCGAGCCGGAACGACAGGATCCAGGAAAGCGCGTGGAAGAAGTCACTCGGCCAGTGCCTGCCGTGCCGGCGCCGGTACGGGATGCTCCAGAAGGACCAGACCGCCCGGCGGATCGGCCGCGCGGCCTGGTCGCCCGGACGGACTACCCGGACACGTGGGGGACGCCAATCCGGTTCGACGATCTCGCCGTACCCGCGGCGTTCCGGAGTGGTGGGCGCGAGCAGATGGCCGCCGATGGCGACCGCCGTGAAGGAGTCATATCCGTAGTACGGCATCGCGGTGTGGTTCGGGCCGCGGCACGGAAACGTTACGACAGCCTAGCGGCGGAATCCGCTTAAGTAGAGCACCGCGACTGCTGTTGCCGTGCCGAGCGTCGTCACGATGAAGGATCCGGTGAGTACATAGAGGCCGCCGACGCCTGCCAGTGAAGTCTTGATCAGCTTGACAATTCCCTCGTGTTCTCTGCCGGAGCCGTCTTTGGTCATTGTCGAACCCTCCGTGTGTGGTGTACTAGTACACCGTAGGGCGCGACGACCGGCGAAAACCCTCGCCGGTTCTGATCTTTCACGGTCAGGAGGAGTTTCTTGTCGTCGAGGGCGGGCTCTCCGATAGCCGACCGTTGTCCTGCCGCGCCGCGAATTGTCGATCATTGCCGCGAATGGTGGAGGGCATCGTGACAATCCAGCTGGAAAGGGACCGTGTTTCGTGTTCCGCGGCCGTCGTCGAAGCCGCCCTGCGGTGGCTCGCGGTCCGCAAGGACGGAAAGCCGCTCAGGTTCTTGCGGTACGCGATCGAAGACCCGGCGAGCGAGTCGGCCGCCGTCCTTGGTTGCCTGGTCCGGCCGACGGAGTCGATGATCACGGCGTCCCCGGAGGTGCGGGCGCTCGCGGTCTGGGGCCTGATCCTCGATGAGATAGAGAAGATCGGCTCGACGAACGAGTCCCGGCGCCGCAACGTTCTGGCCGCCGCTTTCCGGTTGGACGGGAGAGCGGAGTGGAAATCGACCCTCGATGACCGTTTCGGTCAGCTGAAGGACCTGCCAGGGGTGTTCGGGGATCCGCCGCCGAGCACTACGACGCCGATGCACAAGGCGTGGCGACGCGCGATGAGCGACAAGCTCGCCCCTTGCCTGGCAGAGAATCTGGAGATACTCGAAGGCGAAGCCTGGCGGCCTTATGTCGAGATCGCCCGTGCCTCGAACGCGATCCCGGAACCACGGGCGCCCCGCGGCCGCGTGCCCTCGGACGGAGCGCAGCCCGTGTTCGCGGAACGCTTGCTGGTGGCCGTGGAAATGCGGTGCAGAACGGCATATCGCCGGCTGACGGTGCGAAACGTCATTGCTCGGGAGGACGGCGTCGAAGGTTACATGGCGCGGGCTCTCACCGGAGAGACCGACGGTCTCGCGTCGATCCCGATCAAAGCGATCTTCGGCTGCCACGTCGAGACTTCGCCTGGCGCGCAGCCGGGAGATCCGCTGGTCGTGGAACTGAGTTTCCCGAAACCGCTGCGCAAAGGCGAGCGTCACGAGTTCATTTCCCTCGCGTGCGATGACGACCTCGACGAGGAGCGGAAGTGGATCAACGTCGACGTCGACCATCACGGAATCGCGCCGGGTGTGGTCGATGCGGATGGCCGGGTGACCGGCGGCCTGAGCATCAGTGTCACGTTCGACGATTGTGTCCCCGACGCTTGCTGGTGGTATGCGGAACAGACCGAGTACGAACGCATGGTCCGGCCGCCCGCCGGTGATCGGCATCTGCTCGAAATCCGGCGAGGAGTCGTCGAGCACACGTTCCTCGAGCCCTGTCATCCACGAGAGGAGTACGGAATTGCTTTCCGCTGGCCGCTTGAAGCGGGGCCACATCGGAGCCCGACGTGGCCCGCCTCGGTCTCCGGCTAGTTGCCGGTGTTCCCGCCGCCCTTGCCGTCATCGCCGCGCATCGCCATCGAGAAAACCTCCTCAGTCCAGTGGATGTGTGATCGCGGCGAACCTACATCACTGAGGGTGATCGATGGTGACAGGGTGTGTCTTTACGTGATCCGGGATCCGCTATCGTGACGATGTTTCCCTCTGGACCTAGGGCCGCCTGGACCCCGCGGCCCTATCCCGGCGCTACTTGCGATCCCAGAACACCTCACGGGTCTTCCACTGGGAGTCGGTGACGCTCCCGACGACGCGGCCCCGGTCGTTGATAAAGTGGGCCTTACTCTCCTTGCCGCCGGGCAGGCCGGCGAGTCGCCTGCGTTCACCGTTCCGGAACCAGACGGTCGCCTCGCCTCGGATGCTGCCGACCACGGTGCCTTTCGCGTCGACCCCTTCGGCGACGGCGCTCAGCTGGTCGTCCGGCAGGACGGTGAGGGTGCCGTCGGGGGCCCACAGCAACAGCCAACGGTCGTCCGGAGGATAGCGATTGTTGCTCCCGATCACATAGCCGGTGCTGCTGACGGCGTTGATCCAGAGCAGCTGGTTTTCCCTCCATTCCAGACGGCGCATCGTGCCGTCGCGATCCCAGGTCACCGGCGTGTCGCGGGCGCCGAGGTTCTCGCTGATGAACCCCGCGGAGACACCGTGCCCGTTTGTCCGGTCCGGCGAGCTCGCCAGGTAGTCCGGCGCCAGCCGGGTCATCGGCCTGCCGTCCACCCAGCGGACGGCATGATGGACCTTGTCGTGGCCGGCGGCCACGCCCGTGATGATGCGGCCGTCATCGGGGATGGCCTTGGCCCAGGTCCAGTCGCCGCCGGGCAGCGTGCCCAGGTCCGTGACCTTGCCGTCCGGGTCCCAGCGGAAGCTGCCCATCCAGTAACCCGACGTGATCCAAGTGCCGACGACGACACCGTTGTCGCTGATCCCCATCGGGCCGGCACCGTAATAGCCGGGCGGTAGCTGCATCGTGGTCACCCTGCCCTCGGCGTCCCAGCGGGCAGCCGCGGAACCGGTCGGAGTCGCCGCGATGCCCGTGGAAACCCCGTATCGGTTGATGTGACTCACGATCCCTTGGCCGTCGCCCTGTGTCGGCAGCGCGGTGATCCTGCCGTCGGCGTCCCAGCGCACCGGATGACGGACCGGCGGATCGAGGCCCTTGGACGACAACCCCACCATCACACCAGCGTCGTTTACCGCGCTGACCGAGCTGTAGTCGTCGCCGGGCAACGGATCGAGCGTCACCGGTCCGACCGTGTCCGCCTGTGCGGTCCCGGTCAACGTGCCGGTGGACATGACGAGAGCCGCCAACAGCGACAACACCGGTCTTCGGCGGCCGTGCACACGATTTCTCAACATGATTTCTCCCTGAGTCGGATGTGGTCATCCAGGTCCGGAGAACGGTAACGCAACCGCTTCGTGAGTTGTGCTCACGTGGCGATGGTCCACACGAAAAGACGACGAACTTTCCTTGCTGCCCAAGGCTTTGTGGTTCAGATGGGCACGTTGCGAGTAGGAAAAACGCGCCCGGAACAAGGGAGGACTGGTGAATGTGAAGGAGGTTGCCGGAAAAGGTGAGGATAGGTCGGCGGTACGCGAATTTCGAGAAATATCGGTGCGTCACGGCAACAAATCAGGCGGTGCGACTCAGTGGGCTACACGTGGCTACGCTCGTGGCACGAAGGCGATCGGTCGGTAGTCACAGCGATGCCGTCCTGAAGGCCCCCTTCGGGACGTTCATCGTCTCAAAGGGGGCCTTCAGGACGTCCGGGTCAGGCATGCTGAAGATGAACGCTGTTTCGGCTCACCAGCCGCGTTCGCGCCACTCCGCGAGCTTCGGACGCTCGGTGCCCAGCGTCGAGTCGTCCCCGTGGCCGGGATAGAACCACGTCTCGTCCGGCAGTTCATCGAAGATCCGCGACGAGACGTCGTCCAGCAGCGACGTGAAATCCGAAGGCGAACCGGTCTTCCCGACCCCGCCTGGGAACAGCGAGTCGCCGGTGAACAGGTGCGGGTGCCCGGCGGGGTCGCGATACAGCAGCGCGATCGAGCCGGGGGTGTGGCCGCGCAGGTGGATCACCTCGAGGACGACCTGCCCGACCTTGACCGTGTCGCCGTGTTCGACGAGGAAGTCCGGCGGGATCGGCAGCGGTTCGGCGTCCAGCGGGTGGGCGGCGGTGTTCGCGCCGTTCGCGCCGGCGACGGCGCCGAGGGCCTGCCAGTGGTCCTGGTGCTGATGGGTGGTCACGACGGTCCTGAGCGCGGGCCGCTCGGGGCCGTGGCCGATGAGGTCGGAGATCCGTTCCGGATCGTTCGCGGCGTCGATCAGCAGCGCCTCGTTCTCGGCGCGGCAGACGAGCAGATAGGCGTTGTTGTCCATCGGGCCGACCGACAGCTTCGTGATGGTGAGCGCGTCCAGGGTGCGGCGGGTGGCGTCACCGCCGGGGTCGACATGCCCGGTGTAGGTCTCCACGATGTTCACAACGCACACGGTAGTCGTTCCCCTGCAATCGGTTCCACCCGCACAGGCGCCGCACAGGGTCAGGCCGTAGGCTCGCGTCGCCCTGCCAGCCGAACCACAGGACGCCCGTGCCCGACGCCTCACCGCGCGCCCCGCGCAAGATCAGCTGGGACGTCCTTCGCGTTGTCGCCGTCTTCGCGGTCATGCTCGGACACGTCACTCATCAGGGTGCTCTCCTGCACCCGGAACTGGTGGGGTACCCCTTTCGGGTCACCGCTCAGTTCGGTGCCGCCATCCTTCTGGTGATTTCCGCCTTCTTCGTGTGCGCGAGCCTTCGAAAGGGTGAACCTCGGCGGTGGCTGTGGAACCGGGTCGCGCGGCTGGTGCCCGCGTACCTGGTGGCGGTGACCGTCACCTATGTCGTCGCCCGGTACGCGACGATCCGGTTCAGCGGCCTGCCGTTCCCGCCCGGCCTCACCGGATTCCTGTTCGGCGTTCCGCAGGGCCCGCCGTCCGACCCGTCGCCCTGGTACATCCCCACCGGCGCCGATCTGCTCGCCAACCTGGGCATGGTCCAGGAATGGGGCTGGCGGTACGAACTCTTCTACTACCTCGACGGCGCCTACTGGACGCTGCCGGTCCAGCTCATCGCCTTCACCGCCGCAGCCCTGCTGTGGCCACGCCGCTGGCGCACCCATCGGCTCACCGTCGGGCTGCTCTGGGCACTGATCCTGGTGCCGCTCTTCCTCCGGTTCGTCGTGTTCGACCCGGCTTCCACGCCGAAGCTCGTGGAGACCTTCTACTACGGTCTCGGCCTGCACCGCGTGCACGTCTTCGCCATCGGGATCGCGATCTGGCTCTGGGCGAAACGACGGCTGGCGCACTGGCACGTCGCGCTCTTCGTACTCGCCGCCTGTGCCGCGCAGGACCTGCAGGTCTTCCCGTTCCACCAGGCCCTGCCCAACGATCCGGAGCGCTGGCCGTCGGCCGTCGGCTTCGCGATCATGCTGGTGCTGGTGTGCCTCGCCGCGCGCGGGCCGGACTGGCGGTTCCCTGGGCTGTCCCGGATCGCCCCGGCTGTCACCTGGTTCGCGGGCATCTCGTATGGTCTTTATCTGGTGCATCAGGAACTCGGATACATCCTGGCCCGTGCCCTGCTGAACGTCGGTGTCCCCGGCTGGCTGCGTCTCCCCATCGTGCTGGCCGCCGCCGTACTCGGGGGCTGGGCGATCACCGCGGGCGTGGAGCGGCCGGTCCACCGGTTGCTCACCGCTCGCCGGGATCGACGCGAGAAGCCTGGAAAACCGCAGGTCAAGGACTCGGATCCGGTTTCTGTCGGTGGTGCCTCGTAGCATGGAAGCGGCCGCCCGTGCAGCTATCGACCGGGACGGCGACCGCAGCTGAGAATGAACCTGAAGGGACCCTGGCGTGGCTGATCGCCTCGTTGTTCGCGGCGCCCGCGAGCACAACCTCCGCGGTGTGGATCTCGACCTGCCCCGCGACAGCCTGATCGTGTTCACCGGTCTGTCCGGGTCCGGAAAGTCGAGCCTCGCCTTCGACACCATCTTCGCCGAAGGGCAGCGGCGTTACGTCGAGTCGCTGTCGGCGTACGCGCGCCAGTTCCTCGGCCAGATGGACAAGCCGGACGTCGACTTCATCGAGGGCCTCTCGCCCGCGGTGTCGATCGACCAGAAGTCCACCTCGCGCAACCCGCGCTCGACCGTCGGCACCATCACCGAGGTCTACGACTACCTGCGTCTGCTCTACGCCCGCGCCGGCAAGGCGCATTGCCCGAAGTGCGGCGAGGCGATCAGCAAGCAGACCCCGCAGCAGATCGTCGACCAGGTGCTCGCCATGGAGGAGGGCACTCGCTTCCAGGTGCTCGCGCCGGTCGTGCGCGGGCGCAAGGGGGAGTACCTCGACCTCTTCGAGAACCTGCAGCAGCAGGGCTACGCGCGCGTCGTGGTCGACGGGACGATCCACCCGCTCACCGAACCGCCGAAGCTGAAGAAGCAGGAAAAGCACCAGATCGCCGTCATCATCGACAGGCTTTCGGTGAAGACGAGCTCACGGCAGCGGCTCACCGACTCGGTCGAGACGGCGCTCCGGCTGGCCGACGGCCTGATCGAGCTGGAGTTCGTCGACCTGCCGGAGAACGACCCGCATCGCGTGCGCGGGTTCTCCGAGAACCTGGCCTGCCCCAACGGCCACCCGCTGGCGATCGAGGATCTCGAGCCGCGCTCGTTCTCCTTCAATGCGCCCTACGGCGCCTGCCCCGAGTGCTCCGGTATCGGTGTCCGCAAGGAGGTCGACCCGGAACTCGTGGTCCCCGACGACGAGATGTCCCTCGGTGAGGGCGCCATCGCGCCGTGGGCGGGCGGCCAGAGCGCGGACTACTTCATCCGGCTCCTCGAATCGCTTTCGGAGACCATCGGCTTCCGGATGGACACGCCGTGGCGCAAGCTGACGGCGAAGGTCCAGAAGGCCGTCCTGCACGGAGTCGACGAGCAGGTCCACGTCCGCTACAAGAACCGCTACGGCCGCCAGCGGTCGTACTACGCGGCCTTCGAGGGGGTCATCCCGTTCCTCGAGCGGCGCCAGGAGCAGACCGAGTCCGAGTACATGCGCGAGCGGTACGAGGGCTACATGCGCGAGGTGCCGTGCCCGGCCTGTCAGGGCACGCGGCTCAAGCCGGAGATCCTCGCGGTCACCCTGGAGCACAAGACGCAGGGTGACCGGTCGATCGCCGAGGTCTGCGCCCTTTCGATCGCGGAGGCCTCGCAGTTCCTCGACGAGCTGGAGCTCGGCAAGCGCGAGCAGGTCATCGCCGGCGCGGTGCTCAAGGAGATCCAGGCGCGGCTGCGCTTCCTCCTCGACGTCGGGCTGAACTACCTCTCGCTCGACCGCGCCTCCGGGACGCTGTCCGGCGGTGAGGCGCAGCGCATCCGGCTCGCCACGCAGATCGGTTCCGGTCTGGTCGGCGTGCTGTACGTGCTGGACGAGCCGTCGATCGGACTGCACCAGCGCGACAACCACCGGCTGATCGAGACGCTGGTCCGGCTGCGCGACCTCGGCAACACGCTGATCGTCGTCGAGCACGACGAGGACACCATCCGCTCCAGCGACTGGGTGGTCGACATCGGCCCCGGCGCCGGTGAGCACGGTGGCCACATCGTCCACAGTGGACCGTACAAGAAGATCCTGAAGAACAAGGACTCGATCACCGGGGCGTACCTTTCGGGCCGCAGCAAGATCGAGGTCCCGGCGATCCGGCGCCCGGTCGACAAGAAGCGTCAGCTGACCGTCGTCGGCGCGCGCGAGCACAACCTACGCGGCCTCGACGTGTCGTTCCCGCTCGGCTGCCTCGTGTCGGTCACCGGCGTCTCGGGTTCCGGGAAGTCCACGCTGGTCAACGACATCCTGGCGACCGTGCTGGCGAACAAGCTCAACGGCGCGCGCCAGGTGCCGGGGCGCCACACCAGGGTGAACGGGCTGGCGGGGGTCGACAAACTGGTCCGCGTCGACCAGTCGCCGATCGGCCGCACCCCGCGGTCCAACCCGGCGACGTACACCGGCGTCTGGGACCACGTGCGCAAGCTGTTCGCCGCGACCACCGAGGCAAAGGTGCGCGGTTACCAGCAGGGCCGGTTCTCCTTCAACGTCAAGGGCGGCCGGTGCGAGGCCTGCGCCGGTGACGGCACGATCAAGATCGAGATGAACTTCCTGCCGGACGTCTACGTCCCGTGCGAGGTCTGCAAGGGCGACCGCTACAACCGCGAGACCCTCGAGGTGCACTACAAGGGCAAGACCGTCTCCGACGTGCTGAACATGCCGATCGAGGAGGCGGCCGAGTTCTTCGAGCCGATCAAGGCGATCCACCGGCACCTGGCCACCCTCGTCGACGTCGGCCTCGGCTACGTCCGGCTCGGGCAGCCCGCGCCGACGCTGTCGGGTGGCGAGGCGCAGCGCGTCAAGCTCGCCAGCGAGCTGCAGAAGCGGTCCACCGGCAAGACGGTCTACATCCTCGACGAGCCGACCACCGGTCTGCACTTCGAGGACATCAGCAAGCTGATCGGCGTGATCAACGGGCTGGTGGACAAGGGCAACACGGTGATCGTCATCGAGCACAACCTCGACGTCATCAAGACCTCGGACTGGATCATCGACATGGGCCCCGAGGGGGGTTCCGGCGGTGGCACCGTGATCGCGGAGGGCACGCCGGAGTTCGTCGCTTCGGTGGACGAGAGTTACACCGGCGAGTTTTTGAAGACCGTTCTCGCTTAGGGACTCGTGAGTGGTAAGGACGGATCTGTATTTGCTTGCCCACTGGTGTGGCTGGTGGTCGAGTGTGGAGGATTTGGGACGTTGAACGTCCTGATTCCTTCACCGTCGAGCCGACAGGCGCGGAATCGCCAGCCTCGCTCAGGTCAGGCGTGGGTAGGCGAATACGGGTTGGCCCTAACCGTCCTTGCCACTCACGAGGTCCAGCACCGGTGACGCGGGCCCGTAGTAGAAGGCGCGCAGCCGGTACGAGGCGCCCTCTTCGCCCGGCATCGAAGCGAGCCCGGCCGAAGTCGTCCCCGGATCCGAGACTTCGATCGGCACGAACCCGTCCGCGCCGGGCTTCTTGATCTCCACGAGGAAACCGTCCTCGTCGCTGGAGTGGTCGGTCCAGCTGAACCGCACCATGTCCTCCGGCGCGGGCTCCGCCCGGAACGCCGCCGGAGCAGCGGCCTGGCCGTCCGTGCGCAGCGAGACCGGTGGCCCGGCCGCGGCGGCCGAAGCGGGACCGGAAACCGTAACGGCGCCCGACACGGCACCGTAGAAGGGCCGGATCCGGTAGTAGAACCGCGTTTCCGGCATCAGATCCGGATGCCGGTAGGTCGTCTGCCTCGGCGGCACGAACTGCAGGATCGTGTACGGCCCCTGTGGATCGGTGGTGTATTCGACGATCCGGCCCGCGACGTTCGCGTCGTCGTCCGGCCAGCTCAGGTCGACGTTCACCGGATCCGTCAGCTTCGCGGTGAAACCGGGCTCCTGTCCGCATCCCGACACGAAAGCGACCGCCAGCAGCACGGCCGCGAGTTTCCTTGGCACGCCTCATCCCTCCCGTGAATCAGGCGGCGGCGGAATCCGGAGGCGTCAGCATACGAGCGCGTCCGGTGATCGACAAGACCCGGTTGAACCGCGTCGCCGCGTCGTCCGTGTGGGAGGCAAGAGGAGGCGGTCATGGAGAACCGAGGAGAGGCCGGTGCCGATGCACAGTTCGATCGCGGCGCGCGCCGAACGATCCACTCTGCCCCTGCGGGTTGCAGTACTGTCCTCGCCGACCCAGAAGACCGTCGGGAGGACTCGAGTGGCGATCGGAGGCTGGCGGCCCAAAAAGGCCAAAGGCGAGGACTTGGTCCGGCACTTGTACGCCGAACACGGGCGAAGCCTGCTGGCGTACGCGACGAGGCTGACCGGGGACCGCGCGGCCGCGGAGGACGTCGTACAGGAAACCTTGGTCCGGGCGTGGAAACACGCCGAAGACCTGCAGAACGACGCGAAGGGATCGGTCCGGGGCTGGCTGCTCACGGTCGCCCGGAACATCATCACCGACCGCGCGCGGGCCAGGGCGGCTCGGCCGCCGGAAGTGCCGGAGCCCGAAGAGGGCGCGCCGACTCCGGCGGTGGAGAAGGACCATGCGCAGAGTGTCGTGGATTCCATGGCCGTGCTCGGCGCGATGGACGGTCTTTCCCCGGAACATCGTGAGGTCCTGGTGGAGATCTACTACCGGGGCCGGACGGTGGCCGAAGCGGCGCAATCCCTGGGGGTGGCCCCAGGTACCGTTAAGTCGAGATCTTATTACGCGTTACGGGCACTGAGAGCCGTGATGTCGGGAACCGGGAAGGAGGTAGCGCGATGAGTGCGGTGGGACACGACCAGGGCCAGCTCGCCGCCTACGTCCTCGGCGGGCTCACCCCGGCGGAAGCGGCCACTTTCGAGACACATCTGGCGAACTGCCCCGCGTGCCGTCGCGAGGTGCGTGAGCTGTCCGAGCTGCGGTATCACCTCGACGAGGTGCCGCCGGAGGCGTTCCTCGACGGACCTCCGGACGGAGGCGACCTGCTCTTGCAGCGCACGCTGCGTCAGGTTCGCGAGGAAGAAGGAAACCAGGAGCGCAAGCCGCGGCGGCTCCTCGCCGTGGCCGGTGCGGCCGTGCTGGCCGTCGTGGCGCTGGGCGCGGGGGTGCTGGTCGGACGGCAGACGTCGCCCGAACCGTCGACGGTGGCCTTGCCGGTGCCGACGGCGACGGCCCCGGTTCCCGGCACCCGCGATCTCGCGGCCACCAACCGGGAAACGGGTGCGCAGCTCGCGGTCCGGCTGATCCCGGCGGCGGGCTGGGTCCGGCTCCACGCCAAGGCGGACGGCGTCCGTGAGGGCGAGAAGTGCCAGCTCGTCGTGGTGACCAAGGGCGGCGAGCGGGTCAACGCCGGAAGCTGGCTGGTTTCGGCAAAGGGGCAGCGCGAGGGCACCGGGATCGACGGTTCGGCGCTGGTCGCCCCCGGCGACGTGGCCTCGGTCGACGTCGTGACCATGGACGGCCGGAACCTGGTGTCGGCGCAGGCATGACGGGCGCGCTCACGGGTCGTGGAGGCGGTCGGTACCGCTTCCACGACACGTGGGTGCTTCCCGCTTCACCCAAGGCGGTCTTCGACGCCGTCGTGGACCTCGCCGCGTATCCGTTGTGGTGGCGTGACGTCCGTTCGGTCAGCCAGGTCGACGAGGACACCGCCGAACTCGTCTGCCGGTCCAGGCTGCCGTACGCGCTGACCGTGCGGATGCACCGCGACCGGCAGGACGAGCACGAGGGCCGCGTTCGGGTCCTGCTCAGCGGCGACCTCGAAGGGATGCTGGCGGGCGCACTGACCGCGGTGGGCGGTGGCACCCTGCTGGAGATCACCCAGGAGGTCGAGGCGCGGAAACCGTTGCTGCGCAAGCTCGATCGCATCGCCAGGCCGGTCTTCCGGATCAACCACGCGCTCATGATGCGACGGGGGCAACACGGCCTGCGGGGCTATCTGGGGCGCTAGGCTCCGGCCATGCGAGTCGCCACCGTGCAGCCGTTCACCGTCCCCGCGGACCTTTCCGCGAACATTGCCGAACACGCCAGGCTCCTCCGGAACGTGGAGGCCGACCTCGCTGTCTTCCCTGAACTTTCCTTGACCGGCTTGGAGTTCGAGGCGCTCGCCGCGGATCCGGGACTCTGGCTGACGCGGGAGGATCCGCGCCTCGCACCGCTCCGGGACGCTTGCCGGGCGAGCGGTGCCCACGCCGTCGTCGGGCTTCCGCTGATGGAGGACGACCGGCGGTACATCGGTTCGCTCGTCCTCGGGCCGGACGGCGAAACCTTTGCCACCTATGCGAAGCGGAACTTGCACGACAGCGAAGAAGAGCTGTTCGACGCCGGCGAGCGCCAGGTGATCCTCGACGTCGGAGGCAGGCGTCTCGGCCTCGCGATCTGCCTCGACGCCGCGAACCCGGACCACTCACGGGAACTCGCCGAGGCGGGCGCCGACGTCTACGTTCTCAGCGCGCTCTTCGGCGACGGGCAGGAACAGCGACTGCTCGACCAGGTCGGTGTCGCGGCCGGGCACGGGATGTGGGTGGTGCTGTCCCAGTATTCCGGCAAGACCGGCGGGATGGCCGCGTTCGGCGGCAGCGGCGTGTGGAAGCCCGGAGGTGCCGCCGAGGTACGCCTCGGCGGCGAGGTCTCCGAATGGGCCTACGCGACGATCACCTCCTGAGCCTTCCTCTCGCGCAGGACCACAGCCGCGACGAAGGCGGCGAGAGCGAGCAGCCCGGCGCTCAACGCGTACGCGGTCCGATAGCCGCCAGTGAGCGCTTCGGGCATCGCGGTGCCTTCGGTCAGCAGTGAGCCGGTCCGGGACGCGGCGGCGGTCGCGAGCACCGCGGTACCGATCGCCGCCCCGATCTGCTGGGTGGTGTTGATCAATCCCGAAGCGACCCCGGCGGCGACGCCGGACATCGCCAGCCCCATCAGCGCGGGCATCGCCGCGCCGAACCCGACACCCATCAGGACGAGCGCGGGCAGGACGTCCGTCGCGTAGTTCCCCGCTGCCTCCACCGTGGCGAGGAGCCCGAGCGCCAGCGCGACCAGCGAAAGCCCGGTCACAAGGACCGTTCGCGCTCCGAAACGGTGGTTCAGTTTCCCGGCGAAGACCAGGGACATCACCGCGATCGACACCGGGGCGGGGAGGAAGGCGAACCCGGTGCTCAGCGCGTCGAGCCGAAGCACCCGTTGCAGGTACAGCGCGGTGATGAACTGGAAGCCGAACAGCCCGGCGACCATCAGGACCATCACCGTGTTCGCCCCGGACACCGCCCGTGAGCGGAAGAGCCGCAGCGGCAGCAACGGTTCGCGCGCTTTCGCCTGGCGGAGCACGAACCCGGCGAGCAGCAGCAGTGACACCGCGAGCAGCCCGAGCGTGCGGCCGTCGGCCCAGGTGTACTCCTCGGCCTTGACGATCGTGTAGACCAGCAGCATCAGCCCGCCGGTGACCAGCCCGGCGCCGGCGACGTCGACGCCGCCGCGCGGTCCGGTCCCGTGGTCGGGTTCGAGCAGCCGGACGGCCAGCGCCAGCGCGACCGCGCCGATCGGCAGGTTGACGAAAAACGTCCAGTGCCAGTCGAGCAGCTGGGTGAGGGTGCCGCCCGCGATGAGCCCGATCGACGCGCCCGCGGCCTGGGTGAAGCTGTAGACGCCGATGGCCTTCGCCCGCGCCCGTGGTTCCGGGTAGAGCGTGGTGATCATGCCGAGTACGACGG
The DNA here is from genome assembly GCF_000384215.1 of Amycolatopsis alba DSM 44262. Lineage (NCBI taxonomy): Bacteria > Bacillati > Actinomycetota > Actinomycetes > Pseudonocardiales > Pseudonocardiaceae > Amycolatopsis > Amycolatopsis alba. The sequence continues at coordinate 522,409 of NZ_KB913032.1, read as the reverse complement.
CCGAGGCGAGCGCGCCGCCCGCGCCCTGCAGGAAGCGGAACACGAGGAGCTGCGTCTGGTCCTGCGCGATTCCGCAGAGCAGCGAAGCGAGGGTGAACACGCCGAGCCCGGTCAGGAAGACCCGTTTCCGGCCGATCACGTCGCCCAGCCTGCCGGACAGCAGGAGCAGCCCGGCGAACGCGATCAGGTAGGCGTTGACCACCCAGGCGAGGGTCGGCGGGGTGAAGCCGAGGTCGTTCTGGATCGCGGGCAGCGCGACGGCGACGATCGAGCCGTCGAGGACGACCATCAGCGAGACGGCGCAAAGCACTGCAAGAGCGAGAGCGCGCTGTGACATGGTGAATTCCTTGAGTTTCCCCAGGTGATGCCTTGGTGCATCACTTGTAACAGCGCCCATCTTGTGTGACTCTGTTCCCTGCCGGAAGGAGGCACTTTCATGTCCCAGGGGAACAGCGATGTGACCGCGCAGGCCAGGGTGGTGGACCCGGAGAAACTCGAGGTGTGCACCGTGCTCGAGGTGATCAACCGGATCAGCGGCAAGTGGGCGATCGGCATCCTGCTGGAGGCCACCCGCGGTCCGGTGCGCTTCACCGAACTGGAGCGGTCGGTGGAGGGGATCAGCAGGCGGATGCTCACGCTGACGTTGCGGAACCTCGAACGCGACGGCTTGCTCGTCCGCACCGTGTACCCGACTGTGCCGCCGAAGGTGGAGTACGAGGCCACAGCGATGGCGAAGGAGCTGTACGCGTCGCTGAGCGGCTTGCTGACGTGGGCCGAGCGCCACCGCGACTCGATCGCCGCGTCCCGCGTCGTCTACGACGAGAGGGTCACTGCCTGACGTGCACCGCTCGCTGGACGTGCGAGCACAGCATGTCGAAGTACCACTTGTGGAACGGCAGGTCCGTGCTGTTCGTCGCGGACCAGCTTTCCCACAGGCCGCCCGGACGCAGATAGCGTGACGTGTAGGCCGTCCGGAGGTCGGCGTCGATGTGGTGCAGGGCCGCGAGCGCCCACGCCTGGTCGTAGCGCAGGTCCGGTCGTGCGAGGTAGTGGTCCAGATAGGACACGAGGATCTCGGCGTCGGCGAGGGTGCCGAACCGCGCCAGCGCGAAGCAGTAGCCCTGCCCGGCGAAGACCATCCCGCTCTCCAGGAGCAGTTCACGCAGGCGCCCGCGCCACGCGGTGCGGCGATCGACGCCGATCAGCCAGGCGGCGGTGATCCTTTCCCGCCAGCCGGCGTCGAAAAGGAACTCCAGGTCCTCGTCGGTGATCCGCCGCGCGTCTTCGACGAGGTCGCGCAGGAACGGCTCGCCGTCGGGGCCGCTCAGCATCCCGGCGAAGTTGCCGTGCAGCAGCTTCGAATAGCGCGCGGGCACGTAGCGGTCGATGGCGTCCGGCATGCACTGGAGTTTTCCAGAAAAGAAAGAACCGCGGTGCGAGGACGGGGGACCCTCGCACCGCGGTTTCCTTCTCGCCGGGCGTTACGCGTTCGCCGCGGCCTTCTCCCGTTCGCCGTCACGGTCCTCGTGGGGATCCGGGGCGTGATCGTCGATCAGGGTGGCTTCGTCGAACGGGGCCTGGCCGCTGAAGACCCGGTTCGCCTGGTCGCGGTCGAACTCCTTGGTCCACGTGCCGACCAGGACGGTCGCGACGGCGTTGCCCGCGAAGTTGGTCAGCGCGCGGGCTTCGGACATGAACCGGTCGATGCCGAGGATGAAGCCGACGCCGTCGACCAGTTCCGGCCGGTGTGACTGCAGTCCGCCTGCGAGGGTGGCGATACCGGCACCGCTGACGCCCGCCGCGCCCTTCGACGCGATGATCATGAACAGCAGCAAGGAGATCTGCTCGCCGACGCCCAGCGGCTGGTCCTGCGCGCTGGCGATGAACAGCGTCGCCATCGTCAGGTAGATGGCCGTGCCGTCGAGGTTGAACGAGTAGCCGGTGGGGACCGTGATGCCGACGACGGGCTTGGAAACCCCGAGGTGCTCCATCTTCGCGATCAGCCGCGGCAGGGCCGACTCGGACGACGACGTCGACAGGATCAGCAGGAACTCGCGGCCGAGGTACCTCAGCAGGGTGAAGATGTTGACCCGTGCGCCGAGCCACAGGACCGTGCCGAGCACACCGAACACGAACACCAGGCAGGTCAGGTAGAAGCCGATCATGATGACGGCGAGGCTGCGCAGCGCGCCCCAGCCGGTCTCGCCGACCACCGCGGCGATCGCGCCGAACGCGCCCACCGGGGCGGCCCACATGATCATCGCGAGGATCCGGAACACGAGCCGCTGGATGTGCTCGATGCCGCGGCGGATCGGTTCGCCCTTGGTGCCGAGCTTCTGGACGGCGAATCCGGCGAGCAGCGCGACCAGCAGCGTCTGCAGCACCTGGCCTTCGGTGAAGGCGGAACCGAAGCTGGTCGGGATGATGCCGAGCAGGAAGTCGACGGTGCCCTCGGCGCCCTCGGCCTGCGTGTGCGCCTTCGCGGCGGCGGCGGGGTCGAGGTGCAGGCCCTGTCCAGGGTGCAGGAGGTTGCCGACGACGAGGCCGATCGCGAGCGCGAACGTCGACATCATCAGGAAGTAGCCGAGCGACAGCAACCCGACCTTGCCGACCTTCGCGGCCTTCGCCACCGATCCGATGCCGAGCACGATGGTGCAGAAGATGATGGGGGAGATCATCATCTTGATCAGGTTGACGAAGCCCGTGCCGAGCGGCTTGAGCTCCTTGGCCAGATCCGGCGCGGCGAACCCGACGATGACGCCGAGGACGACCGCCGCGATCACGGCCAGGTACAGGTAGTGCATCTTGTCGCGGCGTCGGGGCGCCGCTTCCGGCGTTGTAGGCACCTTTGCCTCCAGCTCAGGGGGTGTCCGTGGGATTGCCGGTCACTATCACCCGCGCAGGTGAGCTGGGTCACGGTTGTGTTCATTGAGTTCGCGCGAGTGGTTTCCGGGTAATTCCGGCCGGGCGCGCTGAGCGGCCCCCGGACCGGTGTGCTGGTATGAGCGGGTGCCCTCGACGACGCGGATCCGGACCAGGCGCGGCAGTCTCGCCCGCCAGCTGCTGATTCTGCAGCTCGCGGTGCTGTTCGTGCTCGTCGCGGCCGGGGTGGCCTTCGCCTATCTCGATTCCGTCCGTGCCACCGAAGACCGGGCGCGGGACAAGGTGACCGCGGTCGCCGAAGCGGTGGCGGACGCGCCCGGTGTCCTCGCCGCACTGTCCACATCGGAACCCAGCCGGACACTGCAGCCGTTCGCGCAGAGTGTCCGCGCGGATACGGAAGTGGATTTCGTGACCATCATGGACACGAACGGGATCCGCTACACGCACCCGAATCCGGAGCTCATCGGCCAGCCGTTCATCGGGAACATCGGCGAGGCGCAACGCGGTGGCAAGGTCGTCGAGACCTACGCCGGTTCGCTCGGCCCTTCCGAACGCGTGGTGGTCCCGGTGCGTGGCGCCGCGGGACAGGTCGTCGCGCTGGTCTCGGTCGGCATCACCGTCGAAGCGATCGACGCCGAACTGCGCGAACGCCTGTGGCCGCTGCTCGGGGTCGCGGCGGCGGTGCTGGTGGTCGGCGGGATCGGCAGTTACCTGGTCAGCGCCCGGCTCCGGCGGCAGACCAGGGGGATCGCGCCGGGGGAACTGAGCAACCTGTTCGAGTATCACGAAGCCGTCCTGCACTCGATGCGCGAAGGGCTGCTGCTCGTCGGCGGCGACGGGCGGGTGGTGCTGTGCAACGACGGCGCCCGCGCGCTGCTGGGCGTCGACGGCGATCCGGTCGGCCGGGAACTGTCCGCATTGGACATTCCCGAAGACCTCGTCGAAGCGTTCACTTCGGGGGAGGAGCGCACCGACGAACTCCACCTCACCGAAGCCAGGGTGCTCGTCGTCAGCACGGCGCCGGTGCGCTCGCGGGGGGAGGCGATGGGCACCGTCGTGATCCTTCGTGATCACACCGAACTCCAGGCGCTGACCGGTGAACTCACCACCGTGCGCGGACTGGCCGAGGCACTGCGGTCGCAGGCGCACGAGGCGGCGAACCGGCTCCACACCGTCGTTTCGCTGGTCGAGATCGGCCGCCCCGAACAGGCCGTCGAGTTCGCGACCGAAGAACTCGCGCTGGCGCAGGAACTCACCGACCGCGTGGTCGGCGCGGTCGCCGAACCGGTGCTGGCGGCGTTGCTGCTGGGCAAGGCGGCGGAGGCGAGCGAACGCGGCGTCGAGTTCACGATCACGCCCGACACCGTCATGGAGGACTCGGACACCGGCGTCCCGCCGCGGGATCTGGTGACCATCCTCGGCAACCTGATCGACAACGGGATCGACGCGGCGGCGGGGAACGCCGGCGACGGCGGACGGCCGGGGGTCGAGGTCACCGTCCGCGCGGACGCCGGCGGATTGCTGCTGCGGGTCGCCGACACCGGGCCGGGTGTCGAGGACGTCGAAGAGGTGTTCCGGCGCGGCTGGTCCACGAAACCCGAGGACGGTCACGGTCTCGGTTTGGCACTGGTGGGTCAGGCGGTGCGGCGGCACGGTGGGACGATCGACGTCGGCCGCGACGAGGGCGCGGTGTTCACCGTGTGCTTGCCGCCGAAGGAGCCGACACGATGATCAAGGTGCTGGTCGTCGAGGACGAACCGGTGGCCGCCGACGCGCATCGGGTGTACGTGGAGCGGATGCCCGGCTTCACCGTGTCCGGCGTCGTCCATTCCGGCGGGGACGCGTTGCGGTTCTGCGAACGCGAACCGGTCGACCTGGTGCTGCTGGACTTCTACCTGCCGGACACGCACGGGCTCGCGGTCTGCCGGTCCCTGCGCGCCGCCGGTCTGCCGATCGACGTCATCGCGGTGACCTCGGCGCGCGATCTGGCGCTGGTCAAGGCCGCCGTGTCCGTCGGCGTGGTGCAGTACCTGCTGAAACCGTTCACTTTCGCTTCCCTGCGGGAGAAATTGGAGCGGTACGCCGAGTTCCACGGCGCTTCGGGCGAGGTCACCGGGCAGGCCGAGATCGACCGCGCGCTCGGCACCCTGCGCACCACCGAGCGGCAGGCGCTGCCGAAGGGGATGAGCGGGCAGACCCTGGAGGCGATCACCGACGTCCTCGCCTCGGCCGCGGACGGTCTCTCCGCCGGGGCCGCCGCGACCGCGATCGGCGCGTCCCGCGTCACCGCGCGGCGCTACCTCGAATACCTCGCCGACAACGGCCTCGCCCAGCGCGAGCCCCGCTACGGCCAGGTCGGCCGCCCCGAGGTCTGGTACAAGCCGAAAACCGTATAACGACCTATACCACGTCGCGGTGGCTACCGTGGGCGGGGTGAAGATAGGCGAACTCGCGCGGAAGACCGGGGTCAGCGTCCGCGCGCTGCGCTATTACGAGGAAGAGGGCCTGATCAGCCCCGGCAGGGAAGGCAACGGCTACCGCGACTTCTGCGACGGCTCGGTCGAGGCCGTCCTCCAGATCCGCGGGATGCTCGACGCGGGACTTCCGACGAGGCTGATCCGCGAAGTCCTCCCGTACCTCGACGGGCCCGGCGACGTCCGGCCGAAGGTGCCGTGCGAGTACATGATCGACGAGGTCGCGCGGCAGCGGGAAGTCCTCGATCGCCGGATCGCGCTCATGACCCGCAATCGCGACGCCCTCGACGCGTACCTCCGCGACTTGACCCTCACGCAAACGTGAGGCTTTTAGCGTGCGGGCATGACTTCGATGCGTGCTTTGCGACAGGACTCCGCGAACGGACCTGAAGACCTCCGCCTGATCACCGACGCCCCCGTTCCGGTGCCGGGACCAGGCGAAATCCTGGTGAAGGTGGCCGCCGCCGGTGTCAACTTCGCCGACGTCATGCAGACGCGGGGCACTTACGAGGGCGGTCCGGAAGCGCCGTACCTCGCCGGATTCGAGGCCGCCGGCGAGGTCGTGGCCGTGGGGGACGGCGTGACCGCGCCGGCCGTCGGCGATCACGTCGTCGGGACCGGCGGCGGAGCCTTCGCCGAGTACGTGGTCATGTCCGCGGCCGTTGCGGTCCCGGTACCGGAGGGCTGGTCGGACGAGCAGGCGGCCGGGCTGATCCTGAACTGGGTCACCGCGCTCGCCGCGCTCAAACCGCTGGGGCGGGTGGCCGCCGGTGAGACCGTGCTGGTCCAGGCGGCGACAGGCGGGGTCGGGCAGGCCGCGGTCCGGCTGGCCAAGCACTACGGGGCCACCGTCATCGGCACCGCGTCGCCGGGCAAGCACGATTCGGTGCGGGCGCTGGGCGCCGACCGTGTCCTCGGCTACGGCGAGGAGACCGGGGACGTGGATCTCGTGCTCGAATCGGTCGGCGGGACGACGTTCGCCGCGAGTCTCGCCGCCGCCAAGCGGGTCACCGGACGCGTCGTGGTCTACGGCGTCGCCGGGGGAGAGGTCGCGATCACCAACCGGGACTTGAACTTCCGGCACCAGATCCACCTGATCGGCCTGCATCTCGGCGTTCTGATCGAGCGCGCGCCCGCGATCTTCGCGGAGCTGATGGACGAGCTGCGGGCACTCATCGCCGACGGCGTCTGCGCTCCGGGAACTCCGACGGTGTACGACCTCGCGCACGGGCCCAAAGTGCTGGCGGAGCTGGAGGCGCGGGTGACTTCGGGCAAGCTCGTCCTGCGACCTTGAGCGCGACATCGTTGTATGCGGACATGCGCATGTCAATAGGTCGAAAGTGTTGGTAAATCACCAGCTGGCTGACGCGACGAAAGTCGGTGCCAAGTCGCGGCCGAGGCTCCTAAATTCACGAACCATTCCGTTGTCCTCACAAGGAGTGGGTCCATGGCAAGGAAGTTCTTCGTCTCCGCGTCCGTGAGCTTGGCGCTGCTCGCCGTCCCGGTGACCGCGGGGCAGGCAGCGGCGGTCGAACCCGCCCAGTCGGCCGCGGCGGTGACCACGGTCTATTACGACGCCTCGGGAGCGCCCAGCTTCCGTGCCGCCATCCAGGCGGGTGCGGCGAACTGGAACAACTCGGTGTCCAACGTGAAGCTGCAGGAGAGCTCGTCGGGAGCCACCCTGCGCTACACCGAGGGCAACGACCCTTCGGGTTCGTACGCCGAGACCGACGGCCACGGCCGCGGCACCATCTTCATCGACTACACGCAGGCTCAGCAGTACAACCAGACGCGGATCGCCGCGCACGAGACCGGCCACGCGCTCGGCCTGCCGGACAACTACCAGGGTCCGTGCTCCGAACTGATGTCCGGTGGCGGCCCCGGCCCGTCCTGCACCAACGCGAAGCCGAACGCCCAGGAGGTCTCCAGGGTGAACTCGCTGTGGGCCAACGGCTTGCTGTCGACCGGCACCATGCAGCGCATCTACAACTACTGACGCGCTCCGCTCCGTGAAGGCCTCCTTCCCTACCCTCAAGGTAGGGAAGGAGGCCTTCACGGCGTTCTATTGAGGCGTAGGGCAAATGCGGCGTCGCCTCGCTCGCCCACGTGCCGACCTCGGGTGTCGCGAAAGCCACTCAGTGTCAGGGTGGGTTGTGCTTTCGGGACACCTGATGTCCCGAAAGTGGCTTTCGCGACACCTCCTGGGCCCCACCGATCCCGAGGGGCCGCGGGACCCGAGGTGAAGGAGGCCTTCACGGCGTCCTAGCCCTGGAACTCGTAGGCGCCCGCGTCGACCCGCGCACCGGCATACACCGGGTTCCCGTCGACGTCGCGGTCGTCGTACTTCGTGGTGCCGAGGTCGATCGCCGGGCTCCCCGCCTTCAGGACGAGGTTCGTCGCCGACGTGAACTTCGGGTCGGCCACCTTGTCCGTCGCTCCCGCCGTGAACTGCCGGAGCCCGCCGAAGTAGACGTTGTGGTCGGTCGCGGTGAAGGTCGGGTCCGCGTAGCCGACCTTGTACGCGGCCTGGACTATGTTCTGCGTCATCTTCAGCATCTGGTTCGTGCAGCCGCCGTAGCAGACGAAACCCTCCGACTCGGCGTTCGAGAGCCGGAGAGAGTTGTTGCGGAACACCGTGCCGAGCACCGGCCCGTTGCCGTCCTCGGCACCGCGCGTGACGATCCCGCCGCGCGTCTTGGCGCCGAAGACCGCGTTGTACTCGAAGACGTTGCCGGTCGAGACGCCGTCGGGGTCTTTCGTGTCCGTGCCGAGTTCGGTGAAGGTCTCGTTGTCCTCGGAGATGTTGTGGTGGATGACGTTGCGGGACCCGTAGAAGATCTCGACAGCGGCGCCGTCGAGGCCGCCGAAGTCGTCGGACTTCGCGATCGAGCCGCTGATCCGGTTCCAGCCGATGTCGGAGTCGTTGCCCTGGACCAGCGCGGCGAACGCGCCGGAGTCGTCGTTGCCGCCAGGGGTCACGACGGTCATGTGGTTGTTGTCGACGAGGTCGTTCTGCGTGATTTCGGTGTGGTCCGCCGACGGCGCGATGAACACGCCCGCGCCGGCGCCGGTGATCAGGTTCGACAGCACCTTGTTGCGGTCGCCGGACACCTTCACCCCGGCCCATGAACAGCGCCCGGCGTCGGCGGCGACGCCGATCTGGAGGTCCTGCACCACGTTGTCGTCGCCAGGCAGGTCGACGCACGCTTCGGTGTTGCCTTTGACGATCGGGCGGGCGCCGGTGCCGTACGCGCCGATCGTGACGCCCGAGCCTTTGACGGCGAGCCCGCCGCTCCAGGCCCCGCCCCGCCGCAGCAGCACGGTGTCACCGGGCGCGAACGTGGTCGAGGAGACCTTCGCCAGGACTTCCACGGCGCCTGCTGTGAGGTACCGACGGCGGTGTCACTGCCGTCGACCTGGTCGACGTAGTAGGTCTTCGAAGCGGCTTCGGCTGTCGTGAATCCGGTGCACGTGAAGGCGGCGAGCACGCTCACGGAAAGCAGTTTCCAGGACATCCCGCGGACCGTAACCGCCTGCCGCACAAGGCTCGTACAAAGACCTCCGCGGCGTGGCCGCGTTCAGGGCAGTACGTCCCGAGCGCCACGTTCGAGACGGTGAGCGTCCCAAGCGTGGCGCTCGGGGCACGCACACCACCATTCGCGATCACTCGAGGGCGCGGTCCCGTGGTGAATCGATGGTCAGGGGAGCCGACGCGCCGCCGGTGAGCTGGTTCAGCTGGGTCATGGTCCGGTCCAGCTGCTCCGCCAGCCGCGGAATGGTGCTGGACGGCAGATAGGCCTCGGCCCCGGCGTCGAGGAGGCGGCGCACCGGACCTTCGAACTTGACCCCGAGTTCGGCGTCCTCGATCTCCGTGATCACGATCCGGGCCTTCGGGTACAGCGCCCGGAAGCTCGCGATCAGCTGGGGGCTGGATGGCGGGACCAGCAGCACGTCGACGGTCGGGGGAGCCGAGTGCAGGTCCAGGACGAGGTAGCCGGGGCCGAGCCGCTCGGACAGCGAGTCCCGCGCCGACGCCGACAGCTTCATGGCGGTGGCCACGACCGTGATCTCCTCGGAGTCCGTCGAAGGCGCCGGGACTTCTTGACCAGCGCCGGAAATCGTCCCGATCGTGTCGCCGTTCCGGGTGATGAGCACGTCTTCGCCGGGGCGGAGAGTCTCGATGAGCGCTACGAGTTCTTCAGGGAGCTGGGTGGCGTCGACCCACCGCGCGGACTGATCACTCATGACTACATGATGGCCCCCTTCCTTGCACCTGACGCAAGGAAGGGGGCCATCATATACTTACTTCTGCCGCGGCCGTCCGGGGAAGTTCACGGTGTCGTACAACGTGAACAGCCGGGACCACGGCGACAACAGTGCCGACGCGCGGAAGTGCCGGCTGCGGCTCGTCGAGGTCGACTGGCCTCGGCTGTTGTTGCCCCACCCCCGTTTTCTCGACCCGTTCGACGGATTGAGAACCTTGGCGACTTCAACCCGGAAGTCGGTGATTTCCGACTGCGGGATCGTTTTGACGTCGAGTGTCCGCAGACGCTCCTTGGCCGCTTCGACCACCAAGGGATCGAGTCGCCATCGAGTGCCGTCGCGGGTCGCCACCGAGCGGCTGAGCAAGCGGCTCAACACGGCACCGACATCGACGGTGGCGAAGCTCTGCACCGCCGCAAGCACTGGACTGGGGAATTCGTGCTGGTCGGCGCGAGAAATGAAGTCGAGCAGCACGAGTTCGTCGACGCTCATAGGGTCGATGACCCGTCGGGAGTTCTCAAACACGGTGTCACGCAGTGACTGCTTGGTGGAGAGTTCGTCTCTGGCAGTCAGATACGAGGTAATTCCCTGTCGATGCCTCAGATACTCGCCGACGGCGATCAACGCTCCTGGATTACCGCCCAGATCCTGGACCAAGCACCGGCGACTCTTCTTGTCAACGTCGTCGTCAGGCTTCCGGTACGAGTCCAGCAACTCGTCGGCTTCGATCGAAGACAGCCGCCCCACCCGGACCACGGGTAGATGGCCTCGGAAAGCGTCGTCCTGCCCGACGAGTACCGTGTGCGCTCCGCAACCGCCTGGGAGTACCAGATGGCCAAGGTGCTCGGGACCGCAGCCTGGGGGTAGGTCGTCGACAATCCACAGAGTGGCGTTCTCGGTTTTGTCGAGCGTTCGCGCCACGGCCGAGGAAAGCTGCTCGTCCGGTACGGAGCTGAGGTCCATTCCCAGCTCGCGACAGGAACTCCGGAGCTCACCGCAATAGACGGATTGAAGCCGATCAGGTCGTGAGCCTGCTCCGGCCAGGCTCAACCAGCGGACTCCACCGGGAAACGCGTCCCTGAACCGCCACGCGTAGTTCGCGACGAGAGCGGTTTTCCCAGAGCCGGGTGTGCCCCAGAGTGACACAAAGGAGCCGTAGGCGCGCTCTCTGATAACCGAGTATTTGCTGGCGTGGAGTTCCGTATGAAGGGTCCAAAGTTCACGATGCCGTCCGACGAACCCCCGAACATGGCGAGCCAGCCAAACAGGCCACAGGCGTTCCTCGAAAGACGGCGGACGGCCGAAGGGGCCGTTCAACTCGCGGGCCCTCCCTGCGATCCACCGAGCAAGGTCGGTAACTCCCGCTTGGGGGTGGGCGAACTTCGCGTCTGCCAACTCGATCGGGTGAATATGGTCGGTCCCTGGCTCAGGGTTGATCACCAGGATCCGCTGCCGGACGGTGCCTTCCCGCTGAGCGGCCAGGAAAGCGGTCATGAGTTCATGCTGACACGCGTGCCTGCTGGCATAGCCTTCCGAGTAGTACGCCACGAGCGTTTTCGAACCCTGCACAGCGAGCCCGATGCGCTCCGTGAGGCTATCGGTGAGGGTGATCCCGTCTTCGTCGAGGAAGACGTCCATCCCCTCGGACCGCAGTTGCTCCGCAAGGTCGCGTCCGAACTTCCGATCGTCGCCGGAGAACGACAGGAAGACGTCGTAGATCGTATCGGACAAGTTCGTTGGATCCTCTCAGCCGACGCTGGCGCAGGTGTCGTCCAGTAGTCTTTTCTCCCCAGAGACTTCACCATGTGCGGTGGTCGCCGCGACCTGTCCTGCCGTTCCATCGTTCCCATCGGGTTTTGTAACGGCTGAACGGCTCGAGGGGGCCCTGTACCCAGGTGTCTTGCCTGACCATGGGTGAACATCTGAGCAGTGCGAGTGACCGCGAGAAGAGGGACAGCGGTGGACCGAAAAGCCTTCGGGGTGAGAGTGCAGGAGCTGCGCACTGGCGCCGGCTTGTCCTTGAAAGCGTTCGGGGACCAGATCCACTACAGCAAGGCGCAGATAAGTCGCGTAGAGCACGGAGCAGCACCACCGACGACCACGTTCGCCGCTGCTTGCGATCGCGTCCTGGGAACCGGTAACGAGTTGGCGCGCGCGGCCGCTGTTCTGGCGGTCGATGAACGGCGTGCCCGTATCGAACCACCGTGCGACTTGCCGGCCGGGCCGCGCCAGCTGATCGGTCGCGACGTTGAGGCGAGGACACTCGAGCAGCATCTCAGTCCCGCCGAGCCGAGCCGCTTGCCGCGTGTTTGCGTGCTCTACGGCATGGCCGGTGTCGGCAAGACGGCGATCGGTTTATGGGTTGCCGAGCGGCTCCATCATGACTACCCGGACGGCTGCATCTACCTCGATATGCAGGGCTACAACCCGGACAGCCATCCCTTGGGAAGGGACGAGGCGCTCGTCCGTGTACTGCGACGGTTGGGTGTGCCCGGTGAGCTGGTGCCATCGACTGAGGGGGATCGGACCGCTCTTCTCCGGCAGAAGCTAGCCGGCCGCCGAGTCCTGGTGATGCTCGACAACGTCTCGAGTGCTCAGCAGGTGCATGCTTTGAGACCACCCAACGGCAGGTCTGCGGTCGTCATCACCAGCCGCCAGCCACTGACCGTCTTGGACGCGGCTTTGCACCAGCATGTCCGGGCGCTGGAGCCTGCAGCCGCGATGGCCTTGTTCACCTCGGTCGCCGAACTGGGGACGACCGAAAGGGGCGATCCGGCGGTCGTCCGGAAGATCACCGAGATGTGCTACCGGCTTCCCCTCGCGGTGTGCATCGTCGCATCGCGCTTCCGGGACAATCCAGCCCGGCGGCTGGAAGATGTGGCCGCTCGTCTCGCCGATCAAGCGGCTCGTCACCAGGAGCTCACCGACGGGTTGCGAAGCGTGACCGCGGTGCTCGAGGCTTCTTGCGCCACGCTGTCCGACGCGCAACTGGCGATGCTGCAGCTCATGGCGGCGCATCCAGGCCCTCGAGTGGACGCGTGGGCGGCCGGGGCGATGGCGGGAATCTCACCTGCCGCGGCCGAGAGCCTCTTGGACGAGCTGATCAGGGCCGGGATGCTCGAACGGCATTCCCATAGCGCGTACCGCGTGCACGATGTGTTACGGGATCACCTGCGTCGTCCAGATGCTGAATTGCTGTCCGGTCCGGAGGAGGATTCGGCAAGAGAAAGACTATTCGAATATTTCCTGCATGCCGCCGCCGCGGCGGATTCCCATATTGACGAGCATCGTTATCGGCTGGAGCTCGATCTGGTTTCTCCGGCTGTGGAGACTCCGTTGTTTCCGGACGCCTATTCGGCTGGAAAGTGGATGGAAAGCGAAGTGGATAACTTCCTTCCGTTGCTTCAGGAGATGGCATCGCGGCGTCATGACATGGTCTGCTGGCAGTTCGCTTATTGCCTTCGGGGTTATTTTTATGCCACCAAGCAGTGGGAATTGATGACGGCTTGCTATGGGCAGGCCATGGAGGCGGCGACGCGTACCGGTGACCATCGTGCAATTGCTATCGTCCTCAACAACCTCGGCCTGGCCAGTATGCAGCTCGGCCACAAGGATGAGGCGATGGAGCTGTACTCGCGTGCCCAGTTGGAGTTCTCCGCCGCCGATGACCGTTTCGGCGAGATGAATGTCGGGGCGAACCGGGCCTGGCTCGCATATGAGCGAGGTGACTTCGGTCAGGCGCTGGACCTGTCCCGGCGCGCTTGGGCTTTCTATCGTGATCAGGCGCTGCGATCGAATGCGGCGATTGCCCTTGATTGCATCGCGCGTTGCGAGCTTCGGCTTGGTGGGCTCGCTGCTGCGAAGGTGAACTTCGAGAAGGTGCTGGATGATTACATGGAACTTCTCTTTCGTGACGGTGATGTTGCGCAGCTCATTTCTCATCTCGCTGAAACGGAATTGCTCTTGGGTGAATTCGATGCGTCGGCGAATCACTACCGGAATGCGATAGACCGTGCTCGATCGGGTAAAGCGCAGCGAGAGGAGGCGGTTGCCTATGAGGGCCTCGGCCGAGCGGCTGCTGCTCAAGATCGTCTGGTCGACGCCGACGCGCATCGCGCGGCGGCGATCGCTCTGTATAACGAAGTCGGTGCGGTCGCTGACGTCGAGCGGCTGAGGGGCGAGCAGAAGGCTCAGGTGGAGCAGGGCCACGAAGAGCCGCTAAAGCACGAACCTCGACCTGAGGTGACGGTCGTTGACCCTGGGCGGGTTCGTGTACTGGCGGTCAACACCGAGTGGGCCTCGGGGCACGGCGGCGGTATCAGCACCATCAACCGTGAGCTCTGCAAAGCACTTGCCGGGAAAGGCGCGGAGGTGTTCTGCTCGGTACCGAGTGCGAGTGACGAGGAGCGGAACGACGCGGCTGCGGCAGGTGTCCATCTGGTACATCCACCCGCCGCGTTGGGAGCGCCGGAAAGCGCGTTGTCCCGGCCGCCGGTCGTCTCTTCACCGATCACCCCTGACTTCGTCATCGGGCACGGTCGTAAGACCGGCGAAGCCGCCTTGTGGCTGGTAGAAGACCACTATCGGGACGCCAAGCTCCTGCATTTCCTGCATGTTGTCTCCGATCGAGTCGAAGTCGACAAACGGAGAATGGACGGAGATCCGGCCGCCCAGGCCGACGAGCGCAGCAGGCATGAGATCGAGATCGCGAAGAAGGCGCATCTGGCGATCGGGGTCGGGCCAGCACTGAGCAACAACCTGCGGGACCATCTACGTGGTTCCGGAGGTCCGGAGGTGTTGCGACTCGATCCCGGATTCGATGTCTCCGACGACATAGCGGAAACGCCGGTGCTCAGCGACACGGTTCGCGTACTTCTGATGGGACGGCTAGGGCATCAGGAAGCGCGGATCAAGGGCGTCGACATTGCGGCCAGGGCTCTGGGACATGTGCTGTCGCAGCGAGGAGCGAATGAGCCTGAAGTCGAACTGGTGCTTCGCGGGGCCGAGAAAGGAGACTCCGAGCGTCTGATCCGCGAAGTCAAATCCTGGGCCGGGAATGATTCCCTGCGGGTGGTTCCACGACCGTACTCTCCGGACAGAGAGGCTTTGCGGCAGGACTTGCATCGTGCGAACGTCGTCATCATGCCTTCCCGCTCCGAGGGGTTCGGGCTGGTCGGGCTGGAGGCGATCAAGCTGGGAGTACCGACGCTGATCAGCAAGCGAAGCGGGTTGGGCCTTCTGCTCGCCGAGGAACAATCCGAGCTGTCTGTGGATCTGTCGAACAAGCTGATCCCGGTCACGGAAGAGGAGTACAAGGACACGTTGCGGTGGGGGGACGCGATCGCGGCTGTCCTTGCCAATCCGAAGCCTTCTTTCGGGATGGCGAGGCTGCTGCGTGAGGAGATGGCGGAGAGGCGAACTTGGGCGATGGCCGCCGACATGCTTCTGAAAGCGATGCAAGAGCTTCGCTACGACAACGGAGGATGAAGGAGTCGGGTGGGCCACCTTTGACGGCGGCCCACCCGATGTTCTTTTCGGACCAGCTACCGCGGTCGTCCGGGAACCCCAGGCCGTGTCTGCCACGGGTGCGGCCCGTCGAGCGGCCGGTACTCGACGCCCAGCGCGTCCAGCCGCGGCAGGTGGTGATCCCGCAGGCGCGGCAGGAACTCCGCGTAGTCCCGCCCCGCGGGGTCGCTCCACGCCACCTCGGCGAAAGCGGCCAGTCGCGGGAAGGCGACGTAGTCCACCCGCCGCACGGTGTCGAGATGCTCCGACCACACCTGCGCCTGCGCCCCGAGAATCGTCTTCCCCTCGGGGAAATCGGCGGGCACCGGCTCGTAGCCGTAGAAGCTCTCCAACGTGCTCAGATACCCGACGGGAATCGGCTCGTCGGGATGATCGGACTGCCGGTGGTCCAAGTAGATGTGGTCCTCGGGACACATGACGACGTCGTGACCGGCGGCCGCGGCTCGCGCGCCCGCCGCCTCGCTCTGCCATGAGCCGATGACCATCGGCGGCAGGTCGCCCGCTTCGAGCACCTCGTCCCAGCCGAGCGGACGACGTCCTCGTTCGACCAGGTGCCGGGCGATCTCGCGGACGAACCAGCCGTGTTCCTCGGTCGCGCCGGGAACCTCGTCGCCGCCGAGGGCGATGACCTCGGACGGGAAGATGTCCAGCACGTGGTCGAAGACGCGTTTGAAGAAGTCCACAGTGGACTTTTCCGTGTTCAGCAGTGACGTGCTGATGCCCCAGCTCGTCCACACCTCCCACGGTTCGGTGGTCTCCGGGCCGAGTTCGGGATAGGCGGCGATCGCGGCCCGCGCATGCCCTGGGATGTCGACCTCCGGGACGACCGTCACCGCACGCGCGGCGGCGTACGCGACGATCTCGCGGAGGTCGTCGGCCGAGTAGAAGCCGCCGTGCGGACGCCCGTCGCGCTCCGGTCCGTCGTGCCGCCCGACCATGGACGACTTCCGCCAGCCGCCGACCTCGGTGAGCCTGGGGAACTCGGGGATCTCGATCCGCCAGCCCTGGTCGTCGGTCAGGTGCAGGTTGAGCACGTTGAGCTTGTGCGCGGCGATCAGGTCGACGAACCGCAGCACCTCGGCCTTGGTCCGGAAGTTCCTCGCCACGTCGAGCAGTGTCCCGCGCCAGCCGAACCTCGGGTGGTCGGTGACCACACCGCAGGGGATCGTCTGCTGTCCACTGTGGATCGACGCCGCCCGGAACGCGTCCGGCCCGATGAGCTGCCGGAGCGTCTGGCGGCCGTAGAACTCGCCCGCCGCGTCGGCCGCGTGCAGGGTCACGCCGGACGGGTCGATCTCCAGCCGGTAGCCCTCGGCAGGCAGGAGGTCGTCGCTACGCACGTCCACTTCGGACGGTGCAGAACACTGTCCCGGCAGCGGTTCCACCGAGACGGGACGGGGGAGCAGAGTTTCGAAGCCAGGCATGTCAGCCCTTCACCGCGCCGCCCATGACGGACACGAGTCGTCGTTGCACGAGAATGAAGAACACCAGCACCGGGATGGTCATCAGGGTCGAACCCGCCATCACCGCGCCCCAGTCGGTGTCCTCCGGTTTGAAGAACACCAGGATCGCCAGCGGGAGCGTCTGATTCTCGGTGTTGGAGATGATGAACGTCTTGGCGAACAGGAAGTCGTTCCAGGCGTGGATGAACGCGAGCACACTGATCGCCACCAGCCCCGGCGCCACCAGCGGGAAGAGGATCTGCCAGGTGAACCGCATCCGGCTCGCCCCGTCGATCTTCGACGCCTCTTCCAGCTCCTGCGGCACCGCGGCGACGAACCCGCGCAGCATCCAGATCGCGAACGGCAGGCTGAACGCCAGATGCACCAGGATCAGCGAGCCGAGGTGGTTGGTGCCGAACGCGGGAGCGACGTCGCCGACCGACCGCATCAGGAAGAACAGCGGAATGGTCAGCGCCTCGACCGGCACCATCTGCGCCACCAGCACCATCACCAGCAGGACGGTCCTGCCCTTGAAGTTGAACCTGGTCAGCGCGACCGCCGAAAGGAACGACAGCAGCAGCGACAGCGCCACCACCACGACGGCCACGATCACGCTGTTCAGGAAGAACAGCGCGAAGCCCTCGCCGCTGAGCACCCGTTCGAAGTGCTCCAGGGTCGGCGTCAGCGTCCAGGGGCGGGGGTTGTCCGATTGGATCTGCCCGGTCGGCTTGAACGCCGAAAGCACCATCCAGTACACCGGGAACGCGACCATTCCCGCGATCACCACGCAGATGATCTCGGCGATCAGCCTGCCCGGCTTCTTGACCCGGCGGGGACGCCGGGCGGGAGCCGTGATCACACCCATCCCGCGCTCCGGCGTTGCGACCGGACGTACAGCCCGGTGATGGACAGCAGCAGCAAGGTCATCACGACTCCGAGCGCCGCGCCGAGACCGTATTCCTGTCCGGCGAAGGCCTGTTGATAGGCGAAGACGTTGAGCACGAGGTTGCGCCCGGCCACGCCGCCGCCGTTGGTCATCACGTAGATCTGGGTGAAGATCTTGAAGTCCCAGATGATCGACTGGATGGTGGCGATGGTCAGCAGCGGCCGCACCATCGGCAGCGTGATCGACCATGTGGTGCGCCAGGTCGACGCGCCGTCGAGATACGCGGCCTCGATGACCTCCTCCGGCACGCCCTTGAGCCCCGCGTACATGGTCACCATGACGAACGGGAACGAGCACCAGATGACCTCGGCGGCCACCAGCCCGAACGTGCTGTAAGTGTCGAACGTCCAGGAGTGGTTCGCCATCCCGGTGAACCCGAGGCCCGAAAGCACCTCGTTCACCAGGCCGAAGTCCGCGTCGAACAGGAACAGCCAGACGTACGAGCCCGCCATCGCCGGTGTCGCCCAGGCGGCCAGCGCCGCGAGGAACAGCGGGACCCGCGCCCAGGCGCGGACACGGGTCGCCAGCACGGCGAGCCCTGTCCCCAGCGCCAGGCTGCCGACGACGCAGACCGCGGTGAAGCCGAGGGTCTTGGCCAGTACCTCCCAGAACTGGAGGTTCTCCAGCAGGTCGAGGTAGTTCTGGAAGCCCAGGAACACCAGTGGCGCGTTGCCGACCGCCTGCGGCTGGCCGTAGTCGTAGAACGAGATCAGGACGAGCTGGTAGATCGGGTACACCAGCATCGCGAGCAGCAGGATGCCGCCGGGCGCCAGGTAGAGCAGGGCGGCCCGCCCGTCCCGGCGACGGCGGGGGGACCGCCGTGCCGGGACGGCCGGAGCCGTGGTGCGGGGGATTTCCTTGGTGACCACTTAGCCGAACGCCTTGTTCATCTCGGCGGACGCGGTCGCGAGCGCGGCCGCGGGGTCCTTGCCGCCGGTCGCGATCTGCTGGATCGCGGTCGGCAGCACGTTCTGCGCGTCGATCTTCGACCACGCCGCGGTGGCGGGGACGAACTTCGTGCCGGCGGTGAGCGTGTCGACGAACGGCTTGACCGACGGGTCGCTCGCGGCGAGCTTCTGCTGGACACTGCCGAGCGTGGGCAGGTTGCCCATGGCGACGTACATCTTCTCCTGGTACTTGGCGCCACCGAGCAGCTCGGTGAACTCGACCGCGAGGCTCTTGCGCTTGGTCGCGTTGAACACGCCGAGCAGGTTGCCGCCCGCGAACGCCGGGGCGATCTTCCCCGCCTCGGTGCCGGGGATCGGGATGATCGCGTACTTGCCCTTCACCTGACCGGCTTCGACGGCCTTGCGGTTGAAGTCACCGCCGATCGACATACCGGCCTTGCCGCCCGCGAACGCCGTGATGCTCTGCGTCCCGGTGAGGTTGGCGCACTGCTCCGGCGGGCAGATGTCCGCCTTCAGCAGGTTCGCGTACGTCGTCACGCCTGCCTTGGCCTGCTCGGAGTCCAGAGTGGACTTCCACTTGTCGCCGTCCTGCTTGGCGATCTCGCCGCCGTGCGCCCACAGGAACGGCAGCATCGCGTAGGTGTACTTGCCACCGACGGAGATGCCGTACAGCTCCGGCTTCTTGGCGCGGATCGTCTTCGCGGTCTCGGTCAGTTCCGCCAGCGTGGCAGGCGGCTTGAGGCCGAGTTCGGCGAAGAGGTCCGTGCGGTAGTACAAGGCGCGGATGCCGGTGAACCAGGGAAGCCCGTAGGTCTTGCCGCCGGACTTCGCCGTCTCCAGGACCGCGGGCAGGATGTCGGCGCCTTCCTTCCACGACGACAGGTCGCCGGTCAGGTCGGCCAGCGCGCCCGTGGCGGCGTAGCTGGAGACGTCGGTGTTGCCGAACTCGGCGACGTCCGGCGCGCTGGCCGGGTCGTTGAAGGCGCCGGAGAACTTGTCCGCGCGGCCTTCCACCGGGATCCACTGGACGTCGACCTCGACACCCGAATGCGCCGCCTTGAACTCGGCGATCGCCTCCTTGACCGCGGCTTCCTTCGGCGCGCGGTTGGCTTCGTCGAACAGCCAGACCCGGACCGTGCCGGACTTCTCGTCGCCGCCGCTCGCGGCGGGGGTGTTCTGGGCCGGCGCGCAGCCCGCGACGAGGCCGACCGCCGCGAGGCCCGCGATGAGGACGCGAGTTCTCATGAAATTTTCTCCTTATGCGAAAAAGACGGAATTGACCTGGGGGAGCGCCAGCTTTCCGGCGACGGCCCCAGGGAGACCGGTGGCGGGATCACGCGGCAGCCAGCTCAGCGTGCCGGACTTGTCGCTGGAAACGTAGAACCAGCTTTCGGTCGGATCCAGGGTGAGGTGACGCGGGTAGACGCCACCCACGGGTGTGTTGTTCAGCAGCTTCAAGGACTTCCCGTCCTCGCCGACGCCGAACGACGCGATCGTGTCGGAACCGCGCACGGACGCGTAGACGAACTTGCCGTCCTTGGACGTGGTGATCTCGCCCGGATACTGCTCGCCGGGAGTGCCGGCCGGAACGGCCTTGACGACCTGTCCGGCGGTCAGTTTCCCGGTCGCCGGGTCCCACGCCGCGATGGTCACCTCGGCCCGCAGCTCGCCGAGGATGTACGCGTACTTGCCATTCGGGTGGAAGGCGAGGTGACGCGGCCCGGCGCCCGACGGGAGCTTCAGCTGCTGGTTCAGCTTCAGTTTCCCGGTGGCGACGTCGAGTTTGTAGACGTAGACCGAATCCGCGCCGAGGTCGACCGAGAGCACCCACTTGCCGGTGGGATCGTTGACCACCTGGTGCGCGTGCGCGGCTCGTTCGGCGCCCTTGTGCTGGGCCAGATCGACGACGTCGCCGAGTTTCCCGCCCGCGAGGATCGGGAGCACGACGACGCTGCCGCTGCTGTAGTTCGCGGCCAGCACGTACTTCTGGCTCGAGTGGACGCTCAGATGCGTCGGGTGCTGGCCCTTCGCCGACTTCTTGTTGAGCAGCTTGGGTTTCGCCGGATCGGCGAGGCTGAGAGCGGAGATCTGGCCGTTCTCGTCCTCATTGGTCACGTAAAGCGTCTTGCGGTCGGCACTGATGTCGAACCAGGAAGCGTTGCTGACTCCCGGAATCGTCCGGTCGACGACCAGCGCGTTCGTGGTCGCGTCCCGGTGAGCGACATCGAGTCCGTGCCCGGAACTGGTGTAGCTGCTGATGTAGATGGCCCCGGTTCCCTTCGGTCCGCAGGTCTGTTCGGAGGCGTTCGCGAGGTGGGAACCGAGAACGGTGGTGAGTCCAGCCGCTCCGACGGCGCCGAGGAAGGTGCGTCGATCGAGTCCGGTCATCGTGATCTCTCCCAGCTTTCAGGTGGTTTAAACCACTGCCATGAGCAATGCTGCCACGCCGAAACCGGAAACGGAAAGGACGGTTTCCAAGACGGTCCAGGTTTTCAGGGTCTGCGGCACCGTCATGTTGAAATACCGCGAGATGATCCAGAAGCCGCCGTCGTTCACGTGCGACGCGATGATCGACCCGGCGGAAATCGCCACGACCAGCAGCGCGAGCTGGATCTGTGAGTAGCCGAGAGTCGCCACCGTCGGCGCGACGATACCGCTCGTGGTCACGATCGCGACCGTCGCCGAACCCTGCGCGATCCGCATTCCGCAACTGATGACGTAGGCCGCCAGGATGACCGGCAGACCGGCGTTGTCCAGCGAACCCGCGACGGCCTTGCCGATACCGGTCGCGGACAGCACGGCGCCGAAGAACGCGCCGGCGCCGACCACCAGCAGGATCATCGCGACCGGGCGGAGCGACTTCGCCGAAAGCTCGCTCAAATCCTTGCCCGTCAAGCCGCGGCGCAGGCCCAGCAGCCACGACGCGAGCAGCACCGAGATCGTCAGCGCGACCGCCGGGGTACCGATGAACGCGGCGACACCGGCGGGCGCGGAGTTCTTGGGAAGCCAGATGCTGCCGAAGGTCCCGGCGAGGATCAGCACCAGCGGGACCGCGATGATCGCCACCACCAGCTTGAGCGACGGCGGGTTCTCCTCCTTCTCACCCTCTTCCTCGGCGACGAGGAATTCCGCGGGAACCGGCACGTCGATGCGCTTGCCGATCCAGGTCGAGTACGCCACGCCGCCGATGAGGAACGCCGGGATACCGCAGACCAGGCCCATCAGGATGATCCAGCCGAGTTCCACGTGCAGCAGGCCCGCCGCGGTCACCGGGCCGGGGTGCGGCGGAAGGAACGCGTGCGTGATCGAGAGACCGGCGAGCAGGGGCAACGCGTACAGCACCAGCGAACGGCCGCCCTGTTTGGCGGCGACGTAGACCAGCGGTGCCAGCACGAAGATGCCGATGTCGAAGAAGACCGGGATGCCGAAGACGAAGCCCGCGAGACCCATCGCCAGCGGGGCCCGTTTCTCGCCGATCGCCCGTAGCAGCGCGCCGGTGAGCACCTTCGCCCCGCCGGAACGCTCCAAAATGGACCCGAGGATGGTGCCGAGCCCGATGATCGCGGCGATATGGCCGAGAATCCCGCCGAAACCCTTCTCCAGCAAGGAATCCGATGCCTTCTGCGCGGAGCCGACGATCTGCCCGACCGGCAGGCCCGCGGCCAGCGCGGTCAGCAGGCCGACCACGATCAGCGCGATGAAGGGCTCGAGTTTGACTTTGATGATGAGGAACAACAACACCGCGATCGAGACGGCGGCGAGGGTCAGGAGACCTCCCGTCGAATGTTGGAGCCAGTCGATCATCGGGCACTCCAGGGGTTCCGCAGTGAATGGCCGGCGAGGGCGCCGGTCGGTTGACCATCGTCGATGGCGGCGACACCGTTGACGAAGACATGGGGGATACCGGCGGCCTGCTGCCGCGGCTCGTCGAACGTGGCGGTGTCGGCGACGGTTTCCGGGTCGAACAGCACGAGGTCGGCCGCGTATCCGGCGCGGACGAGACCCCGGTCGGTCAGCCGCAGGCGCTGCGCCGCGCGGCCGGTGAGGTGGGAGACGCATTCGGCGAGGTCCAGGACGCCGAGCTCGCGGACGTAGCGCGCGAGGTAGCGCGGGAACGTTCCCCAGGCACGCGGATGCGGCCGCGCGCCGACGAGGAGGCCGTCACTGCCCCCGGTGTGCGTCCGGTGCCGCATGATCGCCTGGACGTTCTCCTCGTGCCCGACGTGCATCAGGCAGGACGTGCCGAGCTTCTCCGACAGCAGGACGTCGAAGTACAGCTCCGCGGCCGGCTTCCCGGCTCGCTGAGCCGACGCGGCCACGGAATGCCCGACGAGGTGGGAGTTCTCGTCCCGGCGGACACCGTTGATCTCGATGGCCTCCCAGTCGATCGGCACGCCGTGCGCGCCGTCCGAGCCGGTCTCCTCGATCTCGGCGCGGATCCGTTCGCGGGTGTCCACATCGGACAGCCGGGCCAGGGTGGCGTCGAGCCCGCCTTCGGTGGACCAGCTCGGGAGCAGCGCGGAAAGGTAGGTGGCGCCGGGAAGGTAGGGATAGGTGTCGAGCGTGATGTCGCAGCCGTCGTCGAGTGCCTGGTCGAGCAGCTCCAGCAGATTTCCCGCCTTGCCCTTGTTCACCGAGAAGTTCATCGTGGCGTGCGCGAGGTGCAGCGGGCAGCCGGAGCGGCGGGAGACGTCGACCATCTCGCCGAACGCCTCCAGCGCGCCCTTGCCGTAGCTGCGGTGGTGCGGGCTGTAGAAACCACCGCGTTCGCCGACGACCCGGCACAGCTCGACGAGTTCTTCGGTCGTCGCGTACATGCCCGGTGTGTAGGTGAGCCCGGACGACATGCCCATCGCGCCCTCGGCGAGACCGGTCGCGATGAGTTCCTTCATCGCGTTCATCTCGGCCTCGGTGGCTGGCCGGTCTTCCCAGCCGACGGTGAGCATGCGGACGGTGCCCTGCGGCACCAGGTAGGCCGCGTTGACCGCGACCCCGGCGTCGAGCCGGTCGAGGTACTCGCCGACCGAGCGCCAGTTCCAGTCGAAGCCTGCCGGGTCGTCGTTCCACCCGGCGAGCTGCTGGCGCAGTGACGCGAGGACGTCGTCGTTCACGGGCGCGTAGGAGAGCCCGTCCTGTCCGAGGACCTCGGTGGTGACGCCTTGGGAGAGCTTCGCGATGTGATCCGGATTGGCGAGCAGCTGGAGATCGGAATGCGAGTGCATGTCGATGAACCCTGGCGCGAGCACGAGTCCTTCGGCGTCGATGGTGCGGCGGCCCGCGAGCGAGCCGGGTTCGGCGACACTGGCGATCCTGCCACCGGAGATGCCCACGTCGTGCCTGGTGAGCGGATCCCCGGTGCCGTCGGCGACCAGTGCGGAGCGGACAACGATGTCCATGATGATTCTTCCTCTGCGGCGGTGGAGGACGGATCAGAAATGCGTGCGGACGAAATCGAGCACGGTCTCGCCGTCGGGGCCGACGACCGGGATGAGGGGCCACTTGTCGAAGACGGTGCAGGGATGGGACAGACCGAGGGCGATCCAGTCGCCGACCTCGACCGGGGACGACGCGGGCAGGGTGAGGAAGGCGTGCTGGTCGTTCATCTTCTGGATGGAATGACCTTCGAGCGCGGACGCCTGTCCGTCGCCTTTGCGGATCAGGCGCGGTTCGGGCATGCCTTCGTCGAAGGAGGCGTCCCGTTTGCCGATGGTGAGCAGGGCGAGTTCGTCCGTCGGCTTCGACGTGACCTGCGCCCAGGCGCGCAGCGCGGGACGGAACGAGGCGACGCCGCCGATGCGCGGATGCTCGCCCAGCGGGGAGATCACACGGTAGAAGCCGTCGTCGTGGGTCACGTACGCGCCGCTGCGCAGGATCGGCAGGACGTCCAGGCCGCCCCAGTCCTTGGTGAGTTCGTCGGCGACGCGGTCGAAGTACGCGCTGCCGCCGCCGGTGACGATGATCTGACCGGCGTCGTCGAGCAGGCCCTTGTCGTGGAAGGCGAAGACGAGTTCGCGCAGACCGTCCACATAGGAACTGATCAGCTGCAGCGACTTCTCGTCGGTATGGTGGGAGAGCGCGCCCTCGTAGCCGCCGGATCCGCGTAGCCGCAGGGCCGGGCTCGCGTGGGCGGCTTCGGCCACGGCGAGCGCGGTTCCGGTGTCGCGGACACCGGTGCGGCCACCCTCGGCACCCAGTTCGACGAGGACGTCCACCTTGCGGCGGGCCCCGCGCAGGGCTTCGGTCATCAGCTCGACACCGCGGACCGAGTCGACCCAGCAGACGAACTCGAAGTCGTCGTCGGCGTCGAGTTCCGCGGCGAGCCACTTCAGCCCGGACGGGTCGAGCAGCTGGTTCGCCAGCAGGATCCGGGAGACCCCGAACGCCCGGTAGATGCGCAGGTGCCCGGCGTTCGCGCAGGTGATGCCCCAGGAACCGTGCTGGAGCTGCCGCTCGAACAGCTGCGGCGCCATCGTCGTCTTGCCGTGCGGCGCCAGCGCGACACCACGCGTGGCGCACCAGTCGGCCATCGTGCGCAGGTTGTGCTCGACGGCCTCTTCGTCGAGGACCACGAACGGGCCGAGGAAGCCGTCGTCGAACAGCTTCGCGCCGCGAGAGGCGGCTTCGCCGATCGTGAGACCGGACAGCGAAGGCGCGACCGAGCGGAAGCGCCAGTCGACGCGTTCCTCCCGGACGGCCGCGACCGCGGCGGAATCGATGGTGCCGGCTTCGAACATGGGGTTCACCTCGGTTGCGTATGTTGCAACGGACGTTGCGCATATTGCGTGGGATAGGTGTAGCATCCGGTCCGCTAGAGGTCAACGGCGTGACGACTAGGAGACGCGAAGGTGACAAGCGCGCCCCACGTTTTGTGCATCGGGGAGTCGATGGCCTTGTTCGTACCGGCCGAATCCGGGCCGCCCGACGAGGTACGGAAGTGGGTACGGACCATCGGCGGGGCCGAGTCGAACGTCGCCTGCCATCTCCCGGCGCTGGGTTTCGCCAGTGCCTGGGTGAGTGCCGTCGGGGACGATCCGTTCGGCCGCGCGCTGGTGCGCGAGATCGCGGCGGCGGGGGTGGACGTCAGCGCGGTCATGGTCGATCCGACGCGCCCGACCGGGCTCTACATCAAGGAAAGCGGCGCTCAGGGCAGTCCCGTGCGCTACTACCGCAAGGGTTCGGCGGCGTCCGGAATGGACGCCGGGCTGCTGGGGAAACTCGATCTCGACGGGGTGCGCGTCATCCATCTGTCCGGGATCACACCCGCGCTCTCGGACGGCTGCCTCGACCTGGTGCGCGCCCTGATGGAACGCCCGCGCGGCGACACGCTGGTGTCGTTCGACGTGAACTTCCGGCCCGCGCTGTGGACCGGACGAGATCCTTCGATTCTGGCCGAACTGGCGGCGCGGGCCGACATCGTGCTCGCCGGAGAAGACGAGGCCGAACGGGTGTGGGGGACCGGCGACCCGGAACGGCTGCGCGCCGCGCTGCCCGGTCCGAAGACGCTGGTCGTCAAGCACGGCGAACGCGGGGTGACCCTGATCGACGGCGACGCGGCGCCCCTGTTCTCGCCCGCGCTCCAGGTCGACGTCGTCGAGCCGGTCGGCGCCGGTGACGCTTTCGCGGCCGGCTTCCTCGCCGCCACCCTGCGCGGCGACGCCCCCGCGACCCGGCTGCGGCGCGGGCACCTGCAGGCCGCCGCCACCCTGCTGACCCACGACGACGTGGGGACGCCGCTGCCCGAATCCGTCGTCGAAACGCTCCTCGGGGCGGATGAGGCAGCATGGGCGGCGGCGAAGCTGACGGACAAGGGATTGGTGGGCGGATGAGTCAGAGCCTGGACAGGGCGCTCACGCTGCTGAGCGGGCTCGCCCGCGAGCCGAAGACCCTCGACCAGCTCGCCGAGGAGATCGGCGTGCACAAGTCGACCGTGCTGCGGTTGCTGCGCACCCTGGAGACGCACCATTTCGTGCGCCGGGAAGGGCAGCGGTACTACCGGCTGGGCAGCGCGCTGTTCGACCTCGCGCAGCAGGCGCTGGAGGACCGCGACGTCCGCCGCACCGCGCAATCGGCGCTCGCCGGGCTCAACTCGCGCACCGGGCACACCATCCACCTCGCGTCCTACGAGGACGGAGAGGTCGTCTACATCGACAAGTTCGAGGGCAGGCATTCGGTGCGGATGTACTCCCGCATCGGGAAACGCGCGCCGCTGCACTGCACCGCGGTCGGCAAGGTGCTCGTCGCGGCGATGACGCCGGAGAAGCAGGCGGACGTGGTGTCGAGGATCGACTTCTTCGTCCGCACCCCGAACACGATCACCACGCCCGAGGCCTACGGGCAGGAACTCGCGCTCGTCGCCGACCGCGGCTACGCGGTGGACAACGCCGAGCACGAGGACTTCATCCACTGCATCGCCGCGCCGGTCCGCGGCCCTGGCGGCGTCGTGCTCGCGGCCGCGTCGATATCGGTGCCGAAGGTCCTGCTGGACTACGACGGCCTGATGGGGCTCGTGCCCGAGCTCCTCGCCGCCACCGAAGAAGCTTCCGTCCACAGTGGATGGACGGGGAACCGAAAGGGGAAGTTGGAATGAGCAAGACCGCGATCAGCACGGAGAACGCGCCGAAGCCGGTGGCCGCGTTCTCGCAGGCGGTCCGCAAGGGCAACATCCTGCAGGTGGCCGGCCAGGTCGCCTTCGACCCGGCCACCGGCGCCATCGTCGGCGAGACCGTCGGCGAGCAGACCGAGCAGACCTTCAAGAACATCGAAGCGGTGCTCGAGGCCGCCGGGTCGAGCCTGGCGGACGCGGTGATGGTGCGCGTGTACCTGACCGACGTCGACCACTTCGGCGTGTTCAACGAGGTCTACAACAAGCTGATCGGCGAGGCCCCGCACCCGGCCCGCACCACCGTGTACGTCGGCCTGCCCGCCGGACTGCTGGTGGAGATCGACGTCCTGGCCGTGGTGGACTGATCCCGCGTGCCATGAACGGTCCGTTCCTTGCAAATTTCGCAAGGAACGGACCGTTCATAGCGTTCGGCTGGGTGGCCGCCGAGTGCGCCCTCCGCCCGTCGGAGAGATGTCGCGAAAGCCACTTTCGGGACATCAGACGTCGCGAAAGTGGCTTTCGCGACACCTCCGTCGCCGACTTCCGGCAGCAGGGCCAGGGCGGCAGCCCCCGCTAGAGCACGCTCGTGTACCCGTTCAGCGCGGGCTGCCCGCCCAGGTGCGCGAAGAGCACGTTCGAGTCCCGCGAGATTTCACCGCGCGCGATCAGGTCGATCAGCCCCGCCATCGACTTGCCCTCGTACACCGGATCGGTGAGGACACCCTCCAGTCGCGCCAGCGTCCGGATCGCGTCCAAAGTGGACTCGTCCGGGATGCCGTAGATCCCGGCGTGGTAGCGCTCGTCCAGTTCGACTTCCTTGATCTCGCCCGCGCCGATCAGCTCCGCGGTCGCCCGCGCGATACGGGTGATCTGGTCACGGGTCTCGGCCGGTTTCGCCGACCCGTCGATGCCGAGGATCCGCCGCGGCTTGCCCGACAGCGCGGCCCCGGCGACCATCCCGGCCTGCGTGCTGCCGGTGACCGAGCAGACGACCACCGTGTCGAAGAAGACGCCGAGCTCGGCCTCCTGCGCTTCGAGTTCGACGATCCAGTTCGCGAAACCGAGCCCGCCGAGGCGGTGATCCGACCCGCCCGCCGGGATCGCGTACGGCTTCCCGCCGCCGTCTTCGATCTCCTTGACCGCGTTCTCCCAGCTTTCCTTGAAGCCGACACCGAATCCGGCCTCGACCATCCGGATGTCCGCGCCGAGGATGCGCGAAAGCTGGATGTTGCCCACCTTGTCGTACAGCGGGTCGTTCCAGTCGACCCAGCTCTCCTGCACCAGCACGGCCTTGAGCCCGGCGCGCGCGGCCGCCGCGGCGACCTGGCGGGTGTGGTTCGACTGCACGCCGCCGATCGAGATCAGCGTGTCCGCGCCCGAGGCGAGCGCGTCGGCGACCAGGTATTCGAGCTTCCGGGTCTTGTTGCCGCCGAACGCGATCCCGGAGTTGACGTCCTCGCGTTTCGCCCAGACCTGCGCGCCGCCGAGATGGGCTGTGAGCCGTTCGAGCGGGTGGACGGGGGAGGGGCCGAGCAGCAGCGGGTAGCGCGGGAAGCCGGCGAGGGTCATGGCGTCTCCAGGAGGGTTTCGAGTTCGGTCCAGATCGTGGCGGTGATCGCGCAGGCCGCGTCGACGTCGCCCGCTTCGATGGCGTCGGCCAGTTCCGTGTGACGCTGGACCGACCGGTGCGCGGGCAGGGAGCCGAAGCGGGCGTATTCGAGACGTCGGAGCAGCGGGGTGTAGCGGGCCAGCGTCGCGGCGATGGCCCGGTTGCGCGCGGCGGCCACCGGGACGTCGTGGAGCTCGTCGTCGGCGGCGATCGCGGCCGCGATGTCCCCGGCGGCGATCGCGTCGGCGAACCGGGTGTTGGCCGCGCGCATCGCCGCGACCTCGGCGGGCCCCATCCGCGGCGCGCCCGCGCGGACGGCGAACTCGTGCAGCGCGCGCACGAGCTGGAGCGCGTCGCGGACATCGTCGGGAACGAAGCCGGCCACGCGCGTGTAGCTCTGCGGCTTCGACTCGACGAGACCGTCCTCAACGAGACGGAGCAACGCTTGGCGCACCGGCGCACGGGAGAGACCCAGCTGGTCGGCGAGGTCGCCGTCGCGCAGGTTCGTCCCCGGCGGCAGTGTCCCGTCGATGATCGCCCGGCGGATGTTCTCGTAGGCCTCGTCCCTGAGGAGAGACCTCGGCACCTTCGCCAACCCACTCACATCTGAAATGTTAGCTGCTGGTGCGCCGGAAAGGAACAGGGGCCGGGCACTTCACCCGAAGTACCCGGCCCGTCCGGTCAGCTCTCGTGGAGGGTGGTGAGGACGAGTTCCGCGAGCTGGTCGATCGTCCGTCGCTGCAGGAAGACGGCGACCGGCAGCGCGGCTCCCAGATCTTCGGTGATCCGGTTGCGCAACTGGACAGCCATCAGCGAGTCGATGCCGAGCCGGTTCAGGCGCTGGGCACCCTGGACCTTGTCCGGCCGCGCCTTGACCACGGTCGCGACCTGACCGCACAGATAAGCGGAGACGGCGGCCTGCGCGGAGCCGTCGTCCTCCAAGGCCACGAGGTCGATCCCGGAGGCGGGCCGCTCCGGCGCCGTGTCGAAGTCGCGCAGCAGAGAGCCGGTGCGCAGCGCGGGGAAGTCCTTGGCCCACACCGCCGGGTCGAACGACATGACCGCCGTCTGTGCCTGGGAACCGCCCAGCAACCTTCCGAGTAGTGCCAGCCCGTCAGCTGGGGCGAACCCCTTGAAACCGCGATCGTCGAGCCGGAGGTCGTGATCGGCCTTGGCGACCCGGCCGGTGGCGGTCCACTGACCCCAGTTCACGCCGAGTGCGGGCAACCCTTCGGCGTGGCGATGGTGGGCGAGACCGTCCACGAAGGCGTTGGCCACGGCGTAGTTCGACTGACCGGGCGAG
Organism: Amycolatopsis alba DSM 44262; assembly: GCF_000384215.1. Lineage (NCBI taxonomy): Bacteria > Bacillati > Actinomycetota > Actinomycetes > Pseudonocardiales > Pseudonocardiaceae > Amycolatopsis > Amycolatopsis alba. Next base: position 492,453 of record NZ_KB913032.1, on the reverse strand, counting down.
CCGATCAGCGAAGCCGCCGACGAGTACAGGACGAAGAAGTCCAGCTCCCGCTCACGGGTGAGCAGGTGCAGGTTCCAGGCCCCGGTGACCTTCGGCGGCATCACGGAGAGAAAGCGCTCGGGAGTGAGCTGGGTGAGGATGCCGTCGTCGAGCACCACCGCCGAGTGCACCACACCTCGCAGCGGAGGCATGGTTCCGTCGATCTCGGCGAACACCTCGGCCATCCGGTCGTGGTCGGCCACGTCGGCACGGACGGTCCTGACCACGGCCCCACCCGCGGTCAGGGTGTCCAGTTGTTCCTTGACCGCCTCGTCGGGAGCGTTCCGCCCGGTCAGCACGAGATGCCGGGCGCCCTGGGCGACCAGCCAGCGCGCGGTGAGCAGACCGACGCCACCGAGCCCGCCGGTGATCAGGTAGGTCGCGTCGGCCCGCACCGGGGTCCGGCTCTGCTCGGGCAGGTGCCCACGGGTCAACCGGGCGGCGTGGCGGACGCCGTCGCGCAGGGCGATCTCGTCCTCCGCGCCGTTCGCGGAGATCTCGGCGCACAGCGCGGTCAGGTCGGACGGCGACGACTCCTTCGGCAAGTCGATCAGGGAACACCGCAGATCCGGGATCTCGTAGCGCACGACGCGCCCCAGCCCCCACAACGCGGTGTGCGCCGGATCGACGGAAGCCCCGTCGGTCACGGCCTGCGCGCTCCGGGTGACGAACCACAGCCTGGGCGGCGAGGGCAGCGCCGAGAGCGACTGGACGAGTTCCAGCGCGACGACGGCCTCGTCGACACTGTCGCCGGAGTGCGCGTAGAGCACGGTCCCGAAATCACCGGTCTCCAGCACCTCCTTCCACCCCGAGGTCGCCGAGACCGCCTCGACGCCTTGGCTGGCGAATTCGGCGCGAACGGCGTCCTCGTCGCCGAGGACGAGTACACGTCCGTCGAGAGCGCGGCGAGCACACGGTTCGAGCGGCACCCAGCTCAGGTCGTAGCGGAGTTCGCGGGCCCGTTGCTCGAACAGTTCGGGCAGATCACCGCCGAGCCGCTTCAGCCGGAAGTCCTCGATGGTGAGCAGATGCCGTCCGGTGCTGTCGCCGATCACGTAGTCGCCGCGGACGAGGTCGGTCTCGCCCTCGGGCGAGGTCCGGGTGACCGCGCACCACAGCGACGCGCCAGGAGTGGGGACGCCCCGGCCGTGGAACCGTGCCGTGCCGACGGGAAGGTAGGTGTCGTGGGCGACGTCCTCGCCGAGGAGCAGGGACATCAGCGGCTGCAACGCGCAGTCCAGCAACGCCGGGTGCAGAACGTGCTTCCCGAGGTCACCGGCGATCGACGGATCCACCGAGAACTCGGCCAGGATCCGGTTCTCCGAACGGCGCAGCGAGGTGAGTGTCCGGAAAGGACCTGTCTGCACGATCCCGCGGGCGGCGGACGCCGCGTAGTGCCGCGCGATGTCCACGGTGCCGGGGAAAAGCGCCGGATCCGGGCGGTTCACCGCGGCCGGCGCGGCCCGCTCGGGCTCGGCGTAGAGGACGGCGGTCGCCAGCAGCAGCCATTCGCCGTCGTAGGTGTAGCACTTCCAGCCGTACACGCCCTGGGTTTCCCGCGTGCAGCGGATCTGCAGGCGCGCCGGGGTTTCGGCGGAAAGGAACAACGCGCGCTCCAGGCGCAGGTCGCGCACGGCGAACGGGGTGGCGCCGTGGAGCTGCGTCCCGGTCGCGAGGGCGAGTTCGTGGTACGCGGCGCCGGGCAGGACGGGGATGTCGTGCACGCGGTGCTCGGCCAGGTACCGCAACCGGTTCAGGTCCAGCTCGACGTCCCACACGTAGGCGTCGCCGGGGGCCAGCCGGAGATAGGTGCCGATCATCGGATGCGCCGGGACCGCGGTGGTCGTGGCGAGCGCGCTCGCCGCCTCCGCGTCGGGCAGGCTCAGCTCGTCCCGCCAGTACCGTTCGCGTTGCCACGGATAGCGGGGAAGCGGTACGTACCGGCCGGTTCCGCTGAGGCGCTCGAACGGGATGGCCCTCCCGGCGACGTACAGCTCCGCGATCGCCTGGAGCAGCGTGGTCTCCCCGCCACAGTCCCGTGCCATGGTGCCCACGACGACGCCGGGCCTGCCGACGTGGTCCAGGTTCTGCCGTACGGACGAACCCAGCAGCGGATGCGGGCTGAACTCCACGAAGGTGTCGACGCCCTCTTTCGCGAGGCCCTGGACGACGTCGCCGAACCGGACCGGTTCCCGCAGGTTGTCCATCCAGTACGCGGGGCCCATCGTGGTGCCGTCGATGATCTTCCCGTTCACCGTCGAACGCAGCGGAGTATGTCCCGCCCTGGGCTTCAGCGGGGCCAGCAGTTCGAGCAGCTCGGCGCGCAGCGGATCCATCTGAGGGCTGTGCGAGGCGACGTCGACCTTGACCCGGCGCCAGGACACGTCCCGCGCTTCGAGGTCCGCGAGGATCTCCGCGATCGCGGATTCACCGCCTGCCAGGACACTCGACGCGGGGCCGTTCGCCACCGCGAGTGACACGCCGGTCCTTCCGGCCACCAGCTTCTCCGCCTCGGCGGGGGAAAGGTCGACGGCGATCATCACGCCCTGACCGCTGACGATGCGCAACAGGCGGCTCCGACGGCAGATCAGCATCGCGGCGTCGCCGAGATCGAGGATCCCCGCGACATGGGCGGCCGCGACCTCGCCCATCGAGTGCCCGATCACCACGTCCGGGGCCATTCCCCGGTCTCGCCACATCGCGGCCAGCGCGACCTGGACCGCGAAGATCACCGGCTGGGCGACGTCGATCCGGGCCAGCAGGGATTCCTCCGGCGACGCGCCGAGCTGTTCGGTCAGCGACCAGTCGACGTACGGCGCCATCGCGACCTCGCAGGCGGAGATCTTCCCGGCGAAGACCGGATCGCTCGCCACGAGGTCGCTGCCCATGCCCAGCCACTGGCCACCCTGGCCGGGGAAGACCCACGCGGACGGGTGGGCGGCGTCCAGATCGTCTTCGGCGTCACCTGTGACGACGCCTTCGGTGTAGGCGCCGCGGGCGTAGGCGTCGAGCCGTTCCGCCGCTTCCTCGGCCGAGGAAGCGACGATCGCGAGCCGCTGGGCGTGATGAGTCCGGCGGACGGCGGCGGAGTACGCCACGTCCGCGAGCGGGAAGTCCTTGTGGGACATCAGGTCGCGATACGCGCCGGCGAGGTGGGGCAGCGCCGCTTCCGCCCGCGCGGACAGAGTAAGGAGGGCCGGGCGGTCAGCGGGCCCGGCGGGGGAGGTCTCCGTGGCCGGTGGTTCCTCCAGCACGACGTGGACGTTCGTGCCGGTGATGCCGAAGCTGCTCACCCCCGCGCGCCGGGGCCCGTTCTCCTCGAACCAGTGCACCGGCTTTGCGGCGACCTCGACGTTGATGTCGGACCAGGGGATGGCCGGGCTCGGCGTCTCGAAGTTGAGACTGCCAGGGATGAAGCCGTTCCGGACGCACAACGCGGCCTTGATGAGCCCGACGGCCCCGGCGGCGCCTTCGGTGTGCCCGATGTTCGTCTTGACCGAACCGACCAGCAGCGGGCTGCCGGGCGGCCGGGCCTGCCCCAGAACCGCTTGTAGCGCCCCGATTTCCACCGGGTCGCCGACGCTCGTACCGGTGCCGTGCGCTTCCACGTAGCCGACGCTGCCCGGATCGAGGGCGGCATCGGCGTACGCCGCGCGCAGCCCCGCGCTCTGACCGTCGACCTGCGGCGCCATGAACGTCTCGCCGTGCCCGTCGTTGCTCGCCGCGCTGCCCCTGATCACCGCGTGGACGCGATCGCCGTCTTCGAGGGCGCGCGAAAGCAGCTTGAGCGCGACCACCGCGGCGCCTTCACTGCGGACGTAGCCGTCGGCCCGCGCGTCGAAGGCCTTGCACTGGCCGTCCGGCGCCATCATCCGGCCCTGGGAGAAGCCGATCGCGTGATCCGGGTTGAGGATCATGTTGACCCCGCCCGCGAAGGCGACATCGCAGTCGCCCGCGCGCAGCGACCGCACTGCCAGGTGAACGCCGACCAGCGAGGACGAGCACGCCGCGTCGACGGCCACGCTCAGCCCGCGCAGGTTCAGCGCGTAGGAGATCCGGCCGGCGTTGCCGCCTCGCGTGCTCCCGCCGACGGTGTGCACGTCAAGGTCTTCCAGCCGGTGCGCCTGCCGGTCCCAGTAGTCGCTCGTGATCACGCCCATCAGCACGGAGGCGTTGAGCGCGGAGACGCCGTCCAGTGTCAGGCCGGCGTCCTCGAACGCCTCCCAGGCGACCTCCATCAGCAACCGCTGTTGCGGGTCCATGCATTCGGCCTCGCGCGGCGAGATCCCGAAGAACTCCGCGTCGAACTCCTCGATGCCTTCGAGGAAGCCGCCGTAGCGGCTCATCATCCGGCCCGGCGTCGCGGGCTCGGCGGCGTAGAAGTCGTCGACCGCGAATCGCTCCGGGGGCACTTCGCTGATCGCGTTCCCGCCGCGGCACAGCAATTCCCAAAGGCCTTCGACGCTCGAAGCTCCAGGGACCCGCGCCGCCATTCCGACAATGGCGATCGGCTCCGTCATGTAATTCCCCTACCTAAAGTAGTCAATAGTCACTCTCGGTGAAAATCGAGGGGAGTGTACGGGCGTGACGCTCCGAGTTCGGTTGGACACGCAGGATGAGCGGCGGTGAAATCGGGCTGGCAACCGTTTACTTGATCAGTAATCGTTTACTTCTCGTGTTCGACGGATCCCGTGGTCAAGACTGGTGAAATATCTCGAAAGCGCACAGAATGCCAGAGCTGAGTACCGAATACGTGGCGGCGAGACAAGAGTGGCGGTTCGGGATGGAACCCGAACCGCCACGCGAGCCTCGAACTCTGAACAGGCCTAGTAGACCGGGCCCGTGTACTTTTCGCCCGGTCCTTGTCCGGGGGCGTCCGGCACGGCCGAAGCCTCACGGAACGCCTTCTGCAGCGACTGCAGGCCGTCACGCAACGGGCCCGCGTGCAGGCCGAGGTACTCTGCCGAAGCGGTCACCAGCCCGGCGAGGGCGGTGATCAGGCGACGAGCCTCGTCGAGGTCGCGGTGCGGTGAGGTGGCCGGATCCTCGTCCGCGAGGCCGAGGCGTTCGGCGCCGGCGGACAGCAGCATGACGGCCGCCCTGCTGATCACCTCGACGCTCGGGATGTCCTCCAGGTCGCGGACGTCCGGGGAATACGGGGGTTGCTGAACGGGTTCATCTGACACGTCTGGTACCCTTCCACGAGCGACCAGCCCCCGAGTGATCGGGGGCGGCAAGTGGAGCCCCGCTCCCACCCGCGTCACTGCCGCAACATCAGGTGTCCGGGTCCGGTCTCGCCAAGGACGATTTCGGGCGTCCGAGGCGGTGTGTTCGGTTCTGGAGACTGAACGCGATCGGAATGAGTGGGCCTCGCGTACCTCATGGGTACCGGGGCCTTCGGCATGTGGGCACCAGGTCGAAACGGTAGAAGAATTTACCTCGAACCAGGGAGGCCCCATCAGCTCCGAGACACGCATCAACGACCGAATCCGGGTGCCGGAAGTCCGACTCGTCGGGCCCGCCGGTGAACAGGTCGGCATCGTCCGGATCGAAGATGCGCTGCGGCTGGCACAGGAGAACGATCTCGACCTCGTCGAGGTTGCTCCGCAGGCACGCCCGCCCGTATGCAAGCTCATGGACTTCGGCAAGTTCAAGTACGAGAGCGCGCAGAAGGCCCGCGAGTCCCGCCGCAACCAGCAGCTCACCGTCATCAAAGAGCAGAAGCTGCGGCCGAAGATCGACCAGCACGACTACGAGACCAAAAAGGGTCACGTGTCGCGGTTCCTCGCCGCCGGCAACAAGGTCAAGGTCACGATCATGTTCCGTGGTCGCGAGCAGTCCCGGCCGGAACTCGGTTTCCGTCTGCTGCAGAAGCTCGCCGACGAGGTGACGGAACTCGGTTTCGTCGAGTCGTCGCCGAAGCAGGACGGCCGCAACATGATCATGGTGTTGGCCCCGCACAAGAACGTGAAGCCGCAGAAGGCCGCGAAGGCAGCCAAGGACGATTCGTCCGAGCCGCCCGCCGACGCGTAGCGCCGACCAGCACATGTCAGCGGCACACCGGAGCACCCCGGTGTGCCGCCGCACGAAAGAGGACAACGTAATGCCGAAGATGAAGACGCACAGCGGGACGTCCAAGCGTGTCCGCGTCACGGGTTCGGGCAAGCTGCGCCGCCAGAAGGCCGGCCGCCGCCACCTGATGGAGAAGAAGTCCAACAGGCTCACCCGTCGCCTCGAAGGCACGACCGAGATCGCCAAGAACGACGTCGGCCGCGTCAAGCGCCTTCTCGGCCGCTGACACCCCCGCACTTGTAAACCACGGGCGCGCTCGCCGCGCCCCCAGATCGACAGGATGGACCAGTGGCACGCGTCAAGAGGGCTGTCAACGCCCAGAAGAAGCGTCGCGCGACTCTCGAGCTCGCCAGCGGCTACCGCGGCCAGCGCTCGAGGCTGTACCGCAAGGCGAAGGAGCAGACGCTTCACTCGCTGAACTACGCCTACCGGGACCGCCGTGCCCGCAAGGGTGACTTCCGCCAGCTGTGGATCACCCGCATCAACGCGGCCGCCCGCGCCAACGGCGTGACCTACAACCGGTTCATCCAGGGCCTCAAGGCCGCGGGTGTCGAGGTCGACCGCAAGATCCTCGCGGACCTCGCCGTCAACGACGCCGCCGCGTTCACCGCGCTGGCCGAGCTGGCCAAGGCGAACGTGAACACCGAAGAGAAGAAGTCGGCCTGACCGGCGACAGCGCTCTTCCGCAACCCGAGGCGGCTCCGTTCACCGAACGGACGCCTCGGGTTGTTGCTGCGCGCAAGCTCACCCGCCGGGCCGAGCGGGAGAAGACCGGCCGGTTCCTCGCCGAGGGCGCGAACGCCGTCGAGGCCGCCCTCGAAGACGGCGGCAAGGTGTACGAGCTGTTCGTGACCGAGCGCGCCGCCGCGCAGCACGGGCGGCTGCTCGTCGCCGCGCGCGACGCGGGCGTGCCGGTCTCGCCGATCACCGACCGCGCCGCCGACGGACTGTCCGAGACCGTGACACCGCAAGGCATCGTCGCGGTCTGCGCGCACGTCGACCGTCCACAGGAGACTGTCCTCAAGCCGGGCGCCAAGCTCGTCGTCGTCCTCGTCGACGTCGCGGACCCCGGAAACGCGGGCACCGTGATCCGGGTCGCGGACGCCGCCGGCGCCGACGCGGTCGTCCTCGCGGGAGACAGCGTCGACCCGCACAACGGCAAATGCGTCCGCGCCGCCGCCGGTAGCCTGTTCCACCCCGCCATCACCCGGATCCGGGACGTCGACGCGGCCTTGAAGGCCTGCTCCGCCGCCGGGCTCCGCACTTTCGGCGCGCACGGCTACGCCGACACCGAACTCGATCAAGTGACGTTCGACGAGCCCACCGCCTGGGTGTTCGGCAACGAGGCGCACGGATTGCGCCACGACGTCCTGGAGTCGGTCGATCTCGCGGTCAAGATCCCGATGTACGGCCGGGCGGAGAGCCTGAACCTCGCGACGGCCGCCGCGATCTGCGTGTACACCAACGCGATGGCGTCGCGCGCGGCTCGCTAGGCTGCCGCTTCACCATTTCCGTTGATTCACTGGGGGAATCATGGGGCGTATCGCCCGTTCCTTTGCCTTGTTCGGTGCTTCTTGGCGAGTTCTGCGGTCCCGTAAGGAACTCGCGGTCTTCCCGGTGCTCGCCGCCGTCGCAGGCCTGCTGGTCGCGGCCGTGTTCCTCGGGTCGGGTTACTGGATCTCCCACACCGAGATCGCCGACCATTCCCGGCTGACGCCCGGTTCGTACGTGATGATCGGCCTGTTCTACCTCGCGGCCGCGTTCGTCACGGTGTTCTTCAACGCCGCGCTCATCTCGCAGGCCGACGTCGCGCTGCGCGGTGACGACCCCCGCGTGGCCGCCGGGCTGGCCGAGGCCGGACGCCGCTGGCTGCCCCTGCTGGGCTGGTCGGTGGTGACGGCGACGGTCACCTTGATCCTCCGGGAGATCGAGCAGCGGTTCGGGTTCATCGGCCTCCTCGTCGGCAGGCTGGCCGGGGCCGCCTGGAACCTGATCACGTACCTGGTCCTGCCGGTCATGATGATCGAGGACGCGGGCGTCCGGCACGGGGCCAAGCGCTCGGCGGAGCTGCTCAAGCGGACCTGGGGCGAGCAGGCGGCCGGGCGGCTCGGCATCGGGCTGGTCGGTGTCCTGCTGTCGCTGGCCGGGTTCGCCGTCTTCCTGGGCGCCGGTTTCCTGCTCGGTGGCACCATCACGATCTTCGTCGCCCTCGGGATTTCACTCGTGTGGGCGTTCTTGGTCTCCATCCTCTGCACGACGTTGTCGGGGATCTACCAGACCGCCTTGTACCGCTACGCCGCAGACGGCGTCGTTCCCGACGAGTTCGGCAAGGTGGACTTCGAGGGCGCCTTCGCCGGGCGCTGAGCCGGAATCCGATGGCTTCGTCGCCCGCGGCCACGTAGAGTCGCGGGCACGACGCCGTTCGCACCACGACGCCAAGGGAGTTCTCATGGAACGCACTGTTCGTTCCAGCACCTTGTTTACGGCGTAGAGCGCGTTTTTCGCACTCCTGACCGACGGTGTGCCCAGCCCGAGGGTGATCGGTGGGCGCCGTTCGCTGTCCCATAGAATTCAGAAGCTGCTAAACCCATGCGTGCGCTCGCGTGCACCGGACCAGTCCCAGCGGACGCCGAGGAGTTATGTCCGAAGCCAACGACAAGCAGGACCCCCAGGCGGGAGCCCTCGCGCCGGAAACGTTGACGGCCGCCGTCAAGCAGGCCGAGACGGATTTCGCGGCCGCGGCGGATCTCGACGCGCTGGCCGCGGTCAAACCCGCCCACCTCGGGGACCAGTCTCCGCTGCTCCTCGCCCGCCGCGAGATCGGCGCGCTGCCGAAGCAGGAGAAGGCCGAGGCAGGCAAGAGGGTCAACGAAGCACGTCAAGGCATCCAAGCCGCCTTCGACGACCGTCGTGCCGTGCTCCAGGTCGAACGTGACGAAAGGGTGCTCCGCGAGGAGACCGTCGACGTCACGCTCCCCTGGGACCGGGTGCCCCGCGGCGCCCGGCACCCCATCGCGACCCTGTCGGAGCGGATCGCCGACGCGTTCGTCGCGATGGGCTACGAGGTCGCCGACGGGCCGGAGCTCGAGGCCGAGTGGTTCAACTTCGACGCCCTGAACTTCGGCAAGGACCACCCCGCGCGCCAGCTGCAGGACACGTTCTACCTCGGTGAGGAGGACTCCGGCCTGGTGCTGCGGACGCACACTTCGCCGGTGCAGGCCCGCACGCTGCTGCACCGCGACCTGCCCGTGTACATCGTGTGCCCTGGCCGCACCTACCGGACCGACGAGCTCGACTCCACGCACACCCCGGTGTTCTCGCAGGTCGAAGGGCTCGCGGTGGACAAGGGCCTGACGATGGCGCATCTCAAGGGCACCCTCGACGCTTTCGCCCGCGCGATGTTCGGCGAAAGCTCGAAGACCCGCTTGCGCCCGCACTTCTTCCCGTTCACCGAGCCGTCGGCCGAGGTCGACGTCTGGTTCGAGCAGAAGAAGGGCGGACCGGGCTGGGTCGAATGGGGTGGCTGCGGCATGGTCAACCCCAACGTCCTGCGTGCCTGCGGTGTCGATCCCGAGACTTACTCGGGCTTCGCCTTCGGCATGGGTATCGAGCGCACCCTGCAGTTCCGCAACGGAATCCCGGACATGCGCGACATGGTGGAGGGCGACATCAGGTTCACCCTGCCCTTCGGAACGGAGGCCTGAGTGAAGGTCCCAGCCAGCTGGCTGACCGAACACCTCGACGTCGACGAGGAGGTCACGGCCCAGGATCTGGCCGATGCCTTCGTGCGCATCGGCATCGAGGTCGACGACGTCCGGAAGCTCGAACCGGTCACGGGCCCGCTCGTGGTCGGCAGGGTCGCCGAGATCGAGGAGCTCACCGAGTTCAAGAAGCCGGTCCGCTTCTGCCGTGTCGACGTCGGCGAGTCTGAAGACGCCGAAGCCGACAAGCCGGACGAGAACCTCGACGACGACGAGGACGACGACGAAGGCCCGTTCGAAGACGACGGCCCCGCGGGCATCAGGACCCGCGGGATCATCTGCGGTGCCACGAACTTCGCCGAGGGCGACCTGGTCGTCGTCGCGCTGCCCGGCACGGTGCTGCCCGGCGGTTTCGAGATCGGTTCGCGCAAGACCTACGGCCGGCTCAGCGACGGCATGATCTGCTCCGCGCGCGAACTCGGCATCGGGGACGACCACTCCGGCATCCTGGTGCTGCCGCCGAGCACCGCCAGCCCCGGTGAGGACGCGAACAAGCTGCTCGAGCTCGACGACACCGTCCTCGAGGTGACACCGACCCCGGACCGCGGGTACACCCTGTCGGTCTGCGGCCTGGCCCGCGAGCTGTCCAACGCGCTCGACGTCCCGTTCGGCGACCCGGCGTCCATCGAGGTCCCCGAGGCCGAGAGCGACGCCTGGCCGGTGCGCCTCGAAGACACCGAGGGCTGCAAGCGGTTCGTCCTGCGCCGGGTGAAGAACCTCGACGCGACGGCGCCGACGCCGTGGTGGATGCGCCGTCGCCTGATGCTGGCGGGGATCCGGTCGATCTCGCTCGCGGTCGACGTGACCAACTACGTCATGCTCGAGCTCGGACATCCGCTGCACGCGTTCGCGACCGGTTCGGTCAAGGGCGATCTGGTGGTGCGCAAGGCGAAGCCGGGCGAGAAACTGACCACTTTGGACGATGTCGAGCGCACGCTCGACACCGACGACGTGATCATCGCCGACGACAGCGGGGTCATCTCGCTGGCGGGCACGATGGGTGGCGCGTCGACCGAGATCACGCCGGAGAGCACCGACGTGCTGCTCGAAGCGGCGCACTGGGATCCGTCGTCGATCAGCCGGACGGCCCGCCGTCACAAGCTGTTCTCCGAGGCGGCCAAGCGGTTCGAGCGCTACACCGACCCGCAGCTGTGCGCGGCGGCCGTCGAGCTCGCCGCCCGTCTGCTGCGTCAGTACGGCGAAGGCTCGATCCTGCCCGGCCGCACCGACGAGGGCGGCGTCGGGCCGAACCAGCCGGTCACCATGCCGATCAGCCTCCCCGACCACGTGGCCGGGGTGCGCTACGAGCGCGGTGTCACGGTCAAACGGCTCTCGCAGATCGGCTGCAAGGTCAACGTGGGCACCTCCGAGGACGGCACCGCGCTGGTGACCGCGGTCCCGCCGAGCTGGCGCGGTGACCTGGTGCAGCCCGCGGACCTGGTCGAGGAGGTACTCCGGCTGGAGGGCTACGACAGCATCCCCTCGGTGCTGCCCGACGCCCCGGCAGGCCGTGGTCTCACCGACGAGCAGCGCCGCCGTCGTTCGGTCGCGCGTGCGCTGGCGGAGAACGGTTACGTCGAGGTACTGCCCTTCCCGTTCATCTCGGGCTCGGTCTGGGATGCGTTCGGGCTGCCCGAGGACGACGTCCGCCGCCGCACCGTCCGGGTCCGCAACCCGCTGGAAGCGGACAAGGACCGGATGGCGAGCACCTTGCTGCCGGGGCTGCTGGAGATCCTGCAGCGCAACATTTCCCGTGGCTTCAAGGATGTTTCGCTGTTCCACATCGGACAGGTCGTGCTGCCGGGGTCGAACCCGATCCCGATGCCTTCGCTCGGGGTGGACCGGCGCCCGACCGACGAGGAGCTCGCGGTCCTCGAAGCGGCCGTCCCGCCGCAGCCGCTGCACGTCGCCGTCGTGCTCGCGGGCCAGCGTGGCCGCGCGGGCTGGTGGGGCGAGGGCGAGCAGGCGAACTGGGCCGACGCGGTGCAGGCCGCACGGCTGGTGGCGCAGGCCGCCGGTGTCGAGCTGACCACGGCCGCGGCGGACCAGCCGCCGTGGCACCCCGGCCGCTGCGCGCAGCTGCGGGTGGGGCAGTGGCCCGTCGGTTACGCCGGCGAGCTGCACCCGAAGGTCGTCGAGGCGCTCGGGCTGCCGCCGCGCACCGTCGCGATGGAACTCGACCTGGACGCGATCCCGATCCCGGACAGCCGTCCGGCGCCGCGGATCTCGGCGTACCCGCCGGTGCTGCTCGACGTCGCCCTCGTCGCCGAGGACGGCGTGCCGTCGGCGGACTTGGCCGAGGCGCTGCGCGAAGGTGCGGGCGAGCTGCTCGAGGACATCACGCTGTTCGACTCCTACCAGGGTGAACAGCTGGGCGAGGGCAAGCGTTCGGTGGCGTACAAGCTGCGGTTCCGTGCCGCGGACCGCACGCTGACCGTCGACGAGGCCACCAAGGCTCGCGACGCCGCCGTCGCTCTCGCCGGTGAGCGCTTCGGCGCCAGCCTGCGAGCCTGACACCGATCAGCGCGTGAAGGCCCTCTTCCCTCGGCTGAGCTGAGGGAAGAGGGCCTTCACGCGCCGCGGGATGTGGCAAAGTGAGGCCTTGTGTCACGTCCAGATGGTCGGTCCAGCATCCAAGACATCACCCGTGCCCTGCTGAGCGACGGTTTCGTCGGCCGGGTCGGGGAACGTGAGGACTTCCGGGTCAATCTGGGGTTGCCGGGGAGCGATCGCCGCCGCCGGTACCTGTTCTCGGTGCATGGTCTGGCGGGGGTCGGCAAGTCCTTCCTTCTCGACCAGCTTCGCGGTATCGCCGAGGAGACCCGCGCCGCCGTCGGGTTCGCGGACGACCGGCAGCAGGACCTGCCCGCCACACTGGTCAAACTGGCGAAGGACCTCGCTCGCAGCGGGCACGAGATGCGCCGGTTCGAGAAGCGCTACGAGTTCTACCTCAAGGCGAGGGAACGTCTCCACAGCGATCCGCAGGCTCCGGCGGCCGGTCGCGCGCTCGTGACGAAGACCGTGGTCAAAGCCGGTCTCGGGATGGCGAAGACCCTTCCCGGCGGCAGCATCGCCGCCGACGCGATCGACGCGGACGCGACGGCGAAACAGCTGGAGCAGCTCCAGGTCTACCTCGCGGCGAAGTTCAAGCGGAAGGCCGACGTCCAGCTGCTCCTGGAACCGGCGGAGGAACTGACCAAACCGTTCGTCGAGGATCTCTGGCGCCTTCCGGAAACCCGGCAGATCGCGCTGTTCTTCGACACCTTCGAACGCACGTCCCCGGTACTGGAGACGTGGCTGCTCGACCTTCTCGGCGGGCTGTACGGCGACCTGCCGCAGAACCTGGTGCTCACCGTCGCGGGCCAGTTCCCGCTGGACGGCGCGAAGTGGAACCGGTACGCGCCGCTGACGCGCGAGATCGAACTCAGGCCGTTCACCGAGCCGGAAGCACGCCGTTTGCTCGCCGAACGCGGGATCACCCAGGAAGAGGTGATCGAGATCGTGCTGCGGCTGAGCGACGGCCTGCCCGTCCTGGTCGCCATGCTGGCCGAAGGGAATCCCACCGAAGCGGACGCCGTTCTCGATCCCAGCGACGACGCGGTCAAGCGGTTCCTGCACTGGGTTCCCGAAAAGGACAGGCAGAAGATCGCCGCCACGGCGTCGCTGCCCCGTGTCCTCGACGAGGATGTCATCGGCGTGCTGATCGGGAAGGAAACCGCAGGGGAGATCTTTCGCTGGTTGCGGGAGCTGCCGTTCGTCGGGCGCCGCGAGCTTCCGGTGCGGTACCACCCGGTGGTCCGCGGTCCGATGGTGCGGCTGGAGCGCGGCACTTCGCCCGCCGAGTTCGCCGAACGCCACCGCAGGCTCGGCGAGTACTACCAAGACCGGTGCGACGAACTCGGTCTCAGCCGTCATCGCGACGCCTGGAACGACGAACGCTGGCAGCGAAGGAAGCTCGAACAGGTCTACCACCGGCTGTGCGGAGACCCGGCCGACGCGCTGCCGGACGCGTTGCTCGGCGCCGCGGAGATGATCACCACCGGAACGGCTTCCGCTCGCGTCTGGGCGCGCATGATGGAGCAGGCCGGCGTCGACGCGGACGCGCCCGCGGTCCTGGACTGGGCGCGACGCCTGGCCGCCGCGGTCGGCGACGGGGACAGCCCGAGTGAGATCCAGGTGCTCGACCTGCTCTCCAGCGCGGGAGAACTTGACGCGGCCCGGCTTTCGACGGTGCTCCGGCGGCGCGCGTGGGCTCACGAGGGCCAGGATGACAACGAGGCGGCGAAACGGGACTACGACCGGGCTCTCGATCTGAACCCGGCGGACCCGTACGTCTGGAGCGACCGGGGCAATAGGTTCCTCGACGAAGGCGAGTGGGAACGGGCGCTGTCGGATCTGGACCGGGCGATCGAACTCGACCCCACCTACGCCTTCTCGTGGCGTGGGCGCGGTTCCGCCCGCGCCGAACTCGGCGACCTCGACGGTGCGATGGCCGACCTCGACGAGGCCATCCGTCTCCAGCCCGACCACAAATGGGCCTACCCCATCCGGAGCGAGGTGTACTTCAAACGCGGTGACATCCGGAAAGCGATCGACGAGATCGACATCGCGATCCGGCTCGACCCCGACTCCGCCTGGGCCGTCTATTACCGGGCGACGCTGCTCGCCGGGCAGGGAAAGAAGGACGAGGCGCTCGCCGGTCATCGCGCGGCCGTCGCGCTCAGCCCTCAGGACCTGTTCTACCTGAACGAACTCGCGTCGTTCCTCGAACGGAACGGAGACGAAGCCGCGTCGGCGGCCTACGACGCGATCGTGACGGCGGACCCCGGAAGCGCCAACGTCCACGCGATCCGGGCGGGGTTCCACCGGCGCGGCGAGCGGAACCGGCTCGCCATCGACGGTTTCACCACCGCGCTCCGGATGGACCCGGAGTACGAGTGGGCGTACTACATGCGTGGCCGGGCGTACGAAGACCTGGGTGATCTCCCGGCGGCGCTCGCCGACTTCGAACGCGCCATCGACCTGGCTCCCGACGACGCCGAGAATCACCTGCAGCGAGGAATGACGCTCCGCAGGCTGAAGCAGTACAGCGCGGCGCTGAGCTCGTTCAGCCGCGCGATCGAACTCGACCCCGGCAACGGGTGGGCACACACCTGGCGCGCGATGACCCACCAGCGGTCCGGTGATCATCCGGCGGCCCTCGCCGACATCGACGTCGCGGTGGCGGCGAATCCGGAGGCGGCCTTCTTCCACACCACCCGAGGCGACATCCTCACGGGCCTTGACCGGCACGAGGAGGCGCGGGCCGCTCTGGACGAGGGAGTCCGCCTCGGACAGGACGGCGGATACGCCTGTCATCGGCGTGCCGAGCATCGCCTTCTCTTCGGTGACCTCGAAGGTGCTCTGTCCGACGTGGACGACGCACTGGCCGCCGGTCATGACGAAAGCGGCCGAGCCCTGCGCGCGGAGATCCACCGCCGGGCGGGCGAGCACGGGGAAGCCTGCCGCGAGCTGCGTGAACTGGTCGCCTCGTTCCCGGAGGACATCGACTTTCGCGAAAAGCTCGGGGAGGCCTTGCTGTACGGGGGTGAGACCGGCGAAGCGATGGAAGTCCTGGGCCCGCTCGCGCCGGAGTCTTTATGGGCCCGCAACCTCCTGGCTTTGGCGTGGCTGAAGACCGGAAGGACAGAGGAAGCCCGCCGGGTGCTCACCGAAAGCCTCGAGGAAGCCGTCACCCGTGCCGCGGCAGGCTCCGCGGACTGGGACGACCAGGTCCAGCCGCTCTTCTACCTGCTCGCCCTCGGTCGCGACGCCGAAGCGAGGGACGATCTCACGGCAGTGCTCGAAAAAGGGCCGCCTCGGGAGGCTCGGTTGGACCTCATTCACGACCTGACGGAGACGCGCGACCTGCTGCCGGGGCTCGGTGAGGTGATCGACGAGTTCCTCGCGCTCGTCCCGAGGCCGGTGCTCAACCTCCCAGGTGCTTGAGCGCCTCCTTTCTGGACAGCGGGGACAGTGCCGGATGCGCCGTGACGAACGCGCGCACCCAGTCCGGCTCGGTCTTCGCGTACTCGCGCAGCGCCCAGCCGATCCCCTTGCGCAGGAAGAAGTCCTTGTCGTCGATGTTCGCCTCGACGGCACGGGTGAGCAGGTCGGTGTCGGTTCCGCCCTTCGCGCCGACCTGGCAGATGACCGACGTGCGGCGACGCCACCTGTCCTCGTCGTAGGCCCAGGTCAGCATCAGCGGGCCCACCGTCTCCGGCTCCGCCCGCAGAATCGGCCCGACCCGGCGGATGGCGACTTCGTCCACATAGTCCCACCACGCGCCCGTCACGATCATCTCCTCGTACAGGCCGAGCAGATCGCTGTCCTGCCAGCGGGTGTAGGCGCGGTGCCCGGAAAGGGCGATCGCCGCGTAGCGCTCTTCACGGAAGTCCGCCTCGCGCCACAAGGTGAGCACGGCGGTCGAAAAGCTCACTCGATCGGTTAGTGAATGCCCGGCGTAGACCTGTTTCAGCAAAGCGGACCGGGGCGGTGACGCCACACCGAGGAACGGCATGTCCGACTTCATGTACGCCCGCATCGACGGCGCCTTCGCCGGATCGGCCAGCGCGGCCAAACCGTTGCGAACCGCCGAAACCAGGCTTTTCACCTCGTCCACGTGTGCTCCTTTCCCCAGTGGGCGCCGCGAGCGTACGACAGGGGACCGACAAGACTGATATGCCCGGATCGAGGTCCGGATACCGACTAAAGAGGGATGGCGGTCAACGTGTCGGTCAGCGAGATTGAAGCCGGTTCTCGGTAGCTTCGGCCCGACCGGGTCGAACGCGGACGAAAAGGAACACAGTGAAGAAATTCGTTGCCGCCCTGGCGGTCGCGGGGATCGGCGTCGGCACCTTGGCGCTCGCTCCTTCCGCCACGGCCGCCTCGGCGTCGGACTTCGATCCGAAGCCCATCTCCTGGGGAGCCTGCACGCGCCCGAGCCTGGTCAAGGCCGGCGCGGAATGCGGCTTCCTCGAGGTCCCGTTGGACTACGCGAAGCCAGGCGGGGAGAAGGTCTCGATCGCCGTCTCGCGGGTCAAGCACAAGTCCGCCCAGTCGCAGGGCGTCATGATCGTCAACCCCGGTGGTCCCGGTGGCTCCGGTCTCGGCCTGTCGACTCTCGGCCGGGCGGTCCCCAAGAAGGCGGGTGAGGAGTACGACTGGATCGGCTTCGACCCGCGCGGGGTGGGGGAGAGCAAGCCGTCGCTGACCTGCGACGGGAACTACGCTTCCTACAACCGCCCGCAGTACGTGCCGACCACGCGCGCCATCGAGACGGCGTGGCGTGAGAAGGCGAAGGGGTACGCGAAGGCGTGCGCCAAGAACGGCGCGATCCTCGAGCACATCAAGACCATCGATGTGGCGAAGGACGTCGACAACCTTCGCAAGGCGCTGGGCGAGAAGCAGATCAACTACTACGGCTTCTCCTACGGCACCTACCTCGGCCAGGTCTACAGCTCGCTGTTCCCGCAGAACGTGCGGCGGATGGTGTTCGACGGCACGGTCGACCCCCGCGACGTCTGGTACAAGGCGAACCTGAACCAGGACATCGCCTTCGACAAGAACATCAAGACCTACTTCGGCTGGCTCGCGAAGTACGACGACGTCTACCACCTCGGCAAGACCGCGTCCGCGGTCGAGAAGCTGTGGTACGGCGAGCAGAAGAAGCTGTACGACAAGCCCGCGGGCGGCGTCATCGGCGGTTCCGAGTGGACGGACATCTTCCTGCAGGCCGGTTACTACGTCTTCGGCTGGGAAGACATGGCGAACGCGTTCTCGGGCTGGGTCCACAAGGGTGACTGGCAGACCCTGAAGGGCCTGTACGACAACTCCAACCCGCCGGGTGACGACAACGGGTACGCGGTCTACGCGGCCGTGCAGTGCACCGACGTGGCGTGGCCGCAGAGCTGGAACCGCTGGAAGTTCGACAACTGGGTCACCCACTTCCGGGCACCGTTCGAGACCTGGGGCAACGCCTGGTTCAACGCGCCGTGCATCGACTGGCCCGCGAAGCCGGGCAAGCCGGTGGAGATCGACGGGCGCAAGGTCCCCGGCATCCTCATGGTCAACGAGGAGAACGACGCCGCGACGCCGTACCCCGGCAGCCTCGAGGTCCGCAAGCGCTACCCGAATGCCAGCCTGATCAGCGCCCCCGGTGGCACGACGCACTCGGGTTCGCTGTCCGGTGTGTCCTGTGTGGACGACAAGATCGCGGACTACCTGCTGACCGGAAAGCTGCCCGTGCGCAAGCCGGGCAACGGTTCGGACGTGCAGTGCACCCCGGTCCCGCAGCCGGTTCCGGCCGGTGCGGGAGCCGCCGCGAAGAAGTCGGACGTGCCGTCTTCCGTGGCTGAAGTGAAGAAGGAGGCGCTGGCTCAGGCGCTGCCTTTCTGAGTCTGTCGCTTTCGGGATGCTTCGGTGCCCCGGCCCGGTTCTCCGGGCCGGGGCATTTCCTTTGGGTGCGGTGGTGCGCAACCCGGCAGCCGGGTGTTGCGAAAGCCACTTTCGCAACCTTCAACGTTGTGAAAGTGGCTTTCGCAACGCTTCTCGGCGGGGGCTCACTACAGGACTCGATCCCGCCCGCTCATCGCGATTGGTCCTCTGAATGCGACGGACAACTGGCCATGACCGGCACCCTCTCGTCCCGAAAAGCGATGAAAGTACCGGTCATCCACCGCCCCGGAGCGAATCCCCCTCGCCGGGCCCCGGAATTGTCGGAGCCGTCCGTTAGCGTTCCCGCCATGACCATCGTCGAAGAGCACCGGACCGAGATCCGCGTGCAAGACACCGTTTATCGCATCGAGGTCGCCGCCCGTGAGGGTGGCGGCGCGGCCGGGGAAGACCGCTGGGTGACCGTCATGGTCGGCGGAGCCGGACCGCAGGAGGAGCCTGTCGCCGAAGGCAGGCTCGATATCGACGCCGAGGCCGTACCTGCCTTGGCGACAGTCCTTTCCGACACGCTGATGGCGTTCGCCGGTCGTGGCAACGGCCGGAACGGCCGCCGAAGATCGGCCGACCGCCCCGCGCATCAGGGCCTGCCGTGGTCCGAGGAGCTGGACGCTGAACTGGAAAGCCGTTGGCTGGCCGGGGAAAGCGTCGAGGAGATCGCGCGGCGCTTCGAGCGGACGCCAGGCGGGATCCGGGCCCGGCTGCCCAGGGTCGGCTGCGACCCCGAGCGCCGGGGCGCGTATCTCCCGATCCCGCCGAGCCGTCGAGAGGTGGGTGAACTCGGCTGAATCCAGGCGGCCGCGAGGGTCATCCGGCTCTCGCGGCCGCCGTCAGTCCACTGTGGACTTCGTGCCGCGCTCGGCTCGTGCCGCCATCTCCCGGAGGTGGCTGATCAGTTCCGGCGGTTCGTGCACGGTGAATTCGCAGCCGAGCCCGAGGATTCGGAACGCGAGCCAGTCCAGGGTGTCCGTGCCCGCGTTCAGGACGCAGGTCTCGTCGTCGACCTGTTCGAGTTCGCCGACGTTGTCCCCGATCGCGGGGGAGACCTGGCTCAACGGCGCGTGCAAGGTCACGCGTGCGCGGTAAGTGGGAAGGAGGCTGTACATCTTGTCGGTGACATAGGCCGCCACGTCCTCCGCGGGTGGCTGTCTCGGCGTTGCCCGGCCGCCGGTGGCCCGTGGTCCGGAGATCCGGTCCGCGCGGAAGATCCGCCAGCCGTCCCGGTCGAGGTCGTAGCCGAGCAGGTACCAGCGGTGCCTGGCCGAGACGAGCCGGTGCGGTTCGACATGCCGCCGGGATTCGGTGCCGTCGCCGGTGCGGTAGGCGAACCGCGTCCTTTCGGTGTTGGCGATCGCGCCCGCGAAGACGGTGAGGTGTTCCGGGTCCACGGCGGGGCCGGTGCCGGGCAGCGGCACGGTCGCGGCGCCCAGCGCGCCGACGCGGTACCGCAGCCGCGAGGGCAGCACCTGCTCGAGTTTCGCCAGCGCCCGCACCGAAGACTCCTCGATGCCCGAGATCGCCTGGCCTGCGGCGCCCCGGAGACCGACGGCGATCGCGATGGCTTCCTCGTCGTCGAGTAGCAGTGGCGGCATGGCCGCGCCCGCGCCCAGCCGGTAGCCGCCTTCGGAGCCTCGCGACGCCTCGACGGGGTAACCGAGCTCGCGCAGCCGGTCGATGTCGCGCCGGATGGTCCGCGGGCTGACCTCCAGCCGTTCGGCGAGCTCGCTGCCGGGCCACTCCCGAGGGGTCTGCAAGAGCGACAGCAGGCTGAGCAGCCGGGCGGGCGTGTCTGTCATGCCGCAAGGATGCCTCGGACAAGGGACAGGGGATGGCCTAAATCGGGTGAGCCGCGCGACCTTTGTTTGATTGAACTTGCACGGCTGTGCATAATCATACGTATGACGGTGAAGATCGCGGTGGCCGGAGCCAGCGGGTACGCGGGTGGCGAACTCCTGCGCCTGCTGCTCACCCATCCCGAAATCCAGATCGGCGCGCTCACCGCGGCCAGCTCCGCGGGGACGCCGCTCGTCCAGCACCAGCCGCATCTCGCGCCGCTGGCCGACCGTGTCCTCCTGGAGACGACCCCGGACACGCTGGCCGGGCACGACGTCGTCTTCCTCGCCCTGCCGCATGGTCACTCCGGTGCCATCGCCGCGCAACTGGGCCCGGACGTCCTGGTGGTCGACCTCGGCGCGGACCACCGCCTCTCCGACGCGGCCGACTGGCAGCGCTGGTACGGCGGCGACCATGCCGGCCAATGGCCGTACGGGCTCCCCGAACTCCCCGGCGCCCGCGAGCGCCTCGCCGGGACCAAACGCATCGCGGTCCCCGGCTGCTTCCCGACCGGCGGTTCGATCGCCCTCGCCCCGGCCCTCGCGGCGGGCCTGGTCGAGCCGGAGGTCAACGTCGTCGCCGTGACCGGGACCTCGGGCGCGGGCAAGAGCCTCAAGCCGAACCTCCTCGGTTCGGAGGTGATGGGTTCGGCCACCGCGTACGGCGTCGGCGGCGCCCACCGCCACACCCCCGAATTCGCGCAGAACCTCTCGGCGGTCTCGGGAGAACGGGTCAAGGTCTCGTTCACCCCCGTGCTGGCCCCGATGCCGCGAGGGATCCTCACCACCGCGAGCGCCGCCCTCAAGACCGACCTGGACGCCGACGGCGCCCGCGAGGTCTACGAAAAGGCGTACGCCACCGAGCCGTTCGTCCAGCTGCTGCCTGTCGGCCGGTGGCCGTCGTCGGCTTCGGTGGTCGGCTCGAACAACGTCCAGCTGCAGGTCACCGTGGACGCCGACACCCGGCGCCTGATCGTGGTCGCGGCCATCGACAACCTGACCAAGGGCACCGCGGGAGGCGCCGTCCAGTCGATGAACATCGCGCTCGGCCTCCCCGAAACCACCGGACTACCGACCGTAGGAGTGGCTCCGTGACCGTCACCCAGCCGAAGGGATTCCGTGCCGCGGGCGTCGCCGCCGGGATCAAGGCCGAGGGCAAGCTCGACCTCGCGCTCGTCGTCAACGACGGGCCGCTGCAGGTCGCGGCAGGCGTGTTCACGCGCAACGTGATCAAGGCCGCGCCCGTCCTGTGGTCGCAAGAGGTACTGAAGCAGCAGCGGCTGAAGGCCGTCGTCCTCAACTCCGGTGGCGCGAACGCCGCCACCGGTCCCGGCGGTTTCCAGGACACCCACCAGACCGCCGAGAAGGTCGCCGGGCTCTTCGAGGCCGGGGCGATCGAGGTCGCTGTCTGCTCGACCGGTCTGATCGGCGAGCGGCTGCCGATGGACGCGCTGCTCTCCGGCGTGGACGCCGCCTTCGGGGAACTCGGCACCGGTGGCGGAGCCGACCTCAACGCCGCCACCGCGGTCATGACCACCGACAGCAAGCCGAAGCAAGCGGCCGCGAAGCACGACAGCGGCTGGAGCGTCGGCGGGTTCGCCAAGGGCGCGGGCATGCTCGCCCCGAACCTCGCGACGATGCTCTCCGTCCTCACCACCGACGCCGTCGTCACGCCCGAAGTCCTCGACAGGGCCCTGCGCGCCGCCACCGGCGTGACCTTCGACAGGCTCGACGTCGACGGCGGCACCTCCACCAACGACACCGTGCTCGTCCTCGCCTCCGGCGCCAGCGGCGTCGAGCCGACCGAGGCCGAACTGACCGAACTGCTCACCGCCGTCAGCCTCGACCTCGTGCTGCAACTGCGCGCGGACTCCGAAGGCGCGACCAAATACGTCGACGTCACGGTCACCGGCGCGGCGAGCGAGGCGGACGCCATCGCCGTCGGCCGGACGATCGCCGAGGACAACCTGGTCAAGACCGCGCTGTTCGGTTCGGACCCGAACTGGGGCCGCATCGCCATGGCGCTGGGCCGGGTGCCCGCGGAGATCGACCCGGAGAAGGTCGCCATCGCGATCAACGGCGTCACCCTGTTCGCCAAGGGCACCCCGGCGGCGGACCGCTCCGAGGCGGATCTCTCGGGCCGGGACATCAAGATCGTCGTCGACCTCGGCCTCGGCGAGGGGGAGTCGACGATCTACACGACCGACCTCTCGCACGCGTACGTCGAAGAGAACAGCGCGTACTCGTCATGAGCCCTTCCGAATCCACGGTCCCCGCGGACGAGCGGCTCGCGACGGCCGCCGAGAAGGCCGCGATCCTGATCGAAGCCCTGCCCTGGCTGCAGCGCTTCCACGGTGCCACCGTCGTGGTCAAGTACGGCGGCAACGCCATGATCGACGAGAGCCTCAAGCAGGCCTTCGCCGAGGACATGGTCTTCCTGCGCATGGCCGGGCTGCGTCCGGTGGTGGTGCACGGCGGCGGCCCGCAGATCACCGCGATGCTCACCCGGCTCGGCGTCGAAGGCGAGTTCAAGGGCGGCCTGCGGGTCACCACCCCCGAGACGATGGACATCGTCCGCATGGTGCTGACCGGCCAGGTCAGCCGCGAACTGGTCGGGCTGATCAACGCGCACGGCCCGTACGCGGTCGGCATCTCCGGCGAGGACGCGCGGCTGTTCACCGCCGAACGCAAACAGGCCACCGTGGACGGTGTGCCGGTCGACATCGGGCTCGTCGGCGAGGTCTCCGAGGTCAACCCGGACGCGGTGCTCGACATCGTCAACGCGGGCCGGATCCCGGTGGTGTCCACCGTGGCCCCGGACGTCGACGGCGTCGTGCACAACATCAACGCCGACACCGCCGCCGGTGCGCTGGCCGCCGCGCTCGGCGCGGAAAAGCTCGTCGTGCTCACCGACGTCGAAGGCCTTTACGCCAACTGGCCGGACCGGAGTTCGCTGGTCGACCGGATCCGCGTGGACCGCCTCGAAACCCTGCTTCCCGGCCTCGCCAGCGGCATGATCCCGAAGATGGAGGCCTGCGTGCGCGCCATCCGCGGCGGTGTCCGCCGCGCGCACGTGATCGACGGCCGCATCGCCCATTCGGTGCTTCTGGAGGTTTTCACCTCCCGCGGCATCGGTACCATGGTCTTCCCCGAAACGGAGCTCCCGTGACCACGTCCGAGTCCAATGCAGACGGCCAGGAGCGCTGGAAGTCGTCCCTCATGGACAACTACGGCACCCCGGCGCTGACCCTGGTCCGAGGCGAGGGCGCGACGGTCTGGGACGCCGACGGCAAGCCGTACGTCGACCTGCTGGGCGGCATCGCGGTCAACGCGCTGGGGCACGCGCACCCCGCCGTGGTCGCCGCGGTCACCGAACAGGTCGCGAAACTCGGCCACACCTCGAACCTCTACGTGAACCCGGTCGCCGTCGAACTCGCCGAAACACTCCTGGACGTCGCCGGTCTGTCCGGC
Source organism: Amycolatopsis alba DSM 44262 (assembly GCF_000384215.1). NCBI lineage: Bacteria > Bacillati > Actinomycetota > Actinomycetes > Pseudonocardiales > Pseudonocardiaceae > Amycolatopsis > Amycolatopsis alba. Next base: position 468,788 of record NZ_KB913032.1, on the reverse strand, counting down.
AACGCGAAGGTGCTGTTCGTCAACTCCGGCGCGGAAGCCAACGAGGCCGCGCTGAAGATCAGCAGGCTCACCGGGCGGACCAAGATCGTCGCCTGTGAGGGTGCCTTCCACGGCCGCACGATGGGCGCGCTGACACTGACCGGCCAGCCGTCGAAGCGGGACCCGTTCAAGCCGCTGGTCCCCGGTGTCACCCACGTTCCCTACGGTGACATCGACGCGCTTCGCGCCGCGGTGGACGCAGACACGGCGGCGGTGTTCCTCGAGCCGATTCTCGGGGAAGCGGGTGTCATCCCGGCGCCGGACGGCTACCTCCAGGCGGCACGGGAGATCACCAAGGCGACCGGGACCCTGCTGGTCCTCGACGAGGTGCAGACCGGCATCGGCCGCACCGGCGCGTGGTTCGCCTTCCAGCACGCCGGCGTCGTCCCGGACCTCGTCACCCTGGCGAAGGGACTCGGCGGCGGACTGCCCCTCGGCGCGGTCATCGGCGTCGGCGAGGCGGGAGACCTGATCAAGCCGGGCCACCACGGGACCACCTTCGGCGGCAACCCGATCTGCTGCGCGGCCGGGCTCGCCGTGCTCAAGACCATCGCCAAGGACAACCTGAACGACCACGTTTCCGCCCTGGGCAAGGACATCGCCTCTCGTGTGGAGGAGCTCGGCCACCCGCTGGTGTCCGGGGTCCGCGGTGCCGGGCTGCTGCTCGGCATCGCGCTGCGCGAACCGGTCTCGGCGGCGGTCGCCAAGGCCGCGCAGGACGCGGGGTACCTGGTCAACCCGATCGCCCCGAACACCATCCGGCTGGCACCGCCGCTGATCCTGAGCGTCGATGAGGCCGCGGGATTCCTCGAAGCCCTTCCAGGGGCGCTCGATTCCACCACCACCTAGGACAGAGACGAAACGCATGCTCCGCAACTTCCTCCGTGACGACGATCTCAGCCCTGCCGAACAGGCCGAGATCCTGGACCTCGCCGACCAGCTGAAGGCCGAGCCGCTGAGCTCCCGCGCGCTGGAGGGCAAATCCGTCGCGGCGATCTTCGAGAAGAACTCCACCCGGACCAGGTTCTCCTTCGAGGTGGGCATCGCCCAGCTCGGCGGCAACCCCGTGATCGTCGACGGTCGCTCCATGCAGCTCGGCCGCGAAGAGACCATCGAGGACACCTCGCGGGTGCTTTCGCGGTACCTGGACGCGATCGTCTGGCGGACCTTCGCCCAGAAACGCATCGACGCGATGGCCTCGGCGGCGAGTATCCCGGTGATCAACGCGCTCACCGACGAGTTCCACCCGTGCCAGGTGCTCACCGACCTGATGACCATCCGCGAGCGGAAGGGCAAGCTCGCCGGGCTCACCCTCGTCTACCTCGGCGACGGCGCCAACAACATGGCGCATTCGCTGCTGCTGGGCGGCACCACGGCGGGGATGCACGTGCGCGTCGTCTCGCCGGAGGGCTTCCAGCCGGATCAGCAGGTCATGCTCGACGCCAAGCACCGTTCGACTGAAACCGGCGGCAGCACCACGGTCTTCACCGACCCGTACGCCGCCGTCGAAGGCGCGGACGTCGTCGTCACCGACACCTGGACTTCGATGGGCCAGGAGAACGACGGCCTCGACCGGGTCGGCCCGTTCCGCGAGCTGCAGGTCAACACCGCGCTGATGCGCCGCGCCGCCGACGAGGCGATCGTGCTGCACTGCCTGCCCGCGCACCGCGGCTGGGAGATCACCGACGAGGTCATCGACGGCCCGTCGAGCGCGGTCTGGGACGAGGCCGAAAACCGGCTGCACGCGCAGAAAGCTCTGCTGGTCTGGCTGCTGGGCCAGGAGCGACGATGACCGGAAGCAGAGTCACCCGGCAGGCCAGGATCAACGAACTCGTGTCGTCGATGGCCATCCGAAGCCAGACGGAGCTCGCGAAGCTCCTGGCGGCGGAAGGTATCGACGTCACCCAGGCGACGTTGTCGCGGGACCTCGACGAACTGGGCGCGGTGAAGCTGCGGGGCGCCGATTCCGGCGCACCGGTGTACGTCATCCCGGAGGACGGCAGCCCGGTACGCGGGGTGCAGGGCGGTACGTCCCGGCTTTCGCGGTTGCTCGCCGAGCTGCTCGTTTCGGCGGACTCGTCGGGGAACCTGACGGTGCTGCGCACGCCGCCGGGCGCGGCGCAGTTCCTCGCCAGCGCCATCGACAGGGCGGCGCTGGAGGAGGTCGTCGGTTCGATCGCGGGCGACGACACGGTCGCCGTGATCGCGAGGGAGCCGTTGTCCGGCAAAGACCTGGCCGAGCGTTTCATGGCGCTGGCCCGACGGTCGTCCACAGTGGACGGCGGTGAGGAGACCGAAGGTGACGCCTGACGGGTTCGCCTTCCCGGAAGATCCGGAGAAGCTGGTCATCACCTTCGACGAAGGGGTGCCGGTCGCGATCGACGGGGAGACCGTGACGCTGCTGGAAGCCTTCCAGGAGCTGAATCGCCGTCTCGGCGCCTTCGGGCTCACAGGGCGCGGGATCTACGAGAGTCCCGCCGCGCTCGCGCTCATCAGGGCGTACGAAGAACTGAAAAAGGTCAGTATCGGGCAGGTGTCCGGCGAAGTCTGCCTGGTCTTGCACCGCGGAAACGCGGTCGTGAACTCCGCGCGCGACGAGCGCGCGCTGTACGACTTCACCACAGGCGCTACCTTCGACCGGTCAGTCGCCTGAAGAGAACCAAGGAATTCGAGGAGTGTCGTGAGCGGGAATGAGCAGCCGGTGCAGCTGTGGGGCGGCCGGTTCGCCAGCGGGCCGGCGGAGGCGATGGCGGCGCTGAGCGCGTCGACCCATTTCGACTGGCGGCTGGCGCCGTACGACATCGCCGGGTCGAGGGCACACGCGCGAGTGCTGCGGAAGGCGGGACTGCTCACCGATGACGAGCTGACCGGCATGCTCGCCGCGCTGGACACCCTCGCGCAGGACGTCGCCTCGGGCGCGTTCACCCCGACCGTCGCCGACGAGGACGTCCACACCGCGCTCGAACGCGGCCTGCTGGAGCGGGCGGGCACCGAGCTCGGCGGCAAGCTGCGGGCGGGCCGTTCGCGCAACGACCAGGTCGCGACGTTGTTCCGGATGTGGCTGCGGGACGCCGCCCGCCGCGTGGTCGCCGGCACCCTCGGCGTCGTCGACGCGCTGGTTTCGCAGGCGAAGCGGCACCCGGACGCGATCCTTCCGGGCCGCACCCACCTGCAGCACGCCCAGCCGGTCCTGCTGGCGCATCACCTGCTCGCGCACGGCCAGTCGCTGCTGCGCGACGTCACCCGGTTGCGTGACTGGGACGTCCGCACCGCCGAATCCCCCTACGGTTCCGGCGCGCTCGCGGGTTCCTCGCTCGGACTCGACCCCGAGGCCGTCGCAGCCGAACTGGGCTTCGACACCAGTGTCGAGAACTCCATCGACGGCACCGCCTCGCGGGACTTCGTCGCCGAGTTCGCCTTCGACGTCGCGATGCTCGCGGTCAACCTGTCCAGGATCGCCGAAGAGGTGATCATCTGGAACACCGCCGAATTCGGTTACGTCACCCTCGACGACGCCTGGGCGACCGGCAGCTCGATCATGCCGCAGAAGAAGAACCCGGACGTCGCCGAGCTGACCCGCGGCAAGGCCGGACGGCTCATCGGCAATCTGACCGGTCTGCTCGCGACACTCAAGGCCCAGCCGCTCGCGTACAACCGGGATCTGCAGGAGGACAAGGAGCCGGTCTTCGACTCCGTCGAGCAGCTGGAACTGCTGTTCCCGGCGATCGCGGGCATGCTCGAGACGCTGACCTTCCACACCGACCGGCTCGCCCAACTGGCCCCCGCCGGATTCACCCTCGCCACGGACATCGCCGAATGGCTTGTGCGCCAAGGGGTTCCGTTCCGTGTCGCGCACGAAGCGGCGGGGGAGAGCGTCCGCGTCGCGGAGGGCCGCGGGGTCGGCCTCGACGAACTGACCGACGAAGAGTTCGAGAAGATCAACCCGGCGCTGACACCCGCCGTGCGCGAAGTGCTGACCGTCGAGGGTTCGGTGAGCTCGCGCGACGCCCGTGGCGGTACCGCTCCGGCGCGGGTCGCCGAGCAGCGGGACCGGCTGGTCGCGCGGGTCGCCGAACACCGCGCCTGGCTGAGCTAGACAGCTGCGTGTGAAGGCCTCTTCCCTCTGCTCAGCCGAGGGAAGAGGCCTTCACGCGTATCAAGGGAGCTTTGCTGCCAGCCCGTCGAGGACGCAGTCGAGACCGCGCGCGAAGTCCGCGTCGTTGGTCTCGCCGGGTTCCCTGGTTCGCTGGGCCGCGTACAGCTTCTTGAGGCGCGGGTGATCCCGCACAGCCTGCTTGGCCGCGGGCCACAGGCGGTCCTTCCATTCCTGCTCGGTCTGCCCACTGCGGTTGAGCGTCGTGAGCCAAGCGGCCTCGCTGATGGCCCGTCCGACGACGAACGCCATGACCGTGTTCCACGCCAGATCCGCGTCTTCCAGCGAGAAACCGGCCTCTTCGAACAACGTCAGTGCCGCTTCCGACATCCTCAGGACGTTCGGCCCCAGATACGCCACGCCGGTCTCGCCGAGCAGCGAGCCGATCCACGCGTGGCGCAGGAACACCGAACGCAGGTCGCGCGCGAACCGTGTCGCCTCTGCTCGCCACGGACCCGGCTCCGGGATCGCGACCTCGCCGTACACCTCGTCGACGACCAGTTCGACCAGCTCGTCCTTACTGGCCACGTGGGTGTACATCGACGGGGCGGCCACGCCGAGCCGGACACCGAGCTTGCGCATGCTCAGCGCCTCGATGCCGTCGGCGTCGAGGAGTTCGATGGCCGCGGAGACGATCTGCTCCCGGCTCAGCGACCGCTTTCGTTTCGGGGGACGAGCCCACACCGACATCCGCGTTCCTTCACTTTTCCGTACAGTGTTCGATATGCCTAACAGTGTACGGACAACGTTCGACAAAGCCCACTGGCAGTCCCGGCTCGACGACCTGCGGTCCGAGCACGGGGTGCCTGGGGCGACACTCGCCGTTCTGGTCAACGACGAGATTCACGAGCTGGCAGGCGGGATCCTGCACCGGGGAACCGGCGTGGAGGCGACCACCGATTCGGTGTTCCAGCTCGGCTCGATCGCGAAGGTCTACACGGCCGCCTTGGTACTGGGGCTGGCCGAGGAGGGACGCCTGGACCTCGACACGCCGGTCGTCGAGGTGCTTCCCGAGTTCGCGACCGTCGATCCGGCGGCGACGAAGACCATCACCGCCCGGCAGCTGCTCAGTCACACCGGCGGGCTCACCTGCGATTTCATGGAGGACACCGGCCGCGGCGACGACTGCCTCGCCAAGTACGTCGAGGCAGCCAGGGGAGTGGCGCTCGACTGCCCGCCGGGCACGACCGCGTCCTACAGCAGCGTCGGGTACGCCGTGCTCGGCCGGATCGTCGAAGTGCTCACCGGCCTGACCTGGGACGACGCCCTGCGGGAGCGGATCGTCACGCCGCTCGGGCTCACGGAGACGATGACCCTGCCCGAAGAGGCGCTGCGGTTCCGCGTGGCGATGGGGCACCTCGGACAAGAGCCGACAGCCGCCTGGGATCTTCTGCCCCGCAACGCCGGTCCTTACGGGCGGGTCCTCGCCACCGCGGGCGACGTCGTCCGCTTCGCCCGGATGCTGCTGGACGGCAAAGCTGCTGACGGCACCCGCGTGCTCGCGGCGGAGACGGTGGCCGAGATGCGACGCCGCGAGGCCGAGGTGCCTGACAAATGGACGCTCGGTTCCGAAGGCTGGGGACTCGGCGTCTCGGTCCACGACTGGAACGGCGTCCAGGGCTTCGGGCACAACGGATCGTCGATCGGGCAGCGCTCCTACCTGCGGGTGGTGCCGGAAGCCGGACTGGCCTTCGCCCTGCTCACCAACAGCGGCACGACCGACAGGCTGTACATGGAGCTGGCAAGGGAGCTGCTCGGCGAACTCGGCGGCGTCCAGGTGCCCGCCGACTTCGCCCCGCCTGCGACACCTCCCTCAGTCGACGTCGGACCCTTCGCGGGCACCTATCGCCGCGAAGGCGTGATCATCACCGTCACGGAGACCGAAGGGAAGCTGCGCTTTGTCTACGAGTTCGCCGACGGACTTGAGGGCATCGCCCCGCCGATCGAGGCGGATCTGGTGCCCGTCTCGGAGAACGTCTTCGCCGGCATGAACCCGACGTTCGGCGACGACTGGATGCCGGTGCTGTTCACGAAACTCCCCGACGGCACCGGGTGCTGCCACACCAGCATGCGGGTCGCGCCGAAGATCGGGGCCGCCGGTTAAGGTCGGTTCCGGGAGAGCGCGGCGAAAGGGAGTGCGGAACGTTGGTGACCGGCAGACAGTTCACCCGGCGGGAGCTGGCACTGGACCCGGTGGAGCTGTCCACACTCCTGCTCGGCGCGGTGATCGAAGCGACCGGTCCCGACGGCACGGTCGCCGTCCGCCTGGTCGAGGTCGAGGCCTATCGCGGACTCGACGACCCCGCGTCGCACTGCTATCGAGGCAAGACCCCGCGCAACGCGGTCATGTGGGGGCCCGCGGGGCATCTGTACGTGTACTTCGTCTACGGCATGCACTTCTGCGCCAACGTCGTCGGCACCGAAGACGGGCAGCCGGGCGCCGTGCTGCTGCGCGCCGGGGAGGTGGTGTCCGGAGCGGACGTCGCCCGTGCGCGCAGGCCGTCCGCGCGGGGCAACGGCGAACTCGCGAAAGGCCCGGCCATCCTCACCTCGGTACTCGGCATCGACCGGGCCGAGAACGGCGTCGACCTGACCGATCCCGCGTCACCCGTCCGGCTGTTCACCGGCGAACGCGTCCCCGAAACGGACATCCGCACCGGGCCACGTGTCGGCGTCGCGATGGCGATGGACACGCCGTGGCGGTTCTGGGTCGACGGGTCGCCCGCGGTCTCCACCTACCGCCGGGGTGGCAAGCGACGGGCGGCCGCCCCCGGCCGATAGTCGGTTGACCTGGTGCGGGAGGATCTACAGGCGTGAGCGAGCACATCCTTGACGAGCTGACCTGGCGCGGCCTGATCGCGCAATCCACCGACACCGACGCACTGCGGCGAGACCTCGACCAAGGGCCCCTCACGCTCTATTGCGGATTCGACCCGACCGCGCCCAGCCTGCACGCCGGCAACCTGGTCCCGCTCCTGATGCTCTCGCGCTTCCAGCGCGCCGGGCACCGGCCGATCGTGCTGGCGGGTGTTGCCACCGGGATGATCGGCGACCCGCGTGACACGGGGGAACGCACCCTCAACACGCTGGACACCGTCTCCGAATGGGCCGACCGGATCCGCGGTCAGCTGGAGCGGTTCGTCGACTTCGACGACTCGCCGACCGGCGCGGTCATCGAGAACAACCTGAACTGGACCGGGAAGCAGACCGTGGTCGAGTTCCTGCGCGACGTCGGCAAGCACTTCCCGGTCAACACCATGCTGAACCGGGAGACGGTCAAGCGCCGCCTCGAAGCCGACGGCATGTCCTACACCGAGTTCAGCTACCTGCTGCTGCAGTCGCAGGACTACCTGCACCTGTACCGCGAGTACGGCTGCAAGCTGCAGATCGGCGGCTCGGACCAGTGGGGCAACCTCGTCGGCGGCGTCGACCTGATCCGCCGGACCGACGGCGGGCACACGCACGCGCTGACCGCGCCGCTGGTCACCGACACCGAGGGACGCAAGTTCGGGAAGTCCACCGGTGGCGGCAGCGTCTGGCTCGACCCGGAGATGACCTCGCCGTACGCGTGGTTCCAGTACTTCGTGAACGTCGCCGACGCCGACGTCATCCGCTACCTGAGGATGTTCTCCTTCCTCGGGCAGGAGGAGATCGCGGCGCTCGCCGAGGACACCGAGCAGCGGCCTCACCTGCGGTCCGCGCAGCGGAAGCTGGCGGAGGACTTCACCACCCTGGTGCACGGCGAGGAGGCGACCCGGCAGGTCATCGCCGCCAGCCAGGCGCTGTTCGGCAGGGGAGAGCTGCGTGAGCTCGACTCGTCGACCCTCGACGCCGCGATGGCCGAGGTCCCGAACGGCAAGGTGGACCCGAACGGCGAGTCGACGATCGTCGACCTGCTGATCGCCGCCGGGCTCGTCGACAGCAAGGGCGCCGCGCGCCGCACCGTCAAGGAAGGCGGCGCGTACGTCAACAACACGAAGATCGCCGACGAGGCGTGGACGCCGTCCTCGGACGACGCTCTGCACGGCCGTTGGCTCGTCGTCCGCAAGGGCAAGCGCAACGTCGCCGGCGTGCGCGTCGGGGGCTGATCGCGGCCCCGGCCCGAAACAGGGGCCTTGACCTGCGAAAACGCAGTTAAGGTACCCCCCTGTTTCGGGCCCTTTCCGGCCATGTAAAGTTCTCCAAGTCGCCAGGGAAACCGAGCGGCCGACCGGGACACGAACCAAGCTCTCGCCTCAGGCGATTGAGTGGGTGTCCCACCAAAAACTGCTAGAAATGACTGCTTCGGATAAGGCCGGGTTTTGCTCGGTGCGATTCGGGGTGTGTTGCTTGAGAACTCAACAGTGTGCTAGTGAACTAAGCCAGTAGAGCTTATGTATATGTAACCTCGTATGAGGTTCCTTTGAGAGCAAGTATTATTTGCCTCGATCAAATTTGACATTGTTGGAGAGTTTGATCCTGGCTCAGGACGAACGCTGGCGGCGTGCTTAACACATGCAAGTCGAACGATGAAGCCTTCGGGTGGATTAGTGGCGAACGGGTGAGTAACACGTGGGCAATCTGCCCTGTACTTTGGGATAAGCCTGGGAAACTGGGTCTAATACCGGATATCACCGACCTTCGCATGGGGGTTGGTTGAAAGTTCTGGCGGTACAGGATGAGCCCGCGGCCTATCAGCTTGTTGGTGGGGTAATGGCCTACCAAGGCGACGACGGGTAGCCGGCCTGAGAGGGTGACCGGCCACACTGGGACTGAGACACGGCCCAGACTCCTACGGGAGGCAGCAGTGGGGAATATTGCACAATGGGCGAAAGCCTGATGCAGCGACGCCGCGTGAGGGATGACGGCCTTCGGGTTGTAAACCTCTTTCGCCAGGGACGAAGCGCAAGTGACGGTACCTGGATAAGAAGCACCGGCTAACTACGTGCCAGCAGCCGCGGTAATACGTAGGGTGCGAGCGTTGTCCGGAATTATTGGGCGTAAAGAGCTCGTAGGCGGTTTGTCGCGTCGTTCGTGAAAACTCCACGCTTAACGTGGAGCGTGCGGGCGATACGGGCAGACTTGAGTTCGGTAGGGGAGACTGGAATTCCTGGTGTAGCGGTGAAATGCGCAGATATCAGGAGGAACACCGGTGGCGAAGGCGGGTCTCTGGGCCGATACTGACGCTGAGGAGCGAAAGCGTGGGGAGCGAACAGGATTAGATACCCTGGTAGTCCACGCTGTAAACGTTGGGCGCTAGGTGTGGGCGACATCCACGTTGTCCGTGCCGTAGCTAACGCATTAAGCGCCCCGCCTGGGGAGTACGGCCGCAAGGCTAAAACTCAAAGGAATTGACGGGGGCCCGCACAAGCGGCGGAGCATGTGGATTAATTCGATGCAACGCGAAGAACCTTACCTGGGCTTGACATGCGCCAGACATCCCCAGAGATGGGGCTTCCCTTGTGGTTGGTGTACAGGTGGTGCATGGCTGTCGTCAGCTCGTGTCGTGAGATGTTGGGTTAAGTCCCGCAACGAGCGCAACCCTTATCCTACGTTGCCAGCGCGTCATGGCGGGGACTCGTGGGAGACTGCCGGGGNCAACTCGGAGGAAGGTGGGGATGACGTCAAGTCATCATGCCCCTTATGTCCAGGGCTTCACACATGCTACAATGGCTGGTACAGAGGGCTGCGATACCGCGAGGTGGAGCGAATCCCTTAAAGCCGGTCTCAGTTCGGATCGCAGTCTGCAACTCGACTGCGTGAAGTCGGAGTCGCTAGTAATCGCAGATCAGCAACGCTGCGGTGAATACGTTCCCGGGCCTTGTACACACCGCCCGTCACGTCATGAAAGTCGGTAACACCCGAAGCCCATGGCCCAACCGCGTAAGCGGGGGGAGTGGTCGAAGGTGGGACTGGCGATTGGGACGAAGTCGTAACAAGGTAGCCGTACCGGAAGGTGCGGCTGGATCACCTCCTTTCTAAGGAGCAACACATCCACAGTCCTCGGGATACCCGAGACCAAGACTGTGGAGTGGCTCGGGCCTAGAAACCGAATGTGTTTCTGCCTGGGTTGCTCAAGGAATTGTGGAACTACTGGTCATGGTGTCGCCGGCTTTTGCCGGGACGCTCTAGTACTGCACTTTCGGGTGCGTGGAACGGGTGCTCCTGGGAGGTTGGAAGCATTGTTCGCTGGCATGCTGTTGGGTCCTGAGGCAACACGCCGAGGGGTTCACACCCTGGTTGTTTGTTTCTGGTGTGGTGTTTGAGAACTGTAGAGTGGATGCGAGCATCTTTGTGGTCAAGTTATTAAGGGCACATGGTGGATGTCTTGGCTTCAGGAGCCGATGAAGGACGTGGGAGGCTGCGATATGCCTCGGGGAGCTGTCAACCGAGCTGTGATCCGAGGATTTCCGAATGGGGAAACCCAGCACCAGTTATGTGGTGTTACCCGCATCTGAATATATAGGGTGTGTGGAGGGAACGCGGGGAAGTGAAACATCTCAGTACCCGTAGGAAGAGAAAACAACCGTGATTCCGTGAGTAGTGGCGAGCGAAAGCGGAAGAGGCTAAACCATGCACATGTCAAGCTGTCAGGCGTTGTGTGTGTGGTGTTGTGGGACCCAGCGTCGAGGATCTGACAGTCCTCGGAATGATTGCGCGTGTTAGTGGAACGCCTTGGGATGGGCGACCGGAGTGGGTGAGAGTCCCGTACGCGAAAACACGTTGTGGATTGTTTGTCTGGTGTTCCCGAGTAGCAGCGAGCTCGTGGAATTTGCTGTGAATCTGCCGGGACCACCCGGTAAGCCTAAATACTTCCTGAAGACCGATAGCGGACTAGTACCGTGAGGGAAAGATGAAAAGTACCCCGGGAGGGGAGTGAAAGAGTACCTGAAACCGTGTGCCTACAAGCCGTCAGAGCCCGAGCACATCCTTGTGATGTTGAGGTGATGGCGTGCCTTTTGAAGAATGAGCCTGCGAGTTAGTGCTGCGTGGCGAGGTTAACCCGTGTGGGGTAGCCGTAGCGAAAGCGAGTCTGAATAGGGCGAATATAGTCGCGTGGTCTAGACCCGAAGCGGAGTGATCTACCCATGGCCAGGCTGAAGCGTCGGTAAGACGACGTGGAGGGCCGAACCCACTTAGGTTGAAAACTGAGGGGATGAGCTGTGGGTAGGGGTGAAAGGCCAATCAAACTCCGTGATAGCTGGTTCTCCCCGAAATGCATTTAGGTGCAGCGTCACATGTTTCACCGCGGGGGTAGAGCTACTGGATGGTCTAGGGGCCTTACCGGGTTACCGAAATCAACCAAACTCCGAATACCGTGGTGTGAGAGTGTGGCAGTGAGACGGCGGGGGATAAGCTTCGTCGTCGAGAGGGAAACAGCCCAGAACACCAGCTAAGGCCCCTAAGTGTGTGCTCAGTGGGAAAGGATGTGGGATTGCCCAGACAACCAGGAGGTTGGCTTAGAAGCAGCCACCCTTGAAAGAGTGCGTAATAGCTCACTGGTCAAGTGGTCCTGCGCCGACAATGTAGCGGGGCTTAAGCACACCGCCGAAGCTGTGTCATTCACACATACAGATCGATGCTTCCCTTGAGGGAGTGTCCAGTCGTGTGGATGGGTAGGGGAGCGTCCTGCATCCAGGGAAGCGGCGGCGGAAGCCAGTCGTGGAGGGTGCGGGAGTGAGAATGCAGGCATGAGTAGCGAATGCAGAGTGAGAAACTCTGCCGCCGGATGACCAAGGGTTCCTGGGCCAGGCTAATCCGCCCAGGGTAAGTCGGGACCTAAGGCGAGGCCGACAGGCGTAGTCGATGGATAACGGGTTGATATTCCCGTACCCGAGCACGTGCGCCCAGGATGAGGCGGTTGATACTAACCACCCAAAGCCTCGTGTTGAAGCCTTCGGGTGAATGCGCGAGTGTGGAGCGTGGGATCTGATTCCGTAGTAGTCGAGTGATGGGGTGACGCAGGAAGGTAGCTCCGCCAGTGAGTGGTAGTACTGGTGTAAGCGTGTAGGCCGAATGGTAGGCAAATCCGCCATTCATTAAGGCTGAGACGTGATGCGTAGCCGATTGAGGTGAAGTAGAGTGATCCTATGCTGCCGAGAAAAGCCTCTAGCGAGTGCGTGCACGGCCCGTACCCCAAACCAACACAGGTGGTCAGGTAGAGAATACTAAGGCGATCGGGTGAACTGTGGTTAAGGAACTCGGCAAAATGCCCCCGTAACTTCGGGAGAAGGGGGGCCAAACACTCTGAAGCCCTTCGCGGGCTAGGGGTGGGTGGCCGCAGAGACCAGCGGAAAGCGACTGTTTACTAAAAACACAGGTCCATGCGAAGTCGCAAGACGATGTATATGGACTGACGCCTGCCCGGTGCTGGAACGTTAAGAGGACCGGTTAACCCTTCGGGGTGAAGCTGAGAATTTAAGCGCCAGTAAACGGCGGTGGTAACTATAACCATCCTAAGGTAGCGAAATTCCTTGTCGGGTAAGTTCCGACCTGCACGAATGGCGTAACGACTTTCCGGCTGTCTCAACCACAGGCCCGGCGAAATTGCACTACGAGTAAAGATGCTCGTTACGCGCGGCAGGACGGAAAGACCCCGGGACCTTTACTATAGTTTGGTATTGGTTTTCGGTTCGGCTTGTGTAGGATAGGTGGGAGACTGTGAAGCTGGCACGCTAGTGTTGGTGGAGTCGTTGTTGAAATACCACTCTGGTCGGATTGGGAATCTGAACCTCGGACCATGATCTGGTTCAGGGACAGTGCCTGATGGGTAGTTTAACTGGGGCGGTTGCCTCCTAAAGAGTAACGGAGGCGCCCAAAGGTTCCCTCAGCCTGGTTGGCAATCAGGTGTTGAGTGCAAGTGCACAAGGGAGCTTGACTGTGAGACAGACATGTCGAGCAGGGACGAAAGTCGGGACTAGTGATCCGGCACCACCTGGTGGAAGGGGTGTCGCTCAACGGATAAAAGGTACCCCGGGGATAACAGGCTGATCTTGCCCAAGAGTCCATATCGACGGCATGGTTTGGCACCTCGATGTCGGCTCGTCGCATCCTGGGGCCGGAGTAGGTCCCAAGGGTTGGGCTGTTCGCCCATTAAAGCGGCACGCGAGCTGGGTTTAGAACGTCGTGAGACAGTTCGGTCCCTATCCGCCGCGCGCGTAGGATACTTGAGGAAGGCTGTCCCTAGTACGAGAGGACCGGGACGGACGAACCTCTGGTATGCCAGTTGTCACGCCAGTGGCATGGCTGGTTGGCCACGTTCGGAAGGGATAACCGCTGAAGGCATCTAAGCGGGAAGCCTGTTCCAAGATGAGGTATCCCACCCCATGTGGGTTAAGGCCCCCAACAGACCATTGGGTTGATAGGCCAGAAATGGAAGCACAGTAATGTGTTGTCGAGTTGACTGGTACTAATAGGCCGAGGACTTGCCCACAAAGATGTTACGCATCCACTCTACAGCTCTGAAACACCACACAACCACCAATTTGTATTGGTGGAAGTGGTTGTTTCACAGTGTTTCGGTGGTTATAGCGTCAGGGAAACGCCCGGTCCCATTCCGAACCCGGAAGCTAAGCCTGACAGCGCCGATGGTACTGCAACCGAAGGGTTGTGGGAGAGTAGGACACCGCCGGACTAACATTGAAGAAGGCCCAGATCGGTCGAGAACCCCCGAGGTTCTCCCGATCTGGGCCTTTTTTCTATACCCCGCACCCCGTCACACACGTGCCTGTGCTCGTCACACACGTGACCAGAGACGGAACACGCGTGCTTGAACGGCGAACACCCGTGATCAGACGGACGACACAGGGCCATGTCAGTGTCGTCCATCCACACACACGTGCCGCCCCCCTGGGCACAGATGATCGCCCTCCGATCACGCGAGTCACGGGTTCAAGCACGCGAGTTCGGCGTTCAAGCACGTGAGTCACGGGGCGAGGCACGCGAGGGTGGGGTCAGACGGGGCGACGGCGAGGGCGGGGCGGCCGCATTCAGGGGACTACATGCGGGAGGGGGCGGGGCGCCGCAGGTGGTAGATGTCCATGATCCAGCCCTTCCGTGACCGCGCCGCGGCGCGAGCGGCGCGGATCTCGGCGGCGAGGCCGGCGGTCAGAGGACCCGACAGCAGGAGCTCGTCGCGGGTCCCGAGGTACGCGCCCCAGTAGATCTCCAGCCCCGTGTCCGCGAAGTTCGAGAACGTGCATTGCGCGTCCAGCATCACGAAGACGTCGTCCACGTCCGCGGGCCAGCCGGCTTCGAGGCGACGGCCGGTGGTGATCAGGACCGGCCTGCCGATCTGGTTCATCGTGGTCCGGTGCCGTGCCGTCAGCGCGGCCACGCTGCTGACCCCCGGAACGACGTCGTACTCGAACTCGACGTTCCCCCTGGCGTGCACGGCGTCCAGCAACGTGAGGGTCGAGTCGTAGAGCGCCGGGTCACCCCACACCAGGAACGCGCCCCGCTCATCGGGACCCAGGGAAGCGATCATGGTTTCGTAGACGTCGGTGCGGAGCCGGTGCCAGTCGGCGACGGCCTTCCGGTAGTCGGCAGGGGTACGGTCGCGTTCGGGGTCCGGCGCCCGCACGACGCGGTAACCGGGCCGCTCGACGAACCGGTCGAGGATCTCCTGGCGCAGTCCCACCAGGTCCTGCTTCTCTGAACCCTTGTCGAGGACGAAGAACACATCGATCTCGTTCAGCCGCCGGACGGCCTGGACGGTCAGGTGTTCCGGGTCGCCGGCGCCGATGCCGATGGCGGAGATCTTCCTCATTTCCGCAGTGTGCCCGCACCCTCCATGCACACCCCTACCCCCATGGGGTATAAAAGAAATGATCGCTTCGTTTGTCCTGTAGAGGAGTTCGTACCGATGGCCGAAACCACCTACACCGTCAAGGGCATGTCCTGCGGGCACTGCGCCTCTTCCGTCACCGAGGAGGTCAGCGGGATCGTGGGCGTCAGTGCCGTGAACGTGGACGTCGCCAGCGGCAAGGTAACCATCACCAGCGACACCGCGCTCGATGTCCAGATCGTGGACGCGGCCGTCACCGAAGCCGGTTACCAGCTCGTCTCGTGAGTACCGCCGTCAAGGTGTCGGCGTTCGCCGCGGCTCTGGCCGCGGTGTTCGTCGTCGCCTGGGCGATCGGTTCGGCCGTCGGGCCGCTGGACGAGAAGCCGCCCGCGCCCGCGCCGACCAGCGTGCACGAAGGCCATCACGAGGGACACACGGGAGGCACGCCGTGACCGCCGGGACCTCCCAGCGTGTCGAACTGGCCATCGGCGGGATGACCTGCGCGTCCTGTGCCGCACGCGTCGAACGCAAGCTGAACAAGGTCGACGGCGTCTCCGCCACGGTCAACTACGCCACCGAGAAGGCGCAGGTCGACTTCCCCGCCGCGCTCTCGGTCGACGACCTCGTCGGCGTCGTCGAGTCCGCGGGCTACACGGCCCAGCCACCCAAGCCCGACGAGGACGCAGACAGCACGGACGGTCTCCGGCGGCGGCTCCTGGCCTCCGCCGTGCTCGCGGTGCCGGTGATCGTGCTGGCGATGGTTCCGGCCTGGCAGTTCACCTACTGGCAGTGGGTCTCCCTGGTCCTGGCCGCCCCCGTCGTCACCTGGGGCGCGTGGCCGTTCCACCGCCCCGCCTGGACGAACTTCCGCCACGGCGCCGCCACCATGGACACCCTGATCTCACTCGGCGTCGTCGCCGCCACGCTCTGGTCGCTGTACGCGCTGCTGTTCGGTACCGCCGGAGTCCCCGGCATGCGGCACGGTTTCGCGCTGACCATGGAACGTGGCTCCGGCGCGGGCAACCTCTACCTCGAGGTCGCCGCCGGGGTGACCACGTTCCTCCTCGCGGGCCGCTACTTCGAGGCCCGGTCCAAGCGCCGCTCCGGCGCAGCTCTGCGCGCGCTGCTCGAACTCGGCGCGAAGGACGTCGCCCTCCTGAAGGACGGTGCCGAGAGCCGTGTCCCGATCGGCGAGCTGAAGGCGGGCGACGAGTTCGTCGTGCGGCCGGGGGAGAAGATCGCCACCGACGGTGTCGTGACCGACGGCGGATCCGCGGTCGACCTGAGCATGCTGACCGGTGAAGCCGTCCCGGTCGAGGTGACCGTCGGCGACAACGTCGTCGGCGGGACGGTCAACGCCGGCGGCAGGCTCGTCGTCCGTGCCACCCGGATCGGTGCCGACACCCAGCTCGCGCAGATGGCGCGGCTGGTCGAGGACGCGCAGAACGGCAAGGCACGGGTCCAGCGGCTCGCCGACCGCGTGTCGGCCGTGTTCGTCCCGGTGGTGATCGCGCTCGCGGTCGGCACGCTCGGCTTCTGGCTCGGCGTGGGCAGCGGCGCGGACGCCGCCTTCACCGCCGCCGTCGCGGTCCTGATCATCGCCTGCCCGTGCGCGCTCGGCCTGGCCACGCCGACCGCGCTGCTGGTCGGCACCGGCCGCGGCGCGCAGCTCGGCATCCTCATCAAGGGGCCCGAGGTGCTCGAGTCCACGCGTGCGGTCGACACCGTCGTCCTCGACAAGACCGGCACGGTGACCGCCGGGAAGATGAGCCTCACCGACCTCCATGGCGACGACGACGTCCTCCGGTTCGCCGCGGCGGTCGAGCACGCTTCCGAGCATCCGATCGCCCGCGCGATCGTCGCGGCCGCCGAAGAGCGGCTGGGTGCGCTTCCGCCGGTCGAGAAGTTCCGGAACGCCGAGGGGCTGGGCGTCGTCGGGCAGGTCGAGGGCAAGACCGTCCTGGCCGGGCGGCCCGCCCTCCTCGACCAGCACGGCATCACCGTCGGCGACGAGTTCGCCCAGGTCAAGACGGCTGCCGAAGCACGTGGCGCGACCGCCGTCGTCGTCGCCTGGGACGGTGAGGCGCGGGGTGTGGTCGTCGTCGCCGACACGGTCAAGCCGACGTCGGCCAAGGCCGTCGCCGAGCTGAAGGCGCTCGGGCTGCGGCCGGTCCTGCTGACCGGCGACAACACCGGATCCGCGCAGGCCATCGCCGCCGAAGTGGGGATCGACGAGGTCATCGCGGAGGTGCTGCCCGCGGACAAGGTCGACGTCGTCAAGCGGCTGCAGGCGCAAGGCCGGGTGGTCGCCATGGTCGGCGACGGCGTCAACGACGCGGCCGCGCTCGCGCAGGCCGACCTCGGCCTCTCGATGGGGACCGGGACGGACGCCGCGATCGAGGCCGGTGACCTGACACTGGTGCGCGGTGACCTGCGTTCGGCCGTGGACGCCATCCGGCTCTCGCGCCGCACGCTCGGCACGATCAAGGGCAACCTGTTCTGGGCGTTCGCCTACAACGTCGCCGCGCTGCCGCTGGCCGCGCTCGGCCTGCTCAACCCCATGATCGCCGGGGCCGCGATGGCGTTCTCCTCGGTTTTCGTCGTCACCAACAGCCTGCGGCTGCGCCGGTTTCGCGGGGTCGCGTGATCAGGAGCGGACAAGCCGGGCGATGGCGTCGGACGCCTCCCGGACCTTGAGGTCGGCCTCTTCACCGCCCGCGGCGGCGGCCTGGACCACGCAGGTGGCGAGGTGCTCGTCCAGCAGTTCGAGGGAGAACGACTGCAGCGCCTTGGTGGCCGCGGACACCTGGGTCAGGATGTCGATGCAGTACTTGTCCTCTTCGACCATCCGCTGCAAACCGCGGACCTGCCCCTCGATCCGGCGCAGGCGCTTGAGGTAGGCCTCCCGCTCGCTGCCGTATCCCGTCATCCCGCACCCGCTCTCTCGTGGTTCCCTGCCGTCGCCCACTATACCCTCCCCACGTATCCACTCCGGGCGGGTGGAATTCGCGGGTGCCAGGATGTCGAGGACGATCCGGCGGCTCCGACTCCTGCGTGAGTGGCCGGGCACCCGGCCGGATGACCAGGAGGAACCCCGATGAAGTACATGATCATGATCACGATGAACCCCGCCGCCTGGGACGCTCTCCCCGAGGAGGAGCGCAACGAGGTGGTCGCCCGCATCGACCCTTTCATGAAGAAGCTCACCGAGAGCGGCGAACTGCTGGGGACGCAGGCGCTGGGGGAGCCGAAGGAGAGCACGGTGGTCCGGGTGCGTGACGGCGTCCCGGTGGTCACCGACGGCCCGTTCGCCGAGTCGAAGGAGTACCTGGCCGGCTTCTACCTGGTCGAATGCGACAGCAAGGAGCGCGCGATCGAGATCGCGGGCCAGGTCCCGGACGCGCACATCAACGCGATGGAGGTCCGGCCGGTGGTGTATTCGTCCGGGGACGACGCCTAACGCCTAGGTGGCGGCCGCTTCGGCGCCGGTGCGGGCCTCGGGCCTGCTCCGGCGCTGAACGGGCACTTCCGGTTCCGCGGTGACCGCCAGGACCGTACCGGCTTCCGCGAGCAGATCCCGGCAGCCGAGCAGCTGTTTCAGCACGTCATCGCGCAGGCCGAGGGCCACGTCGGCCTTCTGCCGCGCTTCGGCGACCAGGCGCTCGCCCTTCTCGGCGGCGTCGTCGAGCAGTTTTCGCGCCCGTGCCTGCGAGGCTTCGTCCCGCGCGGCGAGCGCCCGCATCGCCTCGGCCCGGCGCAGCGTCATGGCGCGCTCGAAGTCTTCGGCGATCCGTTTCCGTTCCGCCTCGGCCTTGGCGGCTTCCTCGGCGGCGCGCGCGGTGATGTCGTCGGCTTCCTCGCGGGTGAGTTCGAGCATCCGGCGTGACCGCTCCTGGAGCGCGTCCGGGGCGATCGGCACGCGGCTGATCCGGTCGACGCTGTTCTTCAGTTCCCGGTTTTCCTCTTGGGTGGCGGTGAGCCGGGCGGCGAGCGCCTCCCCGCGCCGGATCGCTTCGTCGCGTTCGGCGGCGACTCGGCGCAACTCGGTTTCGACCTCGCGAACGAATTCCCGGACCTGTGCGCGGTTGAAGCCACGCCACGCCAGATCGAAGCCGGGCATCTCCATTGGTCACCTCCACAGTGGGCGATCTGTCACCGGTGCGTGCTTTGTCGAACAGCAGAGTTGTTGCGGCACGGGGGCTTTCCCCGTCCAGTGTGCCTGAAGCCCCGACGACACGCGTCACGGGTGGGTGATCTTGCGCCGAACGGTCGGGAGCAAACGGGAAGAAGGGGCATCCTTCCCCCGGTGGGAGAATGGACGACCATCGTTTCACCCTTATTGGAGGTGGCCGCGTGACGAGCAGCCGAATTCGGGTCCCTGGCTGGAATACGGCGACAGCGGCCGAAGGATATCGGCAGGTCAGAGAGAACATCTCGATCTTGCTCGCCGACCACGCCGGCGCGGGGGAACGGACCGTCCCGGCTTGTCCACAGTGGACCGTCCGGGACCTGCTCGCGCATCTGACCGAAATCTGCGACCGGGTGATCACCCGGTTCGGGGGTGCGGCCTGCCCGATTCCGGAGACGGCGTCGGCCGCCGAACTGCTGCGGCTCTGGACCGAACGCGGACCCGAGGCCGACGCGCTCCTCGCCGCCGACGGCGAAGGCAAGAGCCGCGGCGACATCATGGTGATGGACGCCTTCACCCACGAACTCGATCTCCGGTACGCGCTCGGCGCTCCGCCGCCCGAGGCGCACGCGGCCTGGCTGCGCGGTTTCGAAGTGCTCGTCAGCGGCCTCGGCGCCTCGCTGGGCAAGCACGGGCTGCCAGGGATGCGGATCGAAATCGAGGGCGCGACCTGGATCGCCGGCACCGAACCGGTCGCCGCGGTGCTCTCGGGCGCGCCGGTGGACGTCTACCGGTCGCTCGCCGGGCGCCGGAGCCCGGCCCAGATCGCCGCCTTGGACTGGCTGGGCGATCCCGAGCCGTGGCTCCGGGCCTTCACCTGGGGGCCGTTCACCCCGCCGGATGAGCCTGTCGAACGCTGATCAACCGGTCGGGGACATCGAGGACAACGCCGCGGCCAGCGCGAGCACCACGGCCACGATCAGCACCTCGACCCCGACGCTGACCCGCAGTTTCCGCAGGTCGGCGGTCACGACGCCGGTGCCGCCGCGGCCGGAGATCCCGCGGCGCACCGCGTTCCGGCTCAGGTTCGCGACCAGCAGCAACGCGGCGAACCCGGTCAGCTTCAGCAGGAAGACGATGCCGTAGGCCGACGTCCAGAGCGCCTCCACCGACGGGACGAGCCGGAAGCCCAGGTACGCGCCGCTGACCACCATGATCACGATCGACCAGGTGGCGATCGGATGGAACCGCGCCAGTGCCGGTTCCGCCTCCGACGCCGAGTACTTGCCGCGCAGGAGCACGGCCAGCTGGATCAGCCCGCCGACCCAGACGGCCATCGCGCCGAAATGCGCGAGGTCGGCGCTGACCGAGAGGAACATGATCTTGTCGGCCACCGCGTGCCCGGTCGCGGAGAAGCTCAGCATCACGAGGAACCCGGCCGCGATGCCGAGGTTCTCGTAACGCGACTTCAGCCTGTCCGGCAGGTCGTCCATCAGCAGCCGTCGCACGATCACGGCGAGCGCGACGATCGCGGCCAGGCGCAGGAGCAGGAGCTTCCCGTACGCCACCCGCAGGGTCGCCTCGATCAGCGCCGGGTCGAAGACCGAACCCGCGCCGCGGCCCGCGACGTACGGGCCTTGCAGCAGGAACCCGGCCACGGCCGTAACGCCGGACAGCCACAGGCCCGCGGTGAGCAGCTTCCGCGCCGCCGGGTCCGTCCGGCCGCCCGGACGGCAGACCAGCACGAACACCATCCCACCCAGCAGCGCGACACCGCCGAACGAGCCCCAGCGGAAGGTGGTGAACAACGCGTCGGTGACCGGATCGGTGCCGGTGGAGGCGGACACCGCGCCCGCCGAGGTGATCAGGGGGCCGGTGCCGATCACGAAGGCGAACGTGCCGCGCACCGGATGCGAGTCGGTGGAGACGAAGGCGTACTCCACGAGGTAACTGCCGTCGGGAAGATCGGGCTCGAGTTTGACGGCGACCTGTTCGGCGACGTCACCGGGCTGGAACACCGGTCCGGACACGACGTTCGTGCCTTGCTGATCGACGACCTTGATCGAGTTCGGCTGGATGCCGATGTTCTCCGAAAGGGTGATCGAGATCAGAGGCGGCGCCGAGGTGAGCCGGGCGCCGTCGGCGGGATTCGAGCCGAGGAGTTCGACGTGGGCCGAGGCCGGGGCCGCGGCGAACACCGCGACCCCCAGCCAGGCCGCCACGAAGGCCAGGAGAGCGAAGAGCCTCCTGGTCACGATGCGGCGGTGGCCAGCTCACGCCGGCTTTCGGGCGAACACGTGCAGCCGGTCAGCTCTCGTTCGGCGGCGGGCGCCTTCCGGTGCACGATCATCGCGATGATCATCGGGATGGTGACGATCGTGTTGTAGAACAGGTGCAGTTCCACCCGCGGGATGAACAGCTGGATGATGCTGCTCGGCGCGGTGCCGCCGCCGAGGCGCCAGCCGGTCTGCGCCTGGATCAGCAGGAGCAGATGCTCGATGTGGTGCCAGAACTGCAGGCCGAGCGCCAGGTTCCACCACTGCCGCGAGCGGCCGGCGAAGCCCTTGCGCAGGGCGAACAGGAAGACCAGCATGACGATCGCGTAGCCGTAGTGCAGCCACTCGGAGCTGATCAGCTTGGGGAACGGGATGCCGAGCACGCCACGGGCGTCCGAGGTCTTCCAGCCGAGCACGTAGATCTGGAACGCCTGCACGAGGTGTTCCGCCCAGTGGGCCAGCACGACGAGCGTGAAGATGTTGAGTGCCGCGCGGTGGTATTTCCCGTTGAGCGAGGCGAGCAGACCGGGACGGTGGGGATCGAGTGCGGCCATGAAGGGCTCCTTGGAGGAAAAGACCGGCCGGTGACGGACATCGACGATATCTCGCTCGCCGCCGGTTTTCGTTACTCCGGATTGCTGAGCTGATCTGCGGACTTACGCCATTCGGCTGCTCGGTACAACGAATGGCGTAGGCAAAAGCACCGTGTGTCACGAAAAACGGAATCGGCGGTCAGCGGATGACGATTCCGGGTGACACCTGGGGTGCGGCGGGGATGTGGAACAGCCCGGTGAACAGTTCCAGGTATTCGAAGGCGCCTTCGACCCGGACCTTTCCGGTCCGCATCGCGTCGTCGGCGGTGAGTTCCCCGCTCAGCAGGTCCTTGATGTACGGGCCCAGCGGTTCGATGATCGCGTCGGCACCGGGATGCGCGCCGTCCGCGACCTTGAGCGCGCCGTCCTCGACGATCGCGTGCAGGACCATCCCGCCGGGGTAGTGCAGTTCGTAGGTGACCTGGACGCCCTTGGCCTTCTCGCTCTGGAAGGTCGTGTACAGCGAGAGGATCGCCGCGTCCAGGGTGAAGACGTCCTCGGGGGCCGGGCGGCCGAGCGACCGCGCGCCCCAGAGGCCGAGGTCCAGCACGATCTGGTCGAGCTCGCTGCCGTACTCGGTGAGTTCGTAGATCACCGCGGCGTCGAGCTGGGGGAGCAGGCGGCGGCGGAGCACACCGGACTGTTCGAGTTCGTTGAGCCGCGCGGACAGCGTGCTCGCCGGGATCTTCGGCAGCCCCGCCTGCAGTTCGGTGAACCGCTTCGGGCCGAGGACGAGGTCACGGACGATCAGCAGCGACCAGCGTTCGCCGATGATCTCCAGCGCGCGGGCCAGGCCGCAGAACTGCCCATAGGTACGACTCATCCGCCGATCCTCACTTTCGGTTGCCGTGGCAGCAGTGGGTTTCACGCGGGTTCGCCCTCGGAAAGCAGGTCGTGGTGCAGGACCTGCAGTTCGTCGCAGGGTTCGACGCCCAGTTCATTGTTGAGCCTCGACCGCACCTGACGGTAGGTCGCGAGCGCGTCGGATCGGCGCCCGCTGCGGCCGAGCACCCGGATCAGCTGGCCGTGCAGGGCCTCGTCCAGCGGGTTCGCGGTGACCAGGGAGCGCAGTTCGCCGATCAGCTCGTGCCGCATCCCGGCCGCGATGTCCGCCTCGATCCGCAGGTGCAGGGTGCTGCGCCGCTGTTCGACGAGGTCGACCGCGTACGCCGACAGCACCGGTCCACAGTGGACGTTCGCCAGCGGCGGCCCGGACCACAGGTCGAGCGCGGACCGGAAGGCCTTCGCCGCCTCGGTGTGCTCGCCCCGCAGCTGCAGTTCGCGGCCCTTCTTCTGCAGGGCCTGGAACTCGAAGACGTCCACCTGGTCCGGTTCGATCCGGAACAGGTACCCCGGCGGTTTCGTCGCCAGCATGGTCTCGCCGTACGGGGCGAGGTCGTTCTCGTCGATGCACCGGCGCAGCTGGTAGACGTAGGTGTGCATCGTGGTGCGGACGCTGCGCGGCGGGTCGTTCGCCCACAGTTCCTGGACGATCGAGTCGATGTGCACGATCTTGCCGGGGCTCATCACCAGCATGGCCAGCACCTGCAGCAGCTTCGGCGTCGTCGGCGCGTAGTCGATGCCGTCCCGCATGAGTTCGAGCGGGCCGAGCAGGGTGAAGCGGACGGGGCTTGCGGACGCGGCCGGAATCGGGTTGGGTGCCGAGCCGTGGTGCGTGTCCGCTACTCGTGATCCGGGGTACATCGCAAGCGCCCTCCAGCTCGATACGCGTCGTGACCTGTTTCCCAGTGCTTCGACAGTGACAGAGCGGCGGGGCACCGGGCCAGTGAGCCGTCCACCAGGTCCCGCGTGCGTGCGTCCCGGAAAAACGTGGGTTTTTCATGCTCGACCCATGAAACGCGCACTGGCCGGTGCACGCCTTCGCCCAGCAGGATGCGGGGACCGCACCGACCTACGGGGGTTCCCATGCGCGAGGCAGTGTCGAACGGGTCCGGCTCGATCAGCGGCGGTCTGGGCTTCAAACGGCATCTGCGCGCGGAGATCAGCGAGGGCAACGGCGCTTACCTGTTCTCGGAACAGGGTGTCATCGCGATGCGCGGCGCGCAGGTCGCGTCGGTGGCGGCCCTGCTCGACGGCACCCGTGACCTCGACGGACTGCTCTCCGCCTGCCCGGAGGGGATGAGCGCCGAACAGGTCACCGGTGTCCTCGCCAGGCTGGTCGAGGCGGGCCTGGTCACCGTCCGCGTCCCCGACGAACTCAGCGGGGACGAACGCGCGCTCGCCTATTGGGACGCGTGCGGTCTCGACGCGTCCGCGGTGGCCTGCCGTCAGAAGCCCGCCACGGCTAGCCTGACCACGATCGGCCGCGGCGTCGACACCTCCCAGGTGGAGAACGCGCTCAGCGCGAGCGGGATCGAAGTGGTCGACACGGCTGCCGAACTGGCCATCGTGCTGTGCGACGACTACCTCGACCCGAGGCTGGCCGGGATCGACGCCGAACACCGGCGCACCGGGCGGCCGTGGCTGCTGGCCAGGCCGTCGGGTTCGCAGGTGTGGATCGGCCCGATCATGCAGCCCGGCCGGTCCGGCTGCTGGCACTGCCTGACCAACCGGCTGTGGGGGCACCGGCACGCGGAAGCCTGCGTGCAGGAGGTCCTCGGGCACGACGGACCGGCCTCGTTCCCGATCCCCGCCGTGCCGCCGCTGACCGCGGCCGCGTCGCACCTGATCTCCCTCGAAGCGTCCAAATGGCTGGCGGGACACCGCTATCCGGGGCAGCAGGCCGTGTGGATCCTGGACACCCTCGACCTGCAGGGGCGGCTGCACGAACTGCGGCGGCGCCCGCAGTGCCCGGAATGCGGTGACGAAGGGATCGTCGCCGCGCGCACGGCCGAGCCGGTCGTGCTGCGGGAGGCCAAGAAGGCGACGTCGGGCGGC
Source organism: Amycolatopsis alba DSM 44262 (assembly GCF_000384215.1). Lineage (NCBI taxonomy): Bacteria > Bacillati > Actinomycetota > Actinomycetes > Pseudonocardiales > Pseudonocardiaceae > Amycolatopsis > Amycolatopsis alba. The sequence goes on along the minus strand of NZ_KB913032.1, from coordinate 443,935 downwards.
GGCGGGCACCGGACGCTCACCCCGGTCGAGGTGCTCGACCGCTACGGCCACCTGGTCAGCCCGGTCACCGGCATCGTCAAGGAGATCGCCCGCGACCCGAGGGCGCCGGCGTTCGTGAACGCGTACCGCTCCGGGCTGAACGTCGCGCGCCGCGTCCGCGGTGAGGCAGGGCTGCAGGCCGGGCTGCGCGGGGACAACGGCGGCAAGGGCGCGAGCCCGATCGACGCCGAGGTCGGCGCGCTGTGCGAGGCGATCGAACGGTTCTCGGCGAACTACCAGGGCGACGAACTGCGGATCCGTGACACCTTCCGCGCGCTCGGCGAGGACGCCGTCCACCCGAACTCGTGCATGCTCTTCGACGAGCGCCAGTACGAGAACCGCGACGAATGGAACGCCAGGCACGCGATCTTCCAGCACGTCCCCGACCGGTTCGACGACGGGAAGCCCGTCGACTGGACGCCGCTGTGGTCGCTTTCGCAGCAGCGCCGGAAGCTGATGCCGACGGCGTACCTCTACTACGGTGTGCCGCCGGAGTGCGGGATCACCGGGATGCGCGCGGACTCCAACGGCTGCGCGGCAGGCAGCAGTATCGAAGACGCCGTCCTGCAAGGGCTTCTCGAACTCATCGAACGCGACGCCGTCGCGATGTGGTGGTACAACCGGCTTCCCGTGCCCGGCGTCGACATCGCGTCGTTCGACGACCCGTGGGCCGAGGAGATGGTCGGCCAGTACGCGCGGGCAGGCCGGGAACTGTGGGTCCTCGACGTGACCGCGGATCTCGGTATCCCGGTGATGGTCGCGCTGTCCAGGAGTATCGCCGGACCGCGCGAGAACGTCATGATGGGGTTCGGCGCCCACCTGGATCCCAGGACGGCGCTGCGGAGGGCGGTCAGCGAGCTCAACCAGATGATCCCGGCGGTGCTCGCGAACGACGTCGAACTCGACGATCCCGACGCGGCGCGGTGGCTCCGACACGCCACGGTCGCCAACCAGCCGTATCTGCTGCCGGCGCCGGGGCGTTCGGCGAAACGGGCCGCGGACTTCAAGTTCGTCCGGCGGCCCGACGTACGGGACGACGTGGAATGCTTGGTACGCAAGCTTTCCGCGTTGGGGATGGAGACGCTCGTGCTGGATCAGACCAGGCCCGACATCGATCTTCCGGTGGTCAGGGTGGTCGTTCCGGGGCTGCGCCCGTTCTGGAGCCGCTTCGCCCCAGGCCGGCTGTTCGACGTGCCGGTGCGCTTGGGCAGGCTCGCCGAACCGACCCCGTACGACCGGCTGAACCCCTTCCCCATGTTCTTGTAGATCCGGCTGGAGCGACAAGTGAGGACAGATCCCCCCGGCGGTGTGGCCGAGACGATCCCCTTGTGGTCGCTCACCGACGACAGTCTTGTCGAAATCGGTGAGGACGGCTCCTTGGTGGTCGTCACTCGGTGGGGGGAGTACGACTTCGATCGTGCGGAGCCGCTGGTCCGGGAATCGTTGCGGCGGATGGCTCTGGGGCCGGTCTCGCTGGCGAACGTGACGTCCTCGTGGGAACCGGTCGAGCGCGAGCCCGACCTCGAAGGCGAGTTGAGCTGGACGGCCGAAGGCGCCGACGCGCTGCGGCAGGCGCTCAAGGAACTCGGCGGTTCCGTGGTGCGTTCGCTCGGTCTCGCCGACGGCAGGGGACCTTTGCTGTCGGTGATCCCGGTGGCGCTCGCGCCGGTGTTCGTCCCGGTGGAGATCCCGGCCTCGCGGCCGATCCGGTTGTCCCGCTTCAGTTCCCTGCGTTCCGACGCCTACGGGATGGGGCTGGAGTCGCCGTCCGCGCGGTACCGCGTCGTGCTGTACCAACCGTGGGCCGTGCACGTCGCGGCGACGCTCGCGACGGCGAAGTCGGTCGGGGACATCGTGGCCACGACCGGGATCGGGCCAGGGGTGGTCGGGGCGATCGTGTCCTACCTGGTCGCCGCCGGCGTCGTCCAGGTCGCCGGGGAGGAGGGCCGGTTCGCCGAGGACGAAGACCCGGAACTGAGCCTGTGGTCGCCGGACGAACTGCTCTTCCACACCACGAGCCGCACCTGGCGGCCCGGTGGACCGGCTGATCTGCCTGGGCTCGGAAGACCTCCGGTGGTCAAGGCTTCCACCGGCGAGGGACCGGTCTATTCGCTGTACCGGCCGGATCTGACCGAGCGCGCGGCGACCGATCCGACGCTGACGGCGTTGCTGGAGAACGATCACACCTGCCCCGAGTTCACCGAGGGCGTGCTGTCCGCCGAGCAGATCGGCGAATTCCTGTTCCGCGGCGCGCGGATCCGGTCGATCGGGCCGGCACACTTTCCCAACGGCCCGGCGCACAGCGCGTCGCAGCGGCCGTATTTCAGCGTCGCGTGCCTGTACGAGCTCGAGTTGTACGTCTCGGTGAACCGTTGCTCGGGAGTGGATCGCGGGATCTACCACTACGATCCGCTCGAACACCGGCTCAGCCTGGTCAACGACGACGAGTCCGATCTCGACGCGATGCTCGACATGGCGATGATCGGCGGCGGCAACCACCGGCGGCCCTCGGCGCTGATCACGGTGACCGCGCGGATGCCGCGGATGGCGTCGGTGCTCGGCGGCGGCGCGTACGCCACGACGCTGGCGCATGTCGGCGCGCTGCAACAGACCCTGTACCTCGTCGCCCGCGCGATGGGACTGGCCGCGCACGCCGTCCCGGTCGACGCCGGTGACCGGGTGGACCGCGCGCTGAAGCTCGAATGGCCCGCCGAGGTCGGCGTGGGCGAGTGCGTACTGGACCTGCCTGCCTGACCGCGCGTTTGGTCGGCTGCTTGCGTCCCAGGTGGACGGCTTCGGGACGAGGGCGCGTTGTGAAAGCCACTTTCGCAACGTTGAAGGTTGCGAAAGTGGCTTTCGCGACATGCCCTCGCCTCGGCATCGACCAAGGTCGTGAAGGCCTCCTTCCCTACCTTCAGGGTAGGCAAGGAGGCCTTCACGGATCTCCACGGTCACCTTGACGCGCGTTTGGTCGACTACTCACCCCGACAGCGGTTCTCCGTTCGTGCCGTCGCTTCGACCGTTCGCCGATCGCGCAGGGCTGAGTAGTACCAGTACATGGTCCATCTCGATCGCGTGTCGAGTGCTCCGAAATCGATGACGCGTTTGCTGGCGTGCAGAGGAAAAGCGACAGCGAATCCGAGGTTGGTCTGATGCAGCTACGAACAGTCGCCACGGCGGCGAACGAGAAAGGCGTCATCGAACCCGGTCGGCTCCCCGAGCCGGCGTCACCCCTGCAACCCGCGGTCCTGCAGGCCATCTCATCGATGCACGCGCGGTACTTCGACCCGATCACCTTGGGCGACCTGGCATCGGAAGTCTTCGTCAGCCCGTTCCACTTCTCGCGGATCTTCACCAAGGCGACCGGCGTGACCCCCGGCCGGTATCTCACCGCGATCCGGCTCTTCGAAGCGAAACGGCTGCTGCTGACGACGTCGCTGACGGTGTCGGACATCGTGTGCAGCGTCGGCTACAGCAGTGTCGGCACGTTCACCAGCCGCTTCACCCGTGCGGTCGGGATGACCCCGACCCAGTACCGCGACCCCGAGGTCGGCGAACTGCTCGTCGCGCTGGCCCCGCATTTCCAGCGGCTGCCGACCCTGGAGGCCTTGCACAGCGCCGGAATGGGCTGCGCGACGATGCGCAGCGGCACCGGCACGATCAGCGTGCGGGTCGAGACCCCGCGCGGGGCAGGCCCGGCGAGTGTCCTCATCGGACTGTTCGCCGAGTCGATCCCGCAGTGCGGCCCGGTCGCGTTCGGCGGCAGGGCGAACGTCCTGTCGGCGGACATCGAGATCCAAAACGTGCCCGAGGGCCGGTGGACCGTCATCGCGGTCGCCGAGCACGCCGCCGGGACCGCGGCCTCCTCGTTCTCCGTCGGCACCCTGCCCGGCCGCGTCGACATCACCCGCTACGGCCGGGTCCACCTGCGGATGCCGATGCGCACGCCGCGGCCGACCGACGCGCCGATGGCGATCACCCTCGCCGGCGGCCCGACCTCCACCGGCAACCGGATGACCATGCCCGCTCCCGACTACCTTCGCGCGGCGGCCTGACCGAGGCTCTCTTCTGCCAGGTGCCAAGTCCGTGAAGGCCTCCTTGAGGGACTCTGAGTCCCTCAAGGAGGCCTTCACGGACCGGTGCTCGTGGGTGGTGAGTCCTGAGAAAGGTTATTCCCGTGTTCTCCTGGGTTCGCAAACGGGGAGAATCGCGGGCGCAACCGTGGAGTAGCTGCCTCACAGCCACGCATGTGAGCCTTTAACCAGTCCGCAGAATTCGAATCCACCCGTTAGGGGGAGAGTGCGTTGGGCAATGGTTGGCGCACGATCAGGCGTCGCATGATCACTCCGGACGTCTCCGAGACGTCGCTGGACAAGCGCGGTTTTCACAAGAAGAGCCCGGCCGCTCAAGAATTGCTGGAGACCGTCGGCGAGAAATTCCTGCTCGGCTACGCGCACGCGGTCGAGGCGCGTTCCGTCGACCAGGCAGAAGAATGGCTCGAACGCATTCCGGTGAAATACCGCGGCTTCGCCTACGAAGGCGCGGGAATGGGTTACGGAATGCTGGACGGCCTGCCCGGCGGGGGGCGCGGGCACATCGCGGACTTCCTCGCCGGTCCCGGCGAGAAACACGACTACATCATCTACGTCGGCGTCGGCTGGGCGATGGCGCGGCTGCCGCGCTTCCGCTGGCCGTCGGCCGAGGACTTCGACCCGTTGCTGCGCTGGCTGGTGCTCGACGGGTACGGCTTCCACCAGGCCTATTTCAAGACCGCCAAGTACATCGACGGCCAGTTCCAGGACCCGAACTTCACCTGGCCCGCCGGAAACAACGGTTACTCGCTGCGGGCGATCGACCAGGGCATCGGCCGGGCGCTGTGGTTCATCTGCGGCACCGACGTCGATCTGGTCACCGACGCGATCGCGAGATTCCCCAAGCAGCGTCACGGAGATCTCTACGCCGGTGTCGGGCTCGCCTCGACCTACGCGTGCGGTGTCACCTCCGACGAACTGCTGAAGCTGGCCGAGTTCGCCGGTGAGCACCGGGGAAACCTGGCACAGGGCAGCGCTTTCGCCGCCGAAGCCCGCGTCCGCGCCGGGCTGCTGATCCCCGAGACGGAGGTCGCCACGCAGGCGATCTGCGGGCTGCCGGCCGAGCGCGCCGCGGCCATCACGCAGGAAGTGCGCCCGGCTGTCGTGGTCGACGGCGAACTCCCGCATTTCGAAACCTGGCGACAGCGCATCGCCGCCGAGGTACTCACTTCTGGAGGTGCAGGTAAATGACCGCGACCTTGGGCTGGCTCCGCAAGCAGCTTGCGGGCATCGTGGCGCTGTTGCTGATGTCGGGACTGTTCGTGGTGGCGCAGCTGCCCACGGTCTCGACCGCCGAGGCCGACACCATGGCCTCGAAGTACGCGTTCGAACCGCTGACGATCGCCCTGCCGGAAGCGGCGAAGAGCCAGTCGATCCGCACGGTGAACAAGGAGTACGAGCACATCCGTGCCTGGATCTCCTCGGTGGGCGCCGCGATCGCGGTCAACGACCTCGACGGCGACAAGCTCGCGAACGACCTGTGCTTCGTGGACCCGCGCAGTGACCAGGTGGTCGTGACGCCGACGCCGGGCAAGGGCGGTGACCGGTACAAGCCGTTCGCACTCGACTCGGCACCGTTGCCGATGGGCAAGTACATCGCCCCGATGGGCTGTGTGCCGGGTGACTTCAACGAGGACGGCCGGGTCGACCTGCTGGCCTACTACTGGGGCCGCACCCCGATCCTGTTCCTCTCGAAGCCGGGCGCGACCAAGCTGGAGCCGTCGGCCTACGAGCCGGTGGAACTGGTGCCGGGCAACAACTCCAAGAACGGTGAGTACGCCGGTCCACTGTGGAACACCAACGCCGCGACGGTCGGTGACTTCGACGGCGACGGCCACCAGGACATCTTCATCGGCAACTACTTCCCCGACAGCGCGGTGCTGGACGACCGCGTCGAGGGCGGGGTCGAGATGAACAAGTCGATGTCGCACGCCGACAACGCCGGTGGCAAGTACATCTTCCGGTTCACCGGCGCTACCCAGGGTGCGAAGCCGACGGCCACCTTCGTCTGCGACGACCAGGCCATCCCGGCCGACGCCCGCGGCGGCTGGTCGCTGGCTGCCAGCGCCACCGACGTCGACGGCGACAACCTGCCGGAGCTCTACATCGGCAACGACTTCGGGCACGACCGCCTGCTGTACAACAAGTCCCGCCCCGGCAAGGTCGAGTTCGCCGAGGTGAAGGGGATCCGCGGGGCCAACGAGCCGAAGTCGAAGGTGCTCGGCAACGACTCCTTCAAGGGCATGGGCGTCGACTTCGCGGACCTTGACCACGACGGTCTCTACGACCTGTACGTCAGCAACATCACGACGTCGTGGGGTATCGAGGAAAGCCACTTCCAGTTCATGAACACCGCCAAGGACACCGCGGATCTGCGCGGCCGTCTGCAGGGCGGCGAGGCGCCGTGGGTGGACCGCAGCGCGCAGGCAGGCACCGCGTGGTCCGGCTGGGGCTGGGACGTCAAGATCGCCGACTACAACAACAGTGGCGAATCGGTGATCACCCAGGCGACCGGTTTCGTCAAGGGTGACGTCAACCGCTGGCCGCAGCTGCAGGAACTGGCGACGTCCAACGACGAACTGCTGAAGCACCCGACCTTCTGGCCGAACATGCGGGCCGGTGACGACGTCGGCGGCGACCACACCCTGCACTTCTGGGCCAAGAGCGCCGACGGCCGCTACACCGACCTGGCCCCGCGCCTCGGTCTCGCGGTCCCGGTGCCCACCCGCGGTATCGCCACCGGTGACGCCGACGGTGACGGCAAGCTCGACTTCGCCGTGGCCCGCCAGTGGGAGCAGCCGATCTTCTACCACAACGTCAGTCCCGACTCCGGTTCGTACCTGAACCTGAAGCTGGTGCACGACAAGGCGTCGTCCGACGGCCCGCTCAAGGCCGCGGGGACCGCCGCGATCGGCGCGCAGGTCACCGTCGTCACCCCCGACGGCAAGAAGTACATGGACCGCGTCGACGGCGGCAGCGGGCACTCCGGCAAGCGCAGCCACGAGATCCAGATCGGACTCGGCAAGGTCACCGGACCGGTGAAGGTGCACCTGCAATGGCGCGACCTGACCGGGCAGATCCGCATCCAGGAAGTCCAGCTGACGCCGGGCAACCACACGTTCCAGCTCGGCGCTCAGGCTAAGGAGAAGTGACCGTCATGGCTGAGCAGACACTAGCGGCACCGAAGAGCAACAAGACGATCACGGCGCTACGCCGGTTCGCCATCTCGATCACCATCTTCAACATCATCGGTTACACCGTGCTCGGTTTCGAGCAGCCGTACACCTATCCGTTCATCGCGCTGGCGACGGCGTACACGACGGAGATCTTGCTGGAGATCATCGGGGCCCGCGTCCAGGGCCGCGACGTCCGCTTCCGCGGCAACGGTTTCAAGGGACTGGTGGAGTTCCTCTTCCCGGCGCACATCACCGGTCTCGCGCTCAACATGCTGACCTACGTCAACGACCAGGTGCTGGTCATGATGTTCGGCGTCGTGGTCGCCGTCGGCGCCAAGTGGGTCCTCCAGGCCCCGGTGCGGGGACGGCTCCGCCACTACATGAACCCGTCGAACTTCGGCATCACGATCATCCTGCTGGTGTTCCCATGGGCGAGCATCGCCCCGCCGTACCACTTCACCGAGCAGGTCGACTCGTGGGTCGGCTGGCTGATCGTCGGCATCATCATGATCTCGGGCACCGTGCTCAACGCGATGCTGACCCAGCGGATGTGGCTGATCGGCGCCTGGCTGATCACCTTCGCGCTCCAGGCGATCATCCGTGGCCTGGTGTTCGACACCGCGATCCCCGGCGCGCTCGGGATGATGACCGGGGTGGCGTTCGTGCTCTACACGAACTACATGGTCACCGACCCCGGCACGACGCCGTCGAAGCCCGCGTCGCAGGTCCTGTTCGGTTCGGGGGTGGCGCTGGCGTACGGATTCTTCATGATCGTGCACGTCGCCTACGGCCTGTTCCTGGCGACCGCGCTGGTCTGCCTCATCCGCGGCATGTTCCTGTGGGGTCTGCACTTCTCCAAGAAGGCCACCGAGAAGTGGGAGGCCGAGCAGGCGAAGTCGGCCGAGGTCACGACCCTGCCCAAGCCGGCCGACAAGCCGGAGACCGAGGAAACCGGGGCCGTGGCGGCATGACCTCCGGTGCGGAAACCACCCAGGGGGCGCGTCTCGCGCCCCCTGGGCCGCCGCGCCGAGCGACCTTCGGTCTGCTGAAGAAGCTCTTCACCGACCGGCTGGCGCTCATGTCGGATTCGGCGGAGGCGCACGGGGACGTCGTCCGGATCGCGATCGGTCCGAAGACGATGTACCTGGTGAACCACCCCGAGCTGGCGAAACACGTGCTCGCGGACAACGCGGCCAACTACCACAAGGGAATCGGCCTCCAGGAGGCCAGGCGGGCGCTCGGCGACGGGCTGCTCACCAGTGACGGCGAGGTCTGGAAGAAGCAGCGCCGGACCATCCAGCCGGTGTTCCAGCCCAAGCGGATCGCGCGGCAGGCCTCTGTCGTCGCGAACGAGGTCGAAGGTCTCGTGAAACGCTTGCGGGACACCGAAGGACCGGTGGAGATCCTGCACGAGATGACCGGGCTGACGCTCGGCGTGCTCGGCAAGACGCTGCTCGACGCGGACCTCGGCGGGTTCACCTCGCTGGGGCATTCGTTCGAAGCCGTGCAGGACCAGGCGATGTTCGAAGCGGTGACGCTGAGCATGGTCCCGCAGTGGGCCCCGCTGAAGAAACAACGCCGGTTCCGGGAATCGCGGGCCGATCTCCGCCGGATCGCCGAGGAACTCGTCGAGCAGCGGCTGGGGAACCCGGCCGAGGACGGCGAGGACGTGCTGTCGCGGCTCATCGCGACCGACGGGACCCGCGAGCAGATGCGGGACGAGCTGATCACCCTGCTGCTTGCCGGGCACGAGACGACGGCGAGCACCTTGGGCTGGGCGTTCCACCTGCTCGACGAACATCCCGACGTCGCGGCGAAACTGCGCGCCGAGGCCGATTCGGTGCTGGGCGACCAGTTGCCGACGCACGAGGATCTGCACCGGTTGCCGTACACGGCGCGGGTCGTCGAAGAGGTCATGCGGCTGTACCCGCCCGTATGGCTGCTGCCGCGGGTGGCGCAGGCCGACGACGAGATCGGCGGCTACCACATCCCGGCCGGATCCGACGTCGTCGTCGTGCCGTACACGCTGCACCGGCATCCGGCGTTCTGGCCGGAGCCGGAGAAGTTCGACCCGGACCGGTTCGATCCCGACCGGCCGAGCGGGCGGCCCCGGTACGCCTACATCCCGTTCGGCGCCGGGCCGCGGTTCTGCATCGGCAACAGCCTCGGCGTGATGGAGGCCGTTTTCGTGCTGACGATGGTCCTGCGTGACCTCGACCTCAGGAAGCTCCCCGGCTACGACGTGGTTCCCGAAGCGATGTTGTCGCTGCGGGTGCGCGGCGGGCTGCCGATGACCGTGCACACCAGGAACAGGAGGTAGGTTCCGTGGATTCGGAAGAACAGGTCAAGGTGTCCACTTTGGAGGCCTACGCGGACACGATCGTGCCGGGGGAGAAGCGGTTCCCCGACGACCACGCGATCGCCGGCGCCTCGCCCGGTCCGGGCGCGGTCGCGGCGGGCGCGCTCGAACTGCTGCACACCGAGGCGACCGGGGTGACCGTCGGGCTGCCGTATCTGGCGCAGTCCCTCAACGATCACGCGAAGGTCTACGCCAAGGAACATGACCTCATCCTCGACGAGGCGCTGCCGTCGTTCGTCGCGCTGTCCTTCGCGGACAGGACGGCGCTCGTGCGGTCGCTGACCGCGCCGGGGCATCCGGAGAAGGACGGCTGGGTCAGCCTGGCCCTGTTCTGCAACATGTCCTTCGACAGCGCGGCGCACAAGCACACCGCCGAAGCCATCGCCGAGGGCCACCCCGGTCTGCTGGCGATGGGCTACACCGCACCGGACGAAGACGGCCTGTGGCGGTTCCCGAAGTTCTCCTACCGCCGCGAACTGGCGCGACTCCACCCTGACACCACGCCTTCCGGGAGCCCCGCATGACTGCCTACGACAAGACCGACGTCGTCATCGTCGGCAGCGGGTTCGGCGGTTCGATCCCCGCCTACCACCTGGCGGCAGGCGGGGCGAAGGTGACCGTGCTGGAGCGCGGGCCGTGGCTGGAGGCCAAGGAGTTCGAGCACGACTACCTGCTCGGTTCGTCCTACACCAGGGCGTTCGACTTCGTCGTCGGCGACGGGATGAGCGTGCTCGGCGGGAACTGCGTCGGCGGTGGCAGCGTGGTGTACTTCGCCGCGATGCCGCGCGCACCGAAGTTCGTCTTCGAGCGCCACGGCAGCATCGGCCGCCGCATGTGGCCTTCGACGATCACGCGGGACTCGCTGGAGCCTTGGTACGACCGGGTCTCCGACTCGCTTCCGGTGTCCACACAGGACTGGAACGACGTGTCCTACGCGGGCGGGCTGTGGGGCGCGCTCTGCAACCACTCCGGCCGGACCGCCAACCCGGCGCCGGTCGCGGTGGACAACGACCGCTGCGTGAACTGCAACTTCATGATGGCCGGCTGCCGGTTCGACGCGAAACGCTCGCTGCTGACCAACTATCTCCCCGCCGCTCTCGCGCACGGCGCGCGGATCCGGCCGCTGCACGAGGTCCAGCGGATCGAGCGCATCGACGACGGCGACTACCGCGTGCACTTCAACATCATCGACGACGAGGACTACCGCGTGCAGTCCGGCAGCGGGACGATCGACGCGAAGATCGTCATCATCGCGGCCGGCGCCGGGGCGACCCCGGTGATCCTGCAGCGCTCGGAATCGGCGCTGGGCACGATGCCGCACGCCGTCGGCCGGTACTTCTCGGGCAACGGCGAGCGGCTCAACACCGCGATCATCAACGAGGAGCGCGTCCGTGAGGTGCTCGGGCTGTCCCGTGAGGACGGGAAGGTCTACGCGGCCAACCACATCGGCAAGGGCCCGACCGTGGCGAACTGGGACAAGCTCGACGGTTCGCTGCCGGAGTACGAGCGCTACTCGCTGGAGCAGCTGTACTTCCCGCCAGGGCTCGGCACGATCCTCGCGCAGGTGCCCGACGGCGACGAACCACGCTGGTTCGGGGCGCAGAAGAAGGAGATCCTCAAGCAGTGGGCCTCCTGGCTGACCATCTTCCTGATGACCGAGGACGACAACGAAGGCGTCTTCGGCGCGCCGCCGCCCACCGGCAACGCCTACCGCATCTCGCAGCAGATGCTCGGCCGCGGCGCGCTGAAGTACGACCCGACGCCGAACACCCTGCACGGCTGGTCGCTGGCCGACGCGGAGTGCAAGGAGATCCTGGAGAAGGACGGCCTGGCGAAGGTCGCGCCGTGGACCAACGACGTCGTCGGCGCGTACACCGTGCACCCGCTGGCGTCGTGCCGGATCGGTGACGACCCGGCGACCTCGGCACTGCACCCGAACCACGAACTCCGCGACCACCCCGGTATCTTCGTGACCGACAGCGCTTCCGTGCCGGGTGCGCTGACGGTGAACCCGGCGATGACGATCGCGGCGCTGGCCGAACGGTCGGTGCCGGGGATCGTGCGGGCGCTGCAGGCCCGCGGTGTCGACGTCTCGTACGGCGCTCCGGCCCCGGACGGCTCGATCACCGGGCGGCGCGCGGTCAGCAAGCTGTCGCTGGTCGCCGGGAGCTGATCATGGCGCCCGCACTGGTGCGACTGGCGCTGCGGCGGGTGTTGCGCGAAGTCCGGTACGTCCGGCCGGTTTCCTTCGGCCGGGCGACCGGGCTCGTGCGCGACGTCTACCGTCAGCTGGAACGGGATTTCGGCATGCTCGCCCCGCCGGTGGCCCTGCATTCACCTTCGCCTCCCGTGCTCGCGGCGAGCTGGGTGATGCTGCGGGAGTCACTGGTGGCGACGGGAGAGACGAGCCGGGCGGACCGGGAGGTCGTCGCTTCCCTGGTGTCGCGAGCGAATTCGTGTCCGTACTGCGTCGAGGTCCACGGGATGGCCTTGGACTCGCTCGGGCGCTCTTCGGAGGCTTCGGCGATCGTGACGGGTGAGTCCGTGGCGGATCCTCTCGCGGGGCCGTCGACTCCGGCCGCCCGCGCGGAGCTGACCGCGGTCGCGTTCGCGTTCCACTACCTCAACCGGGTGGTGAGCGTGTTCCTCGGGCCGTCGCCGCTGCCGTCATCCGTGCCGGATTCCGCACGGGAGAAGGCGAAAGCGGTGCTGGGGCGGTTCCTCCGTCCCGGCACCGGGGCCATGCCCGGCGAGTCGCTGGACCTGCTCCCGGCGGGTTCACGGGACTTCTCCTGGGCGGCGGGGAATCCGTTCGTCGAAGACGCCTTCTCGCGTGCTTCCGCGGCGTTCGGATCGCTGGCGGTTTCTTCGGCCGTGCGGGATGCGGTGAGGCGGGAACTGTCCACTTGGGACGGCTCCCCGCCGGGCCTGAGCCGGTCCTGGGTGGCTGTTTTCGACGATCCGGTCGTGCGGTTGGCTTTGGTGGTCGCGAAAGCGCCTTACCAGGTCGACGACGTTCTGGTCACCGCCGCCGGGCTGGCCGATCGGGAGCTGGTCGAGCTGGTGGGATGGGCGGCTTTCGCGGCCGCGGCTCACTGCGTTTCGCTCCTCCCGATCCGCACTTACTGAGGGATAAGGCAAGTCACCTGCTTGCGCAACAACATGAGAGAAGACTCTTCACCCTGCTCCGGGTCATGCTTGACCGGACTGCAGATGCGGACGGTTGCCGGGTTTTGGGGAACAGAACCGGGCGCCGAGGCCGGATTCCATGACTTGAGTGGTTGAGAGCTAGGGGAGTGCGGTGGCATGAGCGTTGAGCGGATTTCGATTGTCGGTATCGGTCTCCGATACCCGGACGCCGGTTCCCCGGACGAACTGTGGGAGAACGTCCTCGCCGGCCGTCGGGCGTTCCGGAGACTGCCCGACGAGCGGATGAACCGCGAGGACTACTACTCGCCCGACCCGAAGGCTCCGGACCGTTTCTACGCCCAGAAGGCCGCGGTCCTCCGCGACTACGAGTTCGACCGGATCAAGTACAAGATCGCGGGCAGCACGTTCCGCTCGACCGACACCACGCACTGGCTCGCCCTCGACGTCGCCGCGCAGGCCTTGGCGGACGCGGGCTTCCCCGAGGGTGACGGGCTGCCGCGGCCCGCCACCGGCGTGGTCATCGGCAACAGCCTCACCGGAGAGTTCTCGCGCGCCAACATCATGCGGCTGCGCTGGCCGTACGTGCGCCGCACGGTCGCGGCGGCGCTCGCCGAACGCGGCTGGGCCGAGGGCGACACCGCCGAGTTCCTCCACGACCTCGAAGCGCAGTACAAGGCGCCGTTCCCGGAGATCGACGAGGACACCCTCGCGGGCGGACTGGCGAACACGATCGCCGGCCGCGTCTGCAACTTCTTCGACTTCGGCGGCGGCGGGTTCACTGTGGACGGTGCCTGCTCGTCGTCGCTGCTTTCCGTCGTCACCGCGGCGAACGCGCTGTCCGAAGGCGACCTCGACGTGGCCATCGCGGGCGGTGTCGACTTGTCGATCGACCCGTTCGAAGTGATCGGCTTCGCGAAGACCGGCGCGCTCGCCAAACGCGAGATGAAGGTCTACGACGCCGATTCCAACGGCTTCTGGCCCGGCGAGGGCTCCGGCATGCTCGTGCTGATGCGCGAGGACGACGCGATCGCGCAGGGCAAGCGGATCTACGCCTCCATCGGCGGCTGGGGTGTCTCCTCCGACGGCAAGGGCGGCATCACGCGGCCCGAGGCGTCGGGCCACCGTCTCGCGCTGAAGCGGGCTTACGAGAAGGCCGGTTACGGCGTCGAGACCGTCTCCTACTTCGAGGGTCACGGCACCGGGACCGCGCTGGGCGACGCCACCGAGATCGAGGCGCTGTCCACCGCCCGCCGCGACGCCGACCCGCTCGCGGACCGTGCCGCGCTGAGCACGATCAAGGGCAACATCGGGCACACCAAGGCCGCCGCCGGGGTCGCCGGGCTGATCAAGGCCACCCTGGCCGTCTACCACCAGGTCATCCCGCCCGCGACCGGCCACTTCGAACCGCACGAGTCGCTGGTCGGCGACTCCGCGCGGATGTACGTCCCGGCCGAGGCCGGGCTGTGGCCCGCGGATCACCCGGTCCGCGCGGGTGTCTCCGCGATGGGCTTCGGCGGGATCAACTCGCACGTCACCGTCACCGAAGCCCCCGGTGCCGCGCGGCGCAAGGAGCTCGACGAGAAGACCAGGGCGCTGGTCGCCGGACGGCAGGACAGCGAACTGCTGCTGCTGGACGCCGCCGACGCCGCGTCGCTGCGCGGTCGGGTGACCGGGCTGCTGGAGGTCGTGCCGAAGCTTTCGTTCGCGGAGCTCGCGGACCTCGCCGGGACGCTTTCCGCGGAGCTGTCCGGGAAACCGGTCCGCGCGGCAGTCGTCGCGACGAGCCCGGAGGATGCCGAGCGCAAGCTGTCCAAGCTGCTCGACCTCCTCGGCGAGGGAGAACCGGAAGTCTTCTCCGCCACCGAGGGCATCTTCGCCGGTTCTCGCTCGACGGACCCGAAGATCGGCTTCCTGTTCCCCGGTCAGGGTTCCGGTCAGGGCACGGTCGGCGCGGTGCGCAAACGCTTCGCCAACGCCGACGACGTCTACCGCGCCGCCGGCCTTTCGACCGGCGCGGACCAGGTCGCCACCGACGTCGCGCAGCCGCGCATCGTCACCGGTTCGCTCGCCGGGCTGCGCGTCCTCAAAAGCCTCGGCATCGAGGCGAACACGGCCGCCGGGCACAGCCTCGGCGAGCTCACCGCGTTGCATTGGGGCGGCGCGCTCACCGAACGTGAAGTCCTCGAACTCGCCAAGATCCGCGGCAAGGTGATGGCGACCGCGAGCGACGGAAACGGTGCCATGGCGGGAATCGCCGCCACACCGGGGGTCGCCGAGCGGTTCGCCGAGGGGGAAGAGGTGGTCATCGCGGGCTACAACGCGCCCGAGCAGACCGTCCTTTCCGGACCGTCGGAGGCGATCGACCGGGTCGTCGCCCGTGCCCGCGCGGAGGGTTTCACCGCCACCCGCATCAACGTCTCCCACGCGTTCCACTCGCCCGCGGTCGTCCCGGCCGCCGAGGCGATGACCGACGAACTCGCCGCGTTCGACTTCGCCAGGCTCGACCGGCCCGTCGTCTCCACGGTCACCGGTGACGTCCTGCACGCCGCCGAGGACCTGCGCGATCTGCTGCGCGACCAGGTGGTCCTGCCGGTGCGGTTCCGTGAGGCGGCCGCGAAGGTCGCCGAGCGCAGCGACCTGGTGATCGAGGTCGGGCCCGGCCGGGTGCTGACCGGGCTGTTCGGCGAGATCGCGCCCGGCACGCCGGTGCTCGCGATCGACACCGACAGCCCGACACTGGCCGCGGTGCTGAGGGTCGCCGGTGCCGCGTTCGCTTTCGGCGCCCCGCTGGAGACCTCCGCGTTGTTCGCCGGGCGGGTCGTGCGGGCCCTGCCGGTGGACGGCGAGTTCTCCTTCCTCGCCAGCCCGTGTGAGGCGGCGCCGTCCATCGGCGCCGAACTGGCCCGCGACCGCGTCGCCGACCCCGCCGAAGCGACGACCGGGGAAGCCTCGGAGAGCGGTGGCAGCAGCACCCTCGACCTGCTGCGCAAACTCGCCTCCGAACGCGTCGAACTGCCGCTCGACGCGGTCACCGCCGACACGCATCCGCTCGACGACCTGCACCTTTCGTCGATCACCGTCGGCCAGCTGGTCAACGACGTGACCCGCGCGCTCGGCCGCCCCGCCTTGGAGGGCATGCCGAACTTCGCGACCGTCTGTCTCGGCGAACTCGCCGAGATGATCGACGAACTCGCGCAGACCGCCAAACCCGCCGACGGCAACCAGGCCGAGGTCGCCGGCGTCGGGCCGTGGGTCCGGCCGTTCGCGGTCGAGTACGTCGTCGCGCCGAAGCCCGCGCCCGACCTCACACCTGGCCTCGCCGCCGCCGAATGGACGGCGTTCGCCCCGGACGGCCATCCGCTGGCGGAGCCCCTGCGCGCGGCACTGGCCACCGCCGGTGTCGGCGACGGTGTCCTCCTGTGCCTGAACGAGGACAGCGACGCGGACGACGTCGGCCTGTTCCTCGAGGCGGGCCGCGCGGTGCTGGCCGCGCCCAACGGCACGCGGTTCGTCGTGGTGCAGCACGGGCTCGGCGCCTCCGGCCTGGCGAAGACGCTGCGCCTGGAGGACCCGTCGGCCCGCACCACGATCGTCGATCTCGCCGACGTCAACCCGGTCGACCCCGAGGCTGTCGGCGGTGCGGTGTCCACTGTGGTCACCGAGGTCGCGGCCACCACCGACTTCAGCGAGGTCCGCTACGACACCGCCGGTGTCCGCACGGTGCCGAAGCTCGGCGCGCTGGCGCCGTCCGAAGCCGAAGGAACCCCGCTGGGCACCGAAGACGTCCTGCTCGTCACCGGTGGCGGAAAGGGCATCACCGCGGAGAGCGCTTTGGCGCTGGCCAAGGACTCCGGCGCGAAACTGGCGCTGCTGGGCCGGAGCGATCCTGCCGACGACGCCGAACTGTCGGAGAACCTCGGGCGGATGGCGGCGGCGGGCATCACCTACCGCTACGAACGCGCCGACGTCACCGACGGCAGGCAGGTCGCCGACGCGATCGGCCGCGTCCAGGCCGAATTCGGCCCGGTCACCGCGGTGCTGCACGGCGCGGGCCGCAACGAGCCCGCCGCGCTGTTCTCCTTGACCGAGGAGAGTTTCCGCAAGACCCTCGCGCCGAAGATCGGCGGTCTCAACGCCGTCCTCGACGCCGTCGACAAGGACAAGATCAAGCTGCTGGTCACCTTCGGCAGCATCATCGGACGGGCGGGCCTGCGCGGTGAGGCGCACTACGCCACGGCCAACGACTGGATGACCGAACTGACCGTGCGCTTCGGCCGCGAACACCCGAACGCACGGGCGATCGCGCTGGAATGGTCGGTCTGGTCCGGGACCGGGATGGGCGAAAAGCTCGGTGTCGTCAGCGCTCTGATGCGCGACGGCATCACCCCCATCCCGACCGAGGAGGGCATCGAGATCCTCCGCCAGGTCGTCGGCGATCCGGCCGCCCCGTCGGTACTGGTCGTCTGCGGCCGTACCGCGGGGCTGGCCACCCTGCCGGTGGAGAAGCGCGAACTGCCGCTGACCCGCTTCGTCGACCGCGCAGTCGTGCACTATCCGGGTGTCGAGCTGATCACCGAGGCCGACCTGTCCGCGGGCAGCGACCCGTATCTGGCCGACCACCTGCTCGACGGTCAGCTGCTGTTCCCGGCGGTGATCGGCATGGAGGCGATGACCCAGGTCGCCAAGGCCGCGCTGGGCGCGGAAACCCTGCCGGCGCCGGTGTTCTCCGACGTCGAGTTCCTGCGCCCGATCATCGTCTCGCCGGGCGGGTCGACCACGATCCGGATCGCCGCGCTGGCCAGGGACGCCGAAACGGTGGACGTGGTGCTGCGCAGCGGGGAGACCGGGTTCAGTGCCGATCACTTCCGCGCCCGGTTGCGGTTCTCCCGGCCGGATCCGCTCGGCGAGACGATCGTCCGCGACGTCGCGCTGCCGCCGGTCCCGGTCGACCCGACGACCGAGCTGTACGGCACGGTCCTGTTCCAGGGCAAGCGGTTCCAGCGCGTCACCGGCTACCGGCGGGCCAGCGCACGGCACGCGGTCGCGGAGATCGCGACCGGCGCCGAGGTCGACTGGTTCGCGCCGTTCCTCCCTCAGGAACAGCTTCTGGCCGACCCCGGTACCCGCGACGCGATGATGCACGCGATCCAGTGCTGTGTCCCGGACGCGACCCTGCTGCCGCAAGGGATCGAGCGGCTGTACCTGGCCGAGCCCGGCGAGCAGGACCCGGAGTTCGTGCTCCTCGACGCCCGCGAGCGTTCGCAGGACGGCGACAGCTACGTCTACGACCTCGACGTCCGCAATCCCGACGGGAAGCTCGTCGAGCGGTGGGAAGGGCTGAAGCTGCGCGCGGTGCGCAAGCGTGACGGGGAAGGACCTTGGGTCCCGTCGATGCTCGGGTCCTATTTGGAGCGTTCGGTCGAACGGCTGCTCGGCTCGTCCCGCGCGATCGTCGTCGAACCGGATCCGCTGGGCGTTTCCGTGGAGACCACGCCGGAACGCCGGGCGCAGACGGCGCTGGCCGCCGGCCGTGCCGTCGACGGCACGCTAGAGATCCGCTACCGCCCGGACGGGAAACCGGAGGCCGACGGCGTCGAGGTGAGCGCGTCGCACAGCGCCGAGCTCACCCTGGCGATCACAGGCACCGGCCGGATCGCGTGCGACGTCGAAACGGCGATCGAACGGACACCGGAGGACTGGGCGGGCCTGCTCGGCGAGGATCTGCTTTCGGTGGGCGAACTACTCGCCGCGGACGCCCGCGAACCGCTTTCGGTCGCGCACACCCGTGTCTGGAGCGCGCTGGAATGCGTGCGCAAGACCGGCGACATGACACAGGCGCTCACCGTACACCGGGTCGACCCGGACGGCTGGGCGGTGCTTTCCCACGGCAGTGCCCGCATCGCCACCTGGGTGACGACCGTCAACGACCGGACCGATCCCGTCGTCTTCGCGGTGCTCCAGGGAGAGGAGAACTGACATGGCCGACTACTACGAGATCCTTCACACGGTCGGGTTCGAGGAGACCAACCTGGTCGGCAACGTCTACTACGTGAACTACGTGCGCTGGCAGGGCCGGTGCCGCGAGATGTTCCTGAAGGAGAAGGCACCCGCGGTGCTCGAAGAGGTCCGCCACGACCTCAAGCTGTTCACGCTCAAGGTCGACTGCGAGTTCTACGCGGAGATCACCGCGTTCGACGAGCTGTCCATCCGGCTGCGGCTGGAGGAGCTGACCCAGACCCAGATCCAGTTCACCTTCGACTACGTCCACCTCACCGACGAGGGCGAGCGGCTGGTGGCCCGCGGACGGCAGCGGATCGCGTGCATGCGCGGCCCGAACACGGCGACGGTGCCCAGCCGGGTCCCGGAACAGCTGCGTGAGGCGCTGGCCCCGTACACGGTCGATCGCAAGGGAGAGTGACGTGGGCAGCGAGGAAGAGCCCAAGCGGCCGGTGCTGAAACGCCTGCCGACCCCCGCGGCCCGGCGCCGGTTGTCCGCACAGGCCGGGCTGCGGGAGGTGATGGGCCAGTTCGCCACCGGGGTCACGGTGCTGACCGCCGGCGGCGAACGGGCCCACGGGATGACCGCCAACGCCGTCACCTCCGTGTCGCTGGAGCCGCCGATGGTGCTGTGCTGCGTTTCCCGCGCGGCGCGGATGCACGAGGCGATCGTGACGGCCGGTTCGTACGCGGTCACGGTGCTGGCTTCGGACCAGAAGGAACTGGCGAAGTACTTCGCGGATTGGCGGCGCCCCGCCGGGCTCGCGCAGTTCGATTCGGTGGACTGGACGGCGGGGCCGCAGACCGGCGCCCCGCTGCTCGACGGCGCGCTGGCGTGGCTGGAATGCGAGCTGGCGGAGGTCTACGAAGGCGGTGACCACTCGATCTTCCTCGGCAAGGTGGTCGCCTCCAGCCGCGGCACGGCGCAGGACTCGCTGGTCTTCTACAGCGGCGGCTACCACCAGATCGACGGCCGGGTACGGGCATCGGCCTAAAGGGAGAGGAAACTGTCATGACCGTCAACGAATCCGCCACGCCCGCCCCGGCTCTTTCGCCGGAGCGGCCGCCGGTGGTCACCACGATGCCCCGGCTCGGACGGGGGGTGTGCTGGCGCGACATCGTGCGCGAGATCGAGATGGACGAGCTCGAGCGCGAGGCCCGGCTGAAGGAGGCGGCGTGACCCTGCAGGGTGATCCGGGCGCCCAGCGCACGGAGGAGTCCGAGGTGGTGCCGCTGCCGGAAGACCGGCTGCGGCGCCCCCGGCTCCCGCGGGCGACCGACGGGCAGGTGATCCCGCTCGCCCGCGGCGCGGAACCGGTGCACCCGCCGGAGCCGACGATGCCGTTGCTGCGCACGCAGCGCGACGAACTGCGCGAGCACATCGTCGACGGACGGCTCGACGGCGTCCGGCGGCAGCACTCACTGGGCAAGCACACCGCTCGCGAGCGGCTGGATCTGTTGCTGGACCCCGATTCCTTCACCGAGGTCGAGCTGTACCGGCGGCATCAGGCGAGCGGGCTCGGGCTGGCGGAGAACCGGCCGTACACCGACGGCGTCGTCGCTGGCTCGGGCACCATCGACGGACGGCGCGTGTTCGTCTACGCGCAGGACTTCACCGTCTTCGGCGGTTCGCTCGGCGAGGCGCACGCGGCGAAGATCCACAAGGTGATGGACCTGGCCATCGCCACCGGGTCCCCGCTGATCGGGCTCAACGACAGCGGGGGAGCGCGGATCCAGGAAGGGGTCATGGCGCTCAACGGCTACGGCGGCATCTTCCGCCGCCAGGTCGAGGCGTCCGGCGTCATCCCGCAGATCAGCGTGGTGCTGGGGCCGTGCGCGGGCGGGGCGGCGTATTCGCCCGCGCTCGCGGACTTCGTCTTCATGGTGCGCGACACCGCCCGCATGTACCTGACCGGGCCGGACGTCGTCGAGACCGTGACCGGGGAACGGGTCAGCCACGACGAACTGGGCGGGGCGGACGTGCACGGCGCGTCGTCCGGGGTGGCGACCGTGGTGCACGACGACGAGGAGAGCTGCCTCGCCGACGTCCGCTACCTGGTCTCGCTGCTGCCGTCGAACTACCTGGAGCCCGCGCCGCGCGAGCCGTCGCAGGACGCGGGCAAGGACCGGCGGCCCCGGTTCGCGGACCTCGTCCCGGTGGAGCCGAACAAGCCGTACGACATGCGGGACGTGTTCGCGGAACTGGCCGACGACGGCGAGTTCTTCGAGCTGCACGAACGCTGGGCGCAGAACGTGCTGTGCGCGCTCGCGCGGATCGACGGGCGCGTGGTCGGCCTGGTCGGCAACCAGCCGGTGGTGTTCGCCGGCGTGCTCGACGGTCCCGCCTCGCAGAAGGCGGCGCGGTTCGTGCGGTTCTGCGACGCGTTCAGCATCCCGCTGGTGACGCTGGTGGACGTCCCCGGCTTCCTGCCGGGGGTCGAGCAGGAGCATTCGGGGATCATCCGGCACGGGGCGCAGCTGCTGCACGCCTACTGCGAGGCGACCGTGCCGCGGATCCAGGTCATCCTGCGCAAGGCCTACGGCGGCGCGTACATCGTGATGGATTCGCGGTCCATCGGGACGGATCTGTCCCTGGCGTGGCCGACCAACCAGATCGCCGTGATGGGCGCCGAGGGCGCGGTCAACGTGCTGTTCCGCAAGGACCTCGCGGCCGCTTCGGATCCGGACGCGTTGCGCGCGCATCTGGTCGCCGAGTACACCGAGGAGTTCATGAACCCCCAGTACTCGGCCGAACGCGGGCTCGTCGACGACATCATCGACCCCGCGGACACCCGCTCGGCCGTCGCCAGGGCGCTGGACATGCTGCAGGACAAGCGAAAGGCGGCGCCGCAGCGCAAGCACGGCAACCACCCGATCTGAACGGGGGAACCATGTCACCGTCCGGACAGGACAGTGCGCCGCTCTTCCGGGTCCTGCGGGGGGACCCGGAAGACGCCGAACTGGCGGCGCTCGTCGCCGTCCTCACCGCGCTCGCCTCGGCCGCGCCGCCCGCCGCGCCCGCGCGTTCCACCTGGTCGCCCCTAGCTTCGGCGACCTGGCGTACCTCCACCCTGCGCTGATGCCGGTCCCAAGTCCGTGAAGGCCTCCTTGAGGGACTCAGAGTCCCTCAAGGAGGCCTTCACGGACTTGTCGTGCGGTGCGGTCACGGGCGGTCCCGTTGCTCGGGGACGGCGGGGTCGGGCCACGTCAGGCCCAGCAGGTCGACGTCGAGTTCGTCGTCGGCGTAGAGCTCGTACGGGTCGAGGCGTTCGGTCATGGCGCGCTCCTTGTGTTCCGGGGTATCACAAGGGCACTACCGGGACCCCCGCACCGGCGACTTGTCTTTTGCTCATCGGGCTCTTCAGCCGTCCTCGATCGCACCACCATCGGCTTCCGATCGGACGGGTCCATCCTTGGTTGTCAAGTGAGCTCTTCATCGAAGGCCGGGAGGAACGTCATGACGGCACAGGTGCGAATTTGGGTCGTGACCGATGATTTCGGCCCGCGCGGGATCGACGAGGCCGACGCCGCCGCGTTCGTCCCGGAGCCGAGGCAGTCTGCCGAAAACGACTTCCCGGCCGACCACATCGTCCTCGGCTACAACTAGCGGACATGGGCCGCGACCAGCGAAGACAGCACGGACAAAGAAGACCACCGGGTATCACGCGCGGGAGAATCAAGATCCCCCGCGACCCGGCGAGACCTCGAGGAGGCCTTCGGATGGCTATGCGCCTCCAGCTCACGTCGGGTTTGCAGGTGCTGGAAGAATGGGCGATCAACGCCCCGCAGGCCGAACGCAATGTTATCTACGAAGCGCTTTTCGCGGTAGCCGACGGATCCGCTTTTCTCATCTACGACATTTTCGGAGACGGCCGGGATCCGCATCAGTTCATCATTCTGGTGAAACACGACCTGGTTATCAGGATAGCGCTGAGACGCTCCGATTCCTCGTTCGAGATCGTCTACATCGGCGCGCTGGAGCACGGTACGCCCGCCGCGGTGTGGGCCGAGGACTCCGACGGCTCCTGAACTGCCGGGTGAGGCCGAAGGAACCAGGCTTCGTGCCGCCGAACGGACCAGTGACGTGACTTGTACCGGCGCCCTTTCGCACCAAGGGACCATGCGTTCCTCATCTTGACACCGTCCGCTTCGGCGTGAAATTCTTCCGGTGTTTGCGGATAGCGGAATAGCGCCGGTTCGGAATTGCGTTTATCGAGGTCTGGAGGCATGAAAGATGTCGTCACCTGAATTCCCTGGATTGGACGTTTCCACACGGGTACGCGCACGTGACATCCAGATGGCCGGGGTGGCCGACGTCCGCCGCCGGGTGCTGATGATCTCCGGCGCGATCGACACCACCGAGCACGACGTCTCGGTCAGCGTCAACCTGCCGGAACCGGGTCGCTGGCAGGTGATCAAGTCCGAGACCAACCTGACCGACAAGACCTGGGTCGCGATGCAGGTCGTCACCGACGAGGACTCGACCTTCGTCGACGACGCCGAGACCCTGGTGCTTTCCCGCCAGTTCTCCAAGTCCTTCATGACGCCGGATCAGCGCCGTCTCACCTTCTACGACGGCGAAGTCCGGCCCGGCGAGGCCGTGCTGAAGGTGTACTCGCTGGACGCGGGCGGGCGGAAGCCGACCTACTCGTACTCCCGCTACAGTCCTATCGCGACCGACACCGCCGAGCAGTCCCAGCAGACCTTGGACGAACTGATCAGCAACGGGATGAAGCAGCGCCCCGTGATCGAGCTGATCGTCCCGGTGACCGTGATCGGCTGAGTCACCGGTGATCACCTTCGTCCCGGAACCCCGGCTGCTCGAATCACCGCGCGGACGGGACTGGCCGGTGCTGCCGTCCACCCCGGCCGCCGTCGCGCCCGAACCGCCGTCCGGTGCCGACGTGGTCATCGTCGGGGCGGGCCCGGCTGGGCTCGCGGTCGCTTCCGCGTTGTGGCACCACGGTGTCCGCGACATCGTCGTCGTCGACCGCGACGGCCGTCCCTGCGGCCGGTTCTTCGACCGCGTCGACCTGCTCGGCCAGCGCGTGCTGAGGTCGCCGTACGAACACCACCCCGGCGTCGAGGGTTACCGGGACTGCGAGCTGCTGGACTTCGCCCGGCTGCACTGGTCGGTGCTGACCCCGGTGGAACGCCGCGAGATCCGGATGGCGCAGGCCGGGCACCGCTCGGTCGTCCCCGTCGACGTCTTCGAGGCCTACTGCCGTCATCTCGCCGCGAGCCACCACGTCACCGAACGGACCTGGCGCGGTTCGGTCCGCGAGGTGCTGCCGACCTCGGACGCGGTCACCGTGCGCGCCGACAGGTTTTCCGTCACCGCCCGGCACGCGGTGCTGTGCCTCGGCGAGGAACGCCGGTCCGCCCCGGACACCTGGTGGGGCGGCGGCTATCCGCCGCGCGGCGTGAGCTACTGGGACGAACCCGTGCCCGAAAGCGGGAAACGGCTCGCTGTCGTCGGCGCCGGCCTCACCGCCGCGCACCTGATCTCCACCGGGCTCGCCCAGGGGCGTGAAGTGCACTGGGTGGTCCGCGAAGCAGGCGAGCGCTACCAGTGCGCCGACGTCAACTCGTCGTTCTTCCGCCCGGAAGGCCGTGCCCGCTTCGACGGCGTGAGCTGGTCCGACAGGCTCGAATTGATGGGCCGTTTCCGGCGCGCGTCGATCATGTTCGAGTTCCGGCCGCTGCTCGAGGCGGCTGAAGCCGAAGGGCGGCTGGTCGTGCATCGCGGAAAGGCGATCACGAAGGTGACCCCCGGTGTCAGCCTCCAGCTTGAAGACGGTTCGCGCGTTTCGGTGGATTACGCGGTCCTGGCGCTCGGCACCACGCCGTCGATCGGGGACGGCCTGATGCCCGACGACGCCGTCCTCGAACGCGGCGGCTGGCCACAGCTGGACGAGCGCACCTTCGCCTACGTTGGCGCGCCGCGGGTCTTCGCCGTCGGCGCGGCCGCGGGGATGGCGCTTGGCCCGGCCGCCCGCAACATCGACGGTCACCGCGTCGCCACCGCGCGGGTCGCGGCCGCGGTTGCCGAGAACCTGCGCCGGGACGCCCCGCTGCGGACGGCCGCGAAGGACGTCGCCCGTGTCTGAGCCCTACGACTCCCGGTTCACCCTGCCCTCGATCGACGACGCCCCGTCGACCGAAGCGGGGGTGATCCTGATGGGCCTGGACGCCGAACGGCTGCTCGCCGGCGTCGGCCTCGCGCGGCTCGCGGACGAGCCAGGACTGGTCGCCCTCGCCGTGGACCAGGCCCGGCACGACGCGCTCGACCTTCGCACCGACGCGCTGGTCGAAGCCGGGATCCTCCGCTGGCGCGCGGTCCGCCCGCTGATCGAAGCAGGTCCGGAGATGACGGCGGCCGGTTCCCTGCGCAGAGAATGGGAACACACCACCGCGCGGGTCACCGCCACGGTTTCCGGGCTGGGACCGGCGTCGGTGGCCTGCCTCGCGGCCTGCTGGCTGCGGCGCGATGACGTCGACGCCATGGCCAAGTTCGCCGAACACGGGCGGGCGCCGGAAAAGGGGAGCGGTACACACGATGTCCTATCTCGGGTCTTTGCCGACTGACGCCACCTTGCTGCAGGTGTTCCGGAAGTTCCCCGCGCCCGCGTCGAAACTGCTGGACTTCCACGAACTGATCATGCGGGCGCCGTCGGCGTTCGACGCGGGGGAGCGGGAGCTGATCGCGGCCTACGTCTCCGGCGTCAACGATTGCGCTTACTGTCACGGTGTCCACACCGTCACCGCGGAGGCTTTCGGTGTGCCGGAAGGACTTCTGACTGCCGCGCTGACCGATCTCGACTCTTCGCCCGTGGAAGCCCGGATGAAGCCCGTGCTGGCCTACGTGGGCAAGCTGACGCGCACGCCGTCGCAGGTGACCGAGGAGGACGCCGAAGCCGTCTTCGCGGCGGGCTGGGACGAAGCCGCGCTGCACGACGCCGTCCTCGTGTGCGCCTTGTTCAACTTCATGAACCGGATGGTCGAGGGTCTCGGGATCCGCGCCGACGCCGCTTACGCGAAGACTTCGGGCGTGCGGCTGAAGGAGGGCGGGTACGCCGGGCTGGCCGGCCTGCTCGCGGAGTGACTACGCCATCCGTGTCATGAACACGGTCAAGTGACCACAAGCGGTCACCATGCCCCGATGGCTTCGGTTGACCACTTTCAGTAGTCGAAAACAGCCTCGGTTACTCCATCCGACGGTCATGATCGCGGAAGTGGAGCAGTCGCGCGAACCTTCTGGCGTAGGCGAAAAGCACATCCTCGCGATGATGCCTGGCACTGGCCGCGCACCGGCCTCGGGAAGCACGATTTCCTCATCGAAGGAAACAGCCGAAACGCCTGGGAGTCATTCGATGAAGAACGCTGTGACCGACAACGTCCGCTCGCTCTTCGCCGTCAAGGGAATCGACACCGATTCCGCCCGGAACCAGGTCGACCTGGTGATCGACCGCTTCGACCACTGGACCAACCAGCCGAGGGGCGAGGTCTTCAACTGCTTCACCGGCGCTTGTTGCACCGCTCCGCCCCTGGCCGAGGCGAGCTGAGCCGCACCTTCACCGGCCGTCTCCCGCGCACCCGACGCGGAAGGCGGCCGGTTCGCGTACGCCTTCGGCGACGGAAAGTCACCGACCGACTGCGGAATCCGTAGCCGTTGAACCCTTTTGCCCTAGCGCAGCCGAAGTGGACCAAGCCGACTCACCACCCGAACGGTGGAACGCGTTCCGTCCGGGCGTGTTTATGTTGGGCCCACGGGGGTGTGCGTGAAGGGGCGGCGCGATGGTGATCCGGGTTCTCGTGGCCGAAGACATGCATATCGTCAGGGGAGCGCTCGTCGCGCTGCTGCGGCTGGAACCGGATATCGAGGTGGTGTCCGAAGTGGCGTCCGGTGACGAGATCCTCACCGCCGCAAGGACTTCCCGGACCCAGGTCGCGGTCATCGACATCGACCTCCCCGGCAAGGACGGGCTCACCGCGGCCACCGAACTCCACGAGCAGCTTCCCGAGGTCAGAACGCTGATCTTGACCAGCCTCGGCAGGCCCGGCACGCTCCGCCGGGCCCTGGCGGCCAAAGTGAACGGGTTCCTGTTGAAGGACGCCCCCGCGGAGAAACTCGCCAACGCCGTGCGCGGCGTCGCGGCCGGACGGCGGATGGTCGACGGCGATCTCGCGCTCGCGGCCTGGGACACCGTGGAATGCCCGCTGACCCCGCGTGAGATCGACGTCCTGCGGCTGACCGCGGAAGGACGCGACACCCTGGAGGTCGCGGCGAAGGCCTTTCTCTCCACCGGAACCGTGCGCAACTACCTGACCACGATCGTTTCGAAGCTCAACGCGCGCAACCGGGTCGACGCCATCCGCATCGCGAAGGAATCCGGCTGGATCTAGGCGGGCCTAGACGGGCACGACCGCGCGCAGCCGGAACCGCCCGTCGGCCTCGACCCCCGCGGTCAGTTCGCCGCCGAGCCCGGCGACCCGGTCGGACATGTTCGTGATGCCACTGCCCGCGGCCTCGACCCGCACCGGCCGCTCCGGTGGCCGCCCGTTTTCGACGCCGTCGTTGACGATGTCCAGCGCGACGCCGTCGCCGGTCCGCCGAACGGCGATCTCACAGCGTTCGACCTTGCTGTGCCGCAACACATTCGTCACGCCTTCGCGCAGCACCACGGCCAGCACCGTCCGCACCGTCGCCGGCAGCTCCTCGTGCTCGATCTCCAGTCGCACCTGGACGTCGGCGGCCACCAGCACCGCCTGCGCCGACCGGGACTCCTGATCCAGCGACAGTTCGCGGTAGCCGCTCGCCACCGAGCGGACGTCGGTCAGCGCCTGCCGGGTCAACCCGAGGATCTCCAGCAGCTCGTCGGAGGCACGCGTGGTGTCGATGTCCATGATCCGGCTGGTCAGCTCACTCTTGAGCGCGATCGCCGACAGGCTCATCCCCAGCAGGTCGTGCAGGTCGCGGGCGAACCGCAGCCGCTCCTCCGCGACCGCGACCTCGGCGAGGCGCTTCCTGGTCTCGCCCAGTTCGGTCACCAGCCGGACCAGCCAGATGAGACCGAAGACCATCAGCCCGGTGTTCAGGATGGACGCGAAAGTGTAGAAGCCGCCGAGGAAGTCGGTGCCGTACTCGATCCGGATCAGCACCACGCCCGCGGCGGTCGCCGCGAACGCCGTCCATCCCGCCAGCGGCGGCAGCACCAGCAGCGCGGTGCCAGCGAACAGGCTGGGCAGGCTCACCCAGGTGGTCCCGAGCGGGATCAGCGGCAGGAAGATCAGACAGGCCTGGACGAACAGCAGCGCGTAGCTCTGCCGTGAGCGAAGCCGGACGTTCGGCCGGGCGAAGTAGGACAGTTGCAGGGTGATCAGCGCGGTGAGGTACCCGGCGATGAGCGCGATGGACCAGCCGTCTTCGGTCAGCATGAAGGCCCGCGCCATCGCGGAGAGACCGAAAAGGATGAAGACCACGGTCAGCGTCCATTGGACGTTCCTGGCGTCGATCCTCGACCAGTGGCCGGACGTCTGGGCCAGCGCCGTCTCGGTGGGTTCGACCTGGTCGGGCACGGGAAGTTCGGCGCGCAGCCGCCACCGGCCCGCCGCGTCGGGGCCCGCGCTCAGCTTCCCGCCGTGCCCGGCGACCTCCTCGGTCACCGCGCGCAGGCTCTCGGCGGTCTCCGCCGGGACGTCCTCGTGGGCCGTTCCGTCGTGGACGATTTCCAGCGCGACCCGGCCCGCGTTCTCTCGCACGGTGATCTCGCACTGCTCGACGCCGGTGTAGCGGAGCACGTTCGTGACGCCCTCCCGCAGCACCTTCGCCAGCAGGGTGCGCAGCTTCACCGGCAGCTCGACCTCCGCGAGGTCGAGCCGCACCGCGACGTTCGACGCCGAGAGCAGCGAAACCGCCGTCCGGGACTCCTTGTCGAGCGACAGCTCCCGGTACCCCCTGGCCACCGACCGCACGTCGGACAGGGTCCGCTGGGCGATCCCGGTGATCTCGGCGAGTTCCTCGCGCGCCCGGTCCAGCGACTTGCGCAGCAGCCGGTGCACCAGTTCGCCCTTGAGCGCGATCGCGGAGAGGCTGAGCCCGAGCAGGTCGTGCAGGTCCCTCGCGAAGGCCAGCCGCTGCTCGGCCACGGCCCGCCTCGCCAGTTCGGTCCTGGCCTGGTGCAGTTCGGTCACCAGCCGGGCGAGCCAGGTCAGCAGGTACACGACCAGCGCGTAGAAGACCGCGGTGATGCTGTCGAACACCGCGCCGAGCCAGGTGTCGTCGAAGGTCCACAGGATCCACGTCGTGCCCGCCATGAACACGGTGAACACCGTCCAGCCCGTCCGCGGCCGGAACAGCAGCAGCGCGCTGCCCGCCGCGAGGGTGGTCAGCGAACTCAGCGCCGCCTCGAAGTGCAGCGTCGGCAGGTAGGCCAGGCACGCCTGGACCACCAGCATGGCTTTCGCGAGCCTGGTGTCCAGCCGGACCGCCGGACGGCTGAAGTACAGCAGCTGGATCGCCAGCACGGGCCCGACGTAGAGCACCGCCAGCAGGCCCTGCCAGAAGTCCACGCCAGGCCGCGTCAGCACGGCGAGGAGACCGAACAGGCAGGAGTTGACGAAGACGACGGTGATGATCAGCCCGGCGAGGAACAGCGCCCGTCGGGGGCGCCGGTCGATCCCGGCGGTCCCCAGAGGTTCGGCGGTCACCGCGAGCTGTTCCGGCACAGGCACCCCAGTGGTAACAGGAGACGTCATCTTCGTTGTGCTTCGCCCTCGCGACGGCCGAGGCCGGGCGCCGCACGACCTTCCATCGCGGTGTATTCGGATCCTAACCCATGCTCGTTACCCCGGTGATCCTTCCGGGTAAGGGAGAATGACGAACAGGGAGACGTTTTCCCCGCCGGGGACAGGGAAAATCCCGGCGGTCGGTGGCACGGGTGTGGGTCGTTCGGACCCTGCGGACGATCTCGGAACACGCCACGATGGAAGACGTGCGCCGTCCCTTGGTTCCATTATGTACACCGCGTACGCCACGCGGGGTGGGCTCTCACGGCGGGCCGGGGCCGGTGGGCCTAAGCTCGGCGCATGGCCAGGTATTTCGACGTACATCCGGAGAATCCGCAACGACGCGCGATCGGACAGGTCGTCGACATCCTGCGCGAAGACGGGCTGATCGCCTACCCGACGGACTCCTGCTTCGCCCTCGGCTGCCAGCTGGGGAACAAGGACGGCATCGACCGCATCCGGAGCATCCGCAAACTGGACGACCGCCACCATTTCACCCTGGTGTGCCAGGACTTCGCCCAGCTTGGCCAGTTCGTGCACGTGGACAACGCGGTCTTCCGCGCGATCAAGGCGTCCACACCGGGCAGTTACACGTTCATCCTCCCGGCCACGAAGGAGGTTCCGCGCCGTCTGATGCACGCCAAGAAGAAGACCGTCGGCGTGCGCATCCCGGACCACGTGGTCACCCAGGCGCTACTGGGCGAACTCGGCGAACCGCTCCTGTCGAGCACGCTGCTGCTGCCCGACCAGGAGGAGCCGATGACCCAGGGCTGGGACATCAAGGAGCGGCTGGAACACGTGGTGGACGCGGTGATCGACTCCGGCGAGTGTGGGGTCGAGCCCACCACGGTGATCGACTTCTCGTCGGGCGAGCCGGAGATCGTGCGCCACGGCGCCGGCGACCCTTCGCGCTTCGAATAGACACCGCGCGGGACCGGTCACCCGGTCCCGCGGCGGAAGCGTCCTCAGCGTTCTCAGTGCGAGACGAGCCCTTCGGTCTTCGACGGGGCCGAGGGGATGTGGAACAGCCGGGTGAACAGCTCCAGCCGCGCCGGGTCGCCCTTGATGGCGACCGCGCCGCAGGTGAGCGCGCTCGCGGCGTCCAGCTCGCCGTTCAGCAGTTTGAGCATGAGCGGGCCGCGCGGCTCGATGACGAGGTCCGGGTCCGGATGCGGGCCCTCACCCGCGGTCACCGCGCCGTCCTCGACCACCGCGTGGACGATCATCTGGTCGCCGTAATGCAGCTCGAAGGCACCCCGGACGCCGCGCGCCGCGTCCGGCTGGAACGTCGTGTACAGCGACAGGATGGCCGCGTCGAGGGTGAACAGGTCGTCCGCGGCCGGGTCGGTGAGCGAACGGGCGCCCCACAGGCCCAGCTGCAGCAGGATCTGGTCGAGGTCGTTGCCGTACTCGGTCAGCTCGTAGACCACCCCGGCGTCGAGCTGCGAGAGCACCCGCCGCTGGACGACGCCGTGCCGTTCGAGTTCGTTGAGCCGGGTCGACAGGATGCTCGTCGGGATCTTCGGCAGGCCCTGCTGCAGCTCGTCGAAGCGTTTCGGGCCGAGCACCAGGTCGCGGATCACGAGCAGGGACCAGCGTTCCCCGATGATCTCGAGCGCGCGGGCGAGGCCGCAGAACTGGCCGTAGGTGCGAGCGGTCATGCTTGACTCCTCAACTTCCTGGATCTGGTGGCTGGGTGATGCTCGTTCAGCGGATCGGGTGTCCCTCGGAAAGCAGTTCGCGGTGCAGCTCTCGCAGTTCGGCGCAGGGTTTCACCCCCAGTTCGTCCTCGAGCCTCGCCCGAAGCCACTCGTAGGACGCCAGCGCGTCGCTGCGCCGCCCGCTGAGTCCCAGTGCGCGGATCAGCTGGCCGTGCAGGCCTTCGTCGAACGGGTTCGCGGTGGTCAGCGACCGCAGCACGCCGAGCATCTCCCGGTGCCGCCCGGCCCGGATCTCGGCCTCGATCCACAGGTCACGGGCGTTGCGCCGGTGCTCCAGCAGATAGACGGTGTAGGCGGCCAGCGTCGGTCCACAGTGGATGTTGGCCAGCGGGGGACCGGACCACAGGTCCAGTGCGGTACGGAAGACGTGCGCGGCCGCCGCGTTGCCGCCTTCGTCCAGCAGGTCGCGGCCGAGGCGGTGCAGTCGCTGGAACTCCGACACGTCGACCATGGCGGGGTCGACGTCCAGCCGGTAGCCGGGCGGGCTGGTGACCAGCAGGCCGCCGTCACCGTCGGGGTCGAGATGACGGCGGAGGTGGTGGACGTAGGTGTGCAGGGTCCGGCGGACGCTGCGCGGGGGCGCGTCGGTCCACAGTTCGTGGACCAGGGAGTCGACGTGGACCGTCTTGCCGGGACGGATGAGCAGCATGGCCAGCAGTTGCAGGAGTTTCGGTGTGCTCGGCGCGCGATCGGCGCCGCCGGCGTGCAGTTCGAGAGGGCCGAGGAGCCGCGCGCGTACCGCGTCCGGCCGGTCCGAGGTGACCGGCGCGGTGGTCGTGTCTCCTTCTTCGATGGTCATCGCGTGCATCCCCTGCCCCTCCGGCGGACTCCCCCTCTGTGACGGTGACAGAGGGAGAACCTTCGGAACAGTGCCGGAAACACCGGGCGAACCGTGATTTCTTCGTTGCCCAGTATGCGATCGTCATGACCTGGGGCGAGGAACCGTTCGTGGCAAAGGAGAAGACGCGGGCCGGCGTCAGAGCCAGTCGGAATCGGTGGCGATGCGGATGGCGTCCACCCGGTTGCGGGCGTTGAGTTTCGTGACCACCGTGGCGAGATAGTTCCGCACGGTGCCCGGTGACAGGAACAGTTCCGCCGCGATGTCGGCGACCGTGCGCCCGTTCGCGGCGAGGCGGAGGATCTCGACTTCCCGCGGGGTCAGCGGGCAATCCTCCGTTTCCCAGGCGGACAACGCGAGTTCACTGTCGATGACGCGGCGGCCGATGGCGACCGAGCGGACGGCGTTCGCGAGCTTGTCGGCGGGCGCGTCCTTGAGCAGGAAGCCGTTGACCTTCGCGTCGAGCGCGCGGCGCACCGTGCCCGGACGGCCGAGCGAGGTGAGGATCAGCGTGCGGACACTGGGAAGTTGCTGGTAGAGCTCGGAAGCGGCGGCGAGTCCGTCCTTGGCCGGCAGGTCGATGTCGATGATCGCGACGTCCGGAAGGTACTCCGCGGCCATCGGGAGGATCTTGTCGCCCGAGCAGACCTCCGCGACGACCTCGATGTCCTGTTCGAGGTTCAGCAGAGCGACCAAGGCGCCGCGGACCATGTGCATATCCTCGGCCAATAGGACTCGGATCACTCCGACCTCCTCTTCCCCAACGCGCTAACTCTCAGTGTACATAGCAAACCCGGAAGAGTGAATCTGAATCGCACGATTCAAGGTTGTGCTTTTTTCGACACCCTGATCCGCATGATCAATGCCCTGGTGAGCTGCGGTGATGGTAACGCTTCGAGCAACGTGAAACTGCGATCGATCGATTACTTACTGTTAGGACAGGGGACGGTAAAATTGCCGTCATAAGTGCTTTTCATTCCCTGTCGAGTACGTTCCACCCCGGTGAATTCGCTCGGCGAACGGGTGAACTCGCCATTGTCGGCGGCGGGGATGGACTGTTCGGCGGTACCGGCGCCGACCTCGATCGGCTGTCGATCGGGCGGCGATCGCGGCGTGGTCTCCTCGGCAAGAGCCGAGTTCGCGCGCGAAGCCGCCACTATCCACAAAGGACGTATGTGATGAGCTCATTGCTGGGTGCCCTCCGTCAGGCCGTGTTCGCGCCTTCGCTGGCTTCAGTCGGCTTCGAGGGTCGCGGCTTCGGAGTACCGCCGACGCCGGCGACCGCCCGGCTGGAGTCGATCCCGCAGGCGGTGGTGTGCGGATTCGAATGGGGAATCCACGGACCGGCGCTGTGGGAGGCCGAGCGGCGGCTGGACATGGTCGAGCAGGAGACGCGCGGGTTCGCCTACGAAGGCGCGGCGATGGCGTTCACCATCCTCGACGTCATGCCCGGCGGCCGGAAGGACCGCACCGCCGAACTGATGAGCGGCCCCGGCCTGCCGCACGTGTTCCTGACCTACATCGGCATCGGGTTCGCGATGGCCCGGCTGCCCCGGCCGCTGTGGAAGAAGGTCCTGCCGGATCTGGACGGCGTCCCGTTCCACCCGACGATGAGCTGGCTGGCCGTCGACGGCTACGCGTTCGACCGCGCATACTTCGACACGCGCAAGTGGGTCGAGAAGCAGTTCGTCCCCAAGCCGTACCCGTGGGCGGGCGCTCCCGCGTACTTCCCGCGCGCCTGCGACCAGGGCATCGGGCGGGCGCTGTGGTTCATCAACGGCGCCGATCCGGTGAAGGTCGCCGCCGCGGTGAACCGCTTCCCCGCCGGACGCCGCCCGGACCTGTGGGCGGGGGTCGGGCTCGCCTCGACCTTCGCGGGCGGCTGCGATCAGCCGGGGCTGGCCAGGCTGCGCGAGTCGGCGGGGGAGCATCAGGACGAGCTGGGCCTCGGCGTCGTGTTCGCGGTGAAGGCGAGGACGTTCTCGTCGTTCGTCCCGTCGCACACGCGCCGCGCCGCGCGGACGCTCGCCGGGCTGAGCATCGAGGAAGCCGTCGACCTCGCCGACTCGACCGAGGTCACCGAGGCCGCCGCGGACGGGACGCCCGCCTACGAACTCTGGCGGCAGAACATCCGGGACGGCTTCGCCCCTTCGGCTGGCCGCCTTTCCGCGTAGACGTCGAAAAAGGGGCCTTCGAAGCGAAGGCCCCTTTTTCGACGCACAGGGGTCAGGCCGCGTGCTTGAACGGCTCCGGCCGGTGCCGCAGGTCGGGCAGCGCGAGCAGGACTGGCGGGTCGAACAGGCGCTTCGGGCGCACCCGCAGGTCCGCCAGCCGCGCGGTGACCCCCGGCTCGACGGTGATCGGGCCGTGGTGCCCGGTGTATCCGCTGCCCCGGCGCGTGAGCGGCCCGGTCACGCAGTGCGCGACGAGGTGCCAGGTGCCTTCCGGGACCTCGGTCAGCTGATAGGGGCCGGGAGCGTCGATGACCGTGTAGCGCACGGGCGCGCCCTCGGGGATACGTGTCGGGAAGAGACCGACGAAGACGAGGCCGGGTGAGATCTCCGGCGGGGCGGACACGAAACCGCGGACGATCGCCGGCTTCGTGCCGGGACGGGGTTCGCCCGTCAGGCGGTGCTGGAAACCGCCCTGCTGGCGGTACGCGGAGGGGGAGAGGCCGACGCGGCTGCTGAACCGCGTGCTGAAGGTGCCGACGCTGTTGTAGCCCACCCGGTGGCTGATGTCGGCGACCGTGATCGAGGTCGTGAGCAGCAGGCGTTTGGCTTCGTCGAGCCGCAGCGCGGACAGGAACCGGCCGGGCGAGACGCCGGTGGCCTGCTGGAACACCCTGGTGAAATGGAATTTGCTGAACGTGGCGGCGCGAGCGATGTCGTCGATAGTGAGCTCTTCACCCAGTTTCTCGTTCATGGCGCCAATGGCTCGCTCCATGGCTCGCCGGACAGTCTCATCCATTGTACCGTCCTTTCGCTCGGGGAATTCTGGCGTGCTTTGCGTTTCCGACAGTAGTGTTCGCCGCCGCTTCTCCTGAAGTGCTTGATTCACCGCCGGATATGGATTCATGTGTGCGGTGACGTGAAAATTTCACGGTCCCCGCGGCAGGTCCGGGGAAGGCCGCACATCATGCGGAGGGCATGCGAAAACCACAGGTCGGCGGTGGTGTGGACACTGGATCTACGTGGTCCGCGGCCGCAAAATTCCTGGTAGCGCATTCACGCCGGAACTACCCCGGCCGTGTTGGCGCGGTCCGAAGAACGTATTCCCGCGGCAACACAGAACCGGCCCTTGACCGCGTCCCCCCTCGGCGGTCAAGGGCCGGTTTCCATTTCGAGGTGCGGGTGTGTGAGGATAGTATTGTCGGCTCGTGGGGCGAGACGCAGGCGAAAGGCAGATGGGGTCGATGATCAAGGTCCTGGTGGCGGAGGACATGCACATTGTCCGTGGGGCCCTGGTCGCGCTGCTCGGGCTGGAAGCGGACATCGAGGTCGTCGCGGAATGCGCGAGCGGTGACGAGATCCTCCCGCTCGCCCAGTCGGCGCGCCCCGACATCGCGCTCATCGACATCGACCTGCCGGGCAAGGACGGGCTCACGGCGGCCGCCGAACTGCACGAACAAATGCCAGGGGTGCGCACGCTGATCCTCACCTCGCTCGGCAGCCCCGGCACCCTCCGGCGGGCGCTGGCCGCGAAGGTCAACGGCTTCCTGCGCAAGGACGCGCCTGCCGACAGGCTGGCCAACGCGGTCCGCGGGGTCGCCGCCGGACGGCGCGTCGTCGACGGTGACCTGGCGCTCGCCGCCTGGGACAGCGAGGAATGCCCGCTCACCGCACGCGAGATCGAGGTGCTCAGGCTGGCGTCGGTCGGCTCCGACCCGACCGAGATCGCGGCGGAACTGTTCCTGTCCGCCGGTACCGTGCGGAACTATCTGACGACGATCGTGTCGAAGCTCAGCGCCCGCAACCGGGTCGACGCGGTGCGGATCGCACGGGAGTCCGGCTGGCTGTGACGCCGGTCCACCTCACCGGGCCAGGACGTTCATCGTCGCGTGGGCGAGATCCGCGGCGAATTCACCAGGGGAAGCCGCGTCCGCGAGCAACCGGCGTTGCCGGGCCGCGCCCGTCCCGTGTTCGAACAGCGAGTCCAGCCCCCGCTCGACGTCTTCGGTGTCGCCGGTGACGTCGAGGGCAGGCCGGATGAAGTCGACGAGCTCGCCGACCAGGTCCCGCTGGTCGGCCTCCTCGCCGGTGAAGACGTCGACGCCCGGCCCGTCGAGGCCCCGGCGCGCAGCCGCCGTCAACGCCGCGCCGATCCGGGAACCGCGGGCGCGTGGCAGCCTTGGCGTCCCGGCGCAGGTCGCGACCAGCCCGCGCACCAGTGCAGCGAGGAGCACGGCGTCGTCGACGGCCAGGCAGACGTCGGCGATCCGCACCTCCACCGTGGGATGACGAGGGGAAAGGCGGGCGTAGAAGTAGACGCCCGCCGTGTCGAGGGCGGCGCCGTGGCGCAAAGCCTCCCTGACACTCCGGTCGTACGCGTCCGCACCTGGCCATTCGTCGGGCGGCCGCGCCGTCGGCCACCGGTCCCAGATCGGGAAACGCCTGCTCGACCACCCGGAATCGGCGCCGTGCTCGACTGGGGAGTTGACACTGAGCGCCAGCAACGGAGCGAGCCAGGGCCGAAGCCCGGCGAGTACCCGCGCGCCGACGTCCCGCGATGGCAAACCGACGTGCACGTGGCAGGCACAGGTTCCCGCGTCGTCGATGAGGTCGGGGAACGCCTGGGCCAACCGGCGGTACCGGGGATCGGGCGTGAGCGTGTCTCCCCGCAGGTCACCGGGCGGCACCCCCGCCGCCACCATCAGACAGCCGTCGGCCTCCGCCGCCGTCGCGACGATCTGCCGCAGCCGGGTCAGGTCCGAGCGCACCTCGTCCAGGCTGCGGCAGATGCCGGTCGCGGTCTCGATCTGGAACCGCATCAGCTCACCGGTGACGTCCGAACCGGGGGCGAGGTTTTCGAGAAGATCGGGCGCGCGCAGCGCGACCGAGCCGTCCATCGGATCAAGGAGGACGAACTCTTCTTCCACGCCAAGGGTGAAGTTCATGCCGTCAAACGCCATGGTTCTCCGTTTCTGGTGGTTTCGCCGGTACCGATGAATCTCCCCCTTCGAACGCGGCGATGAAAGGGCCGGTGTGCTGAACTTCGTTGCGGCGAAAGTGTTTCGTGGTCTCACGGACGGTCTAGGCTGCTTTCATGATCGACCTGTATCCCCCGCCGAGCCCTACGACAAAGGACTGCTCGATGTAGGTGACGGCAACTTCGTCTACTGGGAGACCTGCGGGAACCCCGCCAGGAAACCCGCAGTCATGGTGCACGGCGGCCCCGGTCAGGGCTGCGCGCCGGGCATGCGGCGGATGTTCGACCCGGCCCGCTATCGCGCGGTGCTGTTCGATCAGCGCGGCTGCGGCCGCAGCACTCCGCACGCGAGCGATCCGGCGACCGACCTGCGGCACAACACGACGGATCATCTCGTCGCCGACATGGAACGGCTGCGGGAACACCTGGGTATCGAACGCTGGCTCGTCACCGGCGGCTCGTGGGGCACGACGCTCGCGCTCGCCTACGCCGAACGGTTTCCGGAGCGGGTCACGGAGATCATCGTCAGTTCCATCAGCACGACAAGCCCTTCCGAGATCGACTGGTTGTATCGCGGTGTCGGCCGGTTCTTCCCCGAAGCGTGGGCCCGCTTCCGCGGCGATCTCTCCGGTGACCTGGTCGCGGCCTACGCGCGGCTCATGGAGGATCCCGACCCGCACGTCCGGACCGAGGCGGCCCGTTCCTGGTGCGTCTGGGAAGACACCGTGCTTTCCCTGGAACCCGGCGCGACCGTCCACAATGGTCCGATCGGCGAGTGGGAACTGGCGTTCGCGCGCATCGTCACCCACTACTACTCTCACGCCGGCTGGCTGGAACCCGGCGCGCTGATCCGGGACGCCGGTCTGCTGCGCGACATTCCTGGCGTACTGATCCACGGGCGCCGGGACCTCAGCTGCCCGGTGGACACGGCATGGGAACTCGCCCGCGCCTGGCCCGGTGCGAAGCTGCTGATCGACGACGGCTCGGGGCACCGGTCGAGCGACGTGAAACGGGCCTGGAAGCTGGAGGCGCTGGACCGGTTCGGCTCACCTGGGTCGTGAGGTGAACGGGAGCAGACCACGTGATCCGGGCGAGCGGCGGCGAGGGGGCTTCGCACCGGTCCGCCCGCTATACCAAAGCCCGTTGGCCTACTGCCGGGTCGAACTAGCCATCGTAGGATGCGATGGCTTCCCGGACAGCTCGTGGTCGACTGCTGCCTGACGGTCGGCCTATGTCCTGAGGTGCATGGTGTTGCGTCTGGGTTGCCCGGTGGGGTCGAGGTAGGCGGGTGCGGTGAATTCGGGGAGTCCGTCTTGGGCGATCTGGACTTTCCATTCGCTGCGGTGGATCAGCCGGTGATGCTTCGTGCAGAGCAGCACCAAATTGTCGATTTTGGTTTCGCCGTGGTGCCGCCAGAAAACAATGTGATGGGCGGTACACCGTGGCACCGGCATATCACAGCCAGGAAAGGCACAGCCACCATCGCGGAGGGTCAAAGCGTACTTCTGCGCCAGGGAAACGGTACGTTTCGACCGGCCGATGTCCAACGGCTCACCCGCGGCACCAAGAACGCCAGGCCGGACACGAGCATCACAGGCGAGGATCCGGGCGTCGGTGGCGCTGATCGGCCCGACCAGATCCAGATGCGCTTCACCGATATCCCGGATCAGGTCCTCATACGACATGGTGACCAGAATGTGCGTGGCTTCCCCGGCCTGACCGGGAAGGTTCCGGCTCGATGTTTTCAACCGGACGTAGTCGGTGAAGGCGTCGCCGTAGCGTTCGTCCTGGGTACGGGAGTCACGGACTCCGTCGATGGCCTTGTGAGGTTTGGCCATCGGGTCAAGGTCGGACTTCAACCGGGCATAGGTTTCGAGGTCGAGAGTGCCCTTCAGTCCGAGGGTGCCGTCGCGGTGCTTGACGAACCGCAGCTCCGGACGACCATCCTTCGGGTCCTCGTTGCGGGGCTCTTTCCCGTCAGGGTCGAGCTCGTCCAGCAGCCGCCGCCCGGCTTGCGCGATCGTCCGGGGCCCGGCGTGGCGGGCCAAGTCGACCAGGATCTTCTCCCCGCCCCGCACGTCCTCTTCCGGGACAGTGGAAGGGATGCGAGCGAGGGTTTTGATGATCGCGTCGATCTGCGAACCGCCGATCGCGCCTTCCGCGGAAGCAGCAGCAGTCAACGGCGCCAAAGGCGGCACAGGGTCACCGCCGATGGACGGGCCGGGATACAGGGCCAGGACCCGGTCGGCACGATCGTCGGCTTCCTTCGCGGTGACACGGAAATCCTCATAGATCATCGACGCCAGCGTCGAATGACCCGAGCAGCCACGAACCCCACGGATGTTGATCTCCGCAAGGATCGCGTTCTGCTCCGCGTCTAGCTGCCGCTTGAGGACTTCGAGTTCCTGCTTACGGGCATGCAGCGTCGCGGTGTCGGCACGCCACCACTCGGTGGGTGTCGTCGGGGATGTGCTGTCGCTGGCCACGAGATCAATAGTACACCGATTCGAACACCTGTGCGAATATGAAACAGTTTATTGATTCCTTCAAGAAGTCGGCGATGGTGTGTACGGGTCGCGGAAATATACTGGCATGACGGTGAAAATCGGCGTGCCGACTCAACTTCTTCCCCTGCTCCCAGGTGGTGCTGTTCTTGACCAAGCCTGGAAGGGTGTTCCTTTCCAGGCAGGCGGGCGACCTTCTCGGAACCCCGGCACCGGCCGGTCCTCCGCCTCCACGGGACGGTCACTGATCAGCACCATGTCCTTGATCCGCCCCTGTCACAGGAAAAACGCCTGACAGATCGTTTCACGGGACACCCACAAAGAATCAGATGGCTTCAAACCGATGAGCGTACGAGGCGGAACTGCGAAAAAAACGAAACCGCGGTGGCACCCGCGAAAGGGTGCCACCGCGATCGGAGAATCAGGCCGCGTGGTGGACGACGATGTCGTCGAGCCGCGTGCGGGCGTAGACCTTGACCCCGCCCTCGCCACCACCCGCGGCGAACGAGTTGCGCACCGAACCCTTGGTGCTCTTGGCATCCACCGACGCGGCGTCGGCGTCGATGCCGACGTTGATGCCGCCGGACGCGTTCACCAGTTCGGCCGCACCGTGCGACAGCCGTCCGACCCGGATCGGGCAGTTGGCCGCCTTCGCGATGACGTCGCCGTCGGCGCGGTCGATGTCGAAGCTCCCGCTCGAACCGGAGAGGTCGGCGCCGGACCGGGCGTGCCCGATCCAGACCTTCCCGCTCGCGCCCACGTACCTGACGGCGCCCTCGGCCTCGCCGATCCGCAGTCCCGCCGTACCGCCTTCGACGTTCACGGTCCCGGCGACGTGCCCGATCGTGACGTCGCCCGCCGCCAGGTTGCCCCGCACCGCCGCGACGCGGTCGAGCTGGATCCGGCCTGACGACACCTCCAGCTCGCAGTCGCCGAGCCGGCCTTCGCCGAGCACCTCCGACCACGCGGTGTTCAGGACCAGCTTGGAACCGGTGGGCACCTTGATCGTGATCGCGACCGAACCGTTCTTGCCGCCGGCCTTCCTCGTCTCGATCGAGAGCTCTCCGCCGGTGAAGTCGACCTTGGTGTTCTCGGCGACCTTCACGTCCGACTTGCTCGTGCTGTCGATCGGCTCGACCAGCACCACCGTGTCCGAACGGTCGCTCGCGGCGACGCGCACCCGTGCGCCGGCGGTGGTCAGCGTGGCGGTGATCGGCGACGTCGTGGTGAAAACAGACATGGTGGGAACTCCTCGGTGGTGGTGATCTCTTGTTGTTGAGGAAACGATCGCCGACCGTCCTGACACCGGACCGCCACCGCGCTGACACGCCGGGGACACCGTGTCAGGCTCCTGGTCCCCCCAAAGAGAACGGGGCTGGACCAGGCTGTGGGCGTGGAGTACGTGTCCAGAGTGCCGCGACCGCCGCTGGACGGGCTGATCGACGACCTCTACTACCTGGAGGGCGCGCCGCCGTACGCCCGGCTGACGCTGCCGCCCGCGCCGTCGGCGCTGCTCATCGTCAACCTCGGGGAGCCGTTCCGCATCCGCGTCGGCGCCGCGACGGCCGAGTACGCCGACGGCTGCGTGATCACCATGCGCACCCGCGCGCTGGAGTTCGGCTACCCGCGCCGGACCCGGTCCGTCGGCGTGCACGTCAAGCCGTGGGGGCTGGCGCCGTTCCTGCCGATGCCCGCGGCCGAGCTGCGCGACCGGCCGGTGACGGTGGAGCAGGTTTGGGGCAGGTCCGCCGTCGCCGGGCTGCGAGATCGGCTGGCCACGGCGGACCGGCCGCAGGAGATGCTGACGCTGCTCGAAGAGGAGCTGATGCGACGGCTGAGCGAGACCGACGGTCTGGGGCTGGTCCGCCATACGAGCAGCGTCCTCGCGGCGACCGGCGGGGCGGCGGTGATCGGCGACCTGAGCGTGGCTGCCGGTGTCAGCGGCACCCATCTGGCACAGCGGTTCAAGCAGCTCGTCGGCGTCACGCCGAAGCGGCTGGCCCGCACCTACCGCCTCACCACCACCGTGCTGGGGATCGACCCCAGCGGGCCGATCGACTGGGGCGGCCTCGCCACTGGAGCGGGCTACTTCGACCAGGCCCACTTCGGCCACGAGTTCCGGGAGTTCACCGGGCTCACGCCGACCCGGTACCTCGAAGTCCGGCGGCGGTTCCTGCGCGAACATCCCGGCCACGTCCTGGACGGCTGGCCGCTGCCCGCCGATTGATTTCTTACAAGAGCGAAAGCTCACGGCACGCTAGTTTCGGGGCACCCCCAAGCAGAGGAGAGCCCGTGGGCAAGGTGGTCATGTACGCCTCGGTGTCGGTGGACGGCTTCATCGCGGACGAGAACGACCAGCCCGGACCGCTGTTCGACTGGCTGTCCGGCGGTGACGTCCCCTTGGACGAGAGCGGAGCGCTCAAGGTGTCGCAGGCGTCCTACGACCACACCCGGCCCTACTGGGACGGGATCGGCGTGACGATCGCCGGCCGCCACGTCTTCGACATGACGGACGGCTGGGACGGGAAGCCGCCGAGCGGGATCGACCACGTGGTCGTCGTGACGCACCGGCCGGCGCCCGAGGGGTGGGACCCCGAGGCGCCGTTTCACTTCGTCGACGGCGTCGAGGCGGCCGTGGCCAAGGCGCAGGAGCTCGCGGGTGACCGCCTGGTCGAGGTCGCCGCCGGAGACGTCGGTGGCCAGGCGCTCGCCGCGCACCTCGTCGACGAGGTGCGCATGGACGTCGTACCCGTCGTGTTCGGATCCGGGAAGCGCTACTTCGGGTCGGTCCGGGCCCAGCACCTGCTGGAGCAGCCTGACGTGGTGATTCAGGGCAACCGGGTGCTTCACCTGAGCTATCGGCTCAGCTGATCACTTCGACGTCCTCGGGTGCCTTGTCCGCCCGAAGGCCCCGCCAAGTCGTGTGCCGCAACCGCCCGTCCGGCGTCCAGTTCCGGTGCACGACCTCCCCGACGAGTTCCGGCGTCACCCAGCGCACCCCGCGCGCCCGATCGCGCGGGACCTCCGAAGCGAAAGGCGGCGTCTTCCGCTCCAGCGGGGTGAGCCTGCCGTGCAGGTCTTCGAGGACCTTGTCGCTGAACCCGGTCCCGACATCGCCGATGTACCGCAGGTCACCGGACTCGTCGTACGCGCCCAGCAGCAGCGCGCCGAGCGTGCCCGAGCGCCGTCCCTCGCCGGGCCGCCAGCCGCCGATCACGACCTCCTGGGTCAGCCACAGCGCCCGTTTGATCCACTGCCGCGTCCGTTTACCTGGGTGATACCGGCTGTCGAGCTTCTTCGCGATCAGCCCTTCGAGTCCATGCTGCCGGACGACCTCGAGCAGCTGATCGGGCGAGATGTCGTCGTCGGTGTACCCCGGCGGGATGACGACGCGGCCACCGGCCGCCAGAGAGGTCAGTAGCTCGCGACGGGCGGCATACGGCTCGTCGAGCAGGCTCTCCCCGTCGAGAAGCAGCACGTCGAAGGCGAAGAAGTGCACCGGGCTGCGCTCCAGCAGCGACGCGTCCGGCGTGCGCAGGTGCCGGGTCTGCAGCAGCGGGAAGCTGGGCCTTCCCTGGTCGTCGAGGACGACGATCTCGCCGTCGAGGACGGCTTCGCGGCCATCGAGCGCTTCGCCGGTCACATCCGGGTACGTCGCTGTGATGTCGAGGCCGCGACGGCTCGTCAGGCGTGTCTCGCCGTCCCTCGCGACTCGAAGGCAGCAGCGGTAGCCGTCCCATTTGTATTCGTACCCCCACCCGCCGGCGGGCAGGTCACCGTC
The DNA here is from genome assembly GCF_000384215.1 of Amycolatopsis alba DSM 44262. Lineage (NCBI taxonomy): Bacteria > Bacillati > Actinomycetota > Actinomycetes > Pseudonocardiales > Pseudonocardiaceae > Amycolatopsis > Amycolatopsis alba. The sequence goes on along the minus strand of NZ_KB913032.1, from coordinate 400,343 downwards.
GGTCGCCAGCATCGGGGCGATCGCGTCCGGCACGGTACTCATGCCTCACGGTACCCCGGAAACCCCGCCGGTGATCTATCGTCGAAGGGTGCCTGAGGAGCGGATAACGGTCGAGGTCGAGGGACGGCGGATGGGGCTGTCCAATCTGGACAAGGTGCTCTACCCGGCGCACGGTTTCACCAAACGCGAGGTCCTCGACTACTACCGCCGCATCGCCCCCGCCATGCTCCCGCATCTGCGCGACCGGGCGGCCACGTTCCGCCGGTTCCCCGACGGCGTCGACGGCGAACCGTTCTACGAGAAGAACGTTTCCCGGCACGCGCCCGAGTGGGTGCGCACCGCGCGGCTCACCAACCGCGGCCGCCGGGGCGGGGAGGAGACGCTCGACTATCCGGTCGTCGGGGATCTCCCGACGCTGATGTGGGCGGCCAATCTCGCCGCGCTGGAACTCCACGTTCCACAATGGACGGTCGGACCGCGTGGCGCGCGGAAGCCGCCGGACCTGCTGGTGTTCGACCTAGACCCCGGACCGCCCGCGGACGTCGTCGACTGCTGCCGCGTCGCCGAGACGCTCAGCGACCTGCTCACCGGAGACGGCCTGACGGTCTACGCGAAGACCAGCGGCAACAAGGGAATGCAGCTGTACTGCCCGGTGCGGACCCGCTCCGACGAACGCACCGCCGAATACGCCAAGGCGGTCGCGGAGGAGCTCGCGCGCCGGTCACCGGGAACCGTGGTCGCCCGCATGACGAAGGCGATCCGCCCCGGCCGCGTGTTCATCGACTGGAGTCAGAACAACACCGCCAAGACCACCATCGCGCCGTACTCGCTGCGCGGCCGCGCCGTCCCGACGGTCTCCACCCCGGTCACCTGGGAGGAGGTCGAGGCCTGCCGCAAGGCCGCCGACCTGCTGTTCACCGCCGAGCAGGTGATCGAACGCGTCGAGGAGATGGGCGATCTGTTCGGCGACATCGCCGAACACCGGGCGGCCGTCCCCGCCCGGTGACAGAACCCCCGGAAAGACCACTGTGGACTCCGTCTCTTCCGCATACGATCTGCGGATCGGGCGCGCGGGGGTGCGCGCCCACCGGGCTGGTTCCTGCGGAGCCGGTGAGGATGTGGCTGTTGAACGGATATCACACGCTGGCCGAGACCGAGAACGCCGTGCGGGCCAAACTGGGCGGGATCCCTTTGCTGTGGGAGCGGATGGAGGCGGTGGCCAACCTCCACCGGGCCGCCACGGCGGTCCGGCTGCACTTCGAGAACTCGGTCCTGCGCACCGCGGGCCTCACCTGGACCGCGTTCGTGGTGCTCTGGGTGGTGTGGATCTTCGGCGAGAAGGAGACCAGGCACGTCGCCGCGGAGTCCGGGATCACCAAGGGAACGCTGACCGGGGTGATGAAGACCCTGGAGACCCACGGCCTGGTCGCCCGGCGCAAACATCCCGTCGACGGACGGCTGGTGCTGCTCGCGCTGACCCCGGAGGGGGAGCGGTTGATGCGGGAGCTGTTCCCGGAGTTCAATCAGGAAGAAGCGTTCGTCACCGACAGGCTCAGCCCGGCGGAATGCACCGAGTTGGCGGTTTCGCTGCGGGAGATCGTCAGGCAACTGGAGGAGAAGGGCGAAGAACGACGTCAGGCGGCGGTGACACAGGGGAGCTGACCCCTACCGAAGACGGTTGCGCGGGACCTCCTGCGACTCCTAGATTTTTTGGAGCCGAACGATCGAAGGGCGCCCTTGATGGACTTCCGGTACTGGCTCGGTCAGGCGTTGACGTCGAACGAGGCGTGGGCGGAGACGTTCACCCCCGTGCGGCCGCATCCGTCGCTGGAGATCTCCGACGGGCGGTTCGAAACCGCGTTCGAGGAGTTCACCGAGCGGCTGAAGGACAACTACCCGTTCTTCCACCCGTCCTACGCCGGCCAGATGCTCAAACCGCCGCATCCGGCCGCGGTGGTCGGCTACCTGACCGCGATGCTGGTCAACCCCAACAACCACGCGCTCGACGGCGGGCCCGCGACGGCCGAGATGGAACGCGAGGTGGTCGGGCAGCTCGCCACGATGTTCGGCTACACCGAGCATCTGGGGCATCTGACCACCAGCGGCACGGTGGCGAACCTGGAGGCGTTGTTCGTCGCGCGGGAATCGCATCCTGGCAAGGGGATCGCGTACAGCACCGAGGCGCACTACACGCACGGCCGGATGTGCGGTCTGCTCGGCGTCGAGGGGCATACGGTGCCTGTCGACGCCCGCGGCGCGATGGACCTCGACGCGCTCGAAGAGCTGCTGCGCACCGGGAAGATCGGCACCGTGGTGGTCACCGCGGGCACGACCGCGCTCGGCACGGTGGAACCGGTCCACGAGGTGCTGGCGTTGCGCGAACGCTACGGCATCCGGGTGCACGTCGACGCCGCCTACGGTGGATTCTTCCGCCTTCTGTCCGGTTTGGACGGTCCGGAAGGGCTGCCCGAAGCCCCGTGGCTCGCCATCGCCGAGGCCGATTCGATCGTCATCGACCCGCACAAGCACGGCCTCCAGCCCTATGGCTGCGGCGCGGTGCTGTTCAAGGATCCCACGGTGGGCCGGTTCTACCTGCACGATTCGCCGTACACCTACTTCACCTCGGAAGACCTGCACCTCGGCGAGATCAGTCTCGAATGCTCGCGGGCGGGCGCGGCCGCCGCCGCGTTGTGGCTCACCTTCCGGGTACTGCCGCCCACGCCCGACGGGCTGGGCCGGGTCCTCGCGGCCGGGCGCCGCGCGGCGTTGCGGTGGGCGAAGCTGCTGGAGGACTCCGAGCGGTTCGACCTGTACCAGTCACCGGAACTCGACATCGTCACCTACTTCCCCCGCACGGAACCGCTTTCGCTGTCGAAGATCGACGAGACGAGCGCGCGGATCATGCGCGTCGGCATGGCCGCGGCGAAGGAACCGGTGTTCCTGAGCACGCTCCGCGTGAGCGAGCGGCAGTTCGGCCTGCGTCACACCGGGGTCGACGCGGATGCGGACGGCGCGAGGATCCTGCGTAGCGTGCTGATGAAGCCCGAAAGCGAGGACCACGTCGACCGGCTCCACGAGCGGCTGGAAGAGTTGTCCCGCGGTTGAGCCCCGAGTACCGCAGCGAACGAATGGATCCACCATGCCCGCACCAGGTCCCGCCGAACCCGTGACCGCGATCGAGACCCGGTCGCTCGGCACCGGATTCCGGCGGCGCCACGTCACCATGCTGGCCATCAGCGGGGCGATCGGCGCCGGCCTGTTCGTCGGCACCGGTGCGGGGATCAAGACCGGCGGCCCCGGCATCCTGCTGTCCTATGTGGTCGCCGGCCTGCTGATGGTGCTCGTCATGCGCATGCTGGGCGAGATGGCGGCCGCGGAGCCGAGCAGCGGTTCGTTCTCGGTGTACGCGGAGAAGGCGCTCGGCCGCTGGGCCGGGTTCACCGTCGGCTGGCTGTACTGGTCGCTGCTGGTGGTCGTGGTGGCCGCCGAGGCCACCGCGGCGGCGGGGATCGCGAACGGGCTGCTGCCCACGATTCCACAGTGGACCTGGGTGCTGCTGTTCATGGCGGTGCTGACCGTGGTGAACCTGTTCGCGGTGCGCTCGTTCGGGGAGTTCGAGTTCTGGTTCGGCGCCATCAAGGTGACCGCCGTGGTCGGCTTCCTCGTACTCGGCACGCTGGCGGTGTTCGGGATCCTGCCGGGGACGACGCCGGTCGGGCTGAGCAATCTCACCGAGCACGGCGGATTCCTGCCCAACGGCCTGCAAGGGGTGCTGACCGGCCTGCTCGCGGTCGCGTTCTCCTTCGGCGGCATGGAACTGGTCACCATCGCCGCGGCGGAGTCCGAAGACCCGGCGGACTCGATCCGGCGCACCACGCGCACGGTCATCGTGCGGCTGCTGCTGTTCTACGTCGGTTCCGTGGCGCTGATGGTGCTGTTGCTGCCATGGGAATCCGCTTCGGCCAACGCCAGCCCGTTCGTGACCATCCTGGAGCAGATCGGGGTGCCCGCGGCGGCGCTGGTGATGAGCTTCGTCGTGCTGACCTCGCTGCTCTCGGCGCTGAACGCGAACCTCTACGGCGCCTCGCGGATGGTGTTCTCCCTCGCCGAACGCGGCGAGGCGCCGCGCGCGATGCTGAAACTGTCCGGCGCTGGTGTCCCCCGGACGGCGGTGCTGTCTTCGGTGGCCTTCGGGTTCGTGGCCGTCCTGCTGAACTTCCTGGCGCCTGAACACGTTCTGCCGTTCCTGCTGAACGCCATCGGGGCGAACATCCTGCTGGTCTGGATCTTCGTCGCCGTCTCCCAGCTGCGGCTGCGGAAAGCGGCGGAACGTGACGGCACGGCCGCGGACCTGCCGGTGCGGATGTGGGGTTTCCCGTGGCTCAGCTGGGTCGCGCTGGTCGCGATGGCGGGTGTCCTCATTCTCATGTGGACGGACGCCGACGCGCGGGCGCAGCTGTTCACCAGTGGCGCGGTGGCCGTGCTGATCGTGGTGATCAGCCTGCTGAGGCGACGTCCGCGACGCTGAACAGTTCCCGCTCCACGCGGCCCAGCGCCAGCCGGACCGCGCCGAGCGCCACCGAGTCTTCGCCGAGGATCGACGCCTCGACACGCACCGGGAACAGGCAGAGCCTGGCCAGTTCGGTGCGCAGCCGGGTCGTCGACAGGGCCTGCGGGTTCTCGTTGCCGCCGATCACCACCAGCTGAGGGTCGAGGGTGAGCACGGTCGCGGCGACGAGCTCGACGAACCTGTCGAGTGACGCGTACGGGCCGGCCTGCTGCAGGGAGCCGATCTCGCCCGCCGCGCCGTGATGGCCGCCGTGCAGTTTCCCGCCGAGCAGCATGCCCAGCGAGACTGTGCGCCCGGCCCGCACGTAGACGACGTCGTCGACGCCGTGTGCCGCGCCGCGCCAGTGCTCGGCCAGCGTCGCGAGCTTGGTGTCGTTCCCGGTCAGCACCGGGCAGCGGCCGCCGAACTCCGCGGGAAGGTCGACCCCGGCCCAGCCGGGAAGACGATCGTCGCGGACGACCTTGCCGCCGGACACCACACCGGTGGTGCCGATGCCGAGTGCCCGGACGTTCTCAAGGCCTTCGACGGCGGCTCCGAGCGCCCGGCGTGCGGCACCGAGCCGGTCGGTCGCGTCCATTTCCGGGGTGAGTTCGGCCGTCGCCCGGCCGATGACCTCGCCGCGCAGGTCGGCGACCAGGCACAGGGCCCGGTGCCTGCCGACTTCGAGCCCGGCGACGTGTCCGGCCTCGGGGCGGAAGCGGTACCGCTTGGCGGGCCTGCCCACCGGTCGCGGGGCGGCAGGGGAGAGCGGAACCTCTTCGACCAGGCCTTGCCCGCCGAGGTCGGCGGCGATCTCCTCGACCGTCGGCCGGGAGACCTCGCTCGCCTTGACTAGTTCCGCGAGGGTGAGTTGCTCGGCCGCGTACAGCGCTCGCAGGACGGCGACGGCGTTGAGCCGCCGCAGCAGTGACGGATCCCCTCCGGACAGTCTGGCCATGCGACTCCCTAGGCGGTGACGCGTTTGTCGTACTGGGCGCGTGCGACGGCGATCTCGCTCTGGTGGTCTTCGGTCCAGGTGACCAGCGACTGGATGGTCTTGTGCAGGGTGATGCCCAGCGGGGTCAGCGCGTAGTCCACGCGGGGCGGCACGACCGGGTAGACGGTCCGGGTCACGAGCCCGTCGCGTTCGAGGTGCCGCAGCGTGGTGGTGAGCATGCGCTGGCTGATGCCGTCGATCTTGTACTTCAGCTCGGTGAACCGGAGGGTGTTCCGGTCGAGCAGCGCGATGACCAGGAGTGACCACTTGTCCGCCACCCGGTCCAGGATCTGGCGGACCTCGCAGTCCTCGCGGGTGTCCCACTGGAAGGCCTCGTAGTCCTCCTCGGTGAGTTCACAACGACTGGGTGAGTTCAAAGTGCCTTCTTCCATGGTCATCGATAGTGTCCGAAGATCTCCTTGGTTACAAGAGGGAACTGACCGGCAGATGGGTAACCGTCGGTCCCTTGTCCACCGAGGGAGAACTGATCTTGACTACAACACGTGCCGCCGAGCGGATGAGCGGACGTGCCTGGGGCGTGCTCCTGGTGCTGTGCGGCGCCATCTTCCTGGAGGGCATCGACGTCGCGATGCTGAACGTGGCGCTGCCGTCCATCCGGGCCGAACTCGGCCTGTCGACCGCGACCTTGAGCGGCGTGGTGAGCGCCTACGTGCTCGGCTACGGCGGATTCATGCTGCTGGGCGGGCGTGCCGCCGACATGTACGGCCGCCGCCGGATGTTCCTCACCTGGCTGGTGGTGTTCCTCGTCTTCTCCGGTCTCGGCGGGCTCGCCACCGAAGGCTGGATGCTGCTGCTCGCCAGGTTCGTCACCGGCGTCGCCGCGGCTTTCATGACCCCGGCGGGCCTGTCCATCATCACCACGAGCTTCGAAGAGGGCCCGAAACGCAACAAGGCCCTGCTGTTCTACGCCGGGACCGGGGCGGGCGGTTTCTCGCTCGGCCTGGTCATCGGCGGGCTGCTGACCAGGATCGACTGGCGCTGGGTGTTCTTCACCCCGGTGGTCCTGTCCGCCGTCATCCTCGCCGCCGCGCTCTGGCTCATCAAGGAACCCGCGAAACAGGAGCGCCTCCAGCGGCGCGCGGACTTCGCCGGGGCGGTCACCGTGACCGCGGCGATGCTGCTGATCGCGTACGCGGTGGTCCGGCTGGAACACCCCGCACAGGGCTGGGGCTGGACGGTCGCGTCCTTCGCCGGGGGAGTGGCCGCGCTGGCGGCCTTCGTGACGATCGAACGGCGCTCGTCCGCGCCGCTGGTACGGCTGGGCATCCTGAAATCGGGTCCGCTGGTGCGGGCGAACGTCAGTGCGCTGCTCTTCGCGGGTTCGTTCTTCGGGTTCCAGTTCCTCGTCACGCTGTACCTGCAGGAACTCCGGGGCTGGTCGACGCTGGAGACGAGCCTGGCGCTGCTGGCGGTCGGGATCGACGCGATCCTGGCGCCGACACTGACCCCGCGTCTGGTGGCGAGGTTCGGCAACACGCGGCTGATCTTCGGCGGTTTCGTCCTCGCCGCCGTGGCCTACGCGCTCTTCCTGCCGCTGGACCTGGACTGGACGTACGCGGCGATGTTCCCGTCGATGATCATCCTCGGCCTAGGTTTCGCCCTGGCCTACGGACCGCTGACGATCGTGGCCACCGACGGGATCGCCGAAGACGAGCAGGGCCTGGCGGGTGGCCTGCTGTACACGGCCTTCCAGTTCGGCGCGGCGCTCGGGCTGTCCGCGGTGACCGCCGTCAACGTCGCCGCGCTCGGTGACGGTTCGCCGCAGGCCGCGCTCGGCGGTTTCCGGGCGGCCCTGCTCGTGCCGCTGGTGATGGCCGTCCTCGCCGCGATCGTCGTCGCGTCCGGCCGTCAGCGTGCTTCGGTGAAGGACGCCAGGTTGGCCAAGGAAGAGGCGATCCCGGCCTCGTGATCCGCCTGGCCGATGCCGGACGGCACGTCCGTCGCGGTGACGGTCACTTCGGTGCCGTCGCCCGCGGCGGTGAGGTCCCAGGTCATCGTCATGGTGCCCACGAACGCCGGGTCTTCGGACTCGAAGACGGCCAGGTGCACCACGCGTTCCGCAGGCACCAGATCGGCGAACCCGACTTCGACGACGTCCGTCGCCTCCGACGATTTGCCGGGGGCGGCGGACGCGTCGAGGTAGGTGAGGGTCATCCGGAAGCCGCCACCGGGCCGCGGATCCCAGCGCTCGATGCGGCCACGCATCCCTTCGGGCGGCAGCCAGGTCTCGAGGGATTCCCTGTCCAGCAAAGCTTTGTAGACGGTCGCGGGCGGTGCGGCGATCACCCGGCTGCCGCTGTCGATCCTGTCCATGGCGCCGAGTCTAGGGACGGATAGGCTGATCATCGCGGATCACGGACGTCGGTGGTCCGGGGAGGGTGATCCACATCGAGTACGTCATCGCCTGGTCCGCCTTCCTCGGCGGCTGGCTCCTCGTCGCCGGGCCCATGTACCAGGGCGCGCTCGAACTCCGCGAGGAGAGCGAGCGGTTCGACGACCTGCGTTCGGTCCAGACGCGCCGTCCCACCGGCGGCACCCCCGCGTCGCGCTGGTGGTGGCTGGTGCCGCCGGTGGCCGTCCTCAAGGAACGCCGTCGCCGGAAGAAGGCGCAGCGCGAGTTCATGAAGACGCTCACGCCCGGCCAGCGGCGCACCATGACCACCTTCGCCAACAAGGCCAAAGGCTGGTTCATCGTATGCGCGGGCGCCTTCTTCATCGCCCTCAAGGAAACGTGGCATCTGAACCATCTGTACCACTGGCCTTTGTGGACCTACATCGCGCTCGTGCTCGTCCCGCTGGTGCTGAGTTTCGCCCACACGTCACGGGGTGTCCGGCTCACGGTCCTCATCATGGGTGCCGAGGAGTGATGGTGTCGCGAGTGATCGACTCCACGTTCTCCTGTGCCTTCTTCGCGTCGGTGACCCAGAGCTTGTAGAAGTCGAACGGGCAGTCCGCCACGCCCTTGTCGCCCTCGTCCGCGTCCTGCACGCCGGTGTAGCCGCGGTGCAGCAGCTTGAAGATGTGGTTCTGGGACTGGTCGTAGGTCCGCGCGTCGCGGATCGCCGACACCGAGAGCTGCGCGTACTGGATCCCGTATTCCTCTTCGCCGGTCTCGCCGAGCGTGCGCCCGTCGAAGCCGATGATCGCGGAATGCCCGAAGTACGAGTACACGCCGTCGAAACCGGCGGCGTTCGCCACGGCCACGTAACAGTTGTTGGCCCACGCCATCGCCTTGGCCATCAGGACCTGCTGTTCCTTGGCCGGGTACATGTAGCCCTGGCAGCGCACGATCAGCTCGGCGCCCTTCATCGCGCAGTCGCGCCAGATCTCCGGGTAGTTCCCGTCGTCGCAGATGATCAGCGAGATCTTCATGCCCTTGGGGCCGTCGCTGACGTAGGTCTCCTCGCCGGGGTACCAGCCTTCGATCGGGCACCACGGCAGGATCTTGCGGTACTTCTGGACGATCTCGCCGCGGTCGTTGATGAGCACGAGCGTGTTGTACGGCGGTTTGTTCGGGTGGTCCTCGTGCCGTTCACCGGTGATGGAGAAAACGCCCCAGGTCTGCGCTTCGCGGCACGCGGCGGCGAAGATTTCGGTTTCCTCACCGGGAATCGTCGCCGCCGTCTCGTACATTTCCTTGGGGTCGTACATGATGCCCTGCGTCGAGTACTCCGGGAAGATCACGAGGTCCATGCCGGGCAGGCCGGACTTCATGCCCACCACCATTTCGGCGATCTTGCGGGCGTTGTCGAGGACTTCGGCCTTGGTGTGCAGGCGCGGCATCTTGTAGTTGACCACCGCGACGCCGACCGTGTCCGGGCTGGCGGAAATGTCACCGTGTCGCATTGAGACTCCTTTTCTCGGTGGAAATTCGGGACGGGCTGAGTACCGCGGCCGCCACGACCAGCACCACCGCGATCGCGGCCGCCAGCAACGCCGTCCCGGCGTCGCTGCGGTACGCGCCGGTCAGGCCGAGGAAGGCGGGCACCGTGCAGGTCGGCTGGCTGAGCAGGAGGACGGTCCAGCCGGTGAACCGCGTCAGCCTCTCCTTGCCGAGGCCGAGCACCAGGAAGAACAACCCCCACAACAGCGCCCAGGACAGCCAGATGACGCCGAACACCGGATCGTTGTCGTGCCAGAAGGCGATTCCCGCGTACACCACGGCGGCGCCCGCCACGAAGAGCGAGAACCAGCCGATGCCTTCGGGCGCCAGGCCGGCGAGGTTCGCGATGCCGACGTACAGGTAGGTGAAGCCGAACAGGTACAGGCCGGAAGCGGCGAGGATCGCGTCCTGGTTCCCGCCCGCCTGGACGATGAGGACGGTCGGGGTGACGCACTGCAAGGCGCCGACGAACAGGTTCAGCACCGCCGCCGACCGGGGTGGTATCCGGCCGAGCAACATCAGGCCGTTGATCATCAAGGCGGCGCCGACGTAGAGCAGGCCCACGTTGCCCATGCTCACCTCCGCGCAATGTGCATCACATGGAATAATTCCAAATGAAAGTATGTGGTGTGCCGGGGTGAGTCAAGAGGTGGCGTTTCAGAGCCGGGTGAGGACTTCGAAGTCGTAGCCGTCGGCGACCGCGAGATGGACGTGCTGATCGGCCTGCTGCCCGCGGAACTCGATCGTGCCGCGCGGCCCGTGATAGGCGACGCCGTCGATCGCCGCGTTGAGCGCGGGCAGCTCCGGCGTCCCCGCCCGGCGGACGAGTTCCGCCAGCGTGTGCAGTCCCTCGTAACAGGATTCGGCCGCGTTGTTCAAGGCCGGGGCGCCGGGACCGTTGCGGTCGACGTAGCGGCCGAGCAGGTCCATCGCGTCGGCGGTGACCATGGACCGGAAGTAGGCGGCGGAGACGTACAGGTTGCCGGTCGCGTTCGCGCCGCTGGCGAGGAGCATGTTCTCCTCCATCAGCGGGCTGAACCGGATCAGGCGGTCGCTGAGCCCCTGCGCGGCGAAGGCCCGGTTGAAGCGGACCGCGTCCTGTCCGACCAGCAACATGAGCACACCGTCGCTTGTGGACTGTTCGACCTGACGGACCACTGTGGACATGTCGCCTTCGCCGAGCCCGACGAAGGCCTCGCCGGTGATGCGCAGGCCGAGATCCTTGGCGTAGTGCCGGATCGCCCGTGCCGACCGATGCGGCCAGACGTAGTCGTCGCCGACGACGAACCAGCGCCGGGCGCCGAGGTGGTCGCGCAGCCAGCGCAGGGCCGGTTCGATCTGGCAGCGCGGTGTCTCGCCCGTGCAGAAGATGCCCGAACGGCGCTCGCCGCCTTCGTAGAGCGAGGTGTACACGTACGGGATCCTGTCGGCGACCACCGGCGCGAGCGCGTTCCGGATCGACGAGATGTGCCAGCCGCTCACCGCGTCGACTCCTCCGCTGTCGACGAGGCGCCGCAGGTCTTCGGCCACTTGTCCTGGGCTGCCGCCGCCGTCGACCACCTCGGCCTCGACCTGCCTGCCGAGGATGCCGCCGGACTCGTTGAGTTCGTGGACGGCCAGCTCCGTGATCGCCTCGCAGGACGGGCCGAACAGCCCGGCGGGCCCCTGCAGCGGGACCACCATGGCCACGCGCCAGGTGTCGTCGCGGGGCCGTGTGGCGAGGCGTAGGGGCATGGCGCTCCGTGCGGTGGCCCGGTAAGGTCAAAGTGCTTTCACCTGGAAGTATTGCGAGGGTGTCCGGTTTTGGCAAGGGGACGGGATATGGGGACAAGCGGCGTCGCGACCGCCGGAATGTCGATCACCGGCTCGCTCACCCGTGCCGCCAGGGCCGTCGCCGCCATGGTCGAGCAGGTGCTCGCCAAGGAAGGGCTCACCCTCGACCAGTGGCTGGTGCTGGACGCGCTGAGCGGCAAGGGCGGCCTCGCCATGGCCGACCTCGCCGACCGGACACTCGCCACCGCCCCGACGCTGACCAGGGTGGTCGACAAACTGGTCACCACCGCGCAGGCGTACCGCGAGGTCGACGCCGCGGACAGGCGCCGCGTGCTCGTCCACCTCAGCGCCCGCGGCCGGGCGACGCACCGGCGCGTGGCCGCGAAGGTGTCGGAAGTGGAAGCCGGGCTCGACGTGCCGGACGAACTGCTCGTGGCGTTACGGGGTCTCGGCGGCTGAAAGTCAGGCGTACGGCTGCGCCGGTGTCTTCGCCTTGACCAAGGCGACGATGCCGAGGACTCCCGCGACGACGAGCGCGACGAACACGAACAGCGCGGCCACCAAGAACACCAGGCGGAAGCCGGTGGCGTCCGAAAGCAGTCCACCGAGGACCGGCGCGATCACCAAGGCGAGGACGCCGAGACCCGCCGTGATCCCGGCCGCGGCGCCGCGACCGGACCGGAGCCGCCGGATCAGCGCGACGGTCACCCCGAGGACGGCGCCCGCGCCGAGTCCGCCGAGCACCCGGCCGACCAGGAGCAGGCCGCTGGTGGGGACGAAGGCGACCAGCAACACGCCGAGGAGCATCAAGACGATCGCGGGTACGGTCACCGGCGTCGGGAAGCGCCCGCCGAGCAGCAGACCCGCCGGGAAGGCGATCGCGGCCGCGACAAGATACGAGACGAGGCCGGTCAGCAGCAGGGACTGGCTGGACATGCCCAGATCGATCTGCAGGGCCGACCCGCCGTCGAAGCGGTAGATCACGGTGACCAGGAAAAGGCCGATGAGTGCGGCGAAGCCGGGTCCGATGAGCAGCCACCAGGGAGGTCCGGGGGTCGGCCGCGGGTCACGCTGTGTCGGCGTCGGCGCATACATGCGCACAACCTATAGCGCCCGGTGCCACCTGCGGACCACTTCGTCGATACTGCCGCGCCAGGGCGCCATAATCACGGCCATGCCGCATGTCCTGCTGATCGAAGACGATGTGTCCATTCGCGACGCGATGGAACTCGTCCTGCGGCGTCACGGTCACGACGTCGACGCCGCAGGCAGCGGTGAGGACGGGCTCGACCTGGTGCGGCGTCCCGGCGCGGGCGGGATCGAGGCGGTCGTGCTCGATCTGATGCTGCCGGGGATCGACGGTTTCGAGGTGTGCCGCCGCCTCCGTGAGCTGAGCACGATGCCGATCATCATGCTCACCTCCCGCGGCGACGATGCCGACATCGTCCGTGGTTTGGAGGCGGGCGCCGACGACTACGTGGTGAAGCCGGTGACGGCGCGGGTGCTGGAGGCCAGGATCCGCGCGGCCGTCCGCCGGGTCGTCCCGGCGGCGCGCGAACGGGAGGACCACGACGGGCTCGTCCTCGACCGCGCGGGCCTGACCGTCACCAAGAACGGCGTCCCGCTGGCGATCCCGCCGACCGAACTGCGGCTGCTGCTGGAGCTGTCCGCCTCGCCGGGCCGGGTCTTCACCCGTGAGCAGCTCCTGGAACTGGTCTGGGAGCACGATTACTTCGCCGACGCGCGGCTGGTCGACGCCGCCGTCGGGCGGTTGCGCGTCAAGATCGAAGACGTCGCTTCCCGGCCGCGTTACGTGCAGACCGTGCGCGGATTCGGCTACCGCTTCGGGCCGCTGTGAGGTTCGGCGGGCTTCGCGGTCGTCTGCTGGTTGCGTTCGTGCTGGTGTCGCTGCTCAGCGCCGCCACCGCCACGGTGCTGGCCTACGACAAGGCCCGCGAGGCGATTCTCGAACGTGCGGGTTCCTCGGCGGTGCAGAACTTCCGCGACCGGGTGAACGCGGCCGTCGGGGAGTTCGAAGTCCCGCCCGATCGGCGTGCGCTGGACCGGCTCGCCGAGGCCGTCGCCTCCGGCACCCGCGACGCACGGGTCGTCGTCCGGTACCAGGATCTCGTGGCACCGGCCGAGCAGGAGGCGATCCCCGCCGGGCTGCGGGACCGGGTGCGGGCCGAGAACCGGTCGAGTTTCCAGCGGGTCGACTGGAACGGCGCGCCGTGGCTCGTGGTGGGCACCCCGGTCACGTTCGCCGGTTCCGGGCGGCCGTCCGGCGTCGAGGTGTTCCAGGTGATCTCGCTGCAGCCGGAGCAGGACGACATCGCGGCCCTGCTGACGTCCGTCCGCGACGGTGTCGTCCCGGTGGTGCTGCTCGCCGCCGTGCTCGCCCTGCTCTCCGCCGGGACCGTGCTGCGGCCCGTCCGGCGGCTCGCGCGGGCGACCCGGCGGCTGGCCGGTGGACGGCTGGAGACCCGCGTCCCGGTCAAGGGCCGCGACGAACTCGCCGATCTCGCCAGGGACTTCAACGAAACGGCCGACGCGCTGCAGTCGTCGGTCGCCGAGCTCCGGGAGCAGGAGGCCCGCGCGCGACGGTTCGTCGCCGACGTCTCCCACGAACTCCGGACGCCGCTCGCCGCGATGACCATGGTGTCGTCCGTGCTCGACGAGGACGCCGGCGACCTGCCGCCGGACACGGCCCACGCCGCCCGCACGGTGAGCGCCGAGACCGCCGGACTCGCCAGGCTCGTCAACGACCTCATCGAGATCTCCCGTTTCGACGCCCAGGCCGCGACGCTGACCCTGCAGGACCTCGACGTCGCCGAAGTCCTCCGCGCGACGTTGTCCACCCGAGGCTGGACAGACCAGGTCTCGGCCGAGCTGGTGACAGTGCGGGCCCGGCTCGACCGGCGGCGGCTGGACGTCATCGTCGCCAATCTCGTCGGGAATGCCCTCCGGCACGGCGAGCCGCCGGTGACGGTGGTGCTGAGGCCGACCGAGGCCGACGTGCTCGTCGAGGTCGCCGATCGCGGGCCGGGGCTCACGGCGGAGGCGGCACGGCACGTGTTCGAACGGTTCTACAAGGCCGACAGTGCCCGCACCCGGTCCGAAGGCAGCGGTCTCGGGCTGGCCATCGCGCAGGAGAACGCGCGGCTGCACGGCGGGGTCATCACCCACGCCGATCGCGAAGGCGGTGGTGCGGTCTTCATCCTTCGCTTGCCCCGCAACGGAAAGGAGGACGGCCGATGAAACGGGCGATCGTCTCCCTCGCGGCCGTGGCCCTCGTCGCCTGCTGCGGCGTGCGGCCGACCGAAGTGCTCGACGGCGGCGCACCGGCGTCCGGAATCCCCGAAGGCATGCGGATCTACTTCGCCTCGGACAAAGGATTGCGCGGCGTTTCCCGCCCCGACAAGGAGATCACGGACCTCGCCGCCGCCGTCAAACTCGTCATCGCCGGACCGAACGAAGCGGAACTCGCCGCCGGGCTCACCGATCTGACCGCCGTCACCGGCGAGTTCTCCGCGTCCGCCGCCGAAGGACAGGTGACCGTGCGGCTGCCGCGGACGCCGGTGACCGGCGTCGCCGGGATGGCCGCCGGACAGCTGGTCTGCAGCCTCTCCCGTGCCGAGTCTCTGCAGCACGGGACCCGGCCCGACGCGGTGCGGGTGACCGTCGTGGCCCAGGGCGGGACGGTCGGGCCGTACCAGTGCTCCCAGTTCCTGGGCGGTTAGGTCGCGTTGAGCGCGACAGTCGGGTGAAGCCGTGATGCCCGTACAGCCGGGTAAAGCCCCGCGACGACACCGATCACCAACGTCGCGCCCAGCCCCGCGCCCAATGCCCACGGCGGGATGACCGCGATCCAGCCCTGCGCCTCGGCGTACCCGACGGTCGCGACCGCACCGAGCGCCGCCCCCGCCACCCCGCCCAGCGCCGACAGCAGCAGCGATTCGGTGAGGAACTGCAGGAGGATGGCGTTCTTGGTGGCGCCGAGCGCCCGCCGGAGCCCGATCTCCCGTCGTCTTTCCAGCACCGAGACGACCATCGTGTTGGCGACCCCGACCCCGCCGACCAGCAACGCGACCGCACCCAGCCCCAGCATCAGCGTGGTCAGTCCCTTGTCCGTCGCGGCCTTGGCGACCAGCGCGTCGGACGGCCGGGACACCTTCACCGAGTGCTCGTCACCTGGATTGACCGTGCGGGCAAGGACACCTCGGACGGCTTCCACCGAGGCGTCGGAGGAGCGCTCGAAGATCGTGGTCGGATGCCCGTCGAAGCCGAACAACCTTTCCGCGACAGGAAAACCGACCAACGCGACCCGGTCGAGGGTTGGCATGAGCTCGACGGGTGCCAGTATCCCGATGACCACGAACCACTCGTCGTTCATCAGGATCTTGGCGCCAGGCCCGGTCACGCCCAGCCGTTCGGCCGCGATCGCCCCGAGCACGACGGTGGGCACGCGCTCGCTCGCCGGATCCAGCCAGCGGCCCTGCTCGACCCGCGCGCCCAGCGCGTCGAGCAGGTCGATGCGCGTGGCCTGCGTCGTGACGCCCGGCGCGAGTTCCTCGGGGACGGCGTCGCTGCGCCGCACCCGCGCGTCGACCTCGGCGGTGGCGGTGACCTTCTCGACCGGGCTGATCCGCTCGACCATCGCGACCGCGGCCTTGGGGAGCTTGACCGGTTTGCCGTGGGCGTCCTTGCCTGCCTCGACGGTCAGCAGGTTCGTGCCGAGCCGGTCCAGCTGCGCCATCAGATCGGCCCGGCTGGACGTGGACAGCCCGACCACCGCGACCATCGTCGCGATCCCGATGGCGATGCCGAGCGCGGACAGCACCACCCGTGTCCGGCGGGCCCGCAGCCCGCTTACGCCCACCCGGAGGATGTCGGGAGGAGTGAGCCGGGCGGGTTTCAGCGGTGTGCTCACGGCGCCGTCACCGCCGCCCTGGTGTCGAAGACGATCCCGCCGTCCCGGAGCCCGACGCGCCGGGGGAGCCGCGCGGCGATCTCGGTGTCGTGGGTGATGACGCAGATCGTCGTGCCGCTCGCGTTCAACTCGTGGATCAGGCCCAGCACCACCTCGCCGGACGCGGTGTCCAGCGCTCCCGTCGGCTCGTCGGCGAGGAGCAGGCCGGGTTCGCCGACCAGCGCCCGCGCGATCGCGACGCGCTGCTTCTCCCCGCCGGACAACTCCTCGGGCGTATGACCCAGCCGGTGACCGAGCCCGACCCTGTCGAGAGCCACACGAGCCCGGCCGCGACGCTGTCTCATCGGCACACCCGCGTACAGCAGCCCGTCGGCGACGTTGGCCACGGCATCCCGGCCCGGCGCCAGGTGGAACTGCTGGAACACGAACCCGATGTGCCGGGCACGTAACGCCGACAGCCTGGCGTCCGACAGCCCGCCCACGTCGTGACCCGCCACCCGCACCGTGCCCGACGTGGCCCTGTCGAGCGTGCCGATCAGGTTGAGCAGCGTGGACTTGCCCGACCCCGACGGCCCGACGATGGCGACCAGTTCGCCCTGGTCGATCCGGAGGTCGACCCCGCGCAGCGCGGACACACCACCGGGATAGGACTTGGTGGCCGCGGCCAGTTCGATCACCGCCGTCATGGCTTGGCCGCTCCCACCTTCATGCCCTCGGCCAGCCCGCCGCCGGTGATCTCGATCCGGCCGTCGGCGCTCATCCCGGTCTCGACCCGCACGGTCGTGGTCGTGGACTCGCGGACGATCTGCAGGCCGTAGCCGCCTTCGCGCAACGCGACGATGGCTTCGACCGGGACAGTCAGCACCCCCTTCCGGCTCTCTTGGATGAACTTCACACTGGACGTTCCAGCGGTGTCGTCGGGTACGGCGGCGCCGTCGTCCAAGGTGATCTCCACCTGGATCCCGGCCGGGGCTTCGGCGCCGTTCCCGGACTCCGCCCGGACCGTCCCGGACACCTGCCCGCCCGCCGTGGTGCCTTCCGGCAACGTGACCTCGACACGGGTGCCCGCCTTCGCCAGCGCCTGGTCGTCCTTGTCCAGCTGAGCCCGCACGACCGGTTTGGTCGACGCGATCGTCAGCACGGCCTTGTCCGCGCCGACCTGGTCGGCCAAGGCCGCGTCGGCGGCCACCACGCGGACCGGTCCTGGCTGGAAGACCAGGTCACCTTTGCCGAGGTCGCCGGTCGGCTCCAGCACGCCGAGCGCCTTCTGCCAGGACTTCACCGCGGCCTGGGTGGCTTCGTCGTACTTGTTGTCGACAGGCATGCCCCTGCCTCGTCCGAGGTCGCGGAGATTGCGCTTCAGCTGCTGGACGTCCGGTCCCAGCGTGCCGACGGTCAGGTCACGGAACATCGGCGTCGACCCGTAGAGCAGGACGACCGGTCGGGCGTCCCGCTTGTACAGGACCTGACCTCGCTCGACGGTCTTCCCCGGCTCGGCGGCTTGCGTCACCGTTCCCTCCACCGGGGATTTCACGGCGCGACGGTCGGCGTAGTCGAAGTGGCCGTCGATGGTCTTGCTCCGCACCAGATCACCACGGGTGACCTCGGCGACCGCCGGCGGCGCGTCCGCGGCGTTCGCCTTGCCGCCGGGTTCGTCGCGGCCCATCACGACGAAGACGCTCACCCCGGCGACGGTCGCGACCGCCACCATCGCGCCGATCGTCAGCCAGCGCCTCACTGCATGCCTTGCGCTTGCTCGATGAGCTTGTCCCGGCACGCCGTCTCGGCCTGTTTGTACGCCGGTGAGTTCGTGCTGAGCTGTGGGTCGGCAGGGCTGGGGTCGCCACCGGGCTGGGCGATCCCGTTCAGCATGGCCGGATTGGTGAACTTGCTGACGCCGTTGGCCCGCATGCACTGGGCGTGGGCCAGCAGCGACTCGTACACCTTCTGCTGGTCCTTCTCCGGCTCCAGCTGCATCGCCTTCTGCATCGGCTCCTTGCACGCCTGCATCGCGTCGCCGAGCTTCGTCTGAGAGTCCTTGCGCTCCTCCTCTTCCTGGATGACTTCGATCTTGGGCCAGTCGGCGTAACCGGACAGCAAGGGATCCGGCCAGTCCTTCAAACCCTCCTTGCGCATGCACTGGGTGTAGGCGAGTTGTGCGTCGTAGAAGGCGCTCTTCCCTTCAGCCCGCGGGGCGGCGGAAGAAGCGGACGGCGAGGCCGCTGACGGCGGATTCGCCGAGGCGATCTCCGCTTCCTGCTTCTCGCCACCGCAAGCCGCTGTGAACACCAACGGGAGGGCGATCAACGCGGCCAGCCGCCGTGAACGTGTTTCGCTGCTCATGCGGACGAGCATGCGAGCGGCACATGGTCGTCCTTCTACGAAGACATGATGGGAACGTAACAACGCGACACCGCGCGGCTTGGACGTGAATCTTTCTTACGTGGCCCACCGGTGGACCCTTTTCGCGCAGTCGTGTCGCCTGGTGAACTTCCGCCCGTGCTGGGCGGATTTCCGAGTTGCGGCAAGGCCTGCCGTGAGTGTCGGCATGATCACGAGGGGTAGGCGGGGATGGGGTGTCGTCCTGGTACCTCGTCTGGGGGTACCAGGACGGCATCTGGCCCAAAGTGGCCAGTTTATGGCCATTCCGGCCTCCACGAGACCTTTGTTGGCTGGCCACACATGCGTGTGACCAGCCGCGACGTGCCCCCGGCAGGACTTGAACCTGCGACCTAGAGATTAGAAGGCTCTTGCTCTATCCAGCTGAGCTACGAGGGCCGACGTCGGCGACGTTGGGTGTCGCCCAGCACCGGCAGCTTAGCCGTCGCCAACCTGTCGATCGTTCGACACCGCCAGATCGTTTCAGGTCGAGCCCACCGTTTTTTGGAACGCCCGTGAGCGCGTCACGACGCGGGGTGACGCGCCCACGGGCTGGGGCCGCTTCGGGGGAGCGGCCCCAGGGTTCGTGCAGGTCGCGAGTCGACTCTTCCGCGAGCGACCGGCACGAACCGTCGGGGTGGTCAGTCCCAGATCTTGAGGGCGCGGATCACGAACGGTCCCTGGGGTACGTAGGTGCCGCCACCCGGATAGGTGATGAAATCTCCCTCCGTCGTGCATTCTTCGCTCTGGTAAATCGTCACGTCCCGGCTCAGGCGGTTGACGAACGAATGTCCGTCGAAGCCTTCGGGTAGCGGAATGCATTCCTCGGGATTGGAGGTGCGAAGGTCGAATTTGTGCACGGTGCCGCTGAAGGATTCTTCGCCCCAGACGCAGAACTCGCCCTTCTGGCAGGCGGGTGTGGGCGGGGCGTCGGTCGCGCTCGCGACTCCGGTACTGGTCAGCAGTCCGAACACGGCCAGCAGGAGCACATGCGGGAGGCGTGCGCGAAGGTTCGTCAAACGTTGTTGCATGGCTGGGTTCTCCCCCGTGAAGCGGCGGCCGGTGGCCGTCGGTGAATGTGTGATTCCACGATGACCCGAGGGGAAGGCTTTGTCTGCCCGCATTTCTACTTCTGTGGATAAGTAGTTGTGCGCCGCTCGATCGGGGCGAGTTGTCCACAGATCGCCGGGACGTCTTGCGAGTGCCGAATTCGGCTGCTAAGCGGGCGCGGTGGACTCCCGGACGACCAGTTCGGCGGGCACCTCGGCGGGGGCGGGTGCCTTCTCCCCGCGCAGCAGGCCCAGCACCAGATCGCCGGCCGCCCGGCCCTTGGCGGTGAGGTCCTGCCGGACCGTCGTCAGCGGTGGTTCGGACCAGCGCGCGGGCGGGACGTCGTCGAAACCCACGACGGAAAGATCACCCGGTACGGACAGCCCGAGATGCCTCGCCGCCGAGATCGCCGCCAGTGCCAGCAGATCCGACATGCACAACAGCGCTGTCGGCCGCGGGTGCCGGTCCAGCAGGCCGAAAGCGCTCGGGAGCGCGCCCTCGACCGAGAGCCCGGACGCCTCCCAGATCGGCACGTCCGCCGCCGGGACACCCGCCTCGGCCAGCGTCTCCAGGTAACCGGCCATCCGTTCGCGGTTGTCGTGGAACCGGCTGTTCCCGGCCTCCGCGACGCTCAGTTCGCCCCCGCGTGGCGCCGAGAGGCACTGCGCCGAGAAGATCCCGATCCGCCGGTGCCCGAGTTCCAGCAGATGCCGGGCCGCCGCGGCCGCCCCGGCCCGGTCCGCCACCCCGATCCTGGCCGAACCGCGGATATGCGGCTGGTCGATCACCACCAGCGGCAGGCCGCGATCCCGGACCGCGTTCAGTGCCGGCGCGCCGTCTGCCAGCGAATACGCCACCGCGATGTCGGCTTGCGCGGTCAGGATCCGCTCCGCGCGCGGGCCGCCGCTCTCGCCGTCGCCGGGGAGCAGCAGCAAGGCATGCCCCTCGGGATCGACGACGGTCGAAAGCGCGTCGAGGGTGACCGACAGTGCGGGATCCGAGAACGCCGTCGAGAGATTCGTGTCGAGCAGGACGGCGATCGCGCCGGTGCGACTGGTCGCCAGGCTGCGCGCCGTCGGGTTCGGCCCCGCGTATCCGATCTTCTTGGCCGCGCGAAGCACCTCTTCCCGCAGCTGAGCGGACAGCTGGTCGGGCCGGTTGTAGGCGTTGGACACGGTCGCCCGCGACACCCCGACGGCGTCGGCGACATCGTCCAACGTCGGCCTTCGCCGTCGCGTGCTGGTCACCGCGGCAGTCTAGTCCCGGTCGTGATCGATGGACTTTCTGAAGCGCTTAAGTCATTCTGAGGGAACAGGAATCGGAAGGAGACTTGGGTCTATGCGTGACCGTACGGCCGTTTTCGTCGTGTTCGCGCTCAACGGGGCCGCGCTCGGCTCCTGGGCACCGCGCACTCCGGCGCTGTCGGAAAGGGTGAACGCTTCACCGGGGGTCTTCGGCCTGGCCCTGCTGGGTGCCAGCGTCGGCATGCTGATCGCGGCGTCGGTTTCGGGACGGCTGATCGAGCGGCACGGTGCCCGCGCGGTGGTCGCGGGCAGCACGATCATCGCTTGCGCCGCGCTGCCGATGATCGGCTTCTCGACGTCGGTCATCCTGCTGGCCGGGGCGTTGTTCGTCCTCGGCGCGAGTGTCGGCGCGCTGGATGTCGCGATGAACGTCGCGGGCGTCGAGGTGGAGCGCCGGTCCGGGCGGGCCGTCATGCCGGTCCTGCACGCCGGGTTCAGTTTCGGCGCTCTGGCGGGCTCCATCGCCGCCGGATTCGCCGCTTCACACCAGTGGTCGCCGGGGCGGCATCTCACCGTCGCCGCGCTGGCCGCGCTCGTCGTGCTCGCCTTCGTCGTCGTGGCGGTGCCCGGCGCGCGGCCCGAGCACGCGGAGCCCGTCGAGAAGCCTCGGGTGCCGCCGATCAAACGTCCCGTCCTCTGGCTGCTGGCCGCCATCGCGCTGTTCTCGGCGATCGCGGAAGGCGCGAGTTCGGACTGGTCCGCCCTGCTGATGACGTCCGTGCACGGGGTCGGTGACGGTGCCGCGGCCTTCGCCTACTCCGGGTTCGCCCTGGCCATGGCGCTCGCCAGGCTCGCGGGCGCCTGGCTTCAGAACCGCTTCGGCGCCACCCGTGCGTTGGCGGTGGGCGCTGGGATCGCCGCGGCCGGACTCGTGCTCGCCGCGCTGGCCCCTCTCCCGGTGTTCGGGTTCGTCGGTTTCGCGCTGGCGGGGGCCGGGCTGGCCGCGGCCTTCCCGATCGCGTTGAGCCTCGCGGGGGCCTCGGGCAAACGCGCCGACGGCACCGGAGGCGAGCGGGAGCTGGCCTTCGTCACCGCGATCGCCTACACCGGCTTCCTCGCCGGGCCACCGCTGATCGGCGGGATCGCGCAGGTGACGTCGCTTTCGGTGTCGTTCCTGTTCGTCGGCCTGACCGCCGCGCTGATCGTCCCGTCCGCCGTGGCCGCGGCGCGGGCGCGGAAACGAGAGGAGGTCTCAGAACCCGTCACCCGTTGACATCCGCGCCGGACCGCGGGCAAGCTTCTCGGTAAACTGAGATGAATGCGACCTGGTCGCAGTTTCAGGGCGGCTGATCCGGGGGAGGAGCGGCGTGAGGGTGCTGATGTTCGGGGGTGGCGTGGGGATCCCGGCGAGGCTGGTGCAGACCACGTTGCCCCGGCTCACTCTGGTCCCGGTGGTGTTCCGGCTGGTGATGCTGGCGCAGGCGCTGTGGACGGCAGGCCTCACCGGATCCTCGGTGCTGTGGACGTTCGCGGTGCTGCACCTGGTGCCGAACGTCGCCGAAGCGGCCTGGATCTTCCGCTGGTCACCGGCCGGCACGCGGCTGGTGCCGGTGGCCGACGCCGGGGTCGCCGTCCTCTTCGTCCTGGGGGCCACACTGGCCGGACAGGACATCCTGATCACGTCGATCACCTGGACCCACCTGATGGGGACGGTGATGATCTGGACCTTGCTGCGCGGCGCGGCGTCGGGAGCACTGGTCATCGGCGGCGCGGTGGCGTTGCACGCCGTCCTGGACCCGGCTTCCTCGTTCGCTCTCTTCCTCACGCTCGCGACAGCGCTGGTGGCGTCGCTCGCGCTGGTCGGCCTGGTCGGCGCTTCCATGCGGTTCGCGCTCGGATTCGGGGAGCAGCAGGGCCGCGCGGCGGAACGCGAACGGCACCGCCGCGACGTCCACGACACCGTCCTGCAGGTGATGGAGTCGTTCGCGATTCCCGCGCCCGCCGACGCACTCGATCCGGCGGCCAGCCTCGACCGCGTCCGCCGCACCGCCCGCGCCCAGGCGATGCGCATCCGGATCAGCCTCGAGCACGAACCCACCGGACCGATCGGACTGCACCAGCGGCTCCGGCTGCTCGCCGCCGAAATGGCCGCGGAAGGACTGCGGGCCGAGGTCGTCATCCAGGACGACGCCGACCCGGAGCTTTCGGAGGAGGCGGCCATGGCCCTGCACGACTCGGCGAGAGAGGCCTTGCGCAACACGCTGAAACACTCCGGGACCAGGCGGGCCGTCGTCAGCGTCGAAGGGATCGGCGGCGGTGTCTCCCTGACGGTGCGCGATCACGGCGCCGGTTTCGACGTCGGCGACCGGCGGCGCGGGTTCGGCCTCGAGAACTCGATCATCGCGCGGATGGCGGAGGTCGGCGGGTTCGCACGGATCGAATCGAGCCCTGGTCTGGGGACGAGAGTGGTGCTTCTCGCGCCCTCAGTCCTGAGTCTCCCCGTCGGGTGAGTCCCGCCACTGGCGGAACGGGCGGTCCAGCGCCCAGTTGCCGTTCACCCGCTCGACGACGCGGTATTCGCAGGTCGTCGGGTTGGACAAAGATTCGAACAGCTCGATGCTCCAGCCGAAGAGCCGTCGGCACAGCAACCGGATGGTCAGGCCGTGTGAGACGACCAGCACGGTCTCGGGGTGATCTTCGTCGCCCGCCGCCAGTTCGCTGAGGAACGCCGCGACCCGGTCGTCGACGTCCGCGCCGGACTCGCCGAACGGGAGCCGGTAGAAGAAGTGCCCGAACTCGTGACGGCGCTGCTTCTGGACTTCCTGCTCCTGCGGATCCTGAAGGTTGCCCCAGTCCTGCTCCCGTAGCCTCGGCTCCGGCACGATCCGCTCGCAGTCGGCACGGATGTCCAGTAGCCGCAACGTTTCCCGTGTCCGCAGATACGGGCTGACGTAGACCGCCGTCCGCTGCCCGCCGAGGATCTCCTTGAGCTTCGGGCCCGCCAGCCTCGCCTGCTCACGCCCGTCATCGGTGAGCGGGAGGGCGTGGTCGGGGATCCGGGTGTAGGCGAGCTCGTCGACGTTGCCGAGCGACTCGGCGTGCCTCAGCAGGATGATCCGCACGCCGCCATCTTGCCCGTTGCGCGTCCGGCTTACCCTCGTGACGTGCCTTCAGACCCCGAGACGAAACCGGCCCCACCCGCGCGGAAGGCCGGTGTCCTGCCGCTGGTGTCGATCGGGGCGCTCCTGGCCGCGGTGGTCGCCGTCGGCCTGGTCGCGCTGACCGGTGGCGCCGGTTACGTCATCGCAGGCCTGCCGGATCCGGGGCTGGTGACGCGTTACGGCATCACCGTCGTCCGGGTGCTGGCCGAAGCGGCTTCGGTGCTGTGCGTGGGTTCGCTGCTGCTCGCCGCGTTCCTTGTCCCGCCACAGAAGTCCGGCACGCTCGCGGCGGACGGCTACTCGGCCATCCGCGTCGCGGGCGTCGCCGCGTGGGTCTGGTTCTTCGCGGCCGCCGCGTCGATCTTCTTCTCCGCGGCCGACGGCGCGGGGCGCCCGTTCACCGAGGTGCTGTCGCCGCAGGTGCTGATCGACCTCGTGGACGCCATCGAGCAGCCCAAGGCCTGGCTGTTCACCGCGTTGATCGCGCTGCTGGTCGCGCTCGGCTGCCGTCTCGCGCTGACCTGGGGCTGGACGACGGTGGTCTTCTTCCTGTCCGTCGGCGGCCTGATCCCGGTCGCGGTCACCGGGCATTCCGCGAGCGGCGGCTCGCACGACATGGCGACCAACAGCCTGCTGTACCACCTGGTCGCCGCCGCGCTGTGGGTCGGCGGCCTGGTGGCGCTGCTCGCTCTCGGCTGGCGTCGTGGCGAAAACCTGAAGCTCGCCGCGACACGGTTCTCCAAGCTGGCGCTGGTCTGCTGGATCGTGATGGCGGTCTCCGGCATCGTGAACGCGCTGGTGCGGATCAGGATCACCGACCTGTTCACCACCGACTACGGCCTGCTGGTGGTCGCGAAGATCGTCGCGTTGCTGCTGCTCGGTGTCTTCGGGCATCAGCAGCGGCAGAAGGGCGTCGCCGGGCTGGTGAACGGTACCGGCGGCGGACAGCTGCTGCGGCTCGCCGCGGTCGAGGTGCTGATCATGTTCATCACGATCGGCATCGCCACGGGGCTCGCGAAGACCCCGCCGCCGCAGGAATCGTTCACCCAGCCGTCGACGACGGAACTGTTGATCGGCTACGACCTCTACGGTCCGCCCACCGTCTTCAGGCTGCTCACCGACTGGCGGTTCGACCTCGTCTACGGCACCCTCGCGATCGTTCTCGCCGGGCTGTACCTCGCCGGGGTCCGGCGGTTGCGGCGCCGCGGCGACACCTGGGCCACCGGCCGGGTCATCGCCTGGCTGGCGGGCTGTTTCGTGTTGCTGATCGCGACGTCGTCCGGCATCGGGCGGTACGCGCCCGCGATGTTCAGCGTGCACATGGGCAACCACATGCTGCTGTCCATGGTGGCGCCGGTGCTGTTCGTGCTCGGCGGACCCGTGACGCTCGCGCTGCGTGCCCTGCCCGCGGCGGGCAAGGACGCCCCGCCCGGACCGCGGGAATGGCTGCTCGCCTTCGTGCACTCGCCGCTTTCGCGGTTCCTGACGCATCCGATCGTCGCACTGCTGCTGTTCGTCGGTTCCTTTTACGGTTTGTACTTCTCCGGCCTGTTCGACTCCGCGCTGAACTACCACTGGGCGCATCTGGCGATGAACGCGCACTTCCTGCTCGCCGGCTACGTCTTCTACTGGCCGGTGATCGGCGTCGACCCGGCCCCGCGCCGGATCCCGCCGCTGGGACGGCTCGGGATGATGTTCGCCGCCATGCCGTTCCACGCGTTCTTCGGGATCGCGCTGATGAGCATGCAGACCGTGCTCGGCCAGGACTTCTACCGCGGCCTCAAACTGCCGTGGGTCACCGACCTGCTGACCGATCAGCGGCTCGGCGGCGGGATCGCGTGGGCGTCCGGTGAGCTGCCGGTCCTGCTGGTGCTCGTCGCGCTGCTGGTGCAGTGGGCGCGTCAGGACGAACGGGAAGCCCGGCGCAAGGACCGCCGTGAGGAAGCCTCGGGCGACGCGGATCTCAACGCCTACAACGCGATGCTGAAGAACCTCGCCGATCAGGGCCGGGGTCCGGGGAAGAGTTCGTAGCACACCCGGCAGGTATCGCCCGGCTTCCGGCCGGAGTTGTCCACAGGAAGCCCACATCGCCCGGAGTTGTCCACAGATCCCGTTCGTGTCCTTTTTCGCCCTTCGATCCGAGGCAGTCTGTGCTCAAGGGAGAAACCGGGAGCGGCCCGGCCGAGGCGAAAGGGAAGTGTGATGGCGATGGGCGAAACGTGGGTGACCATGATCGGCAATCTGACCAGCGAACCGGTCCACCATCCGGAGCGGGCGCACGGGCACGACATCGTGTCGTTCGGCTTGCGGAGTGTCGAACGCCGGTACGACAAGGAAAGAGGCGAGTGGGGCGAGGGGCGGCAACTCGCGGTCAAGGTCACCTGCTGGCGAAAGCTGGCGATGGCGGCGTTCGCGTGCCTGAGCAAGGGCGATCCGGTGATCGTGGCCGGTCGGCTGCGCGGCGCCGAGACCGCGGAGGAGATCCCGGCGCCTCTCGGTCTACCTGAGCTTGAGGCCTTCTCCATCGGCCCCAACCTCGCGCGGTGCTCGGTCGAGATCCAGCGGGCCGGGCGTGATCGGCCCAGGGCGATCCCGTTGTCTCCGCCGCCGGTGGGGAATCCCATGGTCACCGCGCTGGAGGACGCGCCCGTGGGCTGAGGGTCCCGATGCTCGCTCAGTGATGTCAGGCTGACTGTCGGTAGTTCGGTGGTGACCGCCGTCAAGGCCCCGATCGGCTCGCTCTACGATCGCTTGTATGGCCGAGTTCATCTACACCATGAAGAAGGTGCGCAAGACCGTCGGGGACAAGGTCATCCTCGACGACGTCAGCACCGCGTTCTACCCCGGCGCCAAGATCGGCGTGGTGGGGCCGAACGGCGCGGGTAAGTCCACCGTTCTGAAGATCATGGCGGGGATCGAGCAGGCCAGCAACGGCGAAGCCTTCCTCCAGCCTGGCGCCAGCGTCGGCATCCTCATGCAGGAGCCGGTGCTCAACGAAGAGAAGACCGTCCGCGAAAACGTCGAAGAAGGCCTTGGCGACATCAAGGTCAAGCTCAACCGCTTCAACGAGGTCGCCGAGCTGATGGCGACCGACTACAGCGATGAGCTGATGGAGGAGATGGGCAAGCTCCAGGAGGACCTCGACCACGCCGACGCGTGGGAGATCGACTCCGCGGTCGAGCAGGCGATGGACGCCCTGCGCTGCCCGCCGCCGGAAGAGCCGGTCACCCACCTCTCCGGTGGTGAGCGCCGCCGGGTCGCGCTGTGCAAGCTGCTCCTGTCCGCGCCCGACCTGCTGCTCCTCGACGAGCCCACCAACCATCTGGACGCCGAAAGCGTGCTGTGGCTGGAACAGTTCCTCGCCAACTACGCCGGCGCCGTCCTCGCCGTCACCCACGACCGGTACTTCCTGGACAACGTCGCGCAGTGGATCATGGAGCTCGACCGCGGCCGTGTCGTCGGCTACGAGGGCAACTACTCGACGTACCTGGAGAAGAAGCGCGAGCGCCTCGAGGTCCAGGGCAAGAAGGACGCCAAGCTCGCCAAGCGGCTGAAGTCCGAACTCGAATGGGTCCGGTCCAACGCCAAGGCCCGTCAGACCAAGTCGCGGTCCCGGCTGGACCGCTACGAGGAGATGGCCGCGGAGGCGGACAAGCACCGCAAGCTCGACTTCGAAGAGATCCAGATCCCGCCGGGGCCCCGGCTGGGCAGCGTGGTCGTCGAGGTCGAGAAGCTGCGCAAGGGTTTCGACGACCGTGTGCTGATCGACGGGCTGTCGTTCGACCTGCCGCGCAACGGCATCGTCGGCGTGATCGGGCCGAACGGTGTCGGCAAGACGACCCTGTTCAAGACGATCGTCGGGATCGAGGAGCCGGACGACGGCCGGGTCAAGATCGGCGAGACGGTCAAACTGTCCTATGTGGACCAGAACCGCGGCGGGATCGACCCGAAGAAGACGGTATGGGAGGTGGTTTCGGACAAGCTGGACTACATCCACGTCGGGCAGACCGAAATGCCCTCGCGTGCCTACGTCAGCGCGTTCGGTTTCAAGGGTCCGGACCAGCAGAAGCCGGCGGGCGTGCTCTCCGGTGGTGAGCGCAACCGGCTGAACCTGGCGCTGACCCTCAAGCAGGGCGGGAACCTGATCCTGCTCGACGAGCCGACGAACGACCTGGACGTCGAGACCCTGGGGTCGCTGGAGAACGCTCTCGAGCAGTTCCCCGGCTGCGCCGTGGTGATCTCGCACGACCGGTGGTTCCTCGACCGGGTCGCCACGCACATCCTCGCCTGGGAAGGCACCGACGAGAACCCCTCGCAATGGTTCTGGTTCGAAGGTAACTTCGAGGGCTACGAGAAGAACAAGGTCGAACGTCTCGGTGCCGAGGCGGCTCGTCCGCACCGCGTCACCCATCGCAAGCTGACCCGCGACTGAGGGCCGGGGGTTCCCCGTGGAAGCCAGCAAGCGCCAACGGCCGGGCTCACCCACCACCATGGTGGGTGGGCGGACGGCTGCCACCGGGGGAACCCTGTCCGCTGTCGGCAGGCTGATCGAACGAGCGGACGCCCTGCACCTGAGGGCGCCCGAACTCGCCTTGGTCCTCGGGGAGCGCGCGGCCGCGCTCGCCGAGGCGGCCGGTGCCGACGAGCAGTGGATCCGCGCGGAGAGCCTGGTGGTGACCGCTCGGGTGCGGCTCGGTGGCCGTCCCCGGACGGTCGGCCGGGCGGTGGCCGCCTTGCGCGCCGCCGAACACGCGGGCTACGGCGACATCGCCGCCCGGCTGAGGATCGACCTGGCAGTCTGCGCGCGTAGCGTCGGCATCCCGCTGACCGGGCTGGCCGCACTTCGCCCGCTGCTGGCGGATCCGGCGGTCTCACCGGCGCACCGGGCCGAGGCGTTGTGTCACCTCGTCGGCTGCTTGGCGCAGTTCGGCCGCAAGGCGGAACTGGACCGGGTGCTCGCCGAGGCGGACAAGCTCGTGGCAGGCGACGGTTCGATGACGGCGGATTCGCAGCTGCTGATCCGTGCGCTGCTGCGGGTCGGGGTGTCGGCGCATCGGCGTCGGCATGGCGACCTGACATCGGCCGCCGACGCCGCGCGGACCGGGCTGGGCATGCTGGAGAAGCTCGAAAACCCTGGCGACGACGGAGGTCTCGTCCGGGTCAGGCTGGTCCTGCAACTCGTCTGCACGTTGCTGGACCGGGGCGACACGGAGATGGCGATGGAGGTCGCGCAGCCGATCCTCGACGCGCCGGTCCGCGCCGCCGGGATAGCGCCCGCCGCGTGGCTGCGGCTGGCGGTGGCCACCCGTGTCCTGCTGCCCGCGGGATCAGGTGAAGCCGCGGGCATGCTCGTGCGAGAGTCGGTCGCCGGTACCGAGGACCACAATCTTCACGCCGTCACGGCGCGGCTGTGGCTGGAACTCGCGCAGATCGAGGAACGGCTCGGCCGGGCCGAGGAGGCCATCGGCTGCCTGCACCGTTCGCGTGCCGCCGAGCATCTGCACGCCCGCGCGCGCAGGCAGGCGTGCAACGTCCTGGTCGGTGAGTTCGGCGCGACCGAGAATGCCGCTGTCGACCTCGACGACGTCCTGCGGGCTGTCGCCGCGAGGCCGGCCGTCACGGCGGCTCCCGCTCCAGTGTCGGTTCCCGCGCCGGAGGCCGCCGAGGTGACCGCGGTGATGACGGCGATCGATGTGGCACCCCCGAAGCGGGCCGCGGCCGAGCCGCCGGTTCGCCACGAGCCGCCGCAGCCCGTGCGGCAAAGCAGGCAGCCGGAGCCCGCGCCGGCGCGGCACCGGCCGGTCGAGCCTTCGCGTCCAGCCACGCCTTCGCGGCAGGTTGAGCTTCCCATCGCATCTCCGCGGCAAACCGAGCCCTCTGCCGCACCCCTGCAGCAGACCGGACCCTCTCTCACACCCCCATGGCAAACCGAGCCCCCTTCCGCGCCTCCGCAGCAGATCGAGCCCACTGCCGCACCTCTGCGGCTAACCGGGCCTTCGCGGCAGACTGAGACGCCTTCCGCATCTCCGCGGCAGCCGGAGCGTCCCGTGGCGCCTCCGCGACCGGAGCCTGCCGTGGCACCGGTCGCGGAAAAGACCGAAGCGCCAGTACTGAAGCCGCCGCCTCGTCCGGAGCCGGTTCGGGAAGCCGCGGCGTCCGACAGCGATTGGCGGCGCCGGGTACCGAAGAAACCTCGGCAACCCAAGCCGACGATCAGGTTCGAGCCCAAGGCCGAACCCGCCGCGCCGAAGCTGATGCCGCCGCCGAAACCGGAGCCCGCGCCGAGCCCCGAGCCGGTAGCGCGTCCGGAACCGGAGCGCTCGCGGCGCCGCCGTCCGGAGGCGCCCGTGGCGCACGAGGCTCCCGAGACCGTCGTTCCGGATCCGGTGGCTGCCCGTCCGGAGCCCACGGCCGGCAGGCGGCGCGCCGAAGCACCGGCCCGGTACGAGGAGCCGATGCCCGTACCGGCCCCGGAACCCGTTGTCCCGGAACTGCTTCTGGCTCCGGAACCCGCGGCCGAACCCCGGCCGAGGATGACCGCGGAGACCGAACCGCCTCGTCCGCCGGGGACCGCCGCGCCGTTGTGGGAGAGCGACGAGTGGGCGGCCGAAGAGCGTGTCCGCCGGTCCGCCGCGCCCGTTTCGCGCAAGACCAGGCATGACGCCGAGCACGGTTCCGTGGCGGCGAAATCGGTACTGGACCGGCTCGGGATCTCGAGCGCGGGCGGCCAGGGGCGTGGCCGCCGTCGCGCGGATGGCGCCACGGATCCCGTCCATCCCGAACCCGTCGCCGAGGAACGCGCCCACCGGGAGCAGCCTCCGGTCGAGTACGCCGAACCCGCCGTCCCGCTCGCGCCGCCGCCTCGGGAAGACCCGCCGCCGTCGTACAACGGCGGAACACCGGAAACCCCCAAGGACGAGGTCGCGGATCCTTGGCTGCCGCGGTTGCGGATGCCGCCTGCCTTGGACCCGCTGACCGACACCGGCTCCTGGCGGCCGGTCACCCCCTTCCCGGAGAGCTACGCCCGCGCGATCGCGGAGGACGAGCCGCCGCCGGACGCCGGTCTCGCCGATCTGCTCGCCCGTGCGCTCGCCGAGCATCAGGCGGGGACGGCGAGCGCCGCCGCGCTCGTGAAACAACTCGGCTCACAGGACTCGGGAAAGCGTCCGGTCAACGGCCACGACCGGCACCGCGCCAACGGGAGCGACTGACCGCGCGATAGCAAAGGTCCCTTGCTCACCCCGGTGACCGCCGTGTGGGTCTTGAACGATTCAGTCGGCCGGGTGAGGCCGGGAGTCGTGTCCGTGCGCGGCAATGGGTGCTGGTCACCCCGGTGTGGCGGGTCGCGGGATGGGCCGGACAGACCGCCGATGTGACCGGTGAGTAGCTGAACCGATCACGGCGATTCCGGCATCTGAGCAGGGAAATCTTCGACGGCGGGGAATGACCCGGCCTTGTGGAGCCGACAGTCCGGAGCTGTAGGTTGGGTCTGGGCCGGTACAGAGTCGTGCCGGTCGCGGTGTCAATCTCGCTACTGTGGAGAGTTGCCTCAAATGAGCTCGACGGGAGTCTCGTCCCTGCCCGGAAAAGATGTCGGCACCGAGGATGGCGCCCGGCGCCGGTCGGTGAACCCGGAGCAGATCCGGGACGACCTGATCGACGCCGCCGCGGCGTACGCCCCGGAGATCGGCGAACTGATCCGCCTGTACTACCGGCACATCCCGGCCGAAGAGATTCTCGGTGACGATCCGGTCGACCTCGTCGGCGCCGTCCGTTCGCATCTGCAGCTGGCGAAGGACCGGATGCCCGGCCGCCCCGCGGTGCGGCTGCTGAATCCGACGGGTCCCGAAGACGGCTGGACGCGTGAGGCGACCGTCGTGCAGGTCGTCACGGACGACATGCCGTATCTGGTGGATTCCGTCGCGGCCGAGTTCGCGCGGGACGGGGTGCAGGTGCAGCGCATCGTGCACCCGATCGTCGTGGTCAGCCGCGACCTCACCGGCGAACTGCTGGAGGTCCACCCGGACGCCGACCCGGCCGATCCGCCGCTGAACTCCGCGGCCGAGTCGTGGATGTACATCGAGATCGACCTGGTGACGGACCCGAACCGCGCCCGCGAGCTGGACAACCGGCTGTCGTCGGTGCTGGGTGACGTGCGTGAGGTCGTCGAGGACACCGACAAGATGGCGGAGACGGCGCGCCGTCTCGCCGACGAGCTGGACGGGAACCCGTCGCAGCTGTCCGAGAGCGAGGTCGCCGAAGGTGCCCGGCTGCTGCGCTGGCTCGCCGACGGTCACTTCACCTTCCTGGGCTACCGGCGCTACGAGCTGATCGACAACCCGCACCCGGACAGCGACGAACCCGCCTTGCGCGCGGTGCTCGCGACCGGGCTGGGTGTGCTGCGCCAGGACAGCCTCGCCGCGCGCAGCCTCACCGCCGGGCCCGACACGGCGGCGTCCGCGCTCGCGCCGACCCTGCTGGTGCTGACCCAGGCGAGCGCGCCGTCCACGGTGCACCGCCCGGTCTACCCGTACTACGTCGGCGTAAAAACGTTCGACGACAAGGGAAACGTCACCGGCGAACACCGCTTCCTCGGCATGTTCACCACCACCGCCCTGCACGAGAACGTGCTGGACATCCCGGTGGTCTGCAACCGGGTCCGCGAGGTCATCCACCGCGCGGGCTTCCCGATGGAGTCCTTCTCCGGCCAGCGGATGCTCGAAGTGCTGCAGAACTGGCCGCGCGCGGACCTGTTCTCGGCCGACACCGACTCGCTGTACTCGACGACGACCGGCGCGATCACGCTGTCGGATCGCAGACGGCTCCGGCTGTTCCTGCGCCGCGACCCGTACGGCCGCTTCTACTCCTGCCTCGTGTACCTCCCGCGTGACCGCTACACGACCCGTTCGCGGCTCGCGATGCAGGAGGTCCTGCTCGAAGAACTCGAAGGCACGCAACTGGAGTACAGCGCGCGTATCGGGGAAACCGTGCTCGCGCAGGTGCACTTCATCGTGCACACCGACCCCTCGCAGCGGTCCGAACCGGACACCCTGCGCATCCAGGAACGGCTCAACGAAGCCGTCCGCAGCTGGGACGACCGGATGGTCGAGGCGATCCTCGCCGAGCGCCGCGAGCGCGCCGGGGACAGCGGCGTCGCGATCGGCCTGCTGGGCGAGGAGTCCGCGGGCGAACAGGGACAGCGGTTCGCCGCGGTGTTCCCCGAGGGCTACAAGGAGGACTTCACCGCGCTCGAAGCGCTCGCGGACCTCCGCTCCCTGGAGTCGCTGACCGACGAGGGCGACCTGTCGCTGTCGTTCTACCTGCCCGCCGACGCCGAGCCGGGGGAGCGGCGGTTCAAGCTGTACCTGCGCGGCGAGGGCGTCACCCTCTCCAAGGTGCTCCCGGTCCTGCAGCGCATGGGCGTCGAGGTCGTCGACGAACGGCCGTACGAACTGCGCCGCGAGGACGGCGGCCGGTCCTGGATCTACGACTTCGGCCTGCTGATCGACCCGCAGGTCCTCGACCACGCCGACCACGACCTCCGCACCCGCTTCCAGGACGCCTTCCACGCCGCCTGGCGCGGCGACTGCGAGGTCGACGGCTTCAACGGTCTCGTCCTGCGCGCCGGCCTCACCTGGCGCCAGGCCGCGATCCTGCGCGCCTACTCGCGGTACCTGCGCCAGACGAAGATCCCGTTCTCCCAGGAGTACATCGAGACCACCGTCCTCGCACACACCGACATCGCCACCGCGCTGGTGCGGCTGTTCGAGACCCGGTTCGACCTCTCGCTCGGCGACGAGGCCCGCGCGTCGCAGGCCGACCAGCTCACCACCGAGATCGGCAAGCTGGTCGACGAGGTGACCAGCCTCGACGAAGACAGGATCCTGCGACGGCTGATGGCGGTCATCCTCGCCACGCTGCGCACGAACTACCACGTCACCGACGAGGCCGGGAACTCCCGCCAGTACCTGGCGCTCAAACTCGACCCGAGCGCGGTGCCCGAACTGCCCGAGCCGCGGCCGAAGTACGAGATCTTCGTGTACTCGCCCCGGATCGAGGGTGTGCACCTGCGGTTCGGCGACGTCGCGCGCGGTGGCCTGCGGTGGTCCGACCGCCGGGAGGACTTCCGCACGGAGATCCTCGGCCTGGTCAAGGCGCAGGCGGTCAAGAACGCGGTCATCGTGCCTGTCGGCGCGAAGGGCGGCTTCGTCGTGAAGCGCCCGCCGGCGGCCACCGGTGACCCTGGCCTGGATCGCGACGCCCAGCTGAACGAGGGCATCGCCTGCTACCGCATGTTCATCTCCGGCCTGCTGGATGTGACCGACAACCGCGTCGAGGGCAAGACCGTCCCGGCGCCGGGCGTGGTCCGCCACGACGGCGACGACAGCTACCTCGTGGTCGCCGCGGACAAGGGCACCGCGAAGTTCTCCGACATCGCGAACGAGGTTTCGGCGAACTACCGGTTCTGGCTCGGCGACGCCTTCGCCTCCGGCGGCTCGGTCGGCTACGACCACAAGGCCATGGGCATCACCGCGAAGGGCGCTTGGGAAAGCGTCAAGCGCAACTTCCGCGAGCTGGGCAAGGACACCCAGACCGAGGACTTCACCGTCGTCGGCATCGGCGACATGATGGGTGACGTCTTCGGCAACGGCATGCTGCTCTCCGAGCACATCCGCCTGGTGGCCGCCTTCAACCACCTGCACATCTTCCTCGACCCGGCCCCGGACTCGGCGTCTTCGTTCGCCGAGCGGCGGCGGTTGTTCGACCTGCCGCGGTCCTCGTGGGAGGACTACGACCGCTCGCTGATCAGCGAGGGCGGTGGCATCTACTCGCGGTCGGCGAAGACGATCCCGGTCAGCCCGCAGGTCCGCGAGGCGCTCGGGCTCGCCGAGGACGTCACCGCGCTGGCGCCGAACGACCTCATGCAGGCGATCCTGCTGTCCCCGGTCGAGCTACTGTGGAACGGCGGTATCGGCACCTACGTCAAGGCCGAGCGGGAGAGCCACGCGGACGCGGGCGACAAGGCCAACGACGCCTTGCGCGTCAACGGCAACCAGCTCCGCGTCAAGGTCGTCGGCGAGGGCGGGAACCTGGGACTGACCCAGCTCGGCCGGATCGAGTTCGCCCGCGCCGGCGGCAAGATCAACACCGACGCGCTCGACAACTCCGCCGGCGTCGACTGCTCCGACCACGAGGTCAACATCAAGATCCTGCTGGACCACCTGGTCTCGACCGGATCGCTGGGTGCCGAGCAGCGCAACGAGCTGCTGGAGCAGATGACCGACGAGGTCGGCGAGCTGGTGCTGGCCGACAACTACCGGCAGAACGCCGTGCTCGGGGTCAGCCGGGCGCACGCCGGGCCGATGGTCTCGGTGCACCAGCGGCTCGTCGCGGCGCTGGTCGCGAAGGGCGCCTTCGACCGCAAGCTCGAAGCGCTGCCGAGTTCGGCGGAGTTCCGCGCGCTGGAGAAGGCGGGCGAGGGCCTCACGTCGCCGGAGCTGGCGACACTGCTCGCGCACGTCAAGCTCGACCTCAAGGACGAACTGCTGGCGAGCGAGCTGCCGGACTCCGAGGTGTTCTCGCGCCGTCTGCCCGAGTACTTCCCGAAGCCGCTTCGGGAGCAGTTCGGCGACGCGATCTTCCAGCACCCGCTGAAGCGCGAGATCATCACGACGATGGTGGCCAACGAGGTCGTCGACGGCGCCGGGATCTCCTACGTCTACCGCCTGATGGAGGAGATGAACGCGACCGCGACCGACGCGGTCCGCGCGTACGCCGTGGTCACCCACGTGTACGACCTGCCCTCGCTGTGGGCGCAGATCGACGCGCTGGACAACGTCGTGCCGACCGAGGTCGCCGACGAGATGATGCTGGAGACCCGCAGGCTGCTCGACCGGGCCGCCCGCTGGTTCCTCACCAACCGGCCGCAGCCCCTCGCCCCGCTCGCCGAGATCAACCGGTTCGGCCGGGTCGTCGGCGAACTGGCGCCGCGGGCGCACGAGCTGCTTCGCGGTGTCGAGTGCGCTTCGGTGGACGCGAACACCGAGCGGCTGATCGGGAAGGGCGTCCCGACGGAACTGGCGGAGCGCATCGCGCTCCTGCTGCACACCTTCGGCCTGCTCGACGTCACCGATGTCGCGGAGCTGGCCGAGCAGCAGGCCGGGATCGACGCGGTGCACACCCCGCCGGAGACCGCGGGCCTGTACTACGCGCTGTCGGACCACCTCGGCATCGACAAGATGCTGACGTCGATCAGCGGTCTCGAACGCGGCAACCGCTGGCACGCGCTCGCGCGGCTGGCGCTGCGGGACGACGTCTACGGCTCACTGCGGACGATCACGCTGGACGCGTTGCGGCACAGCGATTCGGGCACCGACCCGGACGAGAAGATCGCGCACTGGGAGAAGACGAACGCCTCACGGTTGCAGCGGGCCCGTGTCGCGCTGGACGAGATCAGCCAGATCGGCAAACTCGACCTGGCGACGCTGTCGGTGGCGGCGAGGCAGATCCGGAGCACGGTGAGGTAGTGAGCTACATTTCCCTGATCCGGCCGCGCTGGTCGGATATGGACGTCTACGGGCACGTCAACCACGCGAACCTGGTGACCCTGCTCGAAGAGGCGCGGATCCCCCTGCTGTTCGGGGACGCCGTCCGGGCCGGGCTCACCGAGCTGCCCAAGGGCATCGTGGTGGTGAAGCTGGCCGTCCATTACCGTTCGCCGATCGTGGTGTCCGATCAGGACATCCGGGTGGAGATCTCGTTGAAGGACTTGAAGCACGCCAGCTTCACCCTCGGCTACCGGGTGCACGACGGGCCGGCCGGGGCCGACAAGGTCGCGGTCACCGCGGAGACGGTGCTCGCCCCGTTCGACACCGGGACCGAACGGCCCCGGCGGCTGACCGAGGACGAGCGCGCCTTCCTGGAGAAGGGGTTCGCCGATGCCTGAGCTCGTCATCCCGGACGCGGGCGACCGCGAAACGCTCGGCGCGTTCGTGGCCAGGGCGGTCCGGCTCGACCAGAACACGCTGGTGCGGTTGCGGCAGCGCGGCGACGGCGTCGTCGAGGCGTGGAGCACGACCCCGTTCGAGGTCCTCGCCACCAGGGCCGTCGCCGGCGACATCACGCCGCCGGACATCACCGTGTCCGGGAATGAGCTGCTCGCCGCGCTGACCATCGCCGGCGGCGAGCGGATGGATCCGGGCCCGGCCCGTGACCTGATGTGGCATTCCGAGCTGCCCGCCCCCGGCCGCTGGCAGCTGGTGGACGAGCTGCCTGCGACGGTGATCGCGGAGCTGGCCGATCGCGGGGTCACCCTCGCCCGTGACAACGCCGGCCCGCACGGCAACCCGCCCGCGTCGCTGATGGACCAGGCGGTGCTCACCGTTTCCGGCAACGAGCTGGAGATCAAGGTCCAGATGCGGTGCCTGTTCGCGCTGTCGGGGATGGGTTTCGTCGACTCGTCGATCGACGGCGACGTCGTCCGGGTCACCGCGACCGATTCGTGGATGCGCATCGACGCGCGGTATGGCGCCGTCATCAAGCGCCGTCACGCGCTCCTGCCGCTGCTGTTCTGACAGGTTTCTTACCGCCGAGCACCGCGGGTGGCTTCCGGCCGCCCGCGGTGTCAGGCTGTCCCCATGAACGACAAGGGCGGTGAGGACCCGACCGCTGACTTCCTCGCCGAGGTCAGGCCGGAGGAGACCCCGTGGCGGACCGAGCGCCCGCCGGGTGAGGAGGCGCCGGAACGCGCTGAACGCCCGGAGAAATGGGGCCGGGCCAAGGCCGCCGGACGGGCGGCCGCGCAGGCGGCGCCGTACGTCCAGGCCGCCGCGCTGGCGACCTGGATCGTCTCGGGCACCCTCGACGACTCAGGCGACTCCGGCTTCGGTGACCTGGGTTCCGGCGACGCCTAAAGCTTCGAGCGCATCGTCTTCATGCGTTCGATCTCGGCGGACTGGCCGGTGATGACCTCCTGCGCCATCTCCTGCGCCTTGACCTCGACACCCTTGCCGAGCTGGGTCTCGGCCATGGTCAGCGCGCCCGTGTGATGCGCGATCATCAGGTCGAGGAACATCTTTTCGAACGCCACACCGCTCGCCGCGCGCAGATCCGCCAGCTGGGCCTCGGTCGCCATACCCGGCATGAGCGCGTGCTCGTGCCCGCCGCCGTGCCCCGCGTGCCCTTCGCCCGGCACCGGCTTGCCGCGGTCGGCGAGCCACGTCTTCATCATCGTGACCTCGCCGTCCTGCGCCACCGAGATCCGGCCCGCGATGGCCCGGATCTGCTCGTTCGCCGTCTTGCCCGGCACCAGGTCGGTCATCACCTTCGCCTGCTCGTGGTGCGGGATCATCATCGTCATGTACTCGACGTCGGCGTCGTTGGGCTGATCGCGGTTCACCGGGCCGGGGGAGCCGGTGCCCGCCTGCTCACCCGGCTTGCCGGGAACGATCACCGGCGCACTCTGAGACGGGGCGGCAGGCCCTTCGCCGCCGGTGCAACCCGAGACGACGAAAACGGCCACGACCAGCGCCGATGTCAAACTTTTTCTCATCTCGGGAGAACCTCCGTTGGTGGGTATCTGCTGAGCCTAAATAAGTAATAAGGTTCGCGTAAAGCTGGGTGGAAGGAGAGCCATATCGTGCTGCAGCCTGGGCTGAAACGCCGCTTGACCAGGGTCTTCGTAGCGGCGGCCGCGGTCGCCGCCCTCGGGGCCTCC
The DNA here is from genome assembly GCF_000384215.1 of Amycolatopsis alba DSM 44262. NCBI lineage: Bacteria > Bacillati > Actinomycetota > Actinomycetes > Pseudonocardiales > Pseudonocardiaceae > Amycolatopsis > Amycolatopsis alba. The sequence goes on along the minus strand of NZ_KB913032.1, from coordinate 361,640 downwards.
AGCGCGGTCGCCGCGCCCTCCGTCCTCGCGGAGCCGTCGGAGACCACGATCCCTGGCGTGGACGAGATCGTTCACAGCCCCAACCTCCGGTCGATCGCGAACATCCCGCAGCAGGGACCGTTCACCAAGGACTCGACCGGCACCGACATCGCGTTCACCAAGGGGCACGCGATCATCGGCACGTACGACGGCTTCAACGTCTTCGACGTGCGCAACCCGTACCGCCCGAAGATCGTCAGCCAGGTCCTCTGCCCCGGCGGGCAGAACGACGTGTCGATCTCCGGTGACCTGCTCTTCCTCTCGACCGACTACGCGCGCAGTGACAACTCGTGCAACAGCGTCGCGAAGCCCGCGTCGGAGAAGTCGGCCTGGGAAGGCATCAAGATCTTCGACATCTCGAACCTCGCGGCGCCGAAGTACGTCGCGGCCGTCGAGACCGACTGCGGTTCGCACACCAACACCCTGGTGCCGGACAAGCGCGGCCAGGACGTCTACATCTACGTCTCGTCGTACGCGCCCGCGGCCAACCTGCCCGACTGCCAGCCGCCGCACGACAAGATCTCCATCGTCAAGGTCCCGGTGAAGGACCCGGCGAAGGCCGCCGTCGTCGCGACGCCGGTGCTGTTCGCGGACGGCGGCAACGCCGGCGGCACCAACCCCGACGGCACCCGCCGGTCCGCGACCACCGGTTGCCACGACCTGACGGCGCTGCCGGAGAAGGACCTGATGGCCGGTGCCTGCATGGGTGACGGCGTCCTGATCGACATCGCCGACCGGCTCAAGCCGCGGGTCATCAACCGGGTCCAGGACAACGTGAACTTCGCGTTCTGGCACAGCGCCACCTTCAACAACGACGCCACCAAGGTCGTCTTCACCGACGAGCTCGGCGGCGGCGGGATGGCGACCTGCCTGGAGAAGTTCGGCTCCACCCGCGGCGCCAACGGCATCTACGAGATCACCGGCCGCGGCGACAACCGCAAGCTGGAGTTCCGCAGCTACTACAAGATCCCGCGGTTGCAGTCCGAGACCGAGAACTGTGTGGCGCACAACGGTTCGCTGATCCCGGTGCCGGGCAAGGACATCATGGTCCAGTCCTGGTACCAGGGCGGCATCTCGGTGTGGGACTTCACCGACTCGACGAAGCCGAAGGAGATCGCGTACTGGGAGCGTGGCCCGCTCTCGAACGAGAAGCTCGTCGGCGGCGGGACGTGGTCGGCGTACTGGTACAACGGCCACATCTTCTCGTCCGACATCGTGAAGGGCCTGGACGTCCTGGACCTCAACGACTGGCGGACCTTCCCGGCGAAGCTCGTCCGGCAGAACCAGTTCAACGCCCAGACGCAGTACAAGCTGCACCCCGGCTTCAACTGATCCGGGTAATGCCCTGAATGGTCCGTTCCCCGCGAAATTCGCGGGGAACGGACCGTTTTCTTGTGCTTAGCTGTACCTGACAGCAAGATCACCTGGGGGTTCACATGAGAATTCGTCAGAGATTCACCGCGCTCCTTGCCGTCGGGGTGGTGGCGTTCAGCGCCGCACCGGCCCAGGCGAGCGCCACTTCCCTGATCGCCGAGCCCACCGTGACTTCGGCCGAGTACCCGGACGACGGTGCCTGGCACCCCGGCGCCGGAATGCCGGGCTCGTTCACCTTCGACGCCAACGGGGACAGCGCGGTCGTCGGGTTCTCTTACGGGAACACCGATCCGGCGGGCACCTACGTGGCGGCGAACCACCCCGGCGGGACCGCGACGGTCTCTTATACGCCGCAGACGTCCGGTCCGAACGATCTTTACGTGGTGAGCGTCGACAGCGCGGGCAACCGGTCGCCTCAGCACGTCCACCACTTCTATGTGAAGTCGACGGAGCCCGTGATCAAGGGCCCATGGGAAACCGGCGTCGGAGTGCCCGCCGAGTTCCGCTTCACACCGGGCATCGCCGATGTCGTCTCCTACACCTACCGGATCGACAGCGGGCCGGAGACCACCATCGCGGCTTCGGCGGGTGCCACGACCGCGAACATCGTCACCGCAGACCTGGGCTCTCACCGGATCGAGGTGTGGAGCACGACCGGCGCGGGACTGAAGTCCGGTACCGCCGCGACGACGTACCGGGCCAGTGACGCCCCGCTGGTGGCGAGCACCGACTACCCGGACTCCCAGGGCAGCGGCGGACCCGGCGTCGCCGGCGTCTTCCACCTGACCCCGCGCACGCCGGGCGTCGTCGAGTACGTCTACTACTTCAACGAGGAGTGGAGCGAGCCGACCGTGGTCCCGGCCGGGGCCGACGGCAAGGCGAGCTTCACGTTCACCCCTGCCGCTTCGGGCTTCTACCCGATCCAGGTCTACAGCCGGACCGCCGACGGCAAGCGGTCGGCACTCGGCCGTGACTACTACATCGTGGTGAACTAAGGCCCCTCGTGAGTGGCGTTTCGGGTTAGAACCCGAAACGCCACTCACGACCCGTGGCGCACGACGGACCGGCTCAGACGAGCCAGGCCGCGGCGTCCGGCGGCAGTTTCCCGTTCACCAGGGGAACGCTCGACAGCAGCACCTCACCCGGCGGCAGCGCGATCGGGCTCGCCGACGTGTTCAGCGCGCAGACCAGCCCGCCGCCTCGCCGCCGGAACGCGAAACAGCCGGCCGGGGCGCCGTACCATTCGAGCTGGTCCCCGCCGAAAGCCTTGTGCGACTTACGGATCTCGATCGCCCGCCGGTACAGCGACAGCGTCGACGCCGGATCCTCCAACTGGGCCTCGACGGTCACCGAAGCCCACGAGGCGGGCATCGGCAGCCAAGGCCGCGGATTCCGCGAGAAGCCGAACGGCGGCAGGTCGCCCTCCCACGGCAGCGGCACCCGTGACGCGTCCCGGCCGAACTCGGCACCGGAGGTCTTGGCGCGCGGGTCCGCGACCGCGTCGGGCGGGATGTCGACGTTGCCGAGTCCCAGTTCCTCGCCGTTGTACAGATAGACCGTCCCCGGCAGCGCGAGTTCGACCAGCGCCATCGCCCGCGCGCGCCGGACGCCGCGTTCACCGCCGCCGTACCGGCTGACCTGCCGCCAGACGTCGTGGTTGCCCAGCGTCCAGGTGGCGGGTGCCCCGGCCGCTTTCGGCACCGCCAGGGACCGCTCGATGGCCGTCCGCAGCGCGTCCGCGTCGAAATGCGTGAGCACGAGCCGGAAATTGAACGCCAGATGCAGTTCGTCCGGGCGCAGATAGCGCGCGAGACGTTCCTCGTCGGTCACCCAGATCTCGCCGACGGCCATGGCGCCGGGGTACTCGTCGAGCACCTTGCGGATCATCTGGTGGATCTCGTGGACACGGTCGTTGTCGAACCGCGGGTCGTAGAACTCGCTCGGCCCCATCGCGTTCACCCGAGGGTCCATGTCCGGCAGGCCCGGCGGTTTCGCCATGCCGTGCGCGACGTCGACGCGGAAACCGTCCACCCCGTGGTCCAGCCAGAACCGCAGGGTCCGCTCCAGATCCGCGGCGACCTCGTGGTTGGCCCAGTTCAGATCCGGCTGCTGCGGCGAGAACAGGTGCAGGTACCACTGGCCGTCCGGGACACGGGTCCACGCCGGCCCGCCGAACGCGCTGACCCAGTTGTTCGGCGGCTCGTCGCCGCGCGGGCCCAGCCCGTCGCGGAAGATGTAGCGATCCCGCTCCGGGCTCCGCGGGGGCGCCGCCATCGCCGATTTGAACCAGGCGTGGGTGTTGCTGGTGTGGTTGGGGACGACGTCGATGGTGACCTTGATGCCGCGTTTGTGCGCCTCGGTCAGCAGCACGTCGAAGTCACCGAGGGTGCCGAACATCGGGTCGACGTCGCGCGGGTCGGCGATGTCGTAGCCGTGGTCGGCCATGGGGGAGCGGTAGAACGGCGTCAGCCACAGCGCGTCGACCCCGAGCAGCTCCAGGTAACCGAGCTTGCCGCGGATGCCTTCGAGGTCACCGACGCCGTCCCCGTCGGAATCGGCGAACGAGCGTACGTAGACCTGGTAGAAGACCGCGTGGTCCCACCAGGTCACGTCGCGCTCCATCACACGAAACTGTTCATCATGCTGTTGGCGGCCATCTCCAGATACGCCCACAGCTGCCCGCGGTAGGGCTCCCCGATCTTCTCCTCGTCGACCGCGATCTTGATGCAGCGCAACCAGGCGTCGCGTTCGATCGGGCCGATCTTGAACGGGGCGTGCCGCATCCGCAGGCGCGGGTGGCCGCGCTGGTCCGAGTAGGTGTGCGGGCCGCCCCAGTACTGCATGAGGAACAGCCGGAAGCGCTCCTCGGCCGGGCCGAGGTCCTCCTCGGGATACAGCGGGCGTAGCACCTCGTCGACCGCCACTTCGGCGTAGAACCGCGCGACGATCCGGGTGAAGACCGGCTCACCGCCGATCGCTTCGTACAGGGTGGTGGGGTCAGGTTCGGTCACGGACACAGCTCCATTCTGCCCTTGTCCTACTGCCCGGCGGTGCCGGACGACATAAAGCGCCCGAGAGGTGGCTCGAAGCCGGCTTCGTCCAGCGCGGCGAGCAGATGCGCCCGCAGCGCGCGCTGCACGGACCACTGCTTGCCCGGCCGGACCTTCACCGTCATGCGGAGCTTGATGCCCTCGGGGGTCACGGTCTCGACGCCGAGCATCTCGGGCGGCTCCAGCACGTTCGGTGCCAGCGCCTCGCTCTCCAGCAGCGCCTTCGACTTCTCGGCCATCACCTCGGTGGCCTTCTCGACGTCGGCGGAGTAGCTGAGCGGGACGTCGACGACGGCCACCGCGAAGCCCTGGCTCGAGTTGCCGACCCGCAGTACCTCGCCGTTGCGGACGTACCAGACGGTGCCGTTGATGTCACGCAGGGTGGTGATCCGGAGGCCGACGGCCTCGACGGTGCCGGACGCCTCGCCGACGTCGACGACGTCACCCACGCCGTACTGGTCCTCGATCATCATGAAGATGCCGGACAGGAAGTCTTTGACCAGGTTCTGCGCGCCGAAACCGAGCGCGACACCGACGATGCCCGCCGAAGCGATGATCGGCGCCAGGTCGATGCCCAGTTCGCCCAGCACGAGGATGAACGCCAGGCCGTAGATGAACAGCGTCGCCATCGACTTGAGCACCGAGCCGATGGTGGCGGCGCGCTGACGGCGTCGCTCCATCACGGCGGACCCGAGAACTTCGGGAGCTTTCTCCCGCAGCGGTCTCAAGAGGGCGGGCAGCTTCGAGGAGCCGCTGGGCATCCGCGTCACGCGGTTGATCAGGCGCCGCACCACGTAGCGCAGCAGGAACGCCACGGCGACGATCAGCACTATCTTGATCGGCTTCGTCAGCAGCCAGCCGGCCGACGCGGAGAGCCATTCGTTGTTTGTGACCTGGAACACCTGGCCGCACAGGGTGCTGGCGTCCTTCGTGCATGCCGGGGGTTCGGTGGGCAGCAGGTTCACGGAGAAGAAATGTCCTTTCGTACTCGGCGGGAATCGTCCGCGCTGCTCGGCGCGGCAGGCGCCCCGGCGGATGCGAAACAGCCAACTTCAATGTGGCCGCCGGGTCGCGCGCATATGACACGTCCAGTAACACACGTGCACTTTGGGGCTGATCTGTGGTCGACTATGCCTGCACCGGTGGAGGTGGTCGAGTGCCAGACCGACAACCCATCCCCCTCGGCGTCCCGAGCCAAGCCTTGGCCGGACAGGCGCCGGAGGTCGTGTTGCGCGCCCATCCGGGAGGTGCCCCCTCGCACGGGGCTCCACCGGGCGGGCCGGGAACGCGGCCAGGGGGTGTTGCCCGCCCGCCCGGACAGCGTAGAGGGCGGGATCCGTCGACTACGGCGGTACCCACCACGACTACAGCGTCGTCATGGGGCCGCAGACGGGTATTGCTGTTGAACGCCACGTTCGAGCCGCTCACGGCGCTGCCGTTGCGGCGCGCGGTGGTCCTCGTGATGTGCGGCAAGGCCGAGGTGGTGCACGGCGACCCCGGAGGGCTCGAACTGCACGCCGCCACGGTCTCGTTGCCCGTGCCTTCCGTGATCCGGCTGAGCACCTACGTGCGCGTGCCCTACCGCGCGCAGGTGCCGCTGACCCGTGCCGGGCTGATGCATCGCGACAGGTACCGCTGCGCCTACTGCGGGGGGCGGGCCGAGACCATCGACCACGTCGTCCCGCGCAGTCGCGGAGGTCCCCACAGCTGGACGAACTGCGTGGCCTGCTGCGCCAAGTGCAACCACCGGAAGGCGGACAAGATGCTTTCCGAGATCGGCTGGCGCCTGCGCGTCGTGCCGAGGGCCCCGCACGGGCCGCACTGGCGGCTGCTCGCCCACTCCAAGGAGGCCGACCCGTTGTGGCGGCCGTACCTGGGGACCGCGGCCTGACCGGGTCTTGACCAGGTTCTGAGCACGTCGGCGCCCCGGCTGCCGTTGCGGCGGCCGGGGCGGGCCGATGATGCCGTGGTGAAGCTCTCTACCGCTGCAAGTCCGCTGAGCTGGCCGCTCGTGCCCGTGTTCAGGCAGCGAGCGAGAAGTCGTGCTGGCAGGTGACGCGGGTACCACGGGTGACGCGGGTACCGCGAGTGACACGGGTGCCGCAGGTGACGCGGGTACCGGCGGTCACGCGAGTGCCACGAGTGACACGGGTGCCTCGGGTGACACGGGTGCCTCGGGTGACGCGGGTACCGGCGGTGACGCGCGTGCCACGGGTCACCCGTGTGCCGCGAGTGACGCGGGTTCCGGCGGTGACGCGGGTACCGCGAGTGACACGTGTACCGCGGGTAACCCGTGTGCCCGCCGTCACACGCGTACCGGGGACAAATTCCATTTCGAAGAGTGACGAAATGTCGTCGATGATCGCCTGGCCGGGTGTCTGGGTGCTCTGCATGACATGTCCTCCTGCGACCGGTGCGTTACCTGCTGGGGTGGGGGAGCTGGGCGCAAGGCCCGTACAGGTGAAAAAGCTACGAGGATTTCAAGGCCCGGACAAGATGACAGCGCCGGGTGCGGCCGCCCGTACGTTGAGTTGCAACCTTTCGGCCTTCAGGGCTTCGGCCCAACGTGGGAGCGCTTTCGCGGCAAGCGGCGGACGGAGCCCTGCGGACGGTGAGCGGTAGGTGTCGCGGACCACGTCCGCGCGGGTGGGTGCGGCCCAGCGACGGCGATCCGGGTCGGATACGCTCACGCGCGTGAACCTTGTCGAGACGATCCTGGTCTTCGCGGTGATCCCCTTGGCCATCTACGCGTTTTGCGGAGTGGCCACGCTGCGGTCGAAGGGCGCGGGCGTCGCCCGGTACCGGCCGGGGCAGCCGTGGGAGTACCCGGCCATGTGGTGGAGCGCCAACCCCGACGGTGTCGGCGCCAGGCATTCGCACGCGGGCGGCGCGACAGCCGTCAACGCGGCGAACGGAGCTTCGGTGACGGGAGGCGCTCGTGGCAACTGGTGAACTGACCCATTCGTCCACCGCTGTTGACGAAGAGCCCGGTTACGGCGCCGCCGTTACGTCCAGCGGCCGGATTTCCGCCGCCAAGATGTACGAACCGGCTGGGCCGATCAGCCCATTCACGACCCAGCAGCTCGCCCGGCTGGACGAGGCGCTGACCCTGGCCAGCCGCGAGACCGGCCTGGACTTCAGCGTGTACCTCGGCGACCTCGGCGAGGACACCCGCGCCGCCGCCGAGGCCCTGCTGACCTCGACCGACAACCCGGCCGACTCCGTGGTCGTCGCCGTGTCGCCTGGCCAGCGCGCCATCGAGATCGTGACGGGCTCGCTCGCCCGGCACCGCCTCCCCGACCGCGGCGCGAAGCTCGCCGTGGCCAGCATGGTGGCCTCCTTCAAGGAAGGCGACCTCGTCGGCGGTCTCGTGAACGCTCTCCGCATGCTGAGCGACCAGGCCGGCGCTCCGCAGCACTGACGCTCTAAAGCCGTGAAGGCCTCCTTCCCTACTCTCAAGGTAGGGAAGGAGGCCTTCACGGCGTTACGGGACTAGAGCCCGGCCTGCGAGTCGAACTCACGGGCGGCCAGCGCCCGCACGATCCCGGCCCGGCCTTCCGACACCAGACGGCGCAGCGCCGCCGGGTGCTCCCCGGTCAGCCACTCGTCCGACGCCGTGACGGTCGCCGCCTCGACGGCCCACGACGGGTACAGGCCGACCACGGTCGGCTGCGCCCGCTCGCTGGAACGCCGCTGCCACACCTCGTCGATGACCTCGAAGTACCGCGTCACGTAGCCGCCGAGCAGATGCTTCTGGCCGGGGTGGGAGAAGCCGGTGATGAGCGAGTCGCTGACCGCGTTGGGCAGCTCGTCGTCGTACACCGCCCGCTGCCACGCGTCGGCCTTCGCCTCGTCGGTCGGCCGCAGCGCCCGCGAGCGCTCCGCCTGACGCCGCCCGGCGGCGGTGTCGTCCTTGGCGAGTTCCGCGTCGATCTCCGGGTTCTCCGCCTTGCCGTGCGCGACCAGCGCGTGCAGCAGACGCCAGCGCAGGTCGGTGTCGACGGTCAGGCCCTCCAGAGGCGCCGTGCCGTCGAGCCAGCCCGCGATGATCTGCAGTGTCTTGTCGTCGAGCACGCAGCCGGCGAGCGAGTTCACGAACGCGAGCTGGTGGTCCGAACCGGCCTCGGCGCCCTGTGCCAGCTCCAGCAGCCGCGAGGAGAACTCCGGCCAGCCCTTGTCCGCCGCCCACGCCGGGTTCGCGTACGAGTTCAGCGCCGTCTGCGCCTGCAGCAGCAGCCGCTGCACCACGCCGACCTCGGTCTCGGTGTGCACGCCGCGCTGGACCAGCGTGACGAAGTCGCGGGCCTTGAGCTCGGCCTCACGCGTCATCTCCCACGCCGCCGACCAGCACAGGGTGCGGGGCAGCGGGTCGGTGATGTCGGCGATGCGGTCGATCAGCGTGGTCAGCGACGCCGGGTCGAGCCGCATCGTGCAGTAGGTCAGGTCGTCGTCGTTGACCAGCACGAGCTTGCCCGCCGGGAGCCCGACCAGCCCCGGCACCTCGGTGCGCTCGCCGTCGACGTCGAGTTCGACCCGGTGCTTGCGGACGATCTTGCCGTTCTCGTCCTCGTCGTAGACACCGACCGCGACGCGGTGCGTCCGCAGCTCACCGGCACCCGGCTTGGCACCGGTCTGGGTGACGGCGAACGCGGTGTACGCGCCGTCGGCGCCGATCTCGTAGCGCGGGCTCAGCGAGTTGAGACCGGTGGTCTCCAGCCACTGCGCGCTCCACCACGACAGGTCGCGGCCCGAGGCCTCTTCCAGCGCGCCCAGCAGATCCGCCAGGGTCGCGTTGCCCCAGGCGTGCTTGCCGAAGTACACCTTCAGGCCTTCGAGGAAGTGCTCGAGCCCGACGTAAGCGACGAGCTGCTTGAGGACGCTCGCGCCCTTGGCGTAGGTGATGCCGTCGAAGTTCACCTCGACCGCGTGCAGGTCGACGATGTCCGCGGCGATCGGATGCGTCGAGGGCAGCTGGTCCTGCCGGTACGCCCACGACTTCTCGATGTTCGCGAAGCTGGTCCACGCGTTCTTGTACTCGGTCGCCTCGGCCTGCGCCAGCACGCTCGCGAAGGTCGCGAACGACTCGTTCAGCCACAGGTCGTCCCACCAGCGCATGGTGACCAGGTCGCCGAACCACATGTGCGCCATCTCGTGCAGCAGCGTCTCGGCGCGGCGCTCGTAGGCGTAGCGGGTGACGCGGCTGCGGAAGACGTAGTCCTCCAGGAAGGTGACCGCGCCGGCGTTCTCCATCGCGCCCGCGTTGAACTCCGGCACGAACAGCTGGTCGTACTTGGAGAACGGGTACGGGGTGGCGAACTTCTCGTGGTAGAACGCGAAACCCTGCTTGGTCTCGGTGAACAGCTTGTCCGCGTCCATGTGCTCGGCGAGCGAGGCGCGGCAGTAGATGCCCAGCGGGATCGTGCGGTGCTCGTCGGAGAACTCGTCGCGCCACTCGCTGTACGGGCCCGCGATCAGCGCGACCAGGTACGTCGAGATCCGCTCGGACACCTTGAACACGGTGCGGACGGCCCCCTCGGGGGTCTCCTCGGCCGACTCGATCAGCGCGTTCGAAATGACCTTCCAGTCCTTCGGCGCGATCACGGTGAGCCGGTAGACCGACTTGAGGTCGGGCTGGTCGAAGCAGGCGAACATGCGCTTGGCGTCGGCGGTCTCGAACTGCGTGTAGAGGTAGACGCCGTCGTCGACCGGGTCGACGAACCGGTGCAGGCCCTCGCCGGTGTTCATGTACCGGCAGACCGCGTCCACGGTGAGCTCGTTCGACTCGGCGAGCGCGGGCAGCTCGACACCCTTGTCCTCGACGTACCCGCTGACGTCGAGGTCCGTCCCGTTGAGGACGGCCGACTCGATCCCCTCGGCGACGATGTCGACCCACGAGGCTTCGCCGCTTCTGGCGCTCGCGAACTTGATCGTCGTCTTCGACGTGAAGGTCTTCTCACCGGGACCGCCGCGGCCGTCGGTCAGATCCAGCTCGATGTCGTAGGACTCCACGTCGAGCAGATCCGCGCGCAGCTTGGCTTGGTCTCGGGTCAGGTTGGGGGCGGGCACTGGCACCTCTGGTCATCGGTATCGGTTTTGGTTTCCAACTACAGGCATCCAATCATGTCCGGCCCGGTGCTGACGACGGGAACAACGCCGACGGCCGCGATGTTGGCTCGCTGTGTAGCACCCCGCGTGTACCGGCACACCCAAGACGATGGCACTGGGAGAACCTGATGACCGCCCCGTCCGAGACGACCAAGGTCGACTTCTACTTCGATCCGATCTGCCCGTTCGCCTGGATCAGCTCGCGCTGGATCCTCGAGGTGGAGAAGCACCGCGACCTCGACCTGAGGTTCCGGATCATGAGCCTGTCCGAGCTCAACAGCGGTCGTGAGGACCTGCCTGAGCAGTACAAGGAGCTGTTGGGCCGCGGCTGGGGTCCCGTCCGCGTCGCGACCGCGCTGGCGCAGAAGAACGGCGAGGAGGCCCTGCGCGACTTCTACACGGAGTTCGGCACGCGCCACCACAACCAGGGCGACAAGGACATCCCGAAGGTCATCAAGGAGACCCTGGAGGCCATCGGCGCCCCGGCCGAGCTGGCCGAGGCCGCCGAGTCGACCGAGTACGACGAGGCGCTCAAGAAGAGTCACTACGAAGGTATGAATCCGGTCGGAATGGACGTCGGCACCCCGACCATCCACATCGACGGCGTCGCCTTCTTCGGCCCGGTGCTCAGTTCGATCCCGCGCGGCGAGGACGCCGTCAAGGTCTTCGACGGCGCCCGCGCGCTGGCGAGCTACCCGGACTTCTTCGAGCTGAAGCGCACCCGGAGCGGGGACCTGAACTTCGATTAAGGGGTCGCCAGGGCCGCCTTGGTGACATCGCCGGGGTAGGAGGACCTCGCGACGGCTTCGTCCGTCGTGAGGTCTCCTGCCGCGATCAGGGCCTTGAGCGCGACGAGTTCGCGCAGCCCGTCGCGGTGTTTCGCGATGAAGGCGGTGTCGACGGGGTCGCCGTGCCCGGCCACGATGGTCTTCGGCTGAAGCGCGAGGATCGCGTCCATCACCTCGGTCCACTCCACGAGTGAGCTGTCTTCGTTGAACGAGTAGGCGCTGAAGCCCGCTTCGGCGTTCTCGACGGCGTCTCCGGCGAAGATGATCCCCGCGTCGGGCACCTGCACGAAGAGGTCGTGATCGGTGTGGGCGTGGCCGAGGAATCGCAGGACGGCCGTGCGGCCGCCGAGGTCGATCTCGGCGGTGTCGGAGACCAGCCGGGTGGGCAAGACGATCTCGGTGCGTCCCAAGGCCGCCGCCATCTCCGGGCGGTTCTCGGACTCCATTTTCGCCATCCATTTGAGACGCGCTTGCTCGCCGTACTGGGCTAGTTCGGTCACGCAGCCTTCGTGTGCCCAGATGTCGCACGGCAGGAACGCCGTCGTGCCGAAGGCGTGGTCGAAATGCGCGTGGGTGTAGAGGACCGACCACGGCAGCGGCGTGATCTCCCGGACCGCCGCGGCCAGCTCGGCTCCCTGATCGACGTCACCGCGGACGTCGACGACCAGGCAGCGCTCACTGCCCACGACCAGGCCGACGGTCAGGTCCAGCTCCTCGTACCGGCGGGCGTACACCCCGTCGGCGAGTTCGAGCCAAGTCACAGATCCTCCAGAATTCCGTTGCGCAGCACAGGAACCGTGCCGCTCGTGTCGAGCCGCGCGGCGAGGGTCACGTCGTTCGCGTGCCCGGCCGCGGCGAGCTCACGCCCCGAAGAACACTCTGTCAGCGCTTCGGCGATGTTCATCGATTTCGCCGCGACAGCAGCGAGCCGGGCTTCGGCGGACAGGCGACCGTAGCCGTTCAGCGCGGCGACGATCGCTCCCGCGCCGAGCTGGTCTTCGACGCACGGCCTCAACGGCCCGAATGTCTTGGCTTCGGTATACATGTCGATTCCCCAGCGTTCCCCCGCCGGGATGACCCCGATCGGGGCACCGTCCGCCAGCTCGGCGGCGCGGGCGGCGACGGCGGTCGCGTTGCGCAGGCAGCCCGCCAGGATTTCGGCACCGGTCGTGGCGGCCGCGTCGCAGAGCGTGGCGCCGTTGGGGGAGGGGAGCGCGAGGAGTGTGCCGGAAGGGATTTCCGTCACAGACGAAGGTCGCAAGGTCCAGTCGCTTTCACCCGCGAGGATGGCGCCTCGCTCTTTCGCGGCTTCCTCGCCGCGGTGATCGCGCCAGCGGACGGGCAGCACCCTGCCGCCGTTGCCGAGGACGAGATCCGTTGTGGTGCAGAAGGAAAGTACGTCGACGATGACGAGAACCGCGCAAGCACGGCCCAAGGCTTCGACACCCTCGGATCCCCATTCGAGTCTGATGTCCGATTCGTTCTGGCCCCAGATGTCCACCCCCACAGCATGCTCGCCCCGGAACGTGATGGCAGACTCCGCGCTGTGCGTGTTTACCTTGGCTCTGACCATGCCGGTTTCGAACTGAAGAACCACCTCGTGGCTCACCTCAAGGAGCAGGGCCACGACGTCGAGGACGTCGGCCCGTTCGTCTACGACGCGGCCGACGACTACCCGGCGTTCTGCATCGAGGCGGCCCGTCGCGTCGTCGCGGACGAGGGCAGCCTCGGCATCGTCGTCGGTGGCTCCGGCAACGGCGAGCAGATCGCGGCCAACAAGGTGAAGGGCGCTCGCGCCGGCCTCGCCTGGAGCGTCGAGACCGCGAAGCTCACCCGCGAGCACAACCACGCCCAGCTGATCGGCGTCGGCGCGCGGATGCACACCACCGAAGAGGCGACGGAGATCGTCGAGGCGTTCCTCGCGACCCCGCCGAGCCCGGACGAGCGCCACGGCCGCCGCGTCCAGCAGATCTCGGATTACGAGAACACCGGCTGGCCGCCGCCGCTCCCCGAGCACTGACATGCCCGAGGGGCACACGCTCCATCGCCTGGCGCGTCTGCACAAACGCCGTTTCGCCGGTCACCCGGTCGAGGTGAGCAGCCCGCAAGGGCGATTCGCCGGTGAAGCGTCCCGTTTGGACGGCCGGGTGCTGGTGAAGGCCGAGGCGTACGGGAAACACCTGTTCCACGACTACGGTCCACACGGGACGGTGCACGTCCACCTCGGCCTCTACGGCAAGTTCTCCGACGTGCCGCTGCCGGTGGGCGAAGTGGTCGGGCAGGTGCGGATGCGGCTGGTCGGCCCGACGCATTCGGCCGACCTGCGCGGCCCGAACCAGTGTGAACTCCTGGACGTGCCGCAGGTCGACGCGATCAAGGCCCGGCTGGGCCCGGATCCGCTGCGCCGGGACGCGAAGCCGGACAAGGCATGGGAGCGGATCTCCCGGTCGAAGACGTCGATCGCGGCGCTGCTGATGGACCAGTCGGTGCTGGCGGGCGTCGGCAACGTGTACCGCGCCGAAGTGCTGTTCCGGCACGGTGTCGCCCCGCTCGTCCCCGGCCGCGGGCTCGATCGCGGACTGTGGGACGACATGTGGGCGGACCTGGTGACGCTCATGCGGCACGGTGTCCGGGTGGGCCGGATCGACACCGTCGCGCCGGAGCACCTGCCCGCGGCCACCGGGCGCGCGCCGCGGCAGGACCGGCACGGGGGCGAGGTCTACGTCTACCGGCGCGAGGGGCAGCCCTGTCTCGTGTGCGGGACTCCGGTGCTGCGGAGCGACCTGGCGGCACGGAACCTCTTCTGGTGCCCGACCTGCCAACCCGCCTGATCCGCTTCCCTGCCTTCCCTCATCTCGGCCCAAGTACATGAAGGCCCGCTTCACGTACTTGGGCCGAGGTGGTCGTGAGTGGCAACACACGTGACGGGACGGACGACACGTGTGTCCAGAGACGGATCTCGCGTGATCAGAGACGGATCTCGCGTGCTTGAAGGCGGATCTCGCGTGCTCAGACGCCGCGTATCGAGATCGCCGTCTGATCACGCATGTTCGCCGTTCAAGCACGTGAGATCCGCCTCCAAGCACGCGTGTTCCGCCTCCAATCACGTGAGTTCGCCGTCTGATCACGCGAGTCCCGCCGCCGGGACCGGCTCGGTCCCGGCGGCCTCACTCGCCTCAAGTACATGAAGGCCCCCTTCCTTGCGCCTAGCGCAAGGAAGGGGGCCTTCATGTACTTCGCAAGAGGTGAAGCGCCGCTTTAGAAGTCGAAGCCGCCGCCATCGAAACCGCCACCGTCGAATCCGCCGCCATCGAAGCTGCCACCGTCGAATCCGCCGGCGTCGCCGCCCATGTCGCCTCCGCCCATGTCGCCGCCGTCGCCGCCCATGTCCGCGGCCGCGTCTTCCTGGCCCGCGTCGTACCCCGACTCCCAGGCCGACGCGCTCGCGACACCGGCCATGCCGGAGAACATCGCGCTGAACAGCAGCATCGAACCGAGACCCCAGGCGCCGGCGACGAGCGCGGGCTTCCACCACGGCTCGCTGTACCAGCCCTGCGGCACCGGACGGCCAGCCACGCGACCGCCGGGGTAGTAGTGCGGCGTCCGCTGGCTCGGGTCCGGCGAGGCCTCGTAGTGCTCGCCCTCGACGTCGACCGAGCGGTGCTCGGTGACCTTGCCCGCCCTGTCGCGCTCTTCGCTGCCGGGCAGCTCCGGACCGGGGTCCATGCCCATCGCGAGCCGCGCGGCGCGGACGTAGTAGAGGCCCTCGATGGCGGTCTCGCGCACCAGCCGGGCCTGTTCGATGGTCTGCGCCTGCTCCATCTGGGAGCCGGCCGCGGTGAAGCGCTCGGACGCGTCCGCCATCGCCTGCTGGGAAGCGGTGTCCGTGCCGGTGAGGTTCATGACCTGACCGCCTAGCCGCTCGACGAGGCGCCGTGCGTCGGCCTTCGCGTCGTCCAGTTGGCGCTTCTTGGCCGCCGCCTGGGATTTCGCGAAGTAGATGCCGCCGCCGACCACGACGACGAGGAGCACGATCAGGAAGATCGCGGTGCCCATGGGTTCAACTCCAGGAATCGTTCGGCCCTTTGCTCCGGACAACGCGGACGGCCTGTCAGGGGTTCCCGTCGTGGTCCCGGTCACCACTGGCGGGTGAAACTAGAACACGTTATAGTTCGCGCCATGAAGTTCACCCTGTCGATCGCGATGAATCCGCTCGATCAGCTGGGCGAGCTCGCCCGCGCCGCCGAAGAGGCGGGTTTCTCCTCGATCGCGCTCCCGGATTCCCTGTTCTATTCCGAAACGGTCTCGGCCGACTACCCGTACACGCCCGACGGCAGCCGCTTCTGGACCGAGGAGACGCCGTGGGCCGATCCGCTGGTCGCGGCCGCGTCGATGGGCGCGGTCACCGAACGGCTCACCTTCTACACCTCCGTGCTCAAACTCGGCTCCCGCAACCCGGTCCTGCTCGCCCGCCAGGTCAACTCGGTCGCGGCGCTGACCGGCGGCCGCTTCGGCCTCGGGCTCGGCGTCGGCTGGTCGCCGGAGGAATTCCAGTGGTGCGGCGCGCCGTACGAGAAGCGCGGCAAGCGCGTGGACGAGGCCATCGAGGTGCTGCGGCTGATCCTCGACGGCGGGATGGTCGAGTTCCACGGCGAGTTCTTCGACTTCGACAAGCTCCGCATGAGTCCGACACCGCCGTCGAAGGTGCCGTTCTACATCGGCGGTCACACCGACGTCGCGCTGCGCCGGGCCGCGCGCGTCGCCGACGGCTGGTCCTCGGCGATGATGAAGTTCGACGACCTCCGCGAAACGATCGCCAAGCTGCGCGGATTGCTGGTCGACCGGGGTCGCGCCGACGATCCCTTCGAGTACCAGGCCGTCTGCATCGACAAGTTCGGTCTGGACGGTTACCGCGAGCAGGGCGACATCGGCGTCACCGACATCATCACCATGCCGTGGGTGTTCGACGGCCTCGGCTTCGACGCCGAGGTCGGCCCGAAGCTGGATTCCATCAAGAAGTTCGGCGACGAGATCATCGCGAAGATCGGAGACTGAGCCATGGGTGTCGACGTCTGCTGGGATCCGGCCGCCGAGCAGCCGCCCGCGCGGCAGGCCGCGTTCCGCTCGATGACCGCGGTCACCGCCGGGGACAAGGCCGCCTGGCTCGCGCTTTTCGCCGGGGACGCCGTCGTCGAGGACCCCATCGGCCCGTCGATGTTCGACGAGGAAGGCAAGGGGCACCACGGCCAGGACGGCATCAGCGCCTTCTGGGACAAGACGATCGCGAACGTCGAACGTTTCCGGTTCACCATCCGCGATTCCCACGCGGCCGGTGACGAGGTCGCGAACGTCGGCACGATCACGACGTACCTGCCCGGCGGCTATCGCGTCGACACCGCCGGCGTGTTCGTCTACCGGGTGCGCGAGGACGGGCTGATCGTGTCGATGCGGGCGTTCTGGGAGACCGAACGCGCCATGGCGACCGCCAGGAAGGCCGATGAGTGACACACGGGCTTGACCGCGCTTCGTGAGCGCTCTTTACTCAAAGCTCGTTCTACGAGTGCCCTTCCGCCGCGTACTCGTCGGATGCCTTCCCTGAGCGCATCCAAGGAGAGAACATGCCGGCATCCACCTTCGCGCGGCGGTGCGCGGTCATCGCCGCCGCGGCACTCGCACTGGCGGTACCCGAACCCGCACTGGCACTGGAAAACGGCCTCGCCCGCACCCCGCCGATGGGGTTCAACAACTGGAACAGCACCCAGTGCCGCCCGGACTTCGACGAGAAGATGATCAAGGGCATCGCGGACATCTTCGTCGCGCGGGGCCTGCGGGACGCCGGTTATCGGTACGTCAACATCGACGACTGCTGGGCCCTGCCGTCCCGGAACGCGCAAGGCGAGCTGCAACCCGACCCGAAGCGATTTCCCGGCGGCATCAAGGCACTCGCCGACTACGTGCACTCGAAGGGACTCAAGTTCGGCATCTACACCAGCGCCGGGACCAAGACCTGCAACACCGCGGGCTTTCCCGGCGGGCTCGGGCACGAGCGGCAGGACGCGAACCTGTTCGCCTCGTGGGGCGTCGACTACCTGAAGTACGACAACTGCAACAACCAGGGTGTCGACGCGCGGAAGCGGTACAAGGCGATGCGTGACGCGCTCGCGAAGACCGGCCGCGAGATCGTCTACTCGATCTGCGAATGGGGCCGGACCGACCCCAAGGTGTGGACCTGGGGCGAACCGGTCGGGAACCTGTGGCGCACTACCGGCGACATCTCCGACAACTGGTCGAGCATGATCGGCAAGGCGAAGGCGAACCGCGTGCTCGCGCAGTACGCCGGACCCGGTCATTGGAACGACCCGGACATGCTCGAAGTCGGCAACGGCGGGATGACCGCGACCGAGTACCGCACCCACTTCAGCCTGTGGGCGATGATGGCCGCGCCGCTGCTCATCGGCAGCGACCTGCGCAAGGCAGGCGCGGAGACGTTCGGCATCCTCGAGAACGCCGACATCATCGCGCTCGACCAGGATCCGCTGGGCAGGCAGGCGACCGTCGTGAGCGCCGAAGGCGGGCTGGTGGTCTACAACAAGGTGCTGGCCGACGGGAGCCGCGCGGTCGCACTGTCCAATGAGAACACCTCCACGGCGACGATCGGCACCACCGCGGCGGCACTGGGCATCGGCGGCGCACCGTCCTACGAGCTGAAGGACCTGTGGTCGAAGGCGACCAGGACGACCACCGGGAAGATCAGCGCGTCCGTTCCGGGGCACGGCACCGTCGTCTACCGGGTCACCCGGTGAGCCGCGCCGCGCGCCGGGTCAGGTACTGCTTCTCGGGTTCGCTCGCGGTCTTGCCGGCGGCCCGGACGTAGGCCTCGCGCGCGGCGACGGCGTCCCCGGCCAGCTCCAGCAGGTGCCCGCGCACGGAATCGAGCCGGTGGGTCTGGCTCATCCGGACGTCGTCGTCGAGGGTGGCGAGCAGTTCGAGGCCCGCTTCCGGCCCGTTGACCTCGGCGACCGCGACAGCACGGTTGAGCGTCACGATCGGGCCGGGCGAGACCTTCTCGAGGACGTCGTAGAGCGCGAGGATCTGGGACCAGTCCGTGTCGGCCGCGGTGGCCGCCTCGCCATGGACGGCGGCGATCGCGGCCTGCACCTGGTACGGCCCGACCGGGCCCGCCGCCAAGGCCCCGCTCACCAGCGAGACCCCTTCGGCGATCGTTTCCGCGTTCCAGCGCGAGCGGTCCTGCTCGGCGAGAGGGACGAGCGAGCCGTCCTCGCCGGCGCGGGCGGCGCGGCGGGCGTCGGTCAGCAGCATGAGCGCGAGCAGGCCGGTGACCTCGTCCTCGTCCGGTATGAGCCGCCGGAGCAGCCTGGTCAGCCGGATCGCCTCGGCGGTCAGGTCGGCGCGGTGCAGGTCGGGGCCGCCACTGGCCGTGTAACCCTCGTTGAAGATCAGGTACAGCACCTGAAGGACGACGCGGAGCCGTTCGGCGAGTTCCGCGACCGGGGGCAGGACGAACTCCGCACCCGCCTTCTTGATGGTCTGTTTCGCCCGGCTGATCCGCTGGGCCAGCGTCGATTCCGGGACCAGGAACGCGGTCGCGATCTCGCCCGTGGTCAGGCCGCCGACCGCGCGCAGGGTGAGCGCGAGCTGCGACGGCGCGGACAGGGAAGGGTGGCAGCACAGGAAGAGCACGGTGAGCGTGTCGTCGGAATCGGAGGGATCGCCCGGACCGGACAGGTCCATCAGCGCGTCGTTCTCCTCGCGCCGCCGTCGCGCGCTCTCGCTGCGCCACTCGTCCACCAGCCGCCGTGAAGCGACCGTCGCGAGCCAGGACTTCGGGCTGTCCGGGATGCCCTGCTCCGGCCATTGCTGCGCGGCCGCGAGCAGGGCTTCCTGGACGGCGTCCTCGCAGGCGTCGAACTGCCCGTACTTGCGCACCAGCAGCCCGATGACCTGCGGGGCCAGCTCCCTCAGGAGCGTTTCCACCTGACGTTCGTCCTTCACGACGCCAGTCTTACCCCATTCCGGGAGTCAGGCGACGGGGGAGTAGTGCGAAGCGTCGCCTTCGAGGGATTCGCTCGGCAGCCCGTCGATGCCGACCGGGACGTCGCCCGCCACGGTCACCCGGTTGAGGCGGCGGGGCAGGTCGTCGTAGTTGTCGACGGCGTAGTGCTGGGTGATGCGATTGTCGAACAGCACCAGCTGGTTCGGCTCCCAGCTCACCCGGACGACGTTCTCGGGCCGCGTCACGTAGGACTGCAGCAGCCGGAGGATGTCCCGCGACTCGCCCTTGGACAGCCCGATGATCCGCTGCGCGAACCCGCCGATGTACAGCCCGCGTTCCCCGGTCACCGGATGCACCCGCACCACCGGGTGCACCGTGCGGAACTTCTGCGAGACGAACACTTTCCGGCGTTCCTGCTCCGCCGCGTCGAGGGTCTCCGGAGCCTTCGCGTAGTCGTAGTCATTGGTGTGCTCGGCACGCAGCGTGTCCGCGAACGCCCGGAGAGGTTCCGGCAGGTCACGGTAGGCGGCGGCGGAGTTCGCGATCAAAGTCTCGCCCCCGTAAGGCGGCACGACCAGGCTTCGCAGCGTGCTGGCCTTCGGCGGGTTGTGCACGAAGGTGACGTCGGTGTGCCACTGGTTCGCGCGGCCCTGCTCGCTGTCGACCGGCAGGATCGCGGGCTCGCCGTCGACCGATGGGACGGTCGGATGCGCCTTGGTCAGCTCGCCGAAGTGCTCGGCGAACCGCTGCTGGCCCGCGTCGTCTAGGTCGACGTCGCGGAAGACGAGTGCCTTGTGTTCGTGCAGCGCGTCGGTCACGAACGCGACGGTCGCGGGGTCGAGGTCCTTGGCCGGGTCGACGCCGATGACGTGCGCGCCGATCCTGCCGGTGATCTTGCGGACTTCGACCTGGGTGTTCAGTGCGGTCATGCGGCGTTCTCCTTCACTGGGGTTTTGGCGACGGGACGGGCGAGGCCGTAGTGGCCGCGCAAGGTCGTGGCGGTGTACTCGGTGCGGAAAAGCCCGCGCCGCTGGAGTTCGGGGACCACGAGGTCGACGAAGTCCTCGAGACCGCCGGGCAGCGTGGGCGGCATGACGTTGAAGCCGTCCGCGGCGCCTTCGGTGAACCAGTGCTCCAGCTGGTCGGCCACCTGCGTGGCGGTGCCGGCGAAGACGCGGTGTCCACGCCCGCCCGCGAGCCGTTCGATGAGCTGCCGGATGGTGAGGTTCTCGCGCCTCGCCAGGCCGGTGACCAGCTCGAACCGGCTTTGTGCGCCTTCGGTGAACGT
Organism: Amycolatopsis alba DSM 44262; assembly: GCF_000384215.1. Classification (NCBI taxonomy): domain Bacteria; kingdom Bacillati; phylum Actinomycetota; class Actinomycetes; order Pseudonocardiales; family Pseudonocardiaceae; genus Amycolatopsis; species Amycolatopsis alba. Next base: position 340,982 of record NZ_KB913032.1, on the reverse strand, counting down.
GCCGACGTCGGGCAGCGGACCGTCCAGCGGATACGGCGTCAGGTCGTGGTCGAGCATGTTCGACAGCTGCCGCACGCCGTACGCGGGCGTGATCAGGGCGTTGAGTTCGGCCTCGCGTTCCTTCGCCTCGGCCTCGGTGTGGCCCAGGATCGGGCTGATCCCCGGCAGGATCTTGATCTCCTCCGGCGAGCGCCCGTACTTCGCGAGTCTTCCCTTGACGTCGTCGTAGAAAGCCTTGCCCTCGGCGAAAGTCTGCTGCGCGGTGAACACCGCCTCGGCGAACCGGGCCGCGTACTCCTTGCCCGTCTCCGACGACCCGGCCTGCACCAGCAAGGGATGTCCTTGCACCGGGCGCGGGATGTTCAGCGGGCCGCGGACCTGGAAATGCGGGCCGTTGTGGTCGATCGGGTGGATACGTTCGGTGTCGGCGTAGACCCCGCTCGCCTTGTCGATCACGGCCGCGTCGTCGTCCCAGCTGTCCCAGAGTTTCCGGGCCACCTCGACGAATTCGGTGGCGCGTTCGTAGCGCAGCGCGTGTGCGGGCCGGGCGTCGCGGTTGAAGTTGCGGGCTTCGTCCTCACCCGCCGACGTCACGATGTTCCAGCCCGCGCGGCCGCCGCTGAGATGATCGAGCGACGCGAACTTCCTGGCCAGGTGGTACGGCTCGTTGTAGGTCGTCGACGCGGTGGCGATCAGGCCGATGCGCTCGGTGGCCCCGGCCAGCGCCGAAAGCAGCGTCAGCGGCTCGAACAGGGTGTGCGAGTTGTAGCGGACGTTGCCCCACAAGGCGACGCCGTCGGCGAGGAACAGCGAGTCCAGCTTGCCGCGTTCAGCCGTGCGGGCGATGTCGACATAGTGCTTCAGTGTCGCTGCGCGGCGAGGATCCGTGCTCGGATGCCGCCAAGCCGCCTCGTGATGGCCGTTCGGCATCACGAACGCGTTGAGGTGTAAGTGGTTCACGCCTTCTCCTTGACACGCCAGGTGGAGAACCGCCGCTCCAGTGCGACGAAGCCCGCGTTGATGGCCAGCCCGAGCACCGACACGGTGATGATCGCGGCGTACATCTGCTGGATCTGGAAGTTGACCTGCGAGTTGTTGATCAGATAGCCGAGTCCGGCCTTCGCGCCGACCATTTCGGCGGCGATGAGGATGAGGATCGAATACGCCGCCGCCATCCGGATACCGGTGAAGATCGTCGGCACCGCCGACGGCAGGATCACCTTGCGGAACAGGTTCGGACTCGACAGTCCGAGCGAACGCGCGGCCTTGACCAGCAAAGGATCCACGGTGTTCACCCCGGCGATCGTGTTGAGCAGCACCGGCCAGACGCAGGCGTAGACGATCAGCGCGATCTTGGACACCTCGCCGATGCCGAGCAGGAGCGTGAACACCGGCAGCAGGGCCAGCGCGGCGGTGTTGCGGGCCAGTTCCAGCAGCGGGTTCAGGAACTCCGCGAGCGGGCGGTACCAGGCGATCAGCAACCCGAGCGGGACCGAGACGCCCACCGCGATCACGAACCCGGCGGCGGACCGGCCGAGGCTCGCCAGCAGATGATCGGCCAGCTGGCCGTTGAGGATCAGCTCCCAGAGCGCGACGAGATCCTCCGACAGCGGCGGCAGGAAGGTCCTCGTGCCTTCGTCGAGAACGTACTGGGGAACGAGCTCCCAGATCGCCAGGAACAGCAGGATCGCCGCCGAACTGCGGAAAGCCTTGCCCAGCCTGCCCTTCTTGTGTGCTTTCTCGACCGGCTTCGGTCCTGTATGGACAGTCGGTGCTTCGAGCGTCGCGGTCATGCGGCCCTCCGGATCTCGTCGTGCAGGAGTTCCCACAGCCGGTGCCGGTGCGCCACGAACGCCGGCGCTGAACGCAGGTCGTCGTTCGAGCGGTCGCCGAGGTCGATGTCGACGACGTCCTTGAGCCTGCCCGGCCGCGACGTGAGCACCGCGACCTTCTGTCCCAGGTAGACGGCTTCTTCGATGCTGTGGGTGATGAAGACGATGGTCTTTCCGGTGCGCTTCCAGATCCGCCGCAGTTCCTCTTGCAGCAGTTCTCGGGTCTGGGAGTCCAGCGCGGCGTACGGTTCGTCCATCAGCAGCACGTCGGGGTCGTAGGCGAGACTCCTCGCGATCGCGACACGTTGCTTCATGCCACCGGAAAGCTCGTGGGGAAGGTGGTCCTCGAAGCCGGAAAGCCCGACCAGGTCGAGGAATTCCCGTGCCCTGTCGGCGCGCTGCCGCTTGGTCAGCGTGCCACCTTCGAGCCCGAATTCGACGTTGGCCCGCGCGGTGCGCCAGGGGAACAGCGCGTACTGCTGGAACACGACCCCGCGGTCCAGGCCTGGTCCGGTGACGGGTTTCCCGTCGATCAGGACCTCGCCGGAGGTGGGTTTCGCGAGCCCGCCGAGCAGATCGAGCAGTGTCGACTTGCCGGAACCGCTGGGCCCGACGAGGGACAGGAACGTGCCGTCCTCGATGTCGAGGGAGACGTCGTCCAGCGCGGTCAGCGTGCCGAAGGTCTTGGTGACCGCGCGGAGGCTGATCTTGGCTGTCATGCGCCACCGCCTTCGCGGAAGGGGTTGAATTCGTTGGTGTAGATCTTTTTCAGGTCGACCTGGTCGTTCTTGATGAACCCGGACTGCTTGAGCCAGTCCGTCCAGAGCGTGTAGTCGTTGTCGGAGATCAGCCCGCCCTTGGTGACGCCGGTGCTCTTCCAGTACTTGAGCGTTTCGGTGTTCTCGTTGCGGCCGCGGTTCTGGATGATCTTGGTGAACCGGGCGATGACCTCGTCGCGCGGCGTGGTGCGCGCCCATTCGATCGCCTTGGCCACGCCGGTGACGAAGGTTTTCGTGGTCTCCGGGTACTTCTTGATGAAGTCGGTCCGCAGCACGTACGGCCCGCCGTTGTAGGGCCCGAACGCCTCGACGTCCTTCACGATCGGCCGCACCCCGCCGACGGAGAGGGCGCGATCCTGCAGGACACCGTTGAGCGCGGCGACGTCGATCTGGCCGTTGCGCAGGGCTTGTTCGGTGTTGATCGGTGGGAGGACGACCAGCTGCACCTGGTCGATCTCGGCGTCGGAGAGGCCGCTGCGTTTGAGCCAGGTGTCGAGGGCGGCCTCCAGGTTGGCGCCGACGGTGTTGACGCCGACCTTCTTGCCGATGAGGTCGCGGGGGTTGCGGATCGGGCTGTCTTCCTTGACGTAGAAACCCAAAAAGGTCTTCTCGTCGGAGCCGTAGTAGTTGACGACGGCCTTGATCGGGGCGCCCGCGTCGACGAGTTTCGCGACCGCGCCGGTGAACGCGCCGCCGAAATCGGTCTGGTCGGTCGCGGCGGACTGGATGTCCTGCGGCCCGCTGATCGTGTTGCCGACCCATTTGAGCTTGACCGGGCCGAAGTAGCCGAGGTCCTCGGCGAGTTCGGGGAAGGTGACGTTGTTCGCCGAGCCTTGGTAGCGGAGTTCGAGTTTCTCCGGTTGCCCGGCCACGCCCGACGGGCTCGCGGAGGCGCCGCAGCCCGACAGCGCCAATCCGGCGAGGAGCGCGGCGATCAAGGGCACTGGTTTCTTCACGATGGGCTCTTTCGTTCGGGTTCGCGTCGTTGAAGGAGATTCTTCGCAGGCCCGGCGGAGAGCGTCAATTTTGCGATTTAATGAAGTAACTCAGGAAGCGTTCGCGAGGTCCGTGAAAAGCGGATCTTCGTAGAGGGCGTTCAGCATGACCGCACCGCCGGCTGTCGCCAGCTCGGTTCCCGGAAAGCTCGACGCCACAACGTTTTTGACCGCGTCCTGGCAGATCCAGGACCGTTGCGACACCTCGTCCCGGATCGTGGAAAGGCAGCCTTCGACGTCACGTACACTCTGGTCGAGCACGATGAGAATCTCCGGATTGAGGACGTCGAAGAGCAAGGCGACGGCCTGTCCGATGATTCGTGCGCGCTCATGGAAAAGGGCGACGGCGCCTTTGTTTCCCGATGCGGCCAAATGGAGCACGCCGGGGAAATCCGGTTCTTCGATGATTTGTGCTTCGACGGCTTTGCGGGCGACCGTGCGCTCGGACACCGTGGCTTCGAGACAGCCGGAACGCCCGCAGTGGCAAGGCTCGTCACTGTCGTCGACCCGAAGATGCGCGACGGCGCCCGCCGCCGAACGAGGACCGTGATGGACGGTGTCGCCGGTGGCGAAGGCGGCGTCGACCACGTTGCCGGTGAACAACTGCACGACACTGCTGCGCGCTCTCGGATGCCCCAGCAGGCGTTCGGCGTGGATGAGCGCCCGCGAATGCCCGTCGACCCGGACGTCGAGCCCGGTGACCTCGGTGAGCAGATCGCGCAACGGCACCCCGGTCCAGCCGAGCAGCCCGTGCTCCACCACCGTCCCCGACGCCTCGTCGACCCAGCCGCCGGTCGCCACCCCCAACCCGAGCGGCGTCCGCTCCGGTGCGTGCCCGATGAGCAGATCGTCGAGCAGCTCCGCGATCTGCGCGACCTGTACGGCGGGCTCGGCGCCGTGATGCGGCGCCTCCAGCTGCGCCAGCACTTTCCCGCGCAGGTCCAGCAGCCCGACGGTGAGATGGTCGACCGCGATATGCGCGCCGCACACCACGAACCGCCCGGTGTCGAGGTCCAGCGGCACATACGGCCTGCCGACCGCGCCGGCGACCTCGGGCAGCTCGGTGAGGAATCCGCGGCGCATCAGCTCCGCCACGTGCCCCGTGACGGCGGCGGCGCTCAGCCCGGTGCGGCGCGCGATGGTGCTGCGCGCTATCGCCCCTTCGTCCAGCACCGCGCGGAGCACCGCGCTGGCACTGGCGCTCCGCCTGCCGGTCACGGTGCCGATGTTCGCAAGCGGGTGCCGGAGGGCCTAGGGCTCTCAGCATCCGGGAGTCACGAGCCAAGTCCTCCCGTGAATGAACCACGGGAGGACTTGGCGCCTGTCCTGGATCAGGTGATGATGGAGCCGTTCGAGAAGAACAGGCCGCTGATCGGCGGGTAGCCGTCGTTCCAGGTGACCGTCGCGAACATCGCGCTGTCGTACCGGCCAGAGGTGCCGTCGAAGTTCACCCGGTGGCTGCGCGTCGTGGACGCGCTGGGCGCGGGCAGGCAGGTCTTCGCCGGCGGGATGACCCGACCGTTCTTGCGGATGGCGATCTGGATGTTGATGTCCCTGACCTCGGTCGACAGCTGGCCGTCGTCGGTCCACCGGCAGGCGACGGCCCACGTCACGTTCAGCTTGCCGCCGGACACCGTGACGTCGTTGCCGAAGCTGACGTCGCAGCGCACAGGCGCGCCCGGCGAGTTCGCGACGAACTGGCCGACAACATGGAACGCGGCGAGCACGACTACGAGCCGTTCAGCGCCGGCGAGTGGAAGAGTTTCATTCGGGGTCTCCTTCGTGAAGCGGAGACTCAATGGTGTTTCCGTGACGTGGCCTGCGACTTCGTGACGGAAGGAGAACCCGCGGCGGCGCCGGGGCGGCGGTTTGTGGTGGTGTGACAAGCGGGTGTCAGGCGGTCAGCGTGCGGTAGAACTTGGCGCTGCGCTCGCAGCGGTCCTCGTACCCGTGGGCCCGGTAGAGGGCGTGCGCGGCGATCCGGCGGCGGGAACTGCTGACCTCCATGGCGACACAGCCCCACCGCATCGCCTGCTCTTCTGCCACGGCGATCAGTTCGCGTCCGACCCCGGTCCGGCGCTGGTTCTCGTCCACCACCAGGGCCACGATCCGTCCCACGGAGCCTTCCCGTTCGAGAAGCGGGATCGCCACCACCGCGATGACGCCGACCACGCCGTCGTCCGACACGGCGACGAACGCGGCGCCTTCGGGATGACCGGCCCAGCGTTCGAGCCTGCGGCGCACGTCGGTCTCGGTGTTGTCCGGGTAGCCCAGCTGCGCGAGCAAGGGGGTCACGGCGGGGGCGTCGGTGGCGAGTGCCAGGCGGATCTCCATGATCCCATCCTGCCCGGATGCGCGACGGCCGACGAGCGTCGCTTCAGCGCAACGACTCGATGGGAGCCTTGAGAATGGCTTGAGCCAACGGGAACCGTGGCGCTTCCATGGCTTGTTTGAGCCGCCAGAACTCGGTGCGCATGAACCTGGGCGCGTCTTCGGCGTTCCGGAAATCGGGCCAAGAGACCTGGAGCTCGCACCGTCGATCGATGTGGATCTGGCTCGGACCTCGCCATGTCCTCACCTCGATCGTCCAGAGTTTGTTGTCCTTGAAGCGATTCTCGAGCTTGGACAGCAGATCGTCACGTCCATCCTTGTCCCAGGTCAGGTCATAGAAATCGCGAAGCATCTGGCTGTACTCGCTCCAGTGCCGTGCGACGTCCGGGCTTCGGCGGAAGTAGATCTCCAACTGTGCCTGGAGCACTTGGGACATGACGGTCCACTCGCCGTACCGCCAGTCGAACCCGGCGCGATCGTCGGCGTTGAGGTCCGGCTTCTGGCCGAGCTCCCGGAACCAGCAGAACGTGATGACGCGGGTGATGTGCTCACTGAGCTGCCTCAGGAGCAGCGCCTTGATGTCGAGGGCCTTCTGATGGTCTTGCCATCGCCGGGTCACCGACGGGACCAGGAGCCCGGTGACGATCGCACTGATCAGCAGGATGGTGAGCGGGTGCCTGATGACCGAATCCATGCGGACCTCCCCTGGCTCGGTGCCGACAGGGCACCGGGGACGTCGCTTCACCACGTCGAGGGGTTACGCGTTTCGACAGAAGTCGAGCCTGGACGACGCCAGGACCTTCCTGGGCGTTCTTGCAGGTCGAAGACCTTGAGTCGGGATGACAGGATTTGAACCTGCGACCCTCCGCTCCCAAAGCGGATGCGCTACCAAGCTGCGCCACATCCCGTGACTCCCCGATCTTCACCGGGGGGTGTGCGCACAGCCTAGCGGGTCACGCTAAGCTGTTTTCGCACCCGGTACTTCGGGGGCACGCGGGTGTAGCTCAATGGTAGAGCCCTAGTCTTCCAAACTAGCTACGCGGGTTCGATTCCCGTCACCCGCTCCACCGCTTCGAACGAGACCCGCAGGCGCCTGGCCTGCGGGTTCTTTCATGTCCGAGGCCAGAAGCCGGGGTGTCCTGAAGGCCACCTTCGGGACGTTGAACGCCTCAAAGGTGGCCTTCAGGACGACCTGGCCGACGCCGTCGCGGGCCCAAAGCTCAGTCCGCGGTCCTATCCGAGGCGTCCGCGGCGGGGGTTACGGCCTGCGAGAGGCCGCTGGAGGCGGCATCGGCCTCCAGGTGCACCGCGATCAGGTCCAGCAGCCTGTCCGTGTCGACGGGCTTGGTCACGTAGTCGTCCGCGCCCGAAGCGAGCGTCCGCGCCTTGTCCTCCGCGGTCGCCTTCGCGGTGACGGCGATCACGGGCAGATCCTCGTGCGCGGCCTCGGCGCGGATCGCGGTGATCGTGGCGTTGCCGTCCAGTTCGGGCATCATCACGTCCATCAGCACCAGCGCGGTGTCCTCGTGCCGTTCCAGCGCCCGGATGCCCGCGACGCCGGTCTCGGCGTAGATGACCTCCAGGCCGTTGCGCTCCAGCACGGCGGCCAGCGCGAAGACGTTGCGCAGGTCGTCGTCGACGATCAGGATCTTCTCGCCGTGGAACCGCAGCGACGGGGTCACCGGGATCACCTGCGGGACGGCCATGATCAGCGGGACACCGCTCGCCTGCGTGGTCGGGACGATCAGGTTCGCCGCGCTCACCGGCAGGTACAGGGTGAACGTGCTGCCCTTGCCGGGGTCGCTGCGCACCCGCAGTTCGCCGCCGAGCAGTTCGGTCAGCTGCTGGCTGATCGACAGGCCCAGCCCGGTGCCGCCGTACTTGCGGCTCGTGGTGCCGTCGGCCTGGCGGAACGCGTCGAAGATGATCGCGAGTTTGTCCGGCGCGATGCCGATCCCGGTGTCCTCGACGGCGAACGCGAGGACGCCGGGGGCCTGCCGGAGCGAGTCTGCTTCGACCTCGCCCGCGTCGGCCATCCGGATGTGCAGGCGCACGCCGCCCTCGTCGGTGAACTTCGCCGCGTTGGACAGCAGGTTCCGCAGCACCTGCTGGACGCGGTGCTCGTCGGTGTGGATCGACGACGGCACCGGCGGATCGATGAGGACCGCGAACTCCAGCCCCTTGTCCGAGGTGAGCGGACGGCAGATCGATTCGACGTACTCGACCAGTTCGGGCAGCGTGACGTCGGACATCTGCAGGTCCAGGTGACCCGCCTCGACCTTGGCCATGTCGAGGATGTCGTTGATCAGCTGCTGCAGGTCGCTGCCCGCGGAGTAGATCGTCCGCGCGAACTGGATCTGCTTCTCCGAAAGGTTCCCGTCCGGGTTCTCCGACAGGAGTTTCGCGAGGATCAGCGCGCTGTTGAGCGGGGTCCGCAGCTCGTGCGACATGTTCGCCATGAACTCGGACTTGTACTGCGACGCCATGGTCAGCTGCCCCGCGCGCTCTTCGAGTTCCTGTCGCGCCTGCTCGATCTCGCTGTTCTTGACCTCGATATCGCGGTTCTGCTGCGCCAGCAGTGCCGCCTTCTCCGCCAGATCCGTGTTGGACCGGCGCAGTTCCCGTTGCTGCGCCTGCAACTGCTCGGACCGCGCGCGCAGTTCCTGTGCCAGGCGCTGGGATTCGGTCAGCAGCGCTTCGGTGCGCGAGTTGGACTGGATGGTGCTGACGTTGACCGCGATGGTCTCCTTCAGCTGCTCCAGCAGGTCGATGTGGACGGTGCTGAAGGCGTTGATCGTCGCCAGTTCCAGCACGCCGAGTACCTCGCCCTGGAACAGCACCGGCAGCACGATCACGTTCACCGGGGCGGCCGAGCCCAGCCCTGACGAGATCAGCGCGTACTCCGGCGGGGCCTCGTGGACCAGTATCGTGCGCCGGTCGACCGCGGCCTGCCCGATGAGCGACTCGCCGGGGGAGAATCGCAGGCCCGCTTGGGACTTCGCCAGCCCGTAGGTGGCGATGCTCTCCAGGACGACCTCTTCCTGCTCGTCCTCGCGGGCGAGGAAGAACGCGCCCTGCTGCGCGGACACCAGCGGGGTCAGCTCGGACAGGATCAGCGACGCCACCGACGCGAGATCGCGGTGTCCCTGCATGAGCGCGGACAGCCGGGCGAGGTTGGTCTTGAGCCAGTCCTGTTCGCGGTTCGCGCGGGTGGTCTCCTTCAGGTTCGCGATCATCTGGTTGATGTTGTCCTTGAGTTCGGCCACCTCCCCGGACGCGTCGACGGTGATGTGCCGCGTCAGGTCGCCCGCGGTCACCGCGGTGGCCACCTGCGCGATCGCCCGCACCTGCGTGGTCAGGTTCCCGGCGAGCTGGTTCACGCTCTCGGTCAGCCTCGACCACGTGCCGGCGACGCCGGGTACCTCCGCTTGACCGCCGAGCGTGCCGTCCGTGCCGACCTCGCGGGCGACACGGGTGACTTCGGAGGCGAACGCCGACAGCTGGTCGACCATCGTGTTGATGGTCGTCTTGAGTTCGAGGATCTCGCCGCGCGCGTCGATGTCGATCTTCTTCGACAGATCGCCCTGCGCCACCGCAGTGGTTACCGTCGCGATGCTGCGGACCTGGCCGGTCAGGTTGTCGGCCATGACGTTCACGTTGTCCGTCAGCGCCTTCCACGTGCCCGCCACGTTCGGCACGCGGGCCTGGCCGCCGAGGATGCCTTCGGTACCGACCTCGCGGGCGACACGGGTGACCTCGTCGGCGAACGCGCGCAGCGTCTCGACCATGCTGTTGATCGTCTCGGCGAGGACGGCGACCTCGCCCTGCGCGTCGATCGAGATCTTCTTCGACAGGTCGCCGTTCGCCACCGCCGTCGTCACCGTGGCGATGCTCCGCACCTGGTCGGTGAGGTTGGTGGCCATGACGTTGACGTTGTCGGTGAGGTCCTTCCACGTCCCGGCGACGCCGCGCACCTGCGCCTGGCCGCCGAGCTTGCCTTCGGTGCCGACCTCGCGGGACACACGGGTGACTTCGTCGGCGAACGCCGACAGCTGGTCGACCATGATGTTGACGGTGTTCTTGAGCTCCAGGATCTCGCCGCGCGCGTCGACGATGATCTTCTGGGTCAGGTCGCCCTTCGCGACGGCGGTGGTGACCTGGGCGATGTTGCGGACCTGGTCGGTCAGGTTGTTCGCCATGAAGTTGACGTTGTCGGTGAGGTCCTTCCACGTCCCGGCCACGCCGGGCACCTGCGCCTGCCCGCCGAGGCGCCCGTCACTGCCGACCTCGCGGGCGACACGGGTGACCTCGTCGGCGAACGACGACAGCTGATCCACCATGGTGTTCAGCGTGTTCTTGAGTTCGAGGATCTCGCCCTTGGCGTCGACGGCGATCTTCTGCGACAGGTCGCCCTTCGCCACCGCCGTCGCCACCTGGGCGATGTTGCGGACCTGCGCGGTGAGGTTGTTCGCCATGAAGTTGACCGACCCGGTGAGGTCGCGCCAGGTCCCGGCGACACCCGGCACCTGCGCCTGCCCGCCGAGCTGACCTTCCGTGCCGACTTCGCGCGCGACACGGGTGACCTCGTCGGCGAACGAGGACAGCTGGTCGACCATCGTGTTGACGGTCGTTTTGAGTTCGAGGATCTCGCCGCGCGCGTCGACCGTGATCTTCTGCGTCAGGTCACCCTTCGCGACGGCGGTCGTGACCTGGGCGATGTTGCGGACCTGGTCGGTCAGGTTGTCCGCCATCTGGTTCACCGAGTCGGTGAGCCCGCGCCAGGTGCCCGCCACGCCCGGCACGGTCGCCTGCCCGCCGAGACGGCCTTCGCTGCCGACCTCGCGCGCCACACGGGTGACTTCATCCGCGAAGGACGAGAGCTGGTCGACCATGGTGTTCAGCGTGTTCTTGAGTTCGAGGATCTCGCCCTTGGCGTCGACGTTGATCTTCTGCGACAGGTCGCCCCGCGCCACCGCGGTGGCCACCTGGGCGATGTTGCGGACCTGGTCGGTCAGGTTGTCCGCCATCAGGTTCACCGAGTCGGTGAGGTCACGCCACGTGCCTGCCGCGCCGGGGACCTGCGCCTGTCCGCCGAGCTGCCCTTCGCTGCCGACCTCGCGCGAGACGCGGGTGACTTCATCCGCGAAGGACGAGAGCTGGTCGACCATGATGTTGACGGTGTTCTTGAGTTCGAGGATCTCGCCGCGCGCGTCGACGTTGATCTTCTGGGTCAGGTCGCCCCGCGCCACGGCGGTGGTGACCTGGGCGATGTTGCGCACCTGGTCGGTCAGGTTGCTGGCCATCACGTTGACGTTGTCGGTGAGATCACGCCAGGTGCCCGCCACGCCAGGGACCTCGGCCTGTCCGCCGAGCCGCCCTTCGGTGGCGATCTCGCGGGCCACTCTCGTGACCTCGGTCGCGAACCGCGAAAGCTGTTTGATCAGGCCGTTGACCGTCTTCGCGACCTCGGCGAACTGACCTTGCAACGGCCGCCCGCCGACCTCCAGGGGCATCGGCTCGGACAGATCGCCGTCGGCGACCGCGCCGAGGACCCGGTTGAGCTCGGCCGTGGGCCTGCTCACGTCCTCGAGCAGCCCGTTGACGACGTCGACCGCGGTGGCCCAGCCGCCGGGGCCGACCTCGGCCGCGACGCGTTCGGTGAGCCTGCCTTCCTTGCCGACCGCCTCACGGACGCGCAGAAGTTCGGTCACCAGCCGCTGGTTGCGTTCGGCGATGTCGTTGAAGGCACCGGCGAGCTGGCCCGCGAGCCCGTCGCCGTGCGCCACGAACCGGCGCCGGAAGTTGCCGTCCCCGAGGTCACGAGCCGCCGCGAGCAGGCGTTCCAGGGTCGCTTCGTCCACCTGGCCGCCACCACCTTCCACGGGCGTCCGATGCCTTTGGGAGTGCTGTGTCATCTGTGTCGACCCTCTCCACCACGCATGCCAAGCCATGGTCGTCGCATCAGCGTGCCATGATTCGACCTACACTTCGAGCCAGTCCGCCCGCTCACACTGCGCTACCCGCAAGGCAGGAGGAGGTCCGGGAATGGTGTCACGGCCTGCCCCGGCCTCGACGTCGCTCCCCTCGGAGTCGTCGCCGACGACGAGTGAGGGCGCGCTGCCCGAATCCGGGAGGTTCTGGCGCGAGCTGCTCGAAGACGTCCGTGACGCCGTGCTCGTGCAGGACACCGGCGGCGCGTTGCGCTGGTCGAATCCCGCCGCCCGCGAGCTGTTCGGCGGCGGCCGCCCGATACTGACCGCCGAGGGCCCCGACGTCGGCCACGTCGAGCACACGGGCCGCCGGTTCCCCGCGCGGATCCGGACGCTGCCCGGCGGCTGGCACGCGTGGACGGTGACCTCCGCGGTCGCGGCCGACGGCCCCCGCGTGGACGGCTTCCTGGCAGGCTCCGCGCCCCGCCTCGCCTCCGCACGGGGACGGCACGGGACGGCGAAGGTGATCGCCGAGCTCGCCGCGGCCGAACTCGCCGACTGCGTGTTCGTGCTCCTGCCGACCACCCGCGGCCGGTGGGAGTGGTGGAGCTGTGACCACCGCACCAACCACGGGCACGGCCGGATCCGCCGCGTCCCGGCCCAGCTGGCGCCGGTGCTCGCCGGCACCTTCGCCTCCGCCGGGGAACCGGAGGCCAAAACGGTCCCGGAGGAAGAGATCGCGACGCTGCCCGCCGTCGTCGCGGAGCGGCTCGCCGTCCATTCGTCGGTCACCGTGGTCTCGCTGGGATCCGACAGCGGCACCGGGGTCACCGGCGCGGTCGTGCTCGGCAGGCGCGGCGCGCCCGCGTTCGGCGACGACCACCCGCGAGCGGTGACCGAGTTCGCCCGCGCGGCGGGCACCGCGCTGGCGAACGCGCATCGCTACGCCCGCCAGGAAGAGGCCACCCGCGGGCTGGAGACCACGCTGCGCCCGACGCCGCCGCCGTCGGTGCCCGGCGTCAAGTTCGACGTCTGGTACGAGCCGTCGAGCGGGCTGCTCGACGTCGGCGGCGACTTCTACGACGTCCTGCCGAGGGACGACGGCGGCGCGATGTTCGTCCTCGGTGACGTCTGCGGCAAAGGAGCCGAGGCGGCCGCGCTCACCGGACGGGTCCGCCAGACCCTCGCCGCGCTCGATCTCGTCGAGCACGACAACACGACTTTGCTGAGCCTGCTCAACTCCCTGCTGATCACCGGTGGCAGTGGCCGGTTCGCCACGCTGGTGCTCGGTTCGGTATTGGCGGGCGAAGACGGCCTCGGCGTCACCCTGGCCTCCGGCGGGCATCCCGCGCCGCTGGTGATCCGCCGACGCGGCGGGGTCGACGAGATCACCCTGCCCGGCACCCTGGTCGGGATCTCCCCGCAGGCCCGGTTCGCCGAGACGGCCGTCCGGCTGGCCGAAGGCGACGTCTGCCTGCTCTACACCGACGGGATCACCGAAGCGCGGCATCACGAGCGGTCGTCGGACCTGTTCGGGGACGAGCGGCTGCGTGAACTGCTGACCGGCTGCCGGGGACTTTCCGGCCGCGAGGTGGTCGGGAGGGTCCGCTCCGCGGTGCGGGAATGGCTCGGCAGCGGGACGCACGACGACATCGCCGTCCTCGCGATCGAGGCGACGCGGCCCGCCCCGTAGCCCCGTGGTTTGGCGGGCCCTGCCTGGGGTAGTCCGGATGCGAGGACGACTCAGGAGGGAAACCCATGACGACATCGCTGAACGGGCGCCGCGTGGCCATCCTCGCGGCGGACGGCGTCGAGCAGGTGGAACTGGTCGAACCGCGCAAAGCGGTCACCGATGCCGGGGCGACGGCCGAGGTCGTCTCGCTGGAACCCGGCGAGATCCAGGCCATGAACGGCGACATCGACAAGGCGGGCAAGTTCGCCGTGGACCGGGTCGTCAAGGAGGTCACGGTCGACGACTTCGACGCGCTCGTGCTCCCTGGCGGGACGATGAATCCGGACAATCTGCGCGCGGACGAGCACGCGGTCCGCTTCGTCCGCGATTTCGTGAACAGCGGCAAACCGGTCGGCGTCATCTGTCACGGGCCGTGGACGCTGGTCGAGGCCGACGTTGTCCGCGGCCGCACGCTCACGTCGTACCCGAGTGTGCGCACCGATATCCGCAACGCCGGCGGCATCGTCGTCGACCAGGAGGTCGTCAACGACAACGGCCTGATCTCCAGCCGGAATCCGGATGATCTGCCCGCGTTCTGCGCCGAGATCGTGACCGAATTCGGCCGCCGACCCCGATAAACGAGTGGCGCGCGTCACATAACTGAGGGATCGTGGAGGTGGAGAGGGAGGTGCCGCGATGACCGTGCATGCCAGACGCTACGGCCGGTGGTGCCGCGAGCATTTCGAGACCGAGCCGGAACAGGACCGGAAACAGCCCGCGGAGGCCACCGCCACCCCGGACGTCCCCGATGCCAGGGCCGAACAGGCCGGGGCCGGTGACGTTCCGCCGGGGAGACCGGGTTCGCTCAGCTGAGCGTCCGCCGGTACCAGACCCGTTTCGGGCCGGGAAGGCCGATCCGGGAGACCAGGTCGGTCACCACCCCGCCGATGATCAGCCACAGCAGGGCGGCCAGGCCGTCGTTGAACAGCGTGCTCAATTTGGCGCCGTCCGGGGTGAACAGGTCGCGCAGTCCGAGCGAGACCGCGCGAGACCATTGGTCGATCAGCTGCGCGAACCCGTTGCCGGGATTCGCTTCGCCGAACACGAGCAGGATGTGCACGATCAGCACCAGCGCGAAGATCCAGCACATCGCGTGGACCAGGGCGTTGACGACACGCACGACACGGATCCTCGCCGGTGTTTGTTCGACGATCTCTTCCTGTGGCTCGCGCGGGTCATTGAGATAGGTCATCGCCGTCTCCCATCATCGTCCACAGTGGACAGCCTGGCCGGGCGGACGCTCAGCCAGGTGGCTGGGGTTTGGTCTTCGTCTTGGTCTTGGTCTTCGAACCGCTCGGCTTGTGCGAGATGCTCGGATCGCCGCCTGCCGGGGTCGAGTTGTCCGGCGTCGTCGTGACGCCGACGCTTTCGGTGACGCGGGGCGGATTCGCCGAGACCGGCACGACTTCGGTCACCACGACCGTGCCGTGGGTCGCTTTCGTGCCCTGGGTGGGCACTTCGGCGGCCTTCGAGGACTGCGGGGACTGTCCGGCCGCCGGACTGGAGGCGCCTGTCGCCGCCGGGAGCGGTGGCTCGCTCGGCTGGAGCGGAAGGTTCGTCCCGGTCTGGTTGAACGCCAGCAGCACGCCGACGGTGATCGCGGCGGCGGGTGCGCTGATGGCGGCGACCACCGCCGCCCGCTTGCGGGTGCCGGTGCCGAGATGCGCGACCTTCGTCCCGGTCGAGTCCTCCAGCAGGATCCGGGAGATCGCCGCCGCGGTCGGGCGCTGTGACGGCTTCTGCGCGGTCATCCCGCGCAACAGCGTCGTCATGGTCACCGACAGCCTGGCGGGGATCCGGGGCGGCCGGTGCAGCCGCCCGATCGCGGCCTCGACCGGCGTCCCGGTGTACTCCCGTTCCCCGGACAGGCATTCGAGCAGGACCAGGCCGAGTGAGTAGATGTCGGCGGGCGGGCCGACGTTCTCGCCGCGGACCTGTTCGGGCGCCATGTACGCCGCCGTGCCGACGACGCCGCCGGTCTCGGTCACCCTCGTCGCGTCGAAGGCGTGCGCCACCCCGAAATCGCCGATCAGCGGGCCGTCGTCGGCCATCAGGATGTTCGCCGGTTTCAGGTCACGGTGGGTGATTCCGTGCGCGTGGACGTGGGCGAGCGCGTCGGACAACCGGGCGGCCAGTTCGACGACCGCGTCCTGGGAGAGCGGGCCGGAACGCAGGCGCTGGGCCAGATTGGGCCCGTCGACCAGCCGCATCGTGAGGTAGGTGTAGCCGTCGTCCGAGCCGGCGTCGTAGAGCGGGACGAGGCCGGGGTGCCGGACCGAGCTGAGGGCCTCGATCTCCTGTTGCCGTCGGCGCTCGTCGCGGGTCATCGTGTCGGCGTGGAACAGTTTCAGGGCGACCTCGCGCCGTTCGTGCAGGTCACGGGCGCGGAAGACCCGCGCGGTCGCGCCGCGGCCGAGGAGGTCGCCGACCTCGTACCGGCCGGCGAGTTTGCGCGGCAGATGGTCCGGATCGTGGACGTTCAGGCTGAAGCGACGCTCCGTGGTCCCCGCATCGGATTCCTCGTCGTCGTCACCACGCGAACCCGCGTCGTCCATCGGTGCTACCTCCGTCTCACCGGCCGAACGCCGTATACCCGGTCCGGCCCTGTGCGAAACAAGGTTTGAGAGCGTACCGGAGATGATCTGGGGGCTCACCCCGAATGGCGGGCAACCCCCGCGAAGGCCGCACGTCTCGTGGTCATGAAGCCGAACCGGTGGGCCGCGCTGGCCGCCACCGCCTTGACCGCCTTCGCCGTCTGCACCCCGGCCGCTGCCGCGGATTCGCTGGTGCCCAAGGGTTTCGCCCCCGCGTCGACGAGCTGGACCGGACCGTCGCGCGGGTTCGTCCTCGGGTTCTCGCCGTGCGGGAAACCGGGATGGTGCGCGTCGCTGCTGTCGACGTCCGACGGCGGGAAGCGGTGGCGGCACGTCGGCGTCCCGCCGATCTCCTTGCCGGACAACCACAATCAGGTCAAGCTCGCCGTGATCGACGAGCACGACGTCTTCCTCTCCGACGGCAACCGGCTGCTCGCCAGCCACGACGGGGGCGGCACCTGGTCGGGAGTCCGGCTCGCCGGGGTCCGGGAACCCTTCTATGTTTCGAAAATAACCGAATCAGGGCCGCGGGTGTTCGCCATGGTCACCGGTTTCGGCAGCCCGTCGACGACGACCTTGTATTCCGGGCTCTCCGGCGCGCGGGTTCTCCAGCCGGTCACGGGGTTCACCGTCACCGGCTCTGTGACCTACGGAGATGTCGCCACCAGCGGCGGCGTGCAGGTGTCGATGGGGGCGGACTACCGCGTGCAGAAGTACTGGACCTCGTCCGACGGCCTGGCCTTCACCGCCGCGCCGCCGCCCTGCCCGGCCGACAGTTCGGCTCTGCTGAGCGGAATCCGGCGCGGGCGGGTGCTGGCGCTGTGCAGCGGGGGACCGGGCACGCCGCAGCCGGGGGCGACCGTCCGGCGGCTGTGGCGGGCGCCGAAGCTCGGCGGGCGGTTCACCGGATCGGCGCAAGCGCCCATTCTCGGGATCAACCAGAGCTTCAGCGCCGCTTCGCCCGCGGCGGCGACCGTCGCGGCGGAAGGCGGCGGCACCGGATTCCTGCACAGCACGGTCGACGGCGGGGTGAGCTGGACGACGACCGTGCTCAGCGGTCGCGGGGTCTGCCTCAACGATCTGGACTTCCCGGACGAACGGGTCGGGGTAGTGGTCGACGGGCTGCCCGACGCCGACGGGGGATCGGCCGTCTACCGGACCACCGACGGCGGAGCCACCTGGCGCGAGCTCGTCTTCGGATGATCATCGCAGGTAACCAAGGCCCTTGGGGAGTTCACTTACCGGTACGCCATGTCGTAGCCTGTGCACTGTCCGTCGATGTCGAGGGAGCCGTGGACCGTGTTCGCCGCGATCCGCACACGGCTGAAGGGTGGAGCGTGTCCATGACTTCGGACGAGGTCCGGTCTGTGCCGAGGCGCCCGCTCCCGCCCCTCGACTACGACAAACCCAATCTCGCCCGGATGAAAGACGCCCTTCTCGGGGGACACGACCACTACGAGATCGACAGGCAAGCCGTCGACGCCTTCCTCACGGTGGCCCCCGACGGCGCCGCGGTGGCCAAGGAGTTCCGGTCCTGGGCGACCAGGGTGGTCCGGTTCCTCGCCGGCGGCCGCGGGGTCGGCCAGTTCCTCGATCTGGGCTCCGGCATGCCCTACATCGAGAACACGCATCAGACGGCGCAGCGGTACAACCCCGACGCGCTGGTCATCTACGTCGACGACGACCCGGTGGTCCAGGCGCACGGTTTGGCGTTGCTGGAAGACCACCTCGTCCACGTCAGCGGCGCGGATCTGCGCGATCCCGAGCAGACGCTGAGCGATCCGGTGATCGCGGAGCATCTCGAACTCGACCGCCCGGTCGCGGTGCTCTTCAACGCGGTGCTGCACCACATCGAAGACCTCGGCAGGGCGCAGGCCATCGTCCGCGGCTACGTCGACGCGCTCGCTCCCGGATCGTATCTGCTGCTCACGCACTATTACACCGACGGCCAAGGTCCGCGCGGCGCGTTCGCGCGGAAGCTCGACGGCCTGATGGGCAGCATCGGTTACCCGACGGTGCACCGCAGCCGCGAGGAGATCGAGTCGCTGTTCGACGGGCTGAAGATGCTCGACCCCGGCCTCGTGCACCTGCACGAATGGTGGCCGGAGGGCCCGCGCCTCGCGCCGCTGACCCAGCTGAACCACCTGAGCCTCGGCGGCGTGGCGATCAAACCCTAGCGAGAGTCTCGTCCACGGACACCAGCCCCAGCCGGCTGTCCCGGATCCTCCGTTGATCAAGGACCGAGACCGGAGCAAGCCCGCGACGGTGAAGGAATCTGGACACTGAACGTCCCGAATCCTGCATCGTCGTCCCCTGTCACCCGCTGAATCGCCACTCACGAAGTCAGCCAGGGCGTCACCGAAGCCGCCGTCCTCAAGCCTTCAGCGACCCGAAGAAGGCCGTCAGTTCGTCGTGCGCGGTCCCGAAGTCCTCGGTGTTGCCGGTCATCGCCAGCTCCAGCGTCTCGCCGTCGGAGAGGTCCAGCGTCAGGTAGGCGGTGAGCTTCCGGCGGGGGAAACCACCCGCGACGATGTCCGTGAACGGGATCCGCCGCGCGCCCGGTTCGGCGCGCAGGTCGTCGAGCCCGCGTTCCCGCAGCTTCCGGATCCGTTTGCGGTCCGACACCCCGCGCGCCCCGATCAGGCCGGCGAGACCGCGGCGGATCAGTACCGCCCGCGCCATCGGCAGGAGCACCACTTCGGTGTCGCAGACGATCAGGTCGTAGAGGCTCCGCTTGGCCTTCAGCGCGGTGAACATCCCGAGCATCCGGGCTTCGGCGGGATCCGGCTCCCGGTGGGGCTCCTGCTTGCAGAAATACGCGGCCGGCACGTTCAGCAGCTGCAGGTTGTGGACCAGTTCGTCGACCGCGCGCGGGCTCTGCACCGCCGGGCCGACCAGTTCGACGACGTCGAACGGCTCGCCGTCACCGAGGCACAGTTCCCAGCCGCCGCCCCAGTTCAGGCGGTGCGCGGCGACACCGTTGTCGATCATCGCGGCGGTGACGGTGTCGGCGAACAGTTCGGTCAGCAGTTCGCGGCCCTCTTCGCGGGACGGGGCCCTCAGGGGTTTCGCGAGCGCGTCGGCGTCGCCGTCACGCAGGACCCGCACTACCTCGCCGATCGTGCCGCGCGGCGCCAGCCTGCTCTCGATCCCGGCCGAGGTCAGCAGCTTCGCGCCCTCCGCGACCGAAGCGCGGCCGGCCCGCTTGATGACCTCGTCCCAGTCCGCCCGCGGCCCGACGTCGCGGATCAGCACGTCGAGTTCCGCCTCGGGCACGTCGACCTTCGGCGCGCCCAGCAGCGCCCAGCCCGGCCGCGCGTCCGGCTTCACCGGGTTGTCCGGCACACCGGCCAGTGCGGCGATCCGCCGCTTCGTGGGCGGATGGCTGTCGTACTTCGAGAGCTCTTCGCCGTCGATGACGTCTTCGGCGTACTCGGCCATCCAGTCCCGCTGCACCGGGTGGTTGAGGTACGACCGGAACCCCAGCAGTACCGCGGGAGTGCGCCGCGCCGTCGCGCCGAGGGAGAGGTAGCGCTCGGCGTAGTCCTTCCAGAGCGGGCTCAGCGTCGCGGCCTTCCGCAGGGCCGCGGCCGCCGTCCGGCTTCCCGCCGCGAGTACGGAAGCCTCGTCGGCCTGCAGTTCCTGCCGCCGGTTCGCCGACCGCGCGACCAGCAGGTACAGCTTCGAGTAGGCGGAGAGCAGGGCCCTGGCGGGGCCGCCGTCCAGCCTGTCGACGGTGAAGGCGAGCGTCTGGGTGCCGCGGTAGGTCAGCGCGAGCAGGCGGGTGTGGCCGCCGCTGTAGTGCCCGAGTTCGTGCGCGAGCACCGAGCGCAGTTCGCTCACGCTCATCGCGGCCAGCAACGGCAGGCCGATCAGCATCGTGCGGCGGCCCGGTCGCAGGCCGAGGAACCGGGCGTCCTCGCTGACCGCCGCGTTGATCTCGCCGATCAGCACGATCTCGTCCGGCGGGCGCGTCTTCACCTGGGCGGCGAGGTCGTCGATCATCTCCCACAGCGCGGGATGGGCGTCGCGGTCCAGCCGCGGTCCCTCGATCGGAGGACGCCGTGCCCGCAGCGCGCTCACCAGCCCGAAGCCGAGCGCGATCATGATCGCGAGCCCGGCACCCATGATGTAAATGCCGCTTTTGCCCGGAATTTGCAGGCCGGCCACCACACTGGCGACACCCACCGCGACGACCACCACTGGGAACGCCACGAGCAGAAGTGTCGCGAGGACGGCGCGTCCTCGGGCCTGCATCGTCCGGTTACCTCTTTTCGCACAACTGCCGTCAGTGCGGCCGAATAGTAACCGGCTGCCCAAGACCTCGTGAGCGGTAAGGACGGTTAGAACCGTCCTTACCGCTCACGGGGCTGGTGCTACGCGACGTTGAAGGTGTCGGGATCCGGCCCGGTTCGCAGGCCCCGGTCCAGCACGGCCAGCGAAGCGATGTCCTCCTCCGACAGGGCGAATCCGAAGACGTCGAGGTTCTCCTTGATCCGCGACGGCGTCACGGATTTCGGGATCACGACGTTGCCGAGCTGCAGGTGCCATCGCAGGACGACCTGCGCCGGAGTGCGGCCGTGCTTCTCCGCGAGCGCCTTCACCGCGGCTTCGCCCAGGAGGTCGCCGCCCTTGGCCAGCGGGCTCCACGCCTCGGTCACGATGCCGTGCTTCGCGTCGAACTCGCGCACCTCGGCCTGCTGCAGGTACGGGTGCACCTCGACCTGGTTGACCGCCGGGGTCACCGCGCCGGTGTCGAGAAGCCGTTCGAGGTGGGCGGGCTGGAAGTTCGAGACGCCGATCGCGCGGACCCGGCCGTCGGCGTAGAGCTTCTCGAAGGCCTTCCACGTGTCGCGGTAGAGGTCGCGCTCCGGTGTGGGCCAGTGGATCAGGTAGAGGTCCAGCTGCTCCAGGCCCAGCTTCGCCAGGCTGGCGTCGAACGCCTTGAGCGTGGCGTCGTAGCCCTGTGCGCTGTTCCACAGCTTGGTGGTGATGAACAGCTCGTCGCGGGCGATCCCGGACTCGGCGAGCGCCTTGCCGACACCGGCTTCGTTGCCGTAGATCGCGGCGGTGTCGATGCTGCGGTAGCCCGCGTCCAGCGCGGCCTTGACCGCGGCGGTGGTCTCCTCGTCCGGCACCTGGAAGACGCCGAACCCGAGCTGCGGCATCTCCACCCCGTTGTCGAGCTTGACGGTGGGAATGTCGGTCACTTGCGTTCCTTTCGTGGGTGTTCACGGGTCAGGCGGCGGGGGCCAGTTCGGCGCGACGAGCCTTTCGTCGCCCGTGGTCGAGCATGCCTGAGATGACCGCGACCAGCAGTCCGGCGAGCGCCAGGGCCGCGCCGATCCAGCTGGACGCGGTGTAGCCGAGACCGCCCTCGATGGCCTTGCCGCCGAGCCACGCGCCCCCGGCGTTGCCGAGGTTGAACGCGGCGATGTTGGCGGCCGAAGCCAGCGCGGGCGCGCCTTCGGCCTTGTCCATCACGCGGGCCTGCAGCGGCGCGACGGTCGCGAAACCGGCGGCGCCGAAGACGGCGATGGTGATCGCGGCGGGAACCTGGGCGTGCGCGGTGAAGACGAACACGACCAGCACCGCCGCGAGCGCGGCGAGAATGACGTACAGGCTCGGCATCAGCGACCGGTCGGCCGCCTTGCCGCCGATCAGGTTGCCGACGAACAGGCCGGCGCCGAACAGCACCAGCAGCCAGGTCACCGCGCCGGGGGAGAAGCCGGCGACCTCGGTCATCATCGGGGCGATGTAGGTGAAGGCCGCGAACACCCCGGCGAACCCGAGCGTGGTCATCGCCAGCGCGAGCCAGACCTGGAGCCGCCGGAAGACGGCGAGTTCGCTGCGCAGCCCGGCGCTCTCCGACGTCGCCTGTACCGGTACCAGCGCGAGGATCCCGATCAGGCCGATCACGCCGAGGACGCTGACGGCCCAGAACGTCGAGCGCCAGCCGAACGCCTGCCCGAGTGCCGTCCCGGCGGGGACGCCGAGGACGTTGGCGACGGTCAGCCCGGTGAACATCAGCGCGATGGCACTGGCCTGTTTCGCGGGCGCGACCAGCGAGGAGGCGACGACCGCGCCGACTCCGAAGAACGCGCCGTGCGAGAGCGCGGCGATCACGCGGCCGGTCATCAGCAGGCCGTAGGTGGGGGCCAGCGCGGAAACGACGTTGCCTGCGATGAACAGGACCATCAGGCCGACCAGGACCGTCTTGCGCGGTATCCGTGACGCGAGCGCGGTCAGCAGCGGGGCGCCGACCACGACGCCGAGCGCGTAGCCGGAGATCAGCAGCCCCGCGGACGGGATCGAGACGCCGAAGTCGCTCGCGACCTCGGGCAACAGGCCCATGATCACGAATTCGGTGGTGCCGATACCGAAGGCGCTGATCGCCAGTGCGAGCAGAGCGGCAGGCATGGAGGCCTCACTTCTTCCCGTAGAGTGGTGGTGTCTGGCGTGAGCAACTACAAGCGCCTGAGATAGTTGCACGCGCCGCATATTGCACACGCTTGATGATGCACGACGCAACAAAGCTCGGGCAACCGGGGAAGAGGTGAACCGTGTCACTGGCCGACGACGCCGTGGAAGCACGCGCTCAGGGCTGGCGGACCCTCGCCGCACTGCACGCGCGGATCGAGGACGCGCTCGAGCGCGCGCTGGCGCAGAAGCACGAGCTGTCCGTCACCGAGTACACCGTGCTGGACGTGCTCGCCCGCCAGGACGGTTTCCACCTGCGGATGAACCAGCTGTCGAACGCCGTCGTGCTCAGCCAGTCGGCGACGACGCGGCTGGTGTCGAGACTGGAGGACAGGGGACTGCTGCAGCGGTACCTGTGCGCGGACGACCGGCGGGGGATCTACACGGAGGTCACGCCGTCGGGGCAGGAACTGCTCGCGGCGGCGCGGCCGACGCACGACACCGTCCTCACCGAGGCGCTGGCCGCCGCCGAAGAGCTCCCCGAACTCGCGCCTTTGGTCGCCGCGCTCGGAAAGCTCACCTTCGCCCGCTCCTGACTCCTCGCATTCAGAGGACTAAACGCGGCCAGGCTGGCAAAGTGAGGGCGTGGACGATCTTCTGGTGCGCCGGGTCCGGGTCGGCTTGGCGGGTTCCCTGTCGGACGTGCTGATCAAGGACGGCCGGATCGCGGCCATCGCGGGGCCGGGGCAGGCGGGTGAGGCGTCGGAGAGCCTGGACGGTCACGGCGGCACGCTGCTGCCCGGCCTCGTCGACGCGCACGTGCACACGGCGCAGTGGTCGGCCGCGCGCCGCCGGATCCCACTGGGGGAGGCGACGTCCGCCGCGCATACGGTCGACCTCGTGCTCGCCCACCTGCTGGCACATCCCGCGCCTCCCGGCGAACTCGTGCTCGGCGCCGGGTTCCGCGACGGCCTCTGGCCGGATACGCCGCACAAGGACCTGCTGCAGAAGGCGTTGCCGGGGCATCCCGTCGCCCTGTTCAGCGCCGACCTCCACACGCTGTGGCTCAGCCCCGCCGCGCTGAAGCTCGTCGGCCGCGAGCATCCGACCGGTGTGCTGCTGGAGAACGACTGTATGAGCGCGACGGCCGAACTCCCCGTCGCCCCCGAAGCGGTCATCGACGGCTGGGTCGCCGACGCGCTCGACGCGGCGGCCGCCCGCGGCGTCACCGAGATCGTCGACTACGAGTACACCGACACGGTCACCGCCTGGCGGCGACGGCTGGCGCGGAAACCCTTACCGGTCCGGGTTTCCTGCGTGATCGCGAAATATCTGCTCGAAACCGCCGTCGAACGCGGCCACCGCACCGGCGACGTCCTCCCGGACACCGGCGGGCTGCTCACGGTCGGCCCGTTCAAACTGTTCGTCGACGGTTCGCTCAACACCCGCACCGCGTACTGCGTGGGACACTACGCCGGAACCGAGTCCCACGGGCTGCTCGAACTGCCACCCGAGGAGCTGGAACCGTTGATGCGCAAGGCTTCCGAGCACGGCCTTTCACCCGCGGTGCACGCGATCGGCGACCACGCCAACAAGATCGCGCTCGACGCCTTCGAGAACGTCGGTTGCGCCGGCCGCATCGAGCACGCGCAGCTGCTGCGTGCCGAGGACGTCGCGCGCTTCGCCGAGCTGGGTGTCGTGGCGAGTGTCCAGCCCGCTCACCAGCCCGACGACCGCGACGTCGCCGACCGGCACTGGCACGGCTGGACCGATCGGGCCTTCCCTTACGGCGCTTTGCATCGCTCCGGGGTGACGCTGGAGTTCGGCTCGGACGCGCCGGTCGCGCCGCTGGACCCGTGGGACGCGATCGCGTCGGCGGTCAGCCGCACCGACGACGGCCGTCCGCCCTGGCACCCCGAACAGGCCATGCCGCTGGAGGCCGCGCTCGCTGCGGCGTCCGGCGGCCGGGCCTCGGTGGCCGTCGGGGACGTCGCGGATCTGGTCGTCACCGCGGTGGATCCGGCGAAGCTGTCCCCGGCAGGGCTGCGCGACATGCCCGTCACCGCCACCGTGATGAACGGCCGGGTCACCTACACGTCCTGACCTCTTCCCTTGCCGGCGCGCAACGCCCTAATGGGAGGGCATGGACCACCGCCTGCTCGACCGGATCCGCGACCTCCACGGTTCACTCGGTGCCGATCTCTCCTGCATCACCCGGATGGTCGAGGACGGCACACCTCGCGCGGACCTGCTCCGCGATCTCGGGGAACGGCTCACCGACCTCGGCACGGCGCTGCTCCGCCATTCGGACGACGTCAACGCCGACGTGCTCGCGAAGCTGCCCGGCGAGGGCTGGCTGCCCGAGGCGGGCGTGCGCCATCAGGCGCTGGCCGTTGCCCACAACGTCGGCGGGCGGCCGCTGCGGTGCGGGCGGATCTACCTCGCCGTCTGCGGCGCGCCGTGCTTTCCCTTCTACGGCAGGGACCCGTCCGGCCGGACGGCGCGGCACGAGCGGTGCCGGTCCTGCGGAGACCGCCTGTTCCGGTGACGGTGGCTGCGGGCGGCGACCGGGTGCGGCAAGGTGAGGTGATCGCGGAGGGAGCGTCCATGAGCACCGAGAAGCTGTTCCGGATCGCCATCACCCTGAAGGGGCTCGATGGCGCTTTGCAGCTGGTGGGCGGGCTCGTCCTGATGATCGTCCCGGCGTCGGCCGTCACCGGTTTCGCGCACGCCGTGGTCACCCGCGACCTGCTCGGCGACCCGGAGGGGACGCTGGCCCGGCACCTCGAACTCGCCGCCGGTCACTTCGTCGAGGGCCGGACGTTCGCCGTCGTCTACCTCGTCGCGCACGGACTCGTCAAACTCGGCCTGGTCTGGGCGCTGGCCCGCAAGGTGATGCGCGCCTACCCCGTGGCCGCGGTCGTGCTTTCGGCTTTCGTGGTCTACGAGATCTTCCGCGCGATCCACACGCACTCGCTCGCGCTGCCGTTCTTCGCCGCCCTCGACGTCCTGATCGTCGTGCTGGTCCTGCGCGAGTACCGGCAGCTGAAGAGGGATCGCGTCGCGGCCTGACCGCCCGGTTCAGGCCGCGACGCGAAACTTTTCCGTGGCGAGATCCGCACCGGGCGGATCCACCACGATCGCGGTGGCGTTGTCGGAGCCACCGAGCGAGATCGCCGTGCGCACCAGCTCCGTGGCCGCCCTGTCCGGCATCCCGAGGATGTCGAGCATGGTCGGCCCGCTGAGCGTCTTGTGCACGCCGTCGCTGGTGAGCACAAGCCCACCGGCGGTGACGGTGGCCGTGCCGATCTCGTGAGCATTGGCCGTGCGGACGCTGGTGGTGACGACGTGTTCCATCCGCGGTGTCACGGGTTGGTCGTGGTCGCGGAAGTACTGCGCGAGCGTATGGTCCTTCGTCACCTGCCGCACGGTGTAACCGTCCCAAGCGTACGCCCGCGCGTCCCCGACCCACGCGATGCCATACCCGTCGCCGGTCTGGACGGCCACGACGAGGACGCAGTCACCGGCCCCGCCGAGTTGAAGCACAGCGCGCTGAGCAGCCAAAACAGCCGCGACCGCGCCTTGCTCGACCGGTGTCCTGGCCGCCGCCGATGCCGCCGTCCGCGCCGCGCGTGCCGCGTTCGGGTGATCTCCGACTCCATCGGCCAGCGCGAACACGATCCCCGCCCCGCCCGCGGCCGCGTACGCCCCGACGGCGTCCGCGTTGTGCTCGCGCGGCCCCTGCGCGCTCGCCGTGTGCCAGTGTGGAAGTTCCCTCATGGTCTTCTCCTCACCCCTGGGTGATCCCTGCTTCCAGAGTGCGCCCGGATCCTGTGCTGGGGCTGAGGGTTCGGTGATAGGTGCCTGTCGGCCGGATCTCGCGTGATCAGACCCGGAACTCGCGTGATCGGAGACGGGACTCGCGTGATCACGCGAGTCCCGCCTCTGTCGAAGCGTCTTCCGTCAGCGCGAGAGCAGGTTGTACACCGTCTGGTCGCCGACCGTGGTGGCGGTGAAGTTCGCCGTGACCCATTCGGAGATCTCGTTCGAGCCGCCGCCGGGACCACCGCCCCGGCCGCCCTCGACGTAGTACGTGATGTCGCCGTCGGCCACGTACTGCTGGAACTCCGCCAGCGTCGGCGCCGGATCCGAACCGCTCCAGCCGCCGATGCCGATCACCGACTTCCCGCTCGCGAGTTCCAGGCTCGCCGCCGACTGGGAACTGGACGTCGCCGCCGCCCACTTCGTCGTGGTCGCGGCGAGCACGGTCCCGATCTCGGCCGACGCGGTCTCGTCCATCCCCGGACCGCCGCCCATGCCCCGGAAATCGCCGGTGACCGCCGGTCCGGACGTCGGGATCGACCCGGAATGCGCCTGCGAAGCGGTTTCGACGGCGTACGCGGTGGTGCCGAGCCCGACGGCCAGCACGGCGACCGTCGCGACGACGGCGACGAGTTTGCGCATCGGCGGGACACCCACCAGCACGACGGTCGCCGTCACCAGGCCGAGCCCGACGATGATCCAGCGCAGCACGGGCAGCCAGTCGGCGTCGCGGTCGAGCAGGATGTACGCCCAGACGGCGCTGGCCGCGATCATCAGCGACAGGAACACCCTCGGCGCGAGATGCGCCCGGCCGCGCCACAGCGAGGTCCCGGAGATGGCCACCACGGCGGCGATCGACGGCGCCAGCGCGACGGCGTAGTACGGGTGCACGATGCCGCTCATGTAGCTGAACACCAGCGCGGTGACGAGCATCCAGCCGCCCCAGACGATCAGCGCCGCCCTGGTCCGGTCGGTCCCGGCGGCCCGCCTGGTGAACCACAGCCCGGCGACCAGCCCGATCAGCGCGGCGGGCAGCAGCCACGACACCTCGCCGCCGAAGCTGGCGCCGAACATCCGGGTCAGGCCGCTCTCACCGCCGAAGCCGACGTTCCCGCCCATGCCCCCGCCCGAGGTCCCGACCATCATGCCGCCGCCACCGCCGCTGCCGCCGAAGATCCGGCCGAGCCCGTTGTAGCCCAGCGCCAGTTCAAGCAGGCTGTCGTCGGTCGAACCACCGATGTACGGCCGTGAAGCGGTCGGCCACAGGTCGACCAGCGCGATGAACCAGCCCGCCGAGACGACCACCGAGACCACCGCCCCGAGCAAGTGCAGCAAGCGTTTGCCCAGTGAGGCAGGCGCGGCGATCAGGTAGGCGAGACCGAACGCGGGCAGCACGAGGAACGCCTGCATCATCTTGGTCAGGAAGCCGAACCCGATGGCGGCACCGGCGAACGCCAGCCAGCGCGGGCTCGCCTTCTCGATCGCGCGGATCGTGCAGTACGCGCCGGCGATCAGCAGCAGCGTCAGCAGCGCGTCCGGGTTGTTGAACTTGAACATGAGCGCGGCGACCGGGGTGAGGGCGAGCGCCGCTCCGGCGAACAGACCGGCCACGGGCCCGGAGGTCCGCTTCACCGTCAGGTACAGCAGACCGACCGAAGCGACCCCCATCAGCGCCTGCGGGGCCAGGACCGTGAAGCTGGAGAATCCGAAGAGCCGGGCGAACGCCGTCGTGACCCAGAGCGCGGCCGGGGGTTTGTCGACGGTCAGCACGTTCCCTGCGTCGAGGGAGCCGAAAAGCCACGCCTTCCAGTCCTGCGTCCCGGACTGCACCGCCGCCGCGTAGAACGAGTTGCCGTAGCCGGAGGCGGTCAGGTTCCAGAAGTACAGCAGCGCGGTGGCGGCGAGCAGGCCGAAGACCGCGGGACGGACCCAGCGGCCCGGTGGCTTCGCGACGTCTTCCTCGACGGGGCCGGGCTCCACACGGGAAGCGAGTGCGGTGGTCATGGGGTCAGCTCTCCATCTCGGTGGCGGGACGGCGGCGGAAGACCCAGCCGCGCAGCAACAGGAAACGCAGCACGGTGGCCGCGAGGTTCGCGAGCACGAGCACGGCGGTCTCGAGCGGCAGTCCGGGCGCCGTCATCATGTGCAGCAGCGCCAGCGCGCCGCTGGTGAGCGCGAGCCCGAGGCCGAACACGATGAGCCCCTGGAACTGGTGCAGCCCGGCGCCTTCCTTGCCGCGGATGCCGAACGTCAGGCGCCGGTTGAGCGCGGTGTTGCCGATCGCCGTCACCAGCAGCGCGACGAAGTTCGCCACCTGGGCGCCGGTGAACGTCCGCAGCAGCAGGAACAGCACGAGATAGGCGACGGTGCTGGCGACGCCGACGGCGGCGAACCGCACCAGCTGCCGCACGAGGCTCGGCGCCACTCCTGGCGCCCGCACCTGGATCGGCGCGCGGCCGAGCTGCTCGCGCAGGCCGCTGATCCGGATCCGGCCGGTCATCGTCGCCTTGGCCAGCCGGGCGATGCCTTTGAGGTCGGCGGTCGCGGTGGCGACGATGTTCACCGACGAGTCCGGGTCGTCGACCCAGTCCACCGGGACCTCGTGGATCCGCAGCCCGGCCTTCTGCGCCAGCACCAGCAGTTCGGTGTCGAAGAACCAG
Source organism: Amycolatopsis alba DSM 44262 (assembly GCF_000384215.1). Classification (NCBI taxonomy): domain Bacteria; kingdom Bacillati; phylum Actinomycetota; class Actinomycetes; order Pseudonocardiales; family Pseudonocardiaceae; genus Amycolatopsis; species Amycolatopsis alba. The sequence goes on along the minus strand of NZ_KB913032.1, from coordinate 311,887 downwards.
CCGGTGTCCTGGATGTGGGGGAGCAGCCGCTCGGCGACGTCGGCGCGGATCGCCTTGAACCCGCACTGCGCGTCGCTGAACCTCGCCGCCAGCGTGCCGCGCAGGATCAGGTTGTAGCAACGGGAAATGAACTCCCGCTTCGGCCCGCGCACCACCCGCGCGCCGCGGGCGAGCCTGCTGCCGATGGCGAGGTCGGAATGCCCGGACAGCAGCGGCGCGACGAGCGGGCCGAGCGCGGCCAGATCGGTCGAGAGGTCGACGTCCATGTAGGCGAGTACCGGAGCGTCCGAAGTGGACCAAACGGCTCGCAGCGCCCGGCCGCGGCCTTTCTCTTCCAGGTGGCGGACTTCGACGTCGTCGAACTCTCGGCCCAGGCGTTCCGCGACCCGCAGGGTGCCGTCGGTGCTGGCGTTGTCCGCGACGGTGATCCGGAACGGGTACGGGAACTGCTCCACGAGGTACGCGTGCAGCCGTCGGATGCACGGCTCGAGGTCGGTTTCCTCGTTGTAGACCGGGATGACGACGTCGAGCACGGGGGAGCCGGTCGGGGCGATGGCGGGGCGGCGGCCGGTTTCGGCGCCGGAGATGATCGCGGCTGTCATAGCGTCAATCTCGGTCATCGCGCTGAGTCCGGCTTGTGCCGAAGCTGTGCTGTCGCTGTGTTCCGTCACGGGTTCACCGGCTCAGGTCGTAGACGGTGACACCGTCCACAGTGGTCGGTGTGTAGGTCTCCGCGACCCAGGCGGCGATCCGCTCGGCGGCGTCGCTGCCGGTCTCCCCGCGCATCATCATGCCGTCGCCGAGGAAGTAGTGGATCTGTCCACTTCGGACGTACTCCTGGAACTGTTCCAGCGTGGGAGCGGGATCCGTGCCGTTGAACCCGCCCACGGCCATTACCGGCGCCCCGCCGCCGAGCTGATAGCCCGCCGCGTTGTTGGAGCCCACCGTCGCGGCCGTCCACGTGTAGTCCGCGTTGTCCCCGGCCAGGAGTGCGGCGAGTGCGTCGCCGGGCAGGCTCGTCCCGAGCAGTCCGCCGCCGGGCCCGCCTTGCCCGCCGATGACGATCCCGCCGCCACCGGGGCCCATCCCGCGTCCGGTCTGCGGTCCCGCCGAGGGCAACGCGCCGGAATGCGGGGTGGCCGCTGTCGCGACCGTGTACGCGCCGGTGCCCGCGAGCACGGTGACCAGCGCGCCGACGGCGACCAGACGCCTTGCCACGTCAGGTAATCGGGCCGCGAAGAAGACCAGGAACCCGCACAGGAGGCCGGCCACGAGGATCGCGATCGCCAGTCCGGGAAGCCAGTCGGATTGCCGCGACAGCAGGAGATACGCCGTCAGTGCGGTCAGGCCGATCCCGGTGCTCAAGGTGCCCGCGGCGGCCGGATTCGCCCGTGCGCGCCACAACTGGACGCCCGCGATCCCGACGAGCGCGGCGATCGCGGGGCCGAGCGCGATCATGTAGTACGCGTGGATGATCCCGCCCATGTAGCTGAACACCACGGCGGTCACCAGGAACCAGCCGCCCCACACGATCAGCGCCGCGCGCCCCCGGTCGGTGCGCGGTGCGCGGCGGGTGAACCACAGCCCGGCGGCCAGCGCGAGGACGGCGGCGGGCAGCAGCCAGGCGATCCCGCCCGCCATCTCGCTGCCGAACAACCGGTCCCAGCCGGTGCCACCCCAGCCACCGTTGCCGCCTCCGCCGACACTGCCGACCTCGTCACCGGTGATCCGGCCGAAACCGTTGTAGCCGAAGACGAGTTCCCACAGGCTGTTCTCCTGCGAGCCACCGATGTACGGCCGGTCGGCGGCGGGCCACCACGCGACGACGGCGAGATACCAGCCGGCGGAGAGGAGGGTCGCGCTCAAAGCTCCGAGCAGGTGCAGCAGGCGTTTGCCCAGCGACGTCGGCGCGGCGATCAGATAGGCGAGCGCGAAGGCGGGCAGCACCAGGAACGCTTGCAGCATCTTCGCGAGGAAGCCGAAGCCGACGGCGGCCCCGGCCAGCGCCAGCCAGCGCGGACTCGCGTTCTCCAGCGCGCGGACGACGCAGTAGGCGCCCGCGACCAGGAGCAGGACGAGCAGCGCGTCGGGATTGTTGAACCGGAACATCAGCGCGGCGGCCGGGGTGAGCGCGAGGACGGCACCGGCCAGCAGACCCGCGGCAGGACCGGAAGTCCGTCGCACCGCGGCGTACAGCAGCGCCACGGAACCGACCCCCATCAGCGCCTGCGGCACCAGGACACTCCAGGCGTCGACGCCGAACAGGCGCGCGGAAAGGCCCATCACCCACAACGCGGCCGGGGTCTTGTCGACCGTGATCGCGTTCGCGGCGTCGCTGGAGCCGAAGAACAACGCCTTCCAGCTCAGTGATCCGGCTTGCGCGGCCGCCGAGTAAAAGGCGTTGGCCCAGCCGGATTCACCGAGGTTCCAGAGATAGAGGACGGCGGTGGCGAGCAGAAGCGCGGCGAGGGAGGGCCGGACCCAGCGTGGGTCGGCGGGCCTGCCTCGGGCGGGTGGAGCGTCTCGATCGGCTTCGTCGCGGGAGGCGAGGAGGGTCATGGCCTCAGCGTCGGGGGCCGACCTGGGGTGCCCTTGTGCCGAAGCTGTGCACCCGCTGTGAGGATCCGATCACCGGCAGGTGGACGGCGAACTCGGTGTGCCCCGGACGGCTGTGCACTTCGATCGTGCCGTGATGGGCCACGACGATGGCCGACGCGATCGCCATCCCGAGCCCCGTGCTGCCCGCCGTCCGCGATCGCGAGGAGTCGCCGCGGGCGAAGCGCTCGAACACGCTCGGCAGGAGTTCGGGGGCGATACCGGGGCCGTCGTCGGTGACGGTCAGCACCGCGGCCCCGGTGCGGGAGCGGCTCAGCGCGGTGATCACGGTGGTGCCCGGCGGGGTGTGCGTGCGCGCGTTGGACAGCAGGTTCGCCAGCACCTGGTGCAGGCGCTGGACGTCGCCGCGGACCAGCACGGGGTCTTGCGGAAGTCGTAGTTCCCAGCGATGGTCGGGGCCTGCGACGTGCGCGTCGCCGACGGCGTCCGCGGTCAGCCGGGTGAGGTCGGCCTCGCCCGCTTCGAGCGGCCGTCCGGCGTCGAGCCTCGCCAGCAGGAGAAGATCCTCGACCAGCGTCGTCATCCGGGCGGCTTCGGACTGGATCCGCGACATCGAATGCGCGACCTCCGCCGGGACCAGCGAGCTGCCGCGCCCGGCCAGTTCGGCGTACCCGCGGATGGCCGCGAGCGGGGTGCGGAGTTCGTGGCTCGCGTCCGCGACGAACCGGCGGACGCGGGTCTCACTGGCGTGGCGGGCTTCCAGCGCCTGCGCGATATGCCCGAGCATGAGGTTCAGCGCCGAACCGACCTGGCCGACCTCGGTCCGCGGATCGGTGTCGATCTCGGGCACCCGCACGGAAAGCGCGACCTGGCCGCGGTCGAGCCGCATCGCCGACACCCGGCCCGCGGTCGCCGCGACCCGGTCGAGCGGCCGCAGTGTGCGCCGGACCGCGAACGCGCCGAGGAACCCGGCACCGGCGACACCCGCCGCCGCGACCCCGAACAGGATCCACCCGACCGTGGTCAAGGTGTCCTGCATCGGCCCGAGGGGGAGTCCGGTGACGACCACGCCGCCGGGGATCGAGACGGCCTGCACGCGGTAGTCGCCGAGATCGCCGAGTGTCGTCGTCATCGGCGGCCGGTCCGCCGGGATGGAGAACAGGCCGGACTCCTGTTCGGCCGACAGTCCTTCGGGAAGTCCTTGCACCGTAAGGACTCCCGCGTAAAGCACCCGGTCGCCGGAGAAGCGCACGCTGAGCGTCCCGGAGGCCTGGCCCGGCGCGTTGAGCGGGTTGGGGCCTGGACCGTCCTCGAACGGCCGGTTCGCGAAGTCGTGAGCGCGGGCCGACGCGGCCGAGAGCTGGCCGTCGATCTGACCGGTGAGGAACGACCGCAGGGCGATCTCGCTGGCGACGCCGATCACCAGGCAGACGAAGGTGAGCAACAGCACCATCGAGCCGGTCAGTTTGGCGCGCAGGGAAAGCCGCCCGTGCCGGGACCACCGGCGCGGGCCGGTGGTCGGGACCGGACCGGGTGCCATGCCCACGAGCGTGCGCCGAGGTCGTATGTGCGCGTTGTGACCCGCCTGTGAGCCCGCTGTGCGCGTGGATCACAGAAAGGTCTGACGGCGGGCACAGGTCCGGCACAGCCGCGGTGCGGACGGTGGTGGCAACGACGAGACCTCAGGAGCCGAAGACCATGAACGAAACCACCCCGGCCACTCCCGCCACTCCGTCCACTTCGGACTGGGGTGCTCCGGCGCCCGCGCGGGGCGGGAAGCGCAAAACCGTCGTCGCGGGCGCGGCCGCCGCGGTGCTCGCCCTCGGCGGCGGCGCCGCGATCTGGGCCGCCGGTTCGTCGGCCGATCCGGACGTCGCGTCCGCCGCGCCCGGCGGCGGGGCGGGGATGGGCGGGCCCGGCGGCGCGCGGGCGCTTCACGGCGAGTACGTCGTCTCGGACGGCAACGGCGGCTACACCACGCAGCTCACTCAAACCGGGACGGTGACCGAACTGAGCGCGACGTCGCTGACCGCGGTGAGCGCCGACGGGTACAGCAAGGTCTACACGATCGACTCGTCGCTGGTGAGCGGCGTCGCGACCGGGGACACGGTCAGCGTGGTCGCCACGACCTCGGGCACGACCGCGACCGCGCAGTCGGTGCGGGAGTCGACGGGGGAGGACCAGGGGCCGCCGCAGGACGGGACGCCGCCGGGCCAGTGACCGGCGTGCAGGGACGTTTTGGGGTCGTGAGTGGCCAGGACGGTTCTATTGATGGGTAAGTCAAATGTGGCGGGTCTGTGGCTCTGTGCGACGCCGGACTTGTCGCACTGACTGTGTGGATTTTGGTGCGTTGGACGCGCAGAAATCCACACGGTCCCGCGTGACAGGTCCTGTCATGACGGGGTGTGTGGGAATAGGGACGTTCAATGTCCCTATTTCCACACACCCTTCACTTTCAGTGACCCTCGCGCCCCGTCCACGTGCAGTCTGTGAAGGAGGCCTTCACAGACTCGCCACCCAGCAGGACACGTTTGCCCTACCCCTCAATAACCCGAATCGCCACTCACGACCACCTTGACCGAACGCTCACCGCCGCCGACGACCTCAGCGGTCGTAGTCCACGCTCAGCTCGGCCGACGTCGCCACCGCCCGGCAGGTCAGGATCCGCCCCGCCGCGACTTCGTCGTCACCGAGCGCGTAGCGCACGTCCATCCGCGCGCTGCCCCGCACCACGGTCGCCCGGCACGTCCCGCAAGCGCCGCCGACGCACGCGTACGGCGCGTCGACGCCGTGTCGCAGGGCGGCGCTGAGCACGGTTTCGCCCACTGTCGCGGGGATTTCGACGGTCTTCCCGCCGGCGGTCACCATCAGGGCAGGGCCGGGCCGCCGCGAGGGCCGGACGGGAAGCGCGCCCTGGAACAGTTCGAAGTGGACGTTCTCCTCGGGGACGTCCCGGTCCGCCAGGGTCCGGCGGGCCATGTCGACGAGGTCGCGCGGGCCGCACAGGAACCAGTCGTCGACCTTCGCCGGGTGCAGCCGCGCTTGCAGCAGCGCCCGGAGGCGGGTGCTGTCGAGACGGCCGCGCTGGTAGCGCTCGTGCGAGATCGCCAGCGCTTCGCCGACGATGTCGAACGGCTTCTCCAGCCGCTGGGTGCGCAGGTCCGGGTCGCGTTCGTCGGTGCGGTAGTGCACGATGTGCAGCCGCCCGCCCAGCCGCGCGGCGAGCGCCGTGAGTTCGGTGGCGAACATCGTGCTGGCGCCGGAGGTGTTGATGTACAGCAGGGTCGCCTTGCTGTGCGGCTCGTCGCGCAACGTCGAGGTCAGGATCGACAGGATCGGCGTGATCCCGCTCCCGGCGGCGAGCGCGACGTACCGGGCGGAGCGGCCCCGCGCCGGGGCCAGCGTGAAGGCACCGTCCGGGGGCAGCACCTCCAGGACGTCACCCGCCGCGAGTTCCGTGGTGGCGAACGTCGAGAACACGCCGCCGAGCTGGTGCTTGATCGCGATCCGCAGCACGCCGGAGTCCGGTGTCGAGCAGATCGAGTAGGCGCGCCGCACCTCTTCCCCGTCCACCTCCGCGCGCAGGACGAGGTGCTGGCCGGGGATGAACCGGAAGGTCTCCCGCAGCCGCTCCGGCACCTCGAAGGTCACCGTGACCGCGCCTTCGCACAGCGGCCGGACCTCGGACACCCGCAGCGAGTGGAACCGGCTCGGCGGCCGGGGCTGGGGAGCGGGCGGCTCCTCGTCGAAGGAGCCGGTGAGCTGACGCCATTCGCGGTATTCCGACGACGTCAGTTCGCGGCCCCACGCTGTCGCGATCGGGACGTCCCTGTCGAGATAGGCGTCGCGGTTGTCCTTCCACGCGCGCAGGTACCGGTAGAACGGGATCGCCGGGTGGAGATGGTGCACCAGGTGGTAGTTCTGGCACAGCATGATCGGCGTCATCAGCCATTCGAGCCCGACGCGGACACGGGTGGCGCCGAACCGGTTCTGCCGCTGCTCGCCGAGGTCGTGATGCGGGAGCCAGTCGAACCACCAGGCCAGCACGGCCAGGCCGACGCGTTGCGGGATCAGGTACGCCACCAGCAGTTCCCAGCCGTGGCCGGTCGCGGTCAGCCAGGCGAACGCGGCGAGACTCAGCACGACGACGGCCGCGGTCTCGATCCGCTCGGCACGCGGCCGCGTGCGCTGCCGCGCCACGTAGAAGCGGGCGTACCAGAAGTCGATGGTCAGCCAGCGCAGCGGCAGCTGCCACCAGGGGCCGTGCGCGGTCCAGGCGTCGGGATCGGTGTGCGCGTCCTCGTTGGTGTTGCGGTGGTGCTCCAGATGGATGTAGCGCACCAGGGGAAAGGAGCCGTAGCCCGCCACGAACGGCATCGCCAGCCTGCCGAGCAGTTCGTTGACCCAGGTGAGCTGCCCGGCCGCGTGATGCGTCGACTCGTGCAGCACGGTGAACATCGTGAAGGTGACGAGCGCGTGCAGGGGAATGGTCACCCACAGCGGCGCGGCTTCGTTGACCACCAGCCAGGTGGCACCGATCCAGACCATGAGGCCGCCGGTGAACAAGAGCACTGTCGGCACCGAGACCACCGGCAGCGGGATCCGCGGGTTGGGCACCCCGCGTCTCAGTTCTCTCGCGGGTATTTCCCCCGTGTCCTCGGACCGGGTTACGGCGACGGTCATCGATCGTTCCCCTCGGTCGATGCATACCGGGACAAGCTGTCACACCGTAGACAACTAGTACTGGTTTGTAAACTTCATCGGGCTGGTGAAATGCCTCGTCACGGCGCCCGATGGTGGGGTCCGGCGCGCATCCGTGTCCAGGAAAGGGCCGCTTCGTAACAGAGAAGAACCGAAAACTGGTCCGATCGGGTGGTCGGAGGCCGGTTCGCCGGACGGCTCCCGAAACCTGTGATCGGCCGGGCTGGGCGTGGAGGACGCCCCGGAACCGGAGCGATGAAGGACACGGCCCAGGCCGTGTCCTGTGGGTCTGCTCGCGGTCTTCGCGCCCAGGTGGTCCCTGACGGCACGGGCGGATGCGCCCGAGTACGACCCGGTACGAGGGCGATCCGCCCGCACCGCCAGGAACCACCTGGATCACGAACCCCGTCGAACAGACCCACAGGACACGGCCTAGACTCGGACGGCCCGGTCTGCAGGCTGGCCAGGGCGCATCCGCTGCCGACCGCACGCGGATGCTCAATCACATCGTTTACCGCTCGAGGAGAATACGTTGAAGAGCACCGTCGAGCAGCTCAGCCCGACGCGAGTCAAGATCAATGTCGAGGTGCCGTTCGACGAGCTCAAGCCGAACTTCGACCGCGCCTACCGCAAGATCGCCCAGCAGGTGCGCATCCCCGGCTTCCGTCCGGGCAAGGCGCCGGCTCGCGTGCTGGAAAGCCGGATCGGGCGAGCCCCGGTGCTCGACGAGGTCGTCAACGAGGTCATTCCGGCCAAGTACATGGAAGCCGTGCGCGCGGGCGAGGTCCGCACGCTGGGCCAGCCCGAGTTCGAGGTGACCAAGCTGGAGGACCGTGAGGTCCTCGAGTTCACCGCCGAAGTCGACATCCGCCCGGAGATCTCGCTGCCCGACCTCGAGGGCTTCACGGTCAGCGTCGACGACGTCGAACTGACCGACGCCGAGGTCGACGAGCAGCTCGACGAGCTGCGCGCCCGCTTCGGCACCCTGACCGGTGTCGAGCGCGCGGCCGAGAACGGCGACTTCGTCTCGATCGACCTCGCGGCCACCGTCGACGGTCAGGAGGTCGAGGAGGCCTCGACCACCGGCCTGTCCTACGAGATCGGCTCCGGCCAGCTCGTGGACGGTATCGACGAGGCGATCATCGGTGCGAACACCGGCGAGACCAAGACCTTCACCACGAAGCTGGTCGCCGGTGAGCACACCGGCAAGGACGCCGACGTCACCGTCACCGTGCAGACCATCAAGCAGCGTGAGCTGCCGGAGGCGGACGACGAGTTCGCTCAGATGGCGAGCGAGTTCGACACGATCGACGAGCTGAAGGGCGACCTTCGCGAGCGCCTCGGCCGCGTCAAGAAGATGCAGCAGGGCGTCCAGGCCCGCGACAAGGTCCTCGAGGAGCTGCTCGAGCGCACCGAGATCGCGATCCCGGAGAAGGTCCTCGAAGCCGAGATCGAGAACCGCAAGCACGACGCGATCCACCCGTTCGACCACAGCGAGGCGGAGTTCGCGAAGGCGCTCGAGGCCGAAGGCCGCACCCTCGAAGAGTTCGACACCGAGGTGCGCGAGGAGTCGGAGAAGGCGGTCCGCACCCAGCTGCTGCTGGACAGCATCGCCGACGCCGAGCAGACGTCGGTCAACGACGGCGAGCTCACCGAGCGGATCATCTACCAGGCGCAGCGCTTCGGCGTCAGCCCGGACGAGTACGTCCAGCGGGCGCAGCAGTCCGGTCAGCTGACCGCGATCTACGCCGACGTCCGTCGCGGGAAGGCCCTGGCCTCCGTGGTCCGCAAGACCACCGTGACCGACGCGTCCGGCACCGCGGTCGACCTCGAAGAGCTCTTCGGCCCCGCAGCCGAGGAGACGCAGGTCACCGAAGAGACCGCGAAGACTGCGGCCGAGTAGGGAATACCCGGTCCTTCTCGAAACGGACCGTAAAGCTGTAAGCGAACTTGGGCGGTGTCAGGCATTCTGCACCGCCCAAGTTCGTTAGGGTCGGTTGCAAGATCCTCAGCACCTGGACACAGCATCTGGACATACAGCGGCGGCCGAGGCACGGCTGGCCGCCGTCGGCGAAAAGGCAGGCAGACGTGACGCAGCACATGCCCGAGGCGCGGACCGGAACCGCGGGGCTCAACCTCACCGACTCGGTCTTCGAGCGGTTGCTCCAGGAGCGCATCGTCGTCCTCGGCTCCGAGGTCAACGACGAGGTCGCGAACCGGATCACCGCCCAGTTGTTGCTGCTCGACGCAGACGACTCCGAGTCGGACATCCGCTTCTACATCAACTCGCCGGGTGGCTCGGTCACCGCTGGTTTCGCGATCTACGACACCATGCAGCTGATCCGCCCGGACGTCGCGACCTACGCGATGGGCCTGGCCGCGTCGATGGGGCAGTTCCTGCTCTCGTCCGGCACGCCCGGCAAGCGGTACGCGCTGCAGCACGCGCGGATCCTCATGCACCAGCCCTCGGCGGGCGTCGGCGGTACGGCCTCCGACATCGCCATCCAGGCCGAGGTGTTCGGCAAGTGGAAGCAGGAGCTGGCCAAGATCACGGCCGAGCAGACCGGCCAGACGGTCGAGCAGATCGTCAAGGACGGTGACCGTGACCGCTGGTTCACCGCGCAGGAGGCGAAGGACTACGGCTTCGTGGATCAGGTCCTCACCCGCGAGAACCCGCTTCCCACCAGCTGACCCGCGCCGGCACACAGGAGAATTTCAATGAGCAACTTCCAGCTTCCGATCGGGTCGCAGGCGCCGGGGATGCAGTCGCGGCTCCAGCTGCCGCAGTCGCGGTACGTCCTGCCCTCGTACGTCGAGCGCACGAGCTACGGCATCAAGGAATCGAACCCGTACAACAAGCTGTACGAAGAGCGTCAGATCATGCTCGGCGTGCAGATCGACGACGCGTCGGCCAACGACGTGATGGTCCAGCTGCTGCACCTCGAGCACGAGGACCCGGACCGCGACATCATGATCCTGATCAACTCGCCCGGTGGTTCCTTCACCGCGCTGATGGCGATCTACGACACGATGCAGTACGTCCGCCCCGACATCGTCACGATGTGCATCGGCCAGGCCGCTTCGGCCGCCGCGGTGCTGCTGGCGGCGGGCACCCCCGGCAAGCGGTTCACGCTGCCGAACTCGCGGGTGCTGATCCACCAGCCCGCCACCGAGGGCACCTACGGCCAGGTGTCGGACCTGGAGATCCAGGCCAATGAGATCCAGCGGGTGCGGCGCCAGATGGAGGTCATCCTGGCGAAGCACACGAACAAGGACGCCGACGAGGTCAAGAAGGACATCGAGCGCGACAAGATCCTGACGGCCGACGAGGCCAAGGCGTACGGGATCGTCGACGAGGTGCTCGAGTACCGCAAGGCTTCGAGCAGCTGATCGCGGGAGGGGGATCGGTGCGTGTCGGGTGACGACACGCACCGGATCCCTGGTCTAAGGTCAGCTTCTGGCGTGCTCAGATATGACGTTGGTTCTCCCGCCGACGGCATCGGACGGGTACCGTCAGTGGCAATGTGTGAGGCTCCGAGAGGTCATCCGTGACCGGGGTACGACAGTCAGGCACGACAGTGCAGGCGCAGACACTGCGCCGGAGGGGACGAGGTCAACGGCCATGGCACGGATCGGTGACGGCGGCGACCTGCTGAAATGTTCTTTCTGCGGCAAGAGCCAAAAGCAGGTGAAGAAGCTCATTGCCGGCCCCGGGGTCTACATCTGCGATGAGTGCATCGATCTCTGCAACGAGATCATCGAAGAGGAACTCGCCGAGGCCGGTGAGGTCAAGCTCGACGAGCTGCCCAAGCCCGCCGAGATCCACGAGTTCCTCGAGCAGTACATCATCGGCCAGGACGACGCGAAGCGATCGCTGGCCGTGGCGGTGTACAACCACTACAAGCGTGTGCAGTCCGACGACAAGGCCGGGCCGAAGGATTCCAAGGACGAGACCGTCGAGCTGGCGAAGTCCAACATCCTGATGCTCGGGCCGACGGGTTGCGGCAAGACTTATCTGGCCCAGACGCTGGCGAAGATGCTGAACGTCCCGTTCGCGATCGCGGACGCCACGGCGCTCACCGAAGCCGGTTATGTGGGCGAAGACGTCGAGAACATCCTGCTCAAGCTGATCCAGGCGGCGGATTACGACGTCAAGCGGGCCGAGACGGGCATCATCTACATCGACGAGGTCGACAAGATCGCCCGGAAGTCGGAGAACCCGTCGATCACCCGCGACGTGTCCGGTGAGGGCGTGCAGCAGGCGCTGCTGAAGATCCTCGAAGGCACCACCGCGTCGGTGCCGCCGCAGGGCGGCCGCAAGCACCCGCACCAGGAGTTCATCCAGATCGACACGACGAACGTGCTGTTCATCGTGGCAGGCGCGTTCGCCGGCCTGGAGAAGATCATCAACGAGCGGGTCGGCAAGCGCGGCCTCGGTTTCGGCGCGGAGATCCGCACCAAGGCCGAGATCGACGAGAGCGACATCTTCTCCGACACCATGCCGGAGGACCTGATCAAGTTCGGGCTCATCCCGGAGTTCATCGGCCGCCTCCCGGTCGTGGCGACGGTGACCCACCTGGACAAGGACTCGCTGGTCAGCATTCTGACCACGCCGCGCAACGCGCTGGTGAAGCAGTACAAGAAGCTCTTCGAGATGGACAACGTCGAGCTGGAGTTCACCCAGACCGCGCTCGAGGCCATCGCCGACCAGGCCGTGCTCCGCGGCACCGGCGCCCGTGGCCTGCGCGCGATCATGGAAGAGGTCCTGCAGCCGGTCATGTACGACATTCCCAGCCGCGACGACGTCGCGAAGGTCGTCATCACCGAGCAGACGGTCCGCGAGAACGTGAACCCGACGATCGTGGCGCGTCAGCCGACACGTCGTCGCAGCAGCGAGCGCGGCGAGAAGTCCGCCTGAGCGGCGATCTTCGTCACCGATGCCCCGGCCGGATCCTTCCGGGCCGGGGCATCGGTTTCTCCGGCCCGGTCCGGCCGGTGACCGGACCGAGATAGGATGCGATGGTGCCGCTGACTTCCACGAAGGACGAGACCGAGGCTCCCGAGCTGGCAGCCGCGAGTCCGCGCGAGGTCACGGGACTCGTGGAGCTCACCGAACGCATCGTCATCGGGGCCTATCGCGGGCACCCGTGGATCCCGCGCGCACTCACGATCGTGCTGGGCGTGCTGGTGGCGACCTGCCTGGTGGCAGGCGTCGTCCGGTTGTCGCCCTTACCACTGATCCCGCTGCCGTTGTTCGCCGGTTCGGCGTACGCGCTCATCCGGATCAAGGCGGCGCGGAGCGCGGAAGCGAACCACTCGCTCGTAGTCTGGACCGGACTGTTCACCGGTGCGACGCTCGCCGGATTCTGGTTGATCTCGATGGCGGGACGCTGGCTCGGCTGATCAGCCCCGGCAGTTTTCGTCTTTTCCTCCGTTCGCAGGGTTTCAGAACCGCTTCCACGGGGTAAGACGAGTCCGTGACAGTCACCACGGGCCCCTTCTCCCATGTGGGACTGCTCTACTCCGGTGACTCCGAGTATCTGGATGGAACGGTTCCGTACATCCTCGAAGGGCTGAAGCTCGACGAGCCTGTCGCGGTGGCCGTACCCGGCCGGAACCTGACGCTGATCGAAGCGGCCTTGGGCGAGTCCGCCGCCGACGTCGAGCTCATCGACATGACCGAAGCCGGCCGCAACCCCGGCCGCATCCTCCCCGGCGTGCTCCTCGCGTTCGCGGACAACCGGCCAGGTCCGGTCCGGATCGTCGGAGAGCCGGTCTGGGCGGGGAGGTCGGCCATCGAGTACCCGGCGTGCGCGCAGCACGAGGCACTGATCAACTTCGCTTTCGGCGACCGTGACCTGAGCATCCTGTGCCCCTACGACCGGACCTGGCTCGAGGACGACGTCCTCGCCGATGTCGAGCGGACCCATCCGATCCTGTCCGGCACCGGCGGAGATCGTCCGAGCGAGGGGTACGCCCCCGGCACGGTCGTCGAGAAGTACAACCTGCCGCTGCCCGAACCGCGCGAGGCCGACACGTTCCGCTTCGACCTCGCCAGGCTCGCCGCGGTGCGGCACTTCGCGCAGGAGCGGGCCGACGAGAGCGGGCTCGCCCCGGACCGGGTGGAAGACCTCGTCCTCGCCGTGGCGGAGCTTTCGGCCAACAGTGTGCTGCACGGTTCGGGCCATGGCGTCGTCCGCATCTGGCGCGACGAGGCTCATGTGCTCTGCGAGGTCATCGACGAAGGCACGTTGAGCGATCCGCTGGCGGGCCGCCGTCCCGCTCCGCCGGGGCAGATCGGCGGACGTGGCCTGGTACTGGTGAACCAGGTCGCCGATCTGGTCCGGCAGTACCTCAGACCGGGCTCGACCGTGACCAGGATCTACTTCCGCGTCTAGGCGTTCTTCGGCACGTGCTTGCCGAGAAACGCGACCAGGCTCGGCACGACCGTGCGGTTGAAGGCGTCGCCGTGCTTGCCGCGCGCGGTGTGCGCGACGATGGGCCGCGCTTCGGAGATGAACTTGCGCACCCCGCCGATGAACGGGTCTTCGGTCCCGCACCAGATCCCGGTCGGCACGCTCTTGGTGGCGTCGATGTGGCGCAACGGGTCCAGCGAGCCCCAGTCGGCGGCGTCCCGGAACGCGCCCCGCTTGCTCATTTCCGGCCACGACGTGATCAGGGCGGGCGCGAGCGCCGCGACCGCGGCGGGCGGGCGACGGCGTTCCAGCCGCCGCCGGGTGTAGAGCAGCGCGCCGAAACCACCCATGGAAAGACCGGTGGCGGCGAACGGCAGCCCGTCCCGGCCGCCGAGGCCGCGGGCGGCCAGCCAGCGGGGGACCTCTTCCAGCAGCATCGCCATCGGGTTGTCGCCGGGTTTGTTCTCGTGCCAGTAGTGGTCTCCGCCGTCGACCGCGACGAACCCGAACGGGGGCACCGCCTTGCGGGCGACGTCAGAGCTGAGTTGCTTGAGCAGTCCGGTCGGGGCGGCGTGCCGCGCGGTGCCGTGGAGGCCGTGCAGCATCAGCGACATCGGCAGGCCCTTGGGCGGCGCCTTGGTCGGCAGCATCAGCACGAGGTCGACCTCGCGGCCGCGGGCTTCGGAGTACACCCGTTCGACGCGGGGGCTGCCGAGCTGGGTGGCCGGGGTCGGCGAAGCGACGCCGAGTGCCCGCTGAAGCGCCTCGCTGAATGGCAGGGCACCGGTGGCCGTTCCGGCGGCGAGCCCCGCGACACCGAGGCCGGAAGCCCCGGCGATCAGCACGGAACGACGGCTCAGCCAGCGGCGGGCGCCGTGCACCCCCGGCAGCGTCACGTGCCCCTGGTCGTCCTCGTCCACCCGTCCCCGTTCCCCCGTTGATCTTCTACCAGGTCAGACGTGCGCTCTCGGTCAAAGGTTGCACGATTCACCGACCTGTGACCGGGGTATCGCCGGATCAGGTGCCGATGTTTCCTTCTTTCGCACGCCAGGCGTCGATCGAGACCTGGGCGGACCGCGTCGCGGCCTCGTAAGTGTCGCCGAGGCCCACGCCGAGCGCGGTGGCCAGGGGAATCAGGATGTGGTCCACGCCATTCCGGCCGTCGCCGAAGTGGCCGGCGACCTCCAGGGTGATGTAGCCGTGCACGGCGCTCCAGAGCTGGGCGGCGACGGCGAATTCCGGGGCGGGACGGAACCGGCCCGCCTCGATCACCCGCTTCGCGGCGCGGACGAGGTAGCCGAAGGCCTCGCGGCCTTCCTCGCTGGCGTTCTGGCGGGTCTCCTCGTTGGTCATGTCACCCAGCGCCGCCTTCTGCCCGTTGGGCTGGCTCTGGCCGAAGGTCACCGCGTAGAGCTGCGGGTTGTCCACCACGGTCCGCCGGTACGCCAGCGCCAGGGTGAGGATGTCGGCCGCCGGATCGTCGGTCTCCGTGACCTCGCCCAGATTCGCCGACAGCCGCCGGAATCCCTCGCGCGCGACCGCGTCCACCAAGGCGCCCATCCCGCCGAAGTGGGTGTACACGGCCATGGTCGACGCGCCGATCTCGGCAGCCAGCTTGCGGGCCTGGAGCGCCTCGGGGCCGCCGTCCGAGAGCAGCCGGATCGCCGCCTCGATCAGCTTGGCCTTGACCTCGGCGGCGGCGGGTTTCGGTGACATGCTTGCCAGTGTCTCATAACCCTGTTATAAATGGTGTCCATAACCGCGTTATAGCCATCGATCCAGGGGGCCCGTCATGGGTAACAAGTTCCTCGAGGGCAACTTCGCCCCCGTCAGTCACGAGCACACGATCACCGAACTGCGCGTCACCGGGCACATCCCGGAGTACCTGGACGGGCGTTATCTGCGGAACGGGCCGAACCCGCTGTCCGAAGTGGACCCGGCGACCTACCACTGGTTCATGGGCGACGGCATGGTGCACGGCGTCCGGCTGCGGGACGGCCGCGCCGAGTGGTACCGCAACCGCTGGGTGCGCAGCCCCCGGCTCGCACGGGAACTCGGCGAGGACTGGGCGGGCGGACCCGCTTCCATGGGCGCCAACACGAACGTGATCGGCCACGCGGGCAAGACCCTCGCGCTGATCGAAGGCGGCGCCACCAACTTCGAACTGACCGAGGAACTCGACACCGTCGGCGCCTGCGACTTCGACGGCACCCTTCCCGGCGGCTACACCGCGCACCCGAAGCGTGACCCGGAGACCGGCGAACTGCACGCCGTGTCGTACTTCTTCGGCTGGGGCAACAAGGTGCAGTACTCGGTCATCGACGCCGAAGGCCATGCGCGGCGCACGGTGGACATCGAGGTCACCGGTTCGCCGATGATGCACGACTTCTCCCTGACGGAGAAGCACGTCATTTTCTACGACCTGCCGGTCACCTTCGAGAGCGAACAGGCCGTTGCCACGTCGGTCCCGTCGTTCCTGCGCACTCCCGCCCGGCTGGTGGTGTCCGCGCTGGTGGGCAAGGTGAAGGTGCCGGACCCGCTCGGCGCGAAGCTGCGTTCGCGGATCTCGGGCAACGGGGGCCTGCCGTACCGCTGGAACCCCGCGTACCCGGCGCGGATCGGGGTCATGCCGCGAGACGGCGGCAGCGGCGACGTCCGCTGGTTCGAGGTCGAGCCCTGCTACGTGTTCCACCCGATGAACGCCTACGACGACGGCGACACCATCGTGCTGGACGTCGTCCGGCACCCGAAGATGTTCGACAGCGAACTCCTCGGGCCCGCCGAGGGGCCGCCGACCCTGGACCGCTGGACCGTCGACCTGGCCGCGGGCAAGGTCGTCGAGGAACGGCTCGACGACCAGGGTCAGGAGTTCCCGCGCGTCGACGAGCGACTGGTCGGGCGGCCGCACCGCTTCGGCTACTCGGTGTCCACAAAGGATGGATCGGCTTCGTCGGGGTCACTGCTCAAGCACGACCTGTGGAAGCGTTCGGTGGCGTCGCGGGAATTCGGCGACGGCGCGCAGGTGGGGGAGTTCGTGTTCGTTCCGTCCTCGGTGGACGCGGGCGAGGACGAGGGCGTGCTGATGGGGTTCGTCTACGATCCCGCGACGCAGAAGAGCGATCTGACCATTTTGGACGCGGGGACACTGGAGACCGTCGGTGCCGTGCACCTGCCGGACCGGGTGCCGAACGGCTTCCACGGCAACTGGGTCGGTACCGAATAAGGGGGCGTGAGTGGCCAGGACGGTCAGACCGTCCTGGCCACTCACGAGTTTCCTGGCCGGGCGCCGCCTGCCTCGCTCGGGTGTCCTGAAGGACCCCTTTGAGACGATCAACGTCTCAAAGGGGGCCTTCAGGACACCAGGACCACCCCGATCTTCGCGCGACGGCTTCGCGATGGGCGCCCCCAATGTGTCATTGGGGACACCAGTCACTCACGACCCCGTACCCAGCTAGGGCTGAAGGACCCCTTCGTTCCACCAACGGTCCCAACCGAGCGAAGGGTCGTGAGTGGCGATTCGGATTGAGGGGTTAGGCAAATGTCCTGTCAGGTGTCCGTGAAGGCCTCCTTGCCTACCCTGAAGGTAGTGAAGGAGGCCATCACGGACACTGCGAAAGGCACCTGTGGCTTCAGAGGCACCAGCAGTCACAGCGATGCCGCGTGAAGGCCCCTTCCCCCAGCTCAGCCGAGGAAACTCGACCTTCACACCTTCCCCAGGTACGTGATGGCCCCCTTCATTGCGTCTAGCGCAATGAAGGGGGCCATCACGTACCTGTCGCGAGGCCGAGCACCCGCTGTTCGCCGCTGTACAGGTTCATGCTGTCGCCCCGCAGGAACCCGATGAGGGTCATGCCGTTCTCCTCGGCCAGTTCCGCGGCCAGCGACGACGGCGCGGAAACCGCGGCCAGCAGCCCGATCCCGGCCATGGCGGCCTTCTGCACCAGCTCGAACGACGCGCGGCCGGACACCAGCAGACCGGCGTCCGCCGCGGGGATCCGGCCTGCTTGCAGAGCCCAGCCGAGGACCTTGTCGACGGCGTTGTGCCTGCCGACGTCCTCCCGGACGACGGCGAGGTTCCCGTCGCCGTCGAAGAGGGCGGCCGCGTGCAGCCCGCCGGTGCTGGAGAAGACCTTCTGGTGCGCGCGCAGCGTGTCCGGGAGCTTCGCCAGCACGTCCGTGCTCACCGCGAACCCGGACTTCTCCGGTGAGAACCGGCTTCGCAGCTTCACCGCGTCGAGCGCGGCCTTGCCGCAGACGCCGCACGAGGACGTGGTGTAAAAGTTCCGCTCGACGCCCGTCTCCGGCGGAGCGACCCCTTCGGCCAGCGCGATGTCCAGGACGTTGTAGGTGTTGCGGCCCTGGTCGTCGACGCCGTCGCAGTACCGGGCGACCGCGACGTCCTCGCGTGTGGTGAGCACGCCTTCGGACAGCAGGAAGCCGTGCGCCAGTTCGACGTCGTTGCCGGGTGTCCGCATGGTGACCGCGAGTGCCTTGCCGCCGACGCGGATTTCCAGCGGTTCCTCGGCCGCGAGCGCGTCGGGCCGCCGCACGTCCCTGGTCGCGGAGATCTTCCGCACCGGACGCCGCACCGTCACCCTGCCCACTTGTCCACCTTTCTGGCCGATCATTCGACAGTCGTGTACTGCAACGCCGGGAATTAAGTAATACATTCCCAGTGCACATCCTCAGAGTACGGAGGCGCCGGATGGCTGTCGGCTTCCTTGACCGTTCCCGCATCGTCGCATCACCGGGCTGGAGCCGCTGGCTGGTGCCCCCGGCCGCGCTGGCCGTCCACCTGTCGATCGGGCAGGCGTACGCGTGGAGCGTCTTCAAACCCCCGCTGGAAAAGACCCTCGGGCTCAGCGGCACGGAGAGCGCTCTCCCGTTCCAGCTCGGCATCGTGATGCTCGGGCTCTCGGCGGCGTTCGGCGGGACGCTGGTCGAGCGCAACGGGCCGCGCTGGGCGATGTTCGTCTCGATGGTCTGCTTCAGCTCGGGTTTCCTGCTCGCCGCGCTCGGGGTGGCGACGTCGCAGTACTGGCTCGTCGTCCTCGGCTGGGGCGGGATCGGCGGCATCGGGCTCGGGATCGGCTACATCTCGCCGGTGTCGACGCTGATCAAATGGTTCCCGGACCGGCCGGGGATGGCCACCGGCATCGCCATCATGGGCTTCGGTGGCGGCGCGCTGATCGCGTCCCCGTGGTCTTCGCAGATGCTGGGCACGGCGCCGTGGACGATCGGGACGGTCGCGACAGCCTTCCTGGTGCACGGCCTGGTGTACGCGGTCTTCATGAGCCTCGGCATCCTGCTGATCCGGGTGCCGGCCGACGACTGGAAGCCGAAGGGCTGGACACCGAAGACCGATCACGGCAACGCGATGATCACCACCGCGAACGTGTCGGCGCGCAACGCCATCAAGACGCCGCAGTTCTGGCTCCTCTGGGTGGTCCTGTGCTTCAACGTGACGGCGGGCATCGGCATCCTGGAGAAGGCGTCGCCGATGATCGCGGACTTCTTCCGCGAGACCTCGACCCCGGTCGGTACCGCCGCCGCGGCCGGATTCGTCGCGTTGCTGTCGCTGACCAACATGCTCGGCCGGTTCGTCTGGTCGTCCACTTCGGACCTGGTGGGGCGCAAGAACATCTACCGGCTCTACCTCGGCGCGGGCGCACTGCTGTACCTCGTGATCGCGCTGACCACCAACGCCTCGAAGCTCGTGTTCGTCCTGTGCGCCATGCTGATCCTGTCTTTCTACGGCGGTGGTTTCGCGACCGTCCCGGCGTATCTGAAGGACCTCTTCGGGACCTATCAGGTGGGCGCGATCCACGGCAGGCTGCTGACCGCGTGGTCGATGGCGGGGGTGCTCGGGCCGCTCATCGTCAACGCCATCGCCGACAGTCAGAAGTCGGCGGGCAAGGTCGGCCCCGACCTCTACACGACGTCGCTGTTCATCATGATCGGCCTGCTGGCCGTCGGTTTCGTCGCCAACGAACTGGTGCGGCCGGTCAACCCGAAGTTCCACGAGCCGGCGGCGTCCGGCGAGCCCGCGAGGAGTGAGACCCGATGAGCGAACCGGCTCCCGAGCGCAACCGCACCGGGCTGATGGTCTTCGCGTGGCTGTGGGTCGCGCTCCCGTTCGCCTACGGCGTCTACGAACTGTTCCGCAAGGTGGTCCAGCTCTTCGGTGGCTAAGCTCGGTCCCATGGGAGTTCTGGTGACCGGGGCGTCGCGCGGCATCGGCCGGGCGATCGCAGCGGCCTTCGCGGAAAAGGGCGACCGTGTCGCCGTCCATTACGCCTCGAACCGGGAGGACGCCGAGCGGACGCTCGCCGGGCTGCCCGGCTCCGGTCACGGGCTGGTCCAGGGCGACCTCTCGGATCCCGAGGTGGCGCAACGGGTCGCCGACGAGGCCGAAACCCTGGTGGACGGCGTCGACGTCCTCGTGAACAACGCCGCCTTCGCGCCGTCCGCGGCTTCGGCGCATCCTGTCGCCGAAGTGTCCTATGTGGACTGGCAGCGGATCTGGCGGCGGATGGTCGACGTCAACGTGCTCGGCACGGCGAACGTGACCTACTGCGTGGCCCGGCACATGATCGAGCGCGGCGCGCCCGGCCGGGTGGTCAACATCGGTTCGCGGGGAGCCTTCAAGGGCGAGCCCGAGTTCCCCGCGTACGGCGCGAGCAAGGCCGCACTGCACTCGCTCGGGCAGTCACTCGCCGTCGCGCTCGCCCCGCACGGCATCGCGGTGACGTCGGTCGCACCCGGCTTCACCGCCACGGACCGGGTCGCGATGAAGCTCGAAGGCGCGAGCGGTGAGGTCCTGCGCGGGCAGAGCCCGTTCGGCCGGGTCGGCACGCCGGAGGAGGTCGCCGCGGCGGTCCTCTACCTCGCTTCCCCCGAGGCCGCCTGGGCGTCCGGCACGATCCTCGATCTGAACGGCGCCTCGTATCTGCGGATGTGAAGTGGATCACCTATGCAGCAATAAGGACTTCCTGCGCGTCCTAAGAAGGTGCACAAGCTGGGGAAGGTCCTGGTCGCCGCGCTCGCGGTGATGGTGTTCGGCGGGACCGCGTACGGATACTCGACGTTGAAGTCGCTGGACGGCGTGACTCGCGAAGACGTGATCGAGGCGCCTGAGCCGGGCGAGCAGCCCGCCGACGGTTCGCTGGACATCCTGCTGGTCGGGCGCGATTCGCGGACCAACCAGCAGGGCGAGCCGCTGGACCCGGCGATGCTGCGCGAGCTGCGGGTGGGTGCGAACGGCGACGACCTGACCGACACCCTCATCGTGCTCCGCATCCCCAACGGCCAGAAGACGGTGAAGGCCTTCTCGATCCCGCGCGACTCCTTCGTCGCGGAGCCGGGGACGAAGGACAAGACCAAGATCAACGGGATCTTCGGGCACGCCAAGTTCGCCTCGGCGAGCGAGCAGCGCAAGGCGGGCAAGACCGACAAGGCGGAGATCGACAAGGTGGCGATCACGGCCGCGCGGAAGGCGACCTTGAAGGCGGTCGAGGACCTCACCGGCGTCAAGATCGATCACTTCGCCGAGGTCAACCTGCAGAGTTTCTACGACATCAGCAATGCTGTCGGCGGGGTCGAGGTGTGCCTGAAGCGGGACACCAAGGACGTCAAGTCCGGCGCGAACTTCAAGGCGGGGAAGCAGACGATCCAGGGCGCCGACGCGCTGGCCTTCGTCCGCCAGCGTGAGGATCTGCCTCGCAGCGACCTCGACCGCGTCCGCCGTCAGCAGGTGTTCCTCGCCGGCCTGGCGAAACAGGTGCTCTCCGCGGGGACACTCGCCAACCCGGCCAAGGTCTCCGAACTGATCGACGCGGTGAAGCGGTCGGTCGTCCTCGACGGCTCATGGGACCTGTTCGACTTCGTGCGGCAGATGCAGGGCGTCTCCGGCGGCGGTATCGCCTTCGAAACGATCCCGGTGGTCAACCCCGACTACCGCTACAACCCCAAGCAGCCGACCTGGACCGCCGTGCAGGTGGACCCCGCCCAGGTGAGGGCTTTCGCCGCGTCCCTGATCGGTGCCCAGCCCACGACGCCGCAGGCGCCCGCCGGGCCCAAGGTGGACGTCGTCAACGCGAGCGGCAAGGACGGTCTCGCCGCCCGCGTCTCGGATTTTCTGGCGGAGAAGGGATTCGGCAAGGGCGACACGACGGCCGACACCGGACGACGCACCTCCGTCGTCCGGTTCAGCGACGCGTCCGGCCCCGCCGCGGAGATCGCGAAGCTGCTCGGTGGTCTGGAAACCGAGAAGGTCGCCTCCGTCGCGGCGGGCCATGTCCAGGTCGTGCTCGGCCAGGTCTACAAGGGACCGGGTGTGTCCGCGGGCGGCGGGGCGGCCGGCGTCCGGACCGACCAGCCCATCACTTCCGACGACACCGGATGCATCGACTGACGGTCATTCCCCAGGCGGGATCTTGCCGTTCTTGGCGACGGGAAGACCCAGCTGGGTCGGTTCGGTAATGGTGACCTGTTCACTGGGAAGGTGCGCCAGCACCGGGTTCAGATGGGACAGTTTCAGCGTGACCGGTCCGATGACACTCGGTCCGGTGGCGACGTCGTACTTCGCCAGATCCAGCCACTGGACGGTGGCGAGCACCTCTCGCGTGACCTCGTCGCCGCCTTTGGACACCGGGACGCACAACTGCCGTGCGTTGCCGACCTTCACCTCCGCCTTCGGCCGGTCGGCCAGCACCGGGTTGAGATGCCCCAGCGTCAACGGGAAGGGACGGCCGGGGATGCCGAGGACGCGCAGGGCGTAGCACTCGAGGTCGATGTGCCGCACGAACGACAGGATCTCCGGCGGCGGCAGGACTCCGTTCTTCGCGACCGGCACGCACAACTGCTCCGGCGACAGCATGGTCACGGGGGCGTCCTGGATCCCCAGCTTCCGCACGACCGGGTTCAGCTGGCTCAGCGTCAGCGGGAAGTTCACCGCGGCGCCCGCGATCCGGTAGCAGGACAGATCCACCCAGCGGACGTAGTCGAGGATCCACGGCGGCGGGATGGCGCCGTTTTTCGCGACCGGCACGCAGAATTGCTCGCGTTCCCCCAGTTTGACCGTCTCGATCGGCAGCCCCGCGAGTACGGGATTGAGCTGCTTCAAGGTGACCGCCGTCGGTGGCGGTTTGTAGCCTTCGGTCCGGTAGCAGGACAGGTCGAGCTGGGAGACGAAGGGGAGCGGCGGTGGCACGGCCGGGGCGGCGGCGGCCGCACCGGGCAGGACGGCGACGAGCAGGAGCGAGGCCAAGGCGGCGAAGCCGCGCAGGATCGATCTTCGTGACATGGCAAGGCCTTTCCGTGAACGGGTCTCGTTTCACGGTGGGCGCGGGTCGGCCTCGTCCGGCACCGCCAAGGGGGCAGCCTAAGGTGCGGTCAGTGTGCCCGAAGCCTCGATCACCTCCGGTGCGGGGCCGTCCGGACGCAGCCTTCGGCGCAGCCGCACGATCTCCGCGAGCGGCGCCCCGCCGGTGATCTCGATCGCGGCCAATGAAGGAAGCGTGACCCCGGCGTCCAGCAGCCGCCGGACCTGCCCGTCGTCCAGGGTGAGCACGCGCAGCGAGGACAGTTCGCCGACGCGTTCCAGTTCGGGCACGTCGAGACCGGCCAACCCCAGCCTGAGCAGCCCTGGTAGACCGAGCAGCCTGTCGAAGTCGATCGGATGCCGCACCCCGGTGAGCGAGAGGCTCCACAGAGTGGGGTGGCCGGCGAGATCCACCTTCGAGGCCTCGATGCTTACCGCTTCGAGCAAGGGGAACCCGGACAGGTCCGCGACGACGGAATCGGCGCGGTTGACCCGAAGGTGACGCAACGACGACAGCGGGTTCAGGACCGCCAGATCCACCGAGCCAGGGGCGTTGAGATACAGCTCCTGGACGAGTCCGGGATCGTCGACGCCGCCGAGGTCCGTCGTCTCGGTCAGCACCTGGTCGTGGGCGCGGGCGGATTCGCGGTGGAAAGACGCGTCGGCGATGAGGTACGGCGACTCGGGCTCGTCGTTGTCGTACTCGCCCGCCTTCAGCGCACGGAGGACTTCTTCCAGCATCCCGGTGATCGAGGCCGCGACGTACCGGATGGGACCCCAGACGTTCCGCCCGTACTCGAGAATCTGGCCGCTCGTGCCTGCTTCCGCCGGATCGAGGTCCACGGCGACGAAATCACCGGCGTGATCGCTGCCGAAGGTGATCCACCAATCGTTGCGGGACAAGCGTTTCACCCGGCCCGCGGGCGGGGTCTCGAAGACCACGCCCTCTTCGGAAACCGGGTCTTCCCAGCCGTAGGAACCGGGAGCGCCGTCGAGGTAACGCTCGACGAGCAGGTGGAGCGGATCGTGGGCGTACCGGCCGAGCAGCCCGGATTCGTTGTCCCAGCCCGTGATCCGGAACAGTGCGCGAAGATCCTCGGGCAACCGCGCGCCGATCCGTTCCTCCGCCTCGGCGATCTCGGTTTCGGTGAGGCCCGGTTCCCAGCGCGGCGCGTGGCCCTTGATCTCCTCGTACAGTCCGGCGAATTCCGCGGCGAGGGCGGTGATCCGCGCGAGCACGGCCGGATCGGTCGGCGCCCCGCTCGGCCGGGACCGCGTGGGCAGCGGCAGCCCCGGCAGCGGGTGCCCCGGATAACGGAAGTCCTGATCGAAGACGAGCCACGCGGGTGACATGGTGCCGACGTCCGGCGTCGCGAGGAAGGTGTACTCCCCGGTGTGGTTCAGCCGGACCTCGTAGATCGACGGGGGCAACGGCAGGAACAAGTCCGCCAGTGCCGTCATGTCGGGATTCAGGTACCGGCCGCTCTCCGTCTCCGCCTGGAGGGAGAGCCCGCCACCGGTGTTGTGGATCCGCAGCACGGCGCTCGTGAACTCGACCGAACGCGTGCTGTCCCGCAGAAGGCGCGCCATCTCGCGGCCGATGTCCCCAGGGTTCATGGGCGTGAACCTAGCGGGAGGGTCCGACAGAACCGGTCAGGCCGGCGGCTCCAACCTCACCACGACCGCCTTCGACACCGGGGTGTTCGATTTGTCCGCCACCGAATCCAGCGGCACCAAGGCGTTCGCCTCGGGGAAGTACGCCGCCGCGCAGCCCCGCGCAGTCGGGTACGAGACGACGCGGAAGCTCGGGGCCCGGCGATCGCCGTCCCGCCACTCCGAGACCAGGTCGACCATCGCGCCGTCGGTCAGCCCGAGTGACACCAGGTCGTCGGGGTTCACCAGCACGACGCGCCGCGCGTCCTCGATCCCGCGGTAGCGGTCGGAAAGGCCGTAGATCGTGGTGTTGTACTGGTCGTGGCTCCGCATCGTCTGCAGCAGCAGCCTGCCTTCGGGCACCTTGGGGTACTCGAGTTCGGAGACGGTGAAGTTCGCCTTGCCGTTGGCGGTTCCGTTGAACTGCCGGGAATCCCGCGGCGCGTTCGGGAGGACGAATCCGTCGGGCTCGCGGACACGGGCGTTGTAGTCGTGGCAGCCGGGGACGACCCGCGCGATCCGGTCGCGGACGAGGTCGTAGTCGCGGTGGAAATCCCGCCACGGCACGGGATGCCCGGCGCCGAACAGCGCTTCCGCGAGATGGCAGATGATCGCTACCTCGGAGAGCAGATGCTCACTGGCCGGGGCCAGCCTGCCGCGCGAGGTGTGCACCTGCGACATCGAGTCCTCGACGGTGACGAACTGCTCGCCGGCGGCCTGCGTGTCGCGTTCGGTGCGGCCGAGGGTCGGCAGGATCAGCGCGGACTTGCCGGGAACGACGTGCGAGCGGTTGAGCTTCGTCGACACGTGCGCTGTCAGCGAGCACGACTTGAGTGCCTTCTCGGTCAGGTCCGTGTCCGGGGTGGCGGAGGCGAAGTTGCCGCCGACGGCGAAGAAGACCTTGCCCTTCCCGTCCCGCATCGCGCGGATAGCGGCGACCGTGTCGTAGCCGTGGTCTCGCGGGACCTTGATGCCGAACTCGGCGTCGAGACTGTCCATGAAGGACTCCGGCATCTTCTCCCAGATGCCCATCGTCCGGTCGCCCTGGACGTTGGAGTGCCCGCGCACCGGGCACAGGCCCGCACCCGGTTCCCCGATCATGCCGCGCATCAACGCCAGGTTCGCGACCTCGGAGATCGTCTGCACCGCGTGCTTGTGCTGGGTCAGGCCCATCGCCCAGCAGTAGATGGTCCGCTTCGACGTCGCGATCATCCGCGCGAGCCGCTCGATCTGCTCACGCGGCAGCCCGGTCGCCGTGGCGACCTCGGCCCAGTCGATCTCCCGCAGATGCTTCGCGTAGTCCTCGAACCCTTCGCTGGACGACTCGACGAACGCGCGGTCGACGATCGTGCCGGGGGTCTCCTGCTCCCACCGCAGCAGCAGATGCCCGATCGCCTGGAACAGCGCGAGGTCGCCGCCGAGGCGGATCTGCGCGAACTCGTCGGCCAGCGGGGTGCCCTTGCCGACCACGCCCCGGACGTTCTGCGGGTTCTTGAACCGCATCAGACCGGCTTCGGGCAGCGGGTTGACCGCCATGATCTTCGCGCCGTTGCCCTTGGCCTCTTCCAGCGCGGACAGCATGCGCGGATGGTTGGTGCCGGGGTTCTGCCCGACCACCACGATCAGATCCGCCTGGTGGATGTCGGCGAGCGTCACCGAGCCCTTGCCGATCCCGGTCGTGGCCGCGAGCGCCGCGCCGGATGACTCGTGGCACATGTTGGAGCAGTCCGGCAGGTTGTTGGTGCCGTAGGAGCGCACGAGGAGCTGGTAGAGGAACGCGGCCTCGTTGCTGGTGCGGCCGGAGGTGTAGAAGATCGCCTCGTTCGGGTCCTGAAGCGCGCGAAGCTCGTCCGCGACCAGGGTGAAGGCGTCGTCCCAGGAGATCGGTTCGTAGTGCGAGGCACCCTCTCGCAGCACGAACGGCTCGGTGATCCGGCCCTGCTGGCCGAGCCAGTAGTCCGTCTTGTCCGCCAGCTCCTGGACGGAGTGCTCGGCGAAGAACTCGCGGCCGACCCGGCGTTTCGTGGCCTCCTCGGCGACGGCCTTCGCGCCGTTCTCGCAGAACTCCGCGAACTTGCGGTGCTCGCCGTCGACCTCGCGCGGCTCCGGCCAGGCGCAGCCGGGACAGTCGAAGCCGTCACGCTGGTTCAGCAGGCGCAGCGTCTTCACCGTGCGGGCGGCGCCCATCTGCTCCACGCCGCGCATCAGGGATACGGCGACCCCCGGTATCCCGGCCGCCCAGCTCTTCGGTTTTCCGACCTCGAGCTGTGTCTCGTCAACGTCGTTCGCGGGTGCTTCGCGGGTCATGACCCCATCGTGCGCCTTGACGCTCCCGCGCGCGACCGAGGGGTGCCTGTCAGACGCCGGTGTCGAGCCGGGTGATCTGGGACTCGTCCAGCGGGAACCAGGGCGTCTCGTTGACTCCGCGGTCCTGCACCGCGTTCACCGTCACCGCGGCCGCGACCAGCACGACCAGGCCGATGAGCGCGGCGATCCCCGGCCACCGGCTCGACCCCGGCGCGCGGTAGCCGCCACCGGACGCCGCCTTCTGCTGCTTGCGCCGCTTCTTCTTGAGTTCCTTCTTCGCACCCAGCCAGGCGTCCAGTTCGGCGTGCTTCTGCCAGTTCGGGTCGACCAGGTCCGGATGGGTCTCGATCCGCCGGTCCTCTTCGTCCATCTCGGTCCTCTTCCCCAGGGGTTCGGCCGACTACCCGCAGGCGTCCCTCGTCGGCAGGGGTTTCGTCGGGTCGTAGGTGGCGGCTTCTTCGACAGCTGGCGCGCCGTAGACGGGTCCGCCCTTGTCAGCGTACTGGGGCGCCAGGACGCCGGTCTTGATCGCGTCGCAGGCCATGCGCGACGTGAAGCCCGCGCTGTCGCCGAGGCCGAGTCCTGCGTCCCCCTTCGCGAACGACGGCTCCTTGCGGATCATGTAGTCCTCTTCGTCACGGACGAACGGGACGATGTCCACCGGCGAGCGAGCGTCGCCAGGGCGTACGTCGAAGGCGTACGCGGTCACATAACTCGCGTGGACGATCAGCTCGCCCTTACGAGCCGCCTTCGCCGTGAGAGAGCCGATCATGCGCGGACGCGCCGGAAGCAGCCGGTTCGGCCCGATGAGGGTCAGGTACTTGCCCTTTTCCACGGTCGGCGCGCTCGTCAGCGTCGCTTCGAGCCGGGCGCGCTCGTTCGGGTTCAGCAGGGCGAGCAGTTCCGAGCCGTCGCCGCCCAGCGCACGGGAGCCGAGCCGGGCGGCCGCGATGGCCTCCGTCGCCTTGCGATACGCCGCGTCGACCTCCTCCGCGGTGAAGTCACCGACGGCCTGGCCCGGCGGCACGATGATCCCGGCGAGCCCTTCGCCCCAGGTCGCCGCCGGGGTGCGGTCGTAAGGCCGGTCGAGGTCGACGCCGACGGGCACCGGAGCCGCCTTCGGGGGCTGCCCGGAGCCGGTGTCCCGCAGCTGCCGCACGACGATCGTCGCGGCCACGAGCAGGACCACGGTCAGTGCCAGGAACAGGACCAGGACACGGCGGCCACGGGACATCCGGAAACCCCGCCGGAAACGGCGGCGCGGAGTCTGCTTCCGCCGCTGTCTGAGTTCCTTTTTCGCGCCGCGCCGAGCGTCGCGTTCGGCGCGGCTGCGCCATTCCGGATCCAGCAGATCCGGATGCGTCTCCATCCGGCTGTCTTCCATGAACGAGCCTCTCCCCAGTGCTTTGCGACAAAACCTCATCGGCGGGGAACGGCGAGCGTTACGGCCGGTGAGCAACTCGGTGGAGGGGGTTCGTAGACTTGACAATGTGACCGAGAACGCCCAGCCGCAGCAGACCGACCTACCGGGTGCCTGGAACCCGGCCGACGAAGAAGCCTCGCTCTACCAGTCCTGGGTAGACGCCGGGTACTTCACGGCCGACCCCACGTCGGACAAGCCGCCGTTCACGGTAGTCATCCCGCCCCCGAACGTGACCGGTTCGCTGCACATCGGGCACGCGTTCGAGCACACCCTGATCGACGCCACCACCCGCTTCCACCGCATGCTCGGTGACGAGACGCTGTACCTGCCGGGGATGGACCACGCGAGTATCGCGGTCCACGCGCTGGTCGAGAAGCAGCTCCGCGCCGAGGGCACCAGCCGCCGCGAGCTCGGCCGCGAGGCCTTCGTCGAGCGCGTCTGGCAGTGGAAGAACGAGCACGGCGGCAAGATCCTCGCCCAGATGAAGCGCCTCGGCGAGGGTGTCGACTGGACCCGCGAGCGGTTCACCATGGACGACGGCCTGTCCAAGGCCGTCAACACGATCTTCAAGAAGCTCTTCGACGACGGCCTGATCTATCGCGCCGAGCGTCTGGTGAACTGGTCGCCGGAGCTGCGGTCGGTGCTGTCCGACGCCGAGGTGAAGCACGAAGAGGTCGAGGGCGAACTCGTCTCGATGCGCTACGGCGACGGCGAGAACGCGATCGTCGTGGCCACCACCCGGATGGAGACGATGCTCGGCGACACCGCCGTCGCGGTTCACCCGGACGACGAGCGCTACACGCACCTCATCGGCACCGAGGTCGAGCTGCCGCTGACCGGGCGCCGGATCCCGATCGTCGCGGACAAGCACGTCGACCCGGAGTTCGGCACCGGCGCGGTCAAGGTGACCCCCGCGCACGACCCGAACGACTTCGAGATCGGCCAGCGGCACGACCTGCCGATGATCACGATCATGGACGAGCAGGGCCGCATCGACGGCACCGGCACCGAGTTCGACGGTATGGACCGGTTCGAGGCCCGTGTCGCGGTGCGGGAGAAGCTGCGCGAGCAGGGCCGCATCGTCGCGGAAAAGCGTCCGTACCTGCACAGTGTCGGGCACTCGGAGCGTTCGAAGGAGCCGATCGAGCCGCGCCTGTCGCTGCAGTGGTTCGTCAAGGTCGGGCCGCTCGCGAAGGCCGCGGGCGACGCGGTGCGCGACGGCCGGGTGAACGTCCACCCGCCGGAGATGGAGAAGCGCTACTTCGACTGGGTCGACAACCTGCACGACTGGTGCATCTCGCGTCAGCTGTGGTGGGGCCACCGCATCCCGGTCTGGTATGGCCCGAACGACGAGGTCGTCTGCGTCGGACCGGACGAGGAGCCGCCGTCGGGCGAGGGCTGGACCCAGGACCCGGACGTCCTCGACACCTGGTTCTCCTCGGGTCTGTGGCCGTTCTCCACCCTCGGCTGGCCGGAGAAGACGCCGGACCTGAACAAGTTCTATCCGACGTCGGTGCTGGTCACCGGCTACGACATCCTGTTCTTCTGGGTCGTGCGGATGATGATGTTCGGCCTCTACGCCACCGGCGAGGCGCCGTTCAAGACCATCGCGCTGCACGGCATGGTCCGCGACCAGTTCGGCAAGAAGATGTCGAAGACCGCGGGCAACGGTGTCGACCCCATCGAGTGGATGGACCGCTACGGCACCGACGCGCTGCGCTTCACCCTCACGCGTGGCGCCAACCCCGGCACCGACGTGCCGATCGGCGAGGAATGGGTCGCGGGCTCCCGGAACTTCACCACGAAGCTCTGGAACGCCACCAAGTTCGCCATGATGAACGGCGCGGACGCGAACGCCCCGCTGCCCGCCGCCGCCGATCTCACCGAGGCCGACCGCTGGATCCTCGGCAGGCTCGACAGCGTCGTCACCGACGTCACGGCGTACCTGGCGGACTACCAGTTCGCCAAGGCGACGGACCTGCTCTACCAGTTCACCTGGACCGAGCTGTGCGACTGGTACCTGGAGCTGTCGAAGGTCCAGGTCTTCCAGGGTGACGAGGCCCGTGTGACGGCGACGCGCGCGGTGCTCGGGCACGTGTTCGACACCGTGCTGAAGCTGCTGCACCCGTTCATCCCGTTCATCACCGAGAAGCTGTGGACGGCGCTGACCGGCCGCGAGTCGCTGGTGATCGCCCCGTGGCCGGTGGCGGACGGTTCCTACGCCGACGCGGTCGCCGACAAGCGGATCGCGGACGTGCAGAAGCTGGTCACCGAGGTCCGCCGGTTCCGTGCGGACCAGGGCCTCAAGCCCAGCCAGAAGGTGGCCGCGCGGCTGTCCGGCGACGGGTTCGCCGAGATCACCGGGCACGACGAGCCGATCCGCTCGCTGGTCCGGCTCACCCAGCCGGAAGACGGTTTCGCGCCGAGCGCGTCGCTGGAGGTCGGGCTTTCGGCCGGTGTCGTCACCGTCGAACTGGACCTGTCCGGCACGATCGACGTCGCCGCTGAACGCAAACGTTTGCAGAAGGATCTGGGTGCCGCGGAGAAGGAGCTGGCCCAGGCCGAGGCCAAACTCGGCAACCAGGCCTTCATCGACAAGGCACCGGAGCCGGTGATCGGCAAGATCCGGGCCCGCCAGGAGACCGCGGTGGCGGACATCGAGCGCATCAACGCCCGGCTGGCGGCTCTTCCCGCATCCTGACGAGTGCTGTGAACGGTCCGTTCCTGGCGAAATTCGCCAGGAACGGACCGTTCACGGCGTTCAGCGGAGGTGGCGCAGGACCACTCCGGCCACGCCCGCCATCCCCGCGCGGTAGGGGTGGTAAGCGGCCGCGGCGAGCAGTTTCGTGTGCTGCCCGTTGATCCACGCGGCACCGTCCGGCGCGCAGGCGTCGTGCCCGGCGGACGGACCGTAGGTGTCCACAAAGGACGAATCCCCGTCGGCGGCGACGGCCTTCTCGATCGCCGAGTTCAACGCCTTCTCGACGGTGTTGAGCCAGGCGTAGTCACCGTCTGCGAAGGGCAGGATCTTCGGGCAGTGACCGGACTCCGGCGCGATCCGCGGATAGCCGACGACGACCACGTCGGCGCGCGGCGAGCGGGCGTGGATCCCGGCCAGTACCTTCTCGACGTTCTTGCCGGTTTCGGCGATCTTGGCCTTGATGGTGTCGACACCGCCCGAGGTGAACCTGTCCTGGCACGGGTTCCCGGTGGGATCGGCCGCGCGCAGGGACGGGCAGGTGCCGACGAGCGTGCCGAAGACGCCGTAGTCGTTGCCGCCGATCCCGACGGTGACCAGGTCGGTGTTCGCACGCAGGGCGCTGAACTGCGGCGGGTTGCTGCCGAGGAACACACTCTGCCGCTGCGTCATGTTGCTCGTGTCGGCGCCGCCACAGCTGATGTCGGTGAACGAGCGGACGTGCAGCGCCGCGGCGAGCATCGACGGGTAGTTCTGCGTCGATTTGCCGCAGAAGAGCGGGTCGAGGCGGGGGAGCGGGATGAGCGGCCCGGAAGTGTACGAATCACCCAGCGCGACGTAGTTCCGGTAGGACCGCGTGGCGGCGGTGGCCGCCGTGGTGGAAGCGATCAGCAGGACGACGGTCGAGACGGCCGCGAACAAGACGCGTCTGAAGCGCATGAGGACCCCGATCTCCGGACTGGATGGCCTCATCAAAAATGAACCGCATCCGGCCGGGTCGGCGCCGCCGATCGGGTGGTCGGGTCCCGGTTTCACCCGCTTGGGGTGTCACATCGGGTGGTCTTCTTCGGGTCTGCGGTAGACGAGGAGATAGCGGTAGAAGAGCAGGCTCCGGAGCCTGCTTCCCGGCAGCAGCCGGGCCGCGTCACGCCGGATCCGGTTCATCGGGGGGAAGGTCTCGTGGATGGGCGCCGTCGGCAGCGGATCGATCCCGCCGTTGAGCCGTTCGCCCGCGTACACGACCACCCTGGCCAGCGCGTTGACCGGCGAGGCCACCAGGGCACGCGCGTAGTCGGCGGGCGTGCTGGGCTTGCCGAGGCCGAGCACGGCCAGCACCCCGCCGGGGACCAGCGCGTCCCGCAGCCTCGTGACCGTGTCGAAGGGCACATGATGCAGCGACGCGAGGCAGGAGATGAAGTCGTACGCGCCCTCCGGCAGCTTCTCGGCGGAGACGTCGGCCTGCCGGTACGAGATCGTGCCGGGGCCCGGCGAGCCCGCCGCACGGGCCAGGTCGATCATCGGGCCGGACCGGTCGATCGCCTCGACGTGCATACCGGTCGCCGCGAGCCGCCGGGCGAACCGTCCGCCGCCGCAGCCCACGTCCAGCGCCACCCCCGGACCGGGCGGCAGGTGGTCGAGCAGCAGCGGGTGGTAGTGGTCGTTGTGGTTGAACCCCATGCGTCGAGAGTGCCAGCAAAAGCCGCACGTAGACTCGGCCCGACAGGCAGCAAGGCTAAGAGGAGAGTTCGTGCCGCGAGGTGACGGCCGGGATTCCGAAGATTTCAGGGAATCCCCGGACCTGGCAGATCTGGACAGTTTCGCCGGTGTCGACGAATTGGGGGCACGCGCCCACGATCCGGCCGACGACACCGACCCGGATCTGGACGCACCCGACGCCGCGTACCAGGCGGGCGGCGGCGCCGGCGGCGGGATCGGCGGGATCGGGCAGCTGGGGGACAACCTCGCGCTCGGGCCCGTGCCGGACCTCGTCGCCCCCGAGGACGTGGAACTGCACGAACTGGACGACCAGGGCGACGAGTTCACCCCGTCCGACCCCAACGGCCAGCAGGCGCGCCGCGAACTGCTCGCCGTCGAGGCCGAGCTGAACCAGCGCTGGCCCGAGACCAAGATCGAACCGTCCCTCGCCCGGATCGCGGCCCTGGTCAACCTCATGGGTGAACCGCACCGCGGCTACCCGGTGCTGCACGTCGCCGGGACCAACGGCAAGGGTTCGACCACGCGGATGATCGACGCGCTGCTGACCCGGATGGGCCTGCGCGTCGGCCGGTACACGAGCCCGCATCTGCAGCTGGTCACCGAGCGGATCGCGCTGGACGGCGTCCCCATCTCCGCCGCCGCGTACGTCGACCTGTATCGCGACGTCGCGCCGTACGTGACCATGGTGGACAACGCGGGCGGGCCCGACGGGGTGCCGATGAGCAAGTTCGAGGTGCTCACCGGGATGGCGTTCGCGGCCTTCGCCGACGCGCCCGTCGAGGCCGCGGTCGTCGAAACCGGTCTCGGCGGCTCCTGGGACGCCACCAACGTCGCGGACGGCGACGTCGCCGTCATCACGCCGATCGGCGTCGACCACGTCGAGTACTTCGGCGGTTCCCCGGTCAAAGCCGCGGTGGAGAAGGCCGGGATCATCAAGCCCGGCAGCGTCGCGGTCATCGCCGAGCAGGACCCCGACGTGCAGAAGATCCTGCTGGAACGCGCCGTCGAGGTCGACGCGGCCGTCGCCCGCGCGGGCAGCGAGTTCGGCGTGCTGGAACGCGAGATCGCCGTCGGCGGGCAGCTGCTGAAGCTGCAGGGCCTCGGCGGGGTCTACGACGAGATCTTCCTGCCGCTGCACGGCGCGCACCAGGCGGCCAACGCCGCGCTCGCACTGGCCGCCGTCGAAGCCTTCTTCGGCGCGGGCAAGGACAAACAACTGGTCGTCGAAGCCGTTCGAGAGGCCTTCGCCGAGGTGGAGACCCCCGGCAGGCTGGAGCGCGTCCGCGCCGCACCGACCGTGCTGCTCGACGCCGCGCACAACCCGCACGGCGCCAAGGCGCTCGCCACCACCGTCGCCGAGGAGTTCGCCTTCCGGCGCCTCGCCGCCGTGGTCGGCGTGATGGCCGAGAAGGACGCGAGGGGAATCCTGGACGCCCTCGAACCGGTCGTCACCGAGATCGTCGTCACCAAGAACTCGTCCCCGCGCGCGATGCCGCTCGACGAACTCAACGACATCGCCATCTCGATCTTCGGCGAAGACCGCGTCGTGGCCGAACCGAGCCTGGACGCCGCGATCGAAACCGCCATCGGCCTCGTCGAGCAGAGCGACGACCCGGAGGAACCTCTGGCGGGCGGCGGTGTGCTGGTCACCGGCTCGGTCGTCACCGCGGGCGAGGCCAGGACCCTGTTCGGTAAGGAGCCGGCGTGACCGACGAGACCCCGAAGCCGCCGGCCAAGGACCCGATGAAGTCCTTCCGCGGCGTGATGGCCGGTTCCCTGATCATGGAGGGCATCACCGTCGCGCTGGCGCTGCCGGTGGTGGCGAAACTCGGCAGCGGGATCGGCTCGGTCACCGGCTGGTCGGTGATCGCTGTCGCGGTCGCGCTGATCGTGCTGTGCGGTTTCCTGAAGAAGCCCTGGGCGGTGCCCGCGGTGCTCGTGCTGCAGGTCGCCCTGATCGCGTTCTTCGTCGCGCTGCCCGCCGTGGCGATCCTCGGGGTGATCTTCCTCGGGATCTGGCTGTGGCTGCTGTGGCTGCGGCGGGACGTGGCCCGGCGGATGGCGGCCGGGACCCTGCCGAGCCAGCAACAGCAACCCCAGTAGCGGTTCTCGCAGCCAGGACGAAGGCGTCATTCGCGTGATCAGAAACGGAACTCACGTGTCTGGACGCCGCACTCGGGTGTGCGGTGTCTGATCACGCGAGTTCCGTCTCCGATCACGCGAGTTCCGTCTTCAAGCACGCGAGTGCGGCCCGGTGCTTACCGCAGCCGCACCACCTTCAGCTCCGGTGACGCCGCGATGTCGGCACCGCAGAACCGTCCCCGCACCCAGCCGCCCCGCGAGTACAGCCGCGTTTGGTCGGCGAAATGCGGCGACGTGACGTCGGTCGACTGCGAGTACGTCATGATCGTCGAGACGTCCGGGCAGGCCTTGCCGCTGAACCCGACCACCTGCACGAAACTGGATCCGTGCGCGACCTCGCGGTTGCCGCCCGCCGGATCCCACTGGGCCGTGATCACGTTGAGCACGCCCAGGCCGCCGGGCCCGCCGTGGATCGGGATCCGCTGACCGGCCCGCGTCACCGTCTGGTTGTCGCCGAGCCTGCCGTCGACCGGGATGCCGCCGGCGCGGAATTCCGTGAGCGTGTCACCGAAAGCCTTCTGCACGACAGGGTTCCCGGTCGCGAGTGAACGCGGCGTCGTCACCGGCTGGGCCGGGTCGAAGGGGACCTGCCAGAAGTCCCGCAGCCCGCCGAGCCGGGCCGCGAACCGCTGGAAGAACAGCGCGCCGCGGCTGTCGAGCCGGAAGGTGCGGTCCCAGGACGCGAGCGTCGAGCAGGCGTTGCCGACGGGCACCGGCCCGGACGCGGACGGTGCCTGCCCGCCAGGGAAGGACGCGCACATCTTCGCCGTGTCGGCGGCGGCGAGTTCGGCGGTGCGGCTCCGGTCGCGGTACAGCAGGTCCTTCATCGACGACGGCGTGAAACCCTTGCCCGCCATACCTTCTTCAGCGGAGATCAGCGCTTCCCTGGTCCTGTCCGATCGGGTCGTCCCGGTCGTGCCGACGATCCGGGGGAGCGGCGCGATCGGCGCGCGGGCGTTGGCGAGCCAGGCGCTGTCGTTGGCGTTGAGTTCGTAGTCACGCCGCTGCTGCAAGGGCAGCTTGGACGGCCCGAACAGGCCCGGTTCCAGGGAATCCGGGTCGGAACCCCAGCCGCACGAGGACTTCCCACCGTCCAAGATGGACAATCCGCCGAGCGCGAACAGCTGGTTCCCGAGCGGGGTGCCACAGGTCGCGGCCAGCTCGTCGGTGACGTGCGGGACCACCTGGATGTCGCTGTACAGCGCGTTGCCCGCCCTGTCGGCGGCGATGGTGTTGACCCACGGGACGCCCTGCGTGCGCGCGAGCGTGTCGGCGACGTCTTTGGTGCTGTGCGCTTCGCTCAGTTCGAACCAGGTGTTGAGGCCGCGGAGATTGCCCGCGTTCCCGTCCCGCAAGGTGTGCGCGGACTTCGTCGTCCACGGCATGGGCACGTCGAAGGCCGACCCGACGACCTGGCCGTACCTGGTCCCGTAGAACGTGCGGCTGACCTGCTTCCGCTCGCCACCCGGTTCCTTGACCTCGACCTTCACCTCGCGTGCGGTCATCTTCTCCGGTTTGCCGTCGACGAGGTACGTCGTCGGGTCACCGGGGACCAGCGGCACTTCGAAGAGGCCGAAGGTGGTCGCGGTCGACACCGTATGCGTCCACGCTACGTCGGCGGTGTGCCCGATCTGCGGCATCGGGATGCCCAGCAGGCTCCCGCCTGCGACGTCGAAGCGGCCGGGAATGGTCAGCTGTGACTGCCAGAACCGGCGCCCGCCCTGCCACGGGTAGTGCGGATTCCCCAGCAGCAGCCCGCCGCCCGACCGTGTCCCGTCCCCGCCGATCGCGATGCCGTTGCTGCCGAGTTCGCCGGTTCCCATGGCCTTGCGGAACCCTTCGGCGATCCGCTGCGCCGCGTCCGGCCCGGCGGCCGGTACGTCCTTTGTGGACGGAGGCTGGGTCCTGGCCAGGTCCGAGGCGAGCATGCCCTGCCCGCCGACCGAGGCGATGGCGTAGAAGTGCCGGTAGAAGTCCAGCTCGGTGATCGGCCGGACCCAGTCCGCGCCGCGGCACACCGGATCGGTGATGCGCCGGACGCCGGTCTGCTTCAGATACGCGTTGTAGCCCTCGACGTACCCGGAAGCCAGTTGCCGCACTTCCGTTCGCGGGCCGAGCGGCGCGGGCTGCGCGAGGAGCCGTTCGACCACGCCGGAATCGTTGATCCGCTGGAAATGCAGGTCGCTGTCGAGGTTGTTCTCCGCTTCGCTCATCGCCGGGTTGCCGTGGCCGCCCGCCCCGAGGTACGCGGACCGCCGCGCGGACACCGTCAGATAGGTGTTCGCGAGTTCACAGATGTTGTCCTTGGCCGAGGCGAACCCGTAGCCGTAGCCGAGCCCGTCGAAATCCTTCGCCGCGATGTGCGGGATCCCGAACTCGGTGTACCTGATCACCGCCCGCGAGCGGCCCAGCTCGTCCGCGGACGAGACCCCCGTCGTCAGGCTCGATACCGCCAAGGCTGCCGTGAGCAGCACGAGGCCACGCTGGAATCTTCGCATCGTTCCCCCATTCGGATCGATCATCCCCGTAATCGAAAGTACCGGCGTTGGCACGGAGCGAGCATCGGCCGAACGGTTGAGTCGGCTACCGTCCGTTCGTTCATCACCGCGCAAACCGCAGTTGGCCCACCGGCCGTGGCCGCGGGATAGAACCGCGCCATGACCGCAACCCACCACAACCGCCGCACGCTGCTCAAGGCCGGTCTCACCGGCGCCGGAGCCGTCGCGGGCGGCCTGCTCCTCCCCGGAACCGCGGCCGCGAACCCCGTCCCGCTGATCCGCCGCGACCGCCCGGTGCTCACCCACGGTGTCCAGTCCGGCGACGTCACCACCGGTTCCGGCATCGTCTGGTCGCGTGCCGACCGTCCCTCGCGGCTGATCGTGGAGGTCGCCAGGGATCCCTCGTTCCGGCACGCGCGCCGCGTGCGCGGGCCGGTGATGAGCCCGGAGACCGGCGGCACCGGCAAGGTCCGCGTCGCCGGCCTGCTGCCGGGGACCGAGGTCCACTACCGCGTGACCGCCGAATCTCTCGACGGCCGGACGTGTAGCGAAGCCGTCACCGGCCGGTTCGCCACGGCGCCGATCGGCCGCTCGGACGTCCGACTGGTGTGGTCCGGTGACGTCGTCGGGCAGAACTGGGGCATCAACCCCGAACGCGGCGGCATGACGATCTACCGCGCGATGGCCGACCGCCGTCCCGACCTGTTCCTCCACTGTGGAGACACGGTGTACGCCGACGCGCCGCTCACCGAGACCGTCGCGCTGCCGGGCGGCCGCGTGTGGCGCAACATCGTCACCCCGGAGAAGTCGAAGGTCGCCGAGACACTCGACGAGTACCGCGGCCAGTTCGCCTACAACCTGCTCGACGACAACCTCAAGCGCTTCACCGCGAACGTGCCCGCGTACGTCCAGTGGGACGACCACGAGGTCGTGAACAACTGGTATCCGGGGGAGATCCTCAACGACCGCCCCGAGTACACCGAGAAGCGCGTCGACGTGCTCGCGGCCCGCGCGTTCCAGGCGTTCCACGAATGGCACCCGATCGACCGCCGCCAGGCCGTCGACGGCCGCGTCCACCGCAACTTCCGGTACGGCTCGCGCGCCGAGGTCTTCGTGCTGGACATGCGGACCTACAAGGACGCCAACACCGCGGATCAGACCAAACCGGGCCGCATCCTCGGCGACCGGCAGGCACGCTGGCTCGTCGACGCGCTCGACCGCAGCACCGCCACCTGGAAGATCGTCCAGGCCGACCTCCCGATCGGCCTCACCGTCCCCGACGGCAAGGGCATCGAGGGCGTCGCCAACGGCCTGCCCGGCGCGCCCGGCGGCCGCGAGACCGAACTCGCCTGGGTGCTGCGGGAGATCGCGCGGCGCCGGGTGCGCAACGTCGTCTGGCTGACCGCCGACGTGCACTACACCGCGGCGCACCACTACTCGCCGGATCGCGCTTCCTTCACCGACTTCGACCCGTTCTGGGAGTTCGTCTCCGGTCCGCTCAACGCCGGCGCGTTCGGCCCGAACACACTCGACCCGACCTTCGGGCCGGAGGCGGTGTTCGTGCACGCCCCGCCCGCCGCGAACACCTCGCCCGCCGACGGTTTCCAGCACTTCGGCGAGGTGAACATCGACGGGCGGAGCGGCGCGCTCAAGGTGGATCTGCGGGACGCTTCGGGCGCTTCGCTGTGGTCGAAGACCCTCCAGCCCCAGCGCTGAGCAGCTCCGTCAGGACCGCGATGCTGCGGTCGCCGTGCCCAGCCTCGGCGGCCCGCCGCACGAGGTCGTGCAGCGGACGCTGCCACTCGACGTCGACGCCTTCCTCGGCCAGTTCGAGGTCGGCGGCGGCGCCGGCGTGGAAGATGTCCACCGACGCGGACGGATCGGAGTAGTCGCGGCTGTCGATTTCCTTGGTGTACATCGGAAGCGCCGAGATGATCATTTCGAACCACTTGGTCGCGTACGGCAGCAGCGTTTCGGCTTCGAGCCCGCGCGACCTCAGCGCGGCGGCACCCTGGAAGAACCCGACCAGCGCGGGCAGCAGGGTGCCGCCGACGGCCATTTCGTACAGCGCCGCGAGATCGGGCTCCTCGCCGAGGTGGACGGTGTCGCCGCCCAGTACCCGCAAGGTGTCCACGTGTTCGTCGAAGACCGCCTTGTCGCCGCCGTAGTACAGCAACGTGTCCGGCGCGCCGACGGCCGACGGGATGTTCTTGACCGCGCCGTCGAGGAATCGCGCGCCCCGGCTCGTCGCCCACTCGGCCATCCGACGGGCTCCCGCGGGCGATCCGGTGTTCAGGGT
Organism: Amycolatopsis alba DSM 44262; assembly: GCF_000384215.1. Taxonomy (NCBI): domain Bacteria; kingdom Bacillati; phylum Actinomycetota; class Actinomycetes; order Pseudonocardiales; family Pseudonocardiaceae; genus Amycolatopsis; species Amycolatopsis alba. Next base: position 272,156 of record NZ_KB913032.1, on the reverse strand, counting down.
GACCAGAGCGCGTCCGTTCAGGGAAGCGGCTTCCAGTACCGCGCGTGTGTCGTCGTAGGTGGTCAGGCAGGTGATGATCAACGGGCTCGCGCGCACCGAGTCTTCGGCCGTTCCGGCTCGGCGTGCCCCGCGCGCGACAAGGGGATCGACCTTCGAAGCCGTCCTGTTCCACACCGTGGTCGGATGCCCGGCCGCGAGGAAGGCGTCCGCCAGTGCGGCGCCCATCGATCCGAGCCCCAGGACGGTCACCGCTGTTTTCGGCATTTTTCGCTCCAGTCAAAGGAAATCTTCGGGATGACTTCATGCTGGGGCGTCACGTACCTTTGATCAAGTACCTACTAATTTGCCGGGTACTGACAAAAAGGTAAGTGATGGGATGACCAAGAACCGCACGTTCACCTGTGGGCTCGATGCCGCGATCGCCGTCATGGGCGGCAAATGGAAAGGGCTCATCCTGTTCTCGCTCCAGGAGGGGCCGGTGCGCTTCGGGGAGTTGCGGCGCGCGCTGCCCGGTATCAGCGAACGGGTGCTGATCCGGCAACTGCGCGAGATGGAGGCCACCGGGCTGCTGCGTCGCGAGGCATACCACCAGGTCCCGCCGAAGGTGGAGTACTCGCTGACCGAGTTCGGACATTCGCTGAACACCGCGATGGCGGTGCTCGGGGCCTGGGGCGAGGAGCATATGGAGCGTATCGAGGCCATTCCCTGGTCCGACGTGAAGTGAGCGGCGAAGCACCCAGTAGGCTCCGGGCGAATAGCACGAAACCCACCCAAGGAGAAATACCGCCGTGACTGAACGCACGCTGGTCCTCGTCAAGCCCGATGGCGTCGCGCGCGGCCTCGTCGGCGAGGTCATCTCGCGCATCGAGCGCAAGGGCCTGAAGCTCGTCGCCCTCGAACTGCGCACCGTCGAGCGCTCGGTCGCCGAGGAGCACTACGCCGAGCACAAGGAGCGCCCGTTCTTCGGCGACCTCCTCGAGTTCATCACCTCGGGCCCGCTGGTCGCGCTCGCCGTCGAGGGCCCGCGCGCCATCGCCGCCTTCCGCCAGCTCGCCGGTGGCACCGACCCGGTCGAGAAGGCCACCCCCGGCACCCTGCGCGGCGACTTCGCGCTGGAGACCCAGTACAACCTGGTGCACGGTTCGGACTCCCCGGAGTCGGCCGAGCGCGAGCTCAAGCTCTGGTTCCCCGAGGTCTGACACACTCGTGGGTGACGCGGTCTTCCCGCGTCACCCACGGATCTGGGGGTTGTCGATGACACCGGACGAGCACCTGGCACACCTACGGGACCTCACCACCCGTTTCGCGCAGGTGGCGCGCACCGGGGACCACGCCGCGCCCGTACCGTGCTGCGGCGACTGGAGCCTGCGTGACCTGGTCGTCCACCTCGGCAACGTCCACCGCTGGGCGACGGAGATCGCCCGCACCGGCGAGCCCGCCCCGCAGGACTTCGCCGTCGAACCGGGCGCGGATCTCGCCGCCTGGTACGCCGAATGCGCGGACGGCCTCGTCGAGGCGCTGCGCGGGGCTTCCCCGGAAGACAGCTCCTGGAACTTCACCTCCGCTCCCAAGATCAAGGCCTTCTGGTTCCGCCGCCAGGTCCACGAGACCGCGGTGCACCTGCTCGACGCGCATCGCGCGGCGGGAACCGAGTACACCTTCGACCCGGCCGTCGCCGCCGACGGCGTGGACGAGGTCCTCATCGGCATGCTGCCGAAGGTGAAGCGGTGGCACACCCCGCCCGCGGTCACCGTTCCGGTGCTGCTGAAGACGTCCGACACCGGACACGCCTGGTTGATCACACCGCCGGGCGAAGACGACGTTCCCGGATCGCGACAGGCAGAACCCGCCGAAACGGCCGGAGCCGTCGTCGAAGGGCCCGCGGAAGGGCTGGACTTGCTGCTGTGGCAACGGGTCGGGCTCGCCGAGTCGGGCCTGAAGATCACCGGTGACGTCGCCGCGGCGGAAACCTTCCTCGCCGGGCCTTTCACCCCCTGACCTTCGGCGCCCTACGCCGTTCGGTTCACGTTCACCTCGGGGTCTTCTCCTGGCGGCTCACGTCCGCTGTGCTGAGCTCAGCCGCCTGTCACTCGATCGTGGGGTAATTCGTGAGAAGATCACGCCTGTTGTTGCTCGCTGCCCTGCTGCCCGGATCTTTCGTCGCCCTGCCGGCGCACGCCGATCCGCTGACCGCTCCGCTCGGTCCGGCGCCCGTCGAAGCCGCCCCAGCGGCCTCCTCGGCGAAGGAGGGCCCGTCCGCGTACGCCGTCGCCGCGCCCGACGACGGTCTCGTCACCACCAGCGCGACTTCTCGTGTGGCGCCGGGCCTGAGCCTCACCGAGTTCGACCGGTACGACCCGGCGGGCTGGATCCGCGGCGACACCCTCGCCGTCGATCTGACCAGCAAGACCCTCAAGCCGACGTATCTCAGCCCTGGCACGGTTTCCGCGCGGACACCGCTTTCGCAGCAGGTCGCCAGGTCCGGCGCGGTCGCCGGGGTGAACGGCGACTTCTTCGACATCAACGCCAGCGGCGCGCCGATCGGCGTCGGCGTCGACGCCGGGAAACTCCAGACGGCGCCCGCGCGCGGCCACAACCTGACCGCGTCGATCACCGAAGAAGGCAAGGCGCGCCTCGCGGAGGTGTTCCTCGACGCGTCGGTCACCTTGCCCGACGGCAAGAGCGTGCCCGCGTCGAACTTCAACAGCCCCGTGCTGAGCGGAGGCGCGATCGGCGTCTACACGCCGTTGTGGGGCGCGGCTTCGCGGCGGACCTCGGTCGCGGGCGCGCAGCGTGTCGTCGAGATCGAGCTCCGGGACGGGGTCGTCACGCAGGTGCGCCCGCAGCCCGCGGACGGCCCGATCGCGGCGGGCGCGACGGTGCTGCTCGCCCGTGACGGCGGCGTGGACACGTTGTCCGGCTTGAAGACCGGCGACCGCGTGGGTGTCGCGTACGCGCCGAAGACCGACGCAGGAAAGCTGTCCGTCTCGGTCGGCGGCAACATCGTCCTGCTGCGCGACGGTGCGATCCAGCCGGTCGACAACGTCGCCATGCACCCCCGGACCGCGGTCGGGTTCTCCGCCGACGGCACGAAGATGTGGCTCGCCACGGTCGACGGCCGTCAGGCGGACAGCCGCGGCATGACGGAACTCGAACTCGCCCGGCACATGAAGTCGCTCGGCGCGGACGACGCCATCAACCTCGACGGCGGCGGTTCCTCGACCATGCTCGCCCGTGAGGAAGGCGAGAAGTCGCCGCTGGTGCGCAACTCGCCGTCGGACGGCGGGGAACGCCTGGTGCCCAACGGGATCGGCGTCGCCACCGTGCCCGGCAGCGGACGCCTGACCGGGTTCTCGCCCCGGCCCGCGCAGAACACCGCCGACGCGACGCGCGTGCTTTCCGGGCTGACCCGGAAACTCGTCGCCGGAGGCCACGACGAGACCGGCGCGGCCGTCGACGGCAAGGCTCAGTGGCTCAGCACGAATCCCTTCCGCGGCACCGTGACGAACGGTGTCTTCACCGCGCATGCCGACCGGTTCCGGCCGGACGCGCCCGCGACCGTCGACGTCCTGGCGAAGCGCGGTGGTGTTCTGGGCAAGACGACGCTGAACGTCCTCGGCTCGCCGGTCCGGCTGGGCACGAGCACCGAACAGGTCGCGCTGTCCGGCGAAGGCGCGAAGAGCACCTTCAAGGTGTTCGGCTACGACGCCGACGGCTACGGCACGTGGATCGAGCCCGACGACGTCAAACTCGACTACGACCCCTCGGTGGTGCGGATCGAGCCGTCCGGTGACGGATTCGCGGTCACCGCGTTGAAGGCTTCGGGCGCTTCGGCGATCACCGCCACGGCCGGCGGGAAGGTGACGCATCTGGCGGCGTCGGTCGGCACCGAATCCCGTGTGGCGGCGTCCTTGGACGGCCCGGCGGGCTGGTCCGCCAGCGTCTTCCCCGCCGTCGTCGGTGCCGCGCTTTCCGAGGCGCCCGGCCGCGACGGCGGACGCGGTCTCGCGCTGGACTACCGGCTGACCGGGACCAACGCCACACGTGCGGCGTACATCAACTCGGCGGCGCCGATCGCGGTTCCGCCCGGCACCCAGCGCGTCGGCCTGTGGGTCAACGGTGACGCGAAGGGTGCCTGGCTCCGGGCCGAACTCCGCGACACCGCCAACGTTCCGTCCATTGTGGACCTTTCGCTGAGCGTCGACTGGACGGGCTGGCGCTACGTCCGCGCGGCGATCCCGGCCGGGCTCCCCGACGGGCAGCGGCTGACGAAGTTCTACGCCGTCGAGAACGTCCCGGACCAGCAGTACGAAGGAAAGCTGGTCTTCGACGACCTCACCTTCGAGGTCGCGCCCGCGGCCGCCGTCCCCGCCGATCCGGCGCCGCGTGACCCGGCGCTGATCACCGATGGTGTCGCGACCGGCGGACTGCGGATCGCCGTGGTCAGCGACGCGCAGTTCACCGCCGACGACCCGAACGGCCCGCTGGTCGTCCAGGCCAGGCGCGCGCTGCGCGAGGCGGTGGCGGCGAAACCGGATCTCGTGCTGATCAACGGCGACTTCGTCGACCGTGGCACGGCCGCCGACTTCGTGCTGGCGAAGTCGGTCATCGATCAGGAACTGGTCGGCAAGGCGCCCTGGTGCTACGTCCCTGGCAACCACGAGGCCGACGGTGGGCACGGGATCACGGAGTTCCAGGCGGCGTTCGGCGAGACTCACCGCGTCGTCGATGTCGCCGGGATCAGGCTGGTGCTGATGGATTCCTCGCGTGGTTCGCTGCGCGCGGGCGGGTTCGACCAGATCCGGATGCTGCGCGAGGCGCTCGACGGCGCGAAGGCGGACAGGCGGATCCGCGGCGTGGTCGTCGCGATGCACCATCCGGTCAAGGACCCCAGCCCCACCGGGAACTCGCAGCTGGCCGACCGCAAGGAAGCCGCGATGCTGACCGGCTGGCTGACCGCCTTCGAACGCGAATCGGGGAAGCAGGCGGCCGCGATCGCCTCGCACGCCGGCGTGTTCAACCTGTCGCGTGTCGACGGCGTGCCGTACCTGGTGAACGGCAACTCCGGGAAGTCGCCCGCGGCGGCCCCCGGTGACGGCGGGTTCGTCGGCTGGACGATGGTCCGGTTCGAGCCGGGGGACAAGGCGCAGCCGGTGCGGTTCGAGACACGGCCGAACGTCGACTCGCTGTCGCTGTCCGGTCCCGCTTCGCTGGCGCGCGGGCAGAAGGCGGACATCCGGGCCGTGGTGACGCAGGGGGCGCGTCAGGTGCCGGTTTCGTACCCGGTCAGCGCGGACTGGAAGGGCGGCTGGGGCACGCACGTCGCCGACGGGTTCCTGCCCGCGATGCCGTGGGACGTCGCGTCCTTCGATCCGGCGACCGGGGTGCTGACCGCCCTGCGGCCAGGAGTGGCGAACCTTTCGGTCACCGTCAACGGCGTGACGAAGACCCTTTCGATCACCGTCCGCTGACAGGCCCGTCCCCGCGTCGACCGGGTGGCAAGTCCGTGAAGGCCTCCTTGAGGGACTCTGAGTCCCTCAAGGAGGCCTTCACGGACTGCTGGGGAAGGCGTCAGGCGGCTTCGTGCGCCTCTTCAGTCGTCCCTGGCAGCGCTGGGCCCCGCGGCGGGATCGCGTCCGCGGCGGCCGGGTCCACCTTCCGCACCGAACCGTCGGCCGCGCTCCGCGCGATCGCGAGCATCGAGGCCAGCGCGTCCTGGATCTGCTGCTGCTCCCGCTCCGGGATGAGGCTCAGCTCGATCAGCACGCTGCCGTTGCCGAGCAGCCCGTACCCGTTGCGCGCGATGCCCTGGTAGTCACCGCCGGGGTACTGCGAGACGTAGCCGCCGTTGCCGTCGATCGACCGTTGCACCACGACCGCGATCTGCTTCGCGAAGTCCACATCGGACGGTTTGACGCCCGCGTTCGTCGGCCACAGCGTCGAAGCCGTGATCTCCTTGCCGTTCGCGTCCTGGTACCTGCCCTGCATGTGGTAGTCGACCATGATGTCCGGCTTGAACGACGCGTTCCGCCGCTGGATCAGGCCGGCCTCGGTGGCCGGGTTGTCCTTCGGCGCCACGGACGGGTCGTGGTAGCGGTTGATGTCGTACCCCTTGCCCTTCTCGCCGTACTCGGGAGTGGCGTCCGGGTCGTAGTTGTAGCGCCAGTCGTGTTCGTTCCCGTCGGGGTTGGCGCGCACGACGATGTCGACGGTGACCTTCGACAGCAGCTTCTGGGCCCACGGGCTGTGCCCGACGCCGACCTGGCGCAGGAATTCGAGCGCGGCGGGGGTGCCGAGCGGCTCGTCGCCGTGTTGCTGGGTGACGTACTGGATCCGTGTCTTGCCGTGGCCGACCCTCGCCGCCCACACCGGGCGGCCCTCGTTGCTGCGGCCGATCTTGTCCACCCGGATCTTCCCGTGGCTGAGCAGGGCCAGTTTGTGCAGCTCGAAGGCGAGCTTGGCGGTGGAGGGCCGCGGATCGACGGTCCGGCCGTCCACAGTGGTCTCGGCCGTGGTGTTGTCGACGGCCTGCGCGGCGGGCGCCACCAGGAGCCCGGCGCTGACAAAAACGGACAACAGGGCGATTTTGGGCTTGAGGCTCATGGTCGGTGAGTATCGACGAGCGGGGAACGACCGACAAGAGGCCGGATAAACCGGTCGAATTTTGTCGGTGGCAGGTTCTAGGGTGCCTACCGTGGGTGACTCAGAGCACGAACCGGCGATGGTCCAGGCGAAGGCGTTGGTCAAGCGTTTCGGCGACTTCGAGGCCGTACGCGGGATCGACGTCGAGGTCCGCCGGGGAGAGGCGTTCGGCTTCCTCGGGCCCAACGGCGCCGGCAAGTCCTCCACCATGCGGATGATCGCGAGCGTGTCCCCGCGCACCGATGGTGACCTGCGGGTCCTCGGCATGGATCCGGACGTCGAGGGGCCGAAGATCCGCGCCCGTCTCGGCGTGGTGCCGCAGCAGGACAACCTGGACGCCGAGCTCACCGTCCGGCAGAACCTGCAGATCTACGGCCGCTATTTCGGGCTTTCCCGCGCGCACGTGCGGAGCAAGGCCGAGGAGCTGATGGAGTTCGCCCAGCTCACCGACCGGGCGAACGCGGAGGTCGAATCGCTCTCCGGCGGGATGAAGCGGCGGCTGACCATCGCGCGGTCCCTGGTCAACGACCCCGAGCTGCTCCTGCTCGACGAGCCGACGACGGGCCTGGACCCGCAGGCCCGTCACCTGCTGTGGGACAGGTTGTTCCGGCTCAAAGCCGGCGGGACCACGCTGATCATCACCACGCACTACATGGACGAGGCAGAGCAGCTCTGCGACAGGCTGGTCGTGATGGACAACGGCCGCATCGCCGCCGAAGGCTCGCCCGCCGACCTGATCGGCCGGTACTCCACCCGCGAGGTCGTCGAGCTGCGCTTCCCGAACGGCGAGCAGGAAGCGGCCGCGAAGCAGATCGAGGGCCTCGCCGAACGCGTCGAGGTGCTGCCGGACCGCGTCCTGCTCTACACGATGACCGGTGAGGCCACCCTCGAACAGGCGCACGCGCGCGGCCTGCGTCCGCTGTCGAGCCTGGTCCGCCGGAGTTCGCTGGAGGACGTCTTCCTCCGCCTCACCGGCCGGACGCTGGTGGACTGATGACCACAGCGGAGACGAAGGCCTCCACGGGCCGCGTGGTGTCGGCCTGGGCGGGCGCCTGGTTGCGGGTTGAGGGCCATTGGATGTGGTACCGCCGGTACTGGCTCTCGACCCTGTACTCGACCGGTCTGCAACCGGTGCTGTTCCTGGCCGCGATGGGGCTCGGGTTCGGTTCGCAGGTCCAGGCGGGTGCCGCGACGAGCGGATTTTCGTACCTGGAGTACGTCGCCCCCGCGCTCCTCGTCGCCGGCGCCGCGCAACTGGCGGTGGGCGAGTCGAGCTATCCGGTGCTGTCGGGTTTCAAGTGGCAGCAGGACTACGTCGCCGTCACCGCCACCCCGATCACGCCGGGACAGGTGCTCGGCAGCCAGATCATGTGGGTGAGCCTCAGGCTGACCCTGGCCGGCACGATCTACGCCGTCATCGCGGCGCTTTTCGGATCCTGGACGAGCTTCGGCGTGCTCGCGGTCATCCTGATCGGGACGCTCACCGGCCTCGCCTGCGGCACCCCGGTGATGGCGCTCGCGGCGAACACCTTCGACGAGGGCGCCCGGTTCGGCCTGGTGTTCCGTTTCGTCCTGATCCCGATGACGTTGTTCTCCGGCACGTTCTTCCCGATCACCGAACTGCCTGCCCCGCTGATGTGGATCGCCTGGCTTTCCCCGCTGTGGCACGGAAACGAGGCCGCGAGGGCGATCAGCCTCGGCACCGTCGGCCCGCTCGCCACACTGGGCCACCTCGCCTTCCTCGTCGTAGTGGCCGGAGTGGGCTGGGCCCTGGCGCACAAGTACTTCTACCGACGGCTGGTGGTCTGAAATGGCAGTGCTCACCGAGGCCCCGCGTCGCGGAGTGCTCCTGCGTATCCTGCCGTCCGCGCTGTACAGCGGCCGTTCCCATGCGGTGCTGGAACGCACCTTCCTGACGTATTCGCACTTCTGGATGCTGTTCGTGTCCGGCGCCTTCGAGCCGCTGTTCTATCTGATGGCCTTCCAGCTCGGCTTCGGCAAACTCGTCGGCGAAGTCGTCGGCCCCGGTGGACAGCCGATGACCTACGTCGCCTTCGTCGCGCCTGGTTTGCTCGCGGCGTCGGCGATGAACGGCGCGATCCTCGACTCGACGTACAACCTGTTCTTCAAACTGAAGTACGCCAAGCTGTACGACGCCATGCTCGCCACCCCGATCGGTCCGCTGGACATCGCGCTCGGCGAGGTCGGCTGGTCGGTCCTGCGCGGCGGGGTCTACTCGGTGACCTTCCTCGGCGTGATGACCGCGATGGGGCTGCCCGGCTCCTGGTGGGCCGTGCTGATGATCCCGGCGGCACTGCTGATCGCGATGGCGTTCTCGGCCATCGGCATCGTGCTGGTGACCTTCCTGCGGTCGGTCTCGCAGTTCGACTACATCAACCTCGTGCTGATGCCGTTGTTCCTGTTCTCCACGACGTTCTACCCGCTTTCGGTGTACCCCGCGGCGATCCAGTGGATCGTGCAGATCTTCCCGCTGTACCACGGGATCGAGCTGATGCGCGGGCTCTCGGTCGGTGTCCTGTCGTGGAGCATGATCGGGAACGTGGCGTACCTGCTGGCGCTGGCGGCGGTCGGGATCTACGCGTCGTCGAAGCGGTTCGGCAAGCTGCTCCTGCGCTAGCTCACCGGGCGGGGTTCGAGCCCGTCCGCCGGGGCGCCACCGCGGCCAGCGCGTCGACCATCCCGTGCCCGTAGAAGCCGTTGAACCCGGCGTACCCTGTGCAGTACGCGTCCTGCACGCCGTCGCCGGTCAGGTCGTAGTCGGCGGGACACGCGATCGGGGTCGCCTGGGCGTCCAGCGCCCCCCGCAACTGGCGGGCGCTGTAGCCGGGGTGTTTCGACGCGAGCAACGCCGCGACACCGGCGACGTGCGGCGCCGCCATCGACGTCCCGCACAGCGGCGCGTATCCGCCGGGAACGGTCGAAAGCACGCATTGACCGGTCTCGCCGCCGGGCGCGGCCACGTCGATCACGCCCAGCCCGTACGAGCTGTAGCCGGCCTTCACCCGCTCCTCACTCACCGACGACACCGCGACGACGTCCCGCAGACCGGCGGGCAGCGCCTGGCAGCCTTCGGCCTGGGTCCGGGCGCCCGAACGCGGAGACGGCACGAGCCCGACGGCTTCGTTGGTCGCCGCCGCGACGTTGAGCGTGCCCGCCGAGGTCGAGTACTCGACGGCGCGGGCCATGACCTCGTTCACCACACCCCGCTCGTCGTCATGGGCGCACGAGAGCGACCACGGATCGACGAAGTAGCTGCTGTTCGTCACGGTCATGCCCTGTGAAACGGCCCACATCAGCCCGCAGACGGCGGCTTCCGGGTCGGCGTACCCGCGGTCGTCGATCACCTTCACCGAGGCGACCCGCACACCGGGCGCCACCCCGGTGACCCCTTTGCCGTCGTCGGCGGCGGCGATGATCCCCGCCACATGGGTGCCGTGCACCGACGTCGTCGCGGCCCAGTTCCGGTCGGGCGCGCCGGTCAGGCAGCCCGCCGACTTGCCGGGGTCGAGGGCGGCCGCCAGGTCGGGGTGGGTGGCGTCGATGCCGGAGTCGAGGACGCCGACGACGACGTCCGGGCTGCCCGGTTCGATCATCCGTGCCTTGTCGGCGCCGATCGCGCGCATGTCCCACTGCTCGTCGGTGCGGTCGGCGGAGGGCACCTTCGCCGGATCCGTCGGTTCGAGCGCGGCGCGCGCGGGCGCGGTCTTGGCGGCCGGGGTCTTGGCGGACGGGGTCTTGGTCGACGGGGTTTTGATTGACGGAGTGCCGTTGGCCCGCTGCACCGCGAGCCGTTCCGCCTGCGCGCTGAACGCGGCGGCGGGCCGGACCAGTTCGGCGAACGCCTGGTCGGCCGAGGTCGCCACGGCGACCGCGATCTGCGGGTAGTAGACCGTCGTGCTGCCGCAGCCGCCGGTGACGGCCGCTCTGGCCTCGGCTTCGGAGGTGCCCCGGTCGAAGGCGACGACGTAACGCAGCGCCCGTCCCTCGGGATGGCACGACGGGCCCGCTTCGGCCGTCGTGACAGCGGCGACCGAGCCACAGAGCACCATGAAGGTGCACACGGCCGCTCGCAGGGACCGCCCCAGCAGGGACACCGGACCTCCCACCGGAGAACAGAGGACGACGAGGGCACCGCGGCCTGGCCTGGGCTGGGCTGGATTTCGGTACCCCCGAGCGCACGCTAGCCACCGTCGGCCGGGTCGACAAGCTCTCTCGCGAAGTTCGCTCGGCCGGTGGCCGCGGCGCGCCCGGTGGTCAGGTCTGTGGCACCGAGTACACCGGAGTGGGGCCGGGGTGTGGGATACTCGCGGTGGCCGCTGGCCGACGGGCACACGTGAGAGGTGGCGCTCGCGGTCTTGTGGCCCGGTGGTGTGCTGCACATCCTCCACACGCGTCGCCGCTGCATGCGGCTCGACGACGTGGCGGGCGGCCCGATGTCGCGAACGTGGCCAGCGCTCCGCCGAGTAGACCTTCAGCCGTACGCGGCGCCCGGACAATCCCGGCGCCGTCGCGGTGCCGGGCAAGGATTCCCGCTGCTGGTGACCACCACGGCGGAACGAACAGAAAGGGGCCCCTGCGCGGCCGCGTCGAGCCGGTGTGAGCCAGCCGACGCGCCCGGGGGCGGAGGAGATATATGTCGAACGCGGACACACCCGCCGTCACCGGCGGGAATACCGCCACACCCATCGCAGGCCAGCTGGCCGAACTGCCTCCCCGGATCCGGGTGCACGCCCTGGCGAAGCTCCTGGGATCCAACAGCCGTGAACTGATGGCCAAGCTCGGTGAGCTCGGCGAGACCGTCCGCAGCGCGCAGTCCAGCGTCACCCGTGATGTGGCCCTCAAGCTCGCCGAAGCCCTCACCGGCGGAGACGAGCCCGAGACCGTCGAAGCGGCCCCGGCCGCCGAAGCGCCCGCCGTCGAGACCCCGAAGGCTCCCGAGCCCGAGGTCAAGGCAGAGGTCAAAGCTGAGCCGAAGCCCGAGCCGGAGCCCGCTCCGCAGGTGGAGGCCCCTTCGCGGCGTGTTCCGCCCGCGCTGGCAGCCCCGGTGACCCCGGAGCCGCCGCAGCCGACGACCAAGCGCGCGAGGGCCGCCGTGCACGTCCCGGTGTTCGCCGCTCCGTCGCCGGTGTTCCTGCCGCCGGAGCCCGTCACGGCGAAGCCCGCCCGCAAGCCGGAGCCCGCCTTCGCCCCGGCCGAAGAGGCCGCCTCCGACGAGGACGAGACGCAGACCGAGCAGGCAGAGCAGGCCGAGGGCCACGGCACCGATGAGGACGGTGACGACGCCAACAGCCGTCGCCGCCGCCGTCGCGGACGTCGCGGCCGTGGCCGCGGCAAGGGCGGCGACGAGAACTCGGCCGAGTCCGAGAACGAGGACGAGCAGCCCGAAGAGCCGCGAGCCCCGCGCGGTCGTCAGCAGCGCGCGAAGGACAAGGACGCCGCAGCCGAAGAGGCCGAGACCGCCGAAGAGGCGTCGGCCACGTCTGATCCGGCGGAGTCCGATTCGGACAACGACGCCGATTCCGACAACGGCAGCAAGCGCCGCCGTCGCCGTCGCCGCCGCAAGGGCGGGGACGACGACAGCACCGAATCCACCAGCGACGACCCGCCCAACACGGTCACCCACGTGCGGCAGGCCAAGGCCGCCGAGACCGAGCGCCCCGCGCGGGACGAGGTCCGCAGCGTGCGGGGCTCGACCAGGCTCGAAGCCAAGCGCCAGCGCCGTCGTGACGGTCGCGAGGCAGGCCGCCGCCGCGCGCCGATCCTGTCCGAGGCCGAGTTCCTCGCCCGCCGCGAGTCGGTCGAGCGCACCATGGTCGTCGCCGAGAAGGGCGAGTCCACGCAGATCGGCGTGCTCGAGGACGGTGTCCTGTGCGAGCACTTCGTGACCTCGTCGGGCACCGGCTCGATCGTCGGCAACGTGTACCTCGGCCGCGTGCAGAACGTGCTGCCGTCGATGGAGGCCGCCTTCATCGACATCGGCCGTGGCCGCAACGCCGTGCTCTACGCCGGTGAGGTCGACTGGGACGCCGCCGGTCTCGAGGGCAAGGCCCGCAAGATCGAGCAGGCGCTCTCCACCGGCGACTCCGTGCTGGTCCAGGTCACCAAGGACCCGGTCGGGCACAAGGGCGCCCGGCTGACCACGCAGATCTCCCTGCCGGGCCGCTTCCTGGTCTACGTGCCCGCGGGCGGCGCCACCGGCATCTCCCGGAAGCTCCCGGAGAACGAGCGCCGCCGCCTGAAGGACATCCTCAAGCGCATCGTCCCCGAAGACGCCGGTGTGATCATCCGCACCGCGTCCGAAGGCATCAGCGAGGAGGAGCTGGACCGCGACGTCCGCCGCCTCAAGGCGCAGTGGGACGTCATCAAGGAGAAGGCCGAAGCCGGCAACGGCGGCAAGAAGAACAGCGCTCCGGTCATGCTCTACGAAGAGCCGGACCTGCTGGTCAAGGTCGTGCGGGACCTGTTCACCGAGGACTTCGCGAAGCTGGAGATCCAGGGCGACAAGGCCTGGGACACCATCTACAACTACGTGCAGCACGTGGCGCCGGACCTGGCGGACCGGGTCAAGCGGTACACGGGCACCGGTTCGGCCTTCGCCGACCACCGGATCGACGAGCAGATCACCAAGGCACTGGACCGCAAGGTCTGGCTGCCCTCCGGTGGCTACCTGGTCATCGACCGCACCGAAGCGATGACGGTCATCGACGTCAACACCGGCAAGTTCACCGGATCGGGTGGAAACCTCGAGGAGACGGTGACCAGGAACAACCTGGAGTCGGCGGAGGAGATCGTCCGCCAGCTCCGGCTCCGGGACATCGGCGGCATCATCGTCATCGACTTCATCGACATGGTGCTCGAATCCAACCGTGAGCTGGTGCTGCGCCGGCTGACCGAATGCCTTGGCCGGGACCGCACCCGCCATCAGGTCGCCGAGGTCACCTCGCTCGGCCTGGTGCAGATGACCCGCAAGAAGATCGGCACCGGGCTGCTCGAGGCGTTCTCGACGCCGTGTGAGCACTGCAAGGGCCGCGGCGTGGTCGTCTCGACCGAGCCGCAGCGCACCGGTGGCGGTGGCCACAACCACGGCGGTGGCAACGGCGGCGGCGGTGGCGGCAAGGAGCAGGGCTCCCGTCGGTCCCGCGGCCGGGGCAAGGGCGAGGACCAGGCGCAGAGCGAGCCCGCCGCGGCCAAGACCGAGGCGCCGCCGGCGTCCGGCCAGCGCGAGTCGGTGGTTTCGGCGGTCCACGCCGTCGCCAACGCCGCCAAGGCGGCCAAGGGCGAGCACCCGCACGAGGTCACCGAGAACGTCGAGGGCGCCGCGCTCAACGGCCACGCCCCGCAGGCGGCTGAACAGCCCGCTGAGCCGGTGAAGGAGGCTTCAAGGCCTCTGGAGTCCGCTGAGCCCGTTGCCGAAGCGGCCGTCGAGCAGGCGGCCGAGGCGGCGGCTGAGCCGGTTTCCGAGCCGGTCGCCGGGGCGCCCGCGACGGAACTCGCCGGTGAACCGGTGACGACGCCGGGCGACGAGGCTCCGGCCGTGCGCGAAGAAGAGTTCGCCGTCGTCGCGGAATCGGGTCCGGAGCCCGAAGCCGCCGAGGTCCCGGTGACTTCTGAGGCTGTTGTGACAGAAGAGGTTTCCGAGCCCGAGGTGGACGTGCCTGCCCCGGCCGTTCGCTCCACCACCCGTCGCCGTCCGCGGCGGGCGGCCTCACGGCCTGCCGGTCCGCCGTTCGAGGCGTCGGAAAAGAGCTAGTGAACACCGTGAGGCACCCCGGTGTGATCGCACCGGGGAGCCCCACGTAACCTATAGAACGGCCCGCCACTTAGCGGCGGGCACCTTGCGCAGAATCTGGACCACCGAGAGAGATCCGGTGGGCCGGTCACGCAAGCCCCCACCCGTTGTCGAGTAAGCAGGAGACTTCCGTGTCGGCGTACGCGATCGTCAAGACTGGCGGCAAGCAGTACAAGGTGGCCGTCGGCGACGTCGTCGAGGTCGAGAAGCTCGAAGGCGAGCCGGGTACCGAGCACACCTTCCCCGCAGTCCTTTTTGTGGACGGTGGCGACGTCACCACGGACGCCGACGCGCTGGCGAAGGTCTCGGTCACCGGCAAGGTCGTCGAGCAGACCAAGGGTCCGAAGATCCGGATCCACAAGTTCAAGAACAAGACCGGCTACCACAAGCGTCAGGGTCACCGGCAGAAGCTGACCCGCGTCGAGGTCACCGGCATCTCCAAGTAGAACTTTCTCCGGATCTTCGTCAGAAAGAGGATTGAGCCATGGCTCACAAGAAGGGTGCGTCCAGCTCCCGCAACGGTCGCGATTCGAACGCGCAGCGACTGGGCGTCAAGCGTTACGGCGGCCAGGAAGTCAACGCGGGCGAGATCCTGATCCGCCAGCGTGGCACCAAGTTCCACCCCGGCGTGAACGTCGGCCGTGGCGGCGACGACACGCTGTTCGCGCTGGCCGCCGGTGCGGTCCAGTTCGGCGAGAAGCGTGGCCGCAAGACGGTCAACATCGTGCCGTCCGAAGCCTGAATTTCGGCTTCTAGTTAGACCTCTGACGAGGGGTGGGCCGGAATATCCGGGTCCACCCCTCGTTTGTTTTGTGTGTATCCCTTCTCGCGAGTGAATAGAGGCAAGTCATGGCGTCCCGTTTCGTGGACCGCGCGGTGATCCACCTGACCGCCGGTGACGGTGGGAACGGCTGCGCCTCGGTGCACCGCGAGAAGTTCAAACCCCTCGGCGGCCCGGACGGCGGCAACGGCGGCAACGGCGGCGACGTCCTGCTGATCGTCGACCCCAACGTGCACACCCTGCTCGACTTCCACTTTCGCCCGCACGCCCGCGCCGGCAGCGGCAAGATGGGCCAGGGCGGCAACCGCTCCGGAGCGGCGGGCGACACGCTGGAGATGCGCGTCCCGTCCGGCACCGTCGTGATGACCGAGGACGGCGAGATCCTGGCGGACCTGGTCGGCTCCGGTGCCACCTTCGTCGCCGCGCAGGGCGGCCGCGGGGGCCTCGGTAACGCGTCCCTGGCCTCCAGCACGCGCAAGGCCCCAGGGTTCGCGCTGCTGGGTGAGCCGGGGGAGAGCCGCAACCTCGTCCTGGAACTGCGTTCGGTCGCCGACGTCGGCCTGCTCGGCTTCCCGTCCGCGGGCAAGTCGTCGCTGATCTCGGTGCTGTCCGCGGCCAAGCCGAAGATCGCCGACTACCCGTTCACCACCCTGGTGCCGAACCTGGGCGTGATCACCGCCGGATCGACCGTGTTCACCATGGCCGACGTGCCCGGCCTGATCCCTGGCGCGAGTGAGGGCAAGGGCCTCGGCCTGGACTTCCTGCGCCATATCGAGCGGTGCGCGGTGCTGGTGCACGTCATCGACTGCGCCACCTTCGAGCCGGGACGCGACCCACTGTCCGATATGGACGCTCTCGAAGAGGAACTGGCCCGCTACACCCCGAGCCTGGGTGGCGACCTCGCCGATCGGCCGCGCGTGGTGGTGCTCAACAAGATCGATGTCCCGGACGCCGCCGAACTCGCCGAGTTCGTTCGCCCGGAACTGGAAGCCCGCGGGCTCAGCGTGTTCGAGATCTCCACGGCGTCCCGCCAGGGGCTGAAGGAACTGACCTACGCGCTCGCCGCCGTGGTCGAGAAGTACCGCGCCGAGCAGCCGGAACCGGAGCCGGAGAAGGTCGTGCTGCGGCCGGTCGCCGTCAACGACGCGGGCTTCACCGTCGAGATCGACCCGGAGGAGGAAGGCGCCTTCATCGTGCGCGGTGTCCGTCCGGAGCGATGGATCCGCCAGACGACCTTCGGCAACGACGAGGCCGTCGGCTACCTCGCGGACCGGTTGCAGCGGCTCGGCGTCGAGGAAGCGCTGGCCCGCAAGGGCGCCGTACCGGGGAGCCCGGTCACCATCGGCGACGTCCAGTTCGAATGGGAGCCGTCGACCCCGGCCGGGGTCGCGGTGCACATGTCGGGCCGCGGTACGGATGTACGGCTGGAGAACAACAGCCGGATCGGCGCCTCCGAGCGCAAGGAAGCCCGCCGGATCCGCCGTGACGGCCCGGACGGCGTCGAAGACGGGATGGACGACGAGTGAGCCTTGCCCGTGGTGCGATCGCCGACGCGAAACGGATGGTCGTCAAGGTCGGTTCCTCCGCCCTGACCACGGCCGGCGACGGTCTCGACGTGGCCAGGCTGGACGCGCTGGTGGACGCGATCGCCGAGAGGGTCTCTCGCGGCACGCAGATCGTCCTGGTGTCCTCGGGCGCGATCGGCGCGGGCCTCGCGCCGCTCTCGCTCGGCAAACGACCCCGTGACCTCGCCACCCAGCAAGCCGCGGCCAGTGTCGGCCAGCTCGCGCTGGCCCACGCCTACGCCGAGTCGTTCGGCCGGTTTTCCCTGACTGTCGGCCAGGTTCTGCTGACGTCGGACGACGTCGTGCGCCGTGCGCACTACCGCAACGCCCAGAACACTTTCACCCGGCTGCTGGCCCTCGGCGCGGTTCCCGTGGTCAACGAGAACGACACTGTGGCCACCGAAGAGATCCGCTTCGGCGACAACGACCGGCTGGCCGCACTGGTGGCCCATCTGATCGGCGCCGACGCGCTCGTTCTTCTGTCCGATGTGGACGGTCTGTACGACGGAGATCCCCGTGACGGCGCGACTCGCAAGATCGCCGAGGTCGCCGGAGAGTCCGATGTGGACGGCATCACCGTCGGCATGTCGAGCTCCGGGCTCGGTACCGGCGGCATGGTCTCCAAACTCGCGGCGGCCCGCACCGCCGCGGGCGCCGGGATCCCGGTCCTCCTCGCCGCCGCGTCCGAGGCCGCACGCGCTCTCACCACCGCCGAGGTCGGCACCGCGTTCGTCGCGGCGGACCACCGCCTGTCGGCCCGCCGGTTCTGGCTGGGCTATGCCGCGGGCGCGTCCGGGAAGCTGCACCTCGACGACGGCGCGGTCGCGGCCGTCGTCCGCCGCCGCCGCTCATTGCTCGCCGCCGGCGTCACCGGCGTAGACGGCGACTTCCAGGCGGGCGACGTCGTCGACTTGGTCGACCTCCGGCAGCGGCCCGTAGCGCGGGGTGTCGTGGCCTTCGACTCGACCGAGTTGCCCGACCTCATCGGCCGCTCCAGCCACGACCTCCCCGCGGAACAGCGGCGCGAGGTCGTCCACGCGGACGACCTCGTCCCGCTTCGTCGTTAGGGCACCAGACCGGGGTCGGCCACGATTTCCTGGAGCTGAACCGGGGTCAGCGGTGGCTCGGCGCGTTGCGCCGGCCGGTAGACACCGTCACCGGTCGCCACGACACCGGTGTTTTCGGCCGTGACCTCGATGATTCCGGCCGGTCTGCTGATCCTTGCCGTGAGAACGATCAGCCCCTCGGCATTGCGGTCGGCCGTCTCTCGCAGAGGGCCGCCGGGAAGCCGGTGTGTTGAGCACGAAGCCGTCTTGGGAACGGTCAGGTCATCGCAACTCGTCATCAGGTGGTAGATGGGCGGAACTACGCTGATGTGAATCGAGCCCGCGCCGCGGCCGTCACTCACGCGGACGTTCACGTAGTAGGTCGTGCCCACCTCGCCGTTCTCTTCGTTGCGCTTGGCCGTCAGGCGAAACGGGTCGGACGGCGGGCTCGCGCCGAGCGGCGGGAGGTTTTCGATCCGGGCCCCCGATGCGACCCTGGAACGTACTGCGGTCCCGACAACGCAGCTCAACCGTGTGATCACCTGCTCCTCGGTCTCACCAGGCCTTCTTGTTTCACAGTGGTCTCCCGCGACAGGCTCGGCGGGCTGTAGTGGCGGCGGTGGTGGTGGTTGCGGTGCGGTCACCGCGAAGGTGACTCCGAGGATCGCCACCACGGTGAACGCGGCACCCGCGACACCGGCCGAGAGACGGCGTCGCCGTGACCGTCGGCCCGCGGCGAGCACGTCCTCGCCGGTGAGCCCGATGGGCGGTTCGCCTTCCGTCACGTACTCCGTCAGTGCGGAGCGGACATCGAGGTCGTCCATGACTACTCCTTGCTCGTCGGGGAGGGCAGGGCGGTGCGCAGCGCCTCGACCCCGCGGGCCGTCTGGCTTTTGACAGTCCCTTCGGCGACACCGAGCAGCGAAGCCACTTCAGTGACCGAGAGGTCTTCGAGGAAGCTAAGAACGACCATCGCGCGCTGGCGCGGCGTCAAGTCGCTCAGTACCCGTTCCAGGTCGATCCGCTCATGACTGTCGTGACCCGGTGGCGCGGCCCGTTCGGGCGGCGACGACGTCACCAGTTCCTTGCCGCGTTTGCGCCGCCCGGTGAGGAACGCGTTCAGCAGGATCCGGCGCGCGTAGGCGTCGACGGTATCCGGCCGCACCTTGCGCCAGCGTCGGTACAACTGGATGAACGTGGTCTGCACCAGGTCTTCGGCGCTGTGCCAGTCACCGCACATGCCGAACGCCAGCCGCCGGAACCGCTGAACGCGGGCCTCGAAGTACTCGCTGAAGTCGGTGTCTCCCGTTTGTCCCACCGGCACCCCTTTTCTTTCCTGCACTCTCTAGTCCGGAGGGGGCCCGAAAGGTTCAAGCGGTAGCGGGGGACCTTTGCTATCGCTTCCCCGGATCGGCGAGGTGGTCGACGAGGCGGGCCAGTTGGTCACCGTAGGCCTCGGCGAACTCGGCCGAATGGGGATCCTGGCCCGAGACGGCCCTGATGACGCGGGGAAATGCCAGCGCGGCACTGGACGCGGCCATGAAGATCACCAGCAGGAACGCCGGATCCAGGTCGGCTGGGAAGTCGCCGGCGGCCTGGCGGGCCCGGACGTACTCCACCTGCCGCTGGAGGAATCCGCGCTGGCCTTCGACGCCGATCGCGTCGGGGGCGCCGTCGGTCAGGTTCTCCCAGAGGAACAGCTTGGCGAGATCGTGGTCCCGGATCCCTGACTGGACGAAGAACCGGACCGCCTCCCCGAACGGCTTGTCGTGGTCGGAAGCCGCGGCGTAGTCGTCGTACATCGTCGCGGTCAGCGAGTTGTACAGCCCTTCCTTGCCGCCGAAGTAGTACGAGATCAGTTGTTTGTTCACGCCCGCTCTCGCGGCGATCTCGCTGACACGCGCCGCCGCGTAGCCCTTCGCGCCGAACTCGGCCTTCGCCGCCTCCAGGAGCTGTGCCTTGGTGCGCTCGGGATCGCGCTGGCGTTCGGCGGGGGCACGGCGGGGGCTGCGCGGGGCGGCTTCGGACATGGGGTCACCTTAGTCACTGACATTTTCAAACACTTGGTTGACTTTATTATCTATCTGGTTGATAGTGGTGGGCGGAGAGAGGAGGCCTCATGGCCACGAGAATCGCGATCATCGGCGGTGGAACGGGCGGGCTCTGCTTGGCGCAAGGGCTGCGCAAGGCGGGGATCGACGTGTCCGTCCACGAGCGCAGCCGCACCCGGACCGAACGCCTGCAGGGCTATCGCGTGCACATCAACCCGCACGGCTCGGCCGCGCTGCACGAATGTCTGCCACCCGAGCTCTGGCAACGGTTTCTGGCCACCACCGGCACCACGAGCGGCCCGTTCACCTTCGTGACCGAGCGCTTGCGTGACCTGATGGTGATCGACACCGAACTCACGTCGAGCCCCGATCCCGCGTCGAGCCATCATTCGGTCAGCCGGATCAGCCTGCATCAAGTGCTGTCGGACGGGCTCGAAGGCGTTCTGCACCACGGCAAGGAGTTCGTCGGTTACCGTCGGGAGGGCGAGGTGGTCGTCTGTGAGTTCACGGACGGCAGCACCGTCGAGGCCGACCTGGTCGTCGGCGCAGACGGTGCCAATTCCCGTGTGCGCAAGCAGTTCCTGCCCGAGGCCGGGCGGGTGGACACCGGGATCATCGCGATCGCGGGCAAGCATCCGCTGACCGAGGAGACCCGCGAACGGTTACCCTCCCGGCTCACCGACGGCCCGAGCATGGTGATGCCGCGGACCGGTGCGGGACTGTTCAGCGCGCCGCACGAGCTGGACGGTGCCCTGTCGGTGAACGACGAGACCGCCGATTACGACCCCGTCCTGTTCGACAACACCTCGAGTTACATCATGTGGGCTTTCGCGGCGGACAACCGGCGCTACCCTGCCGATGTGTCCTCATTGGACGGTAAAGCCCTGCAGGACCTGGTGCTGGATCTGATCGACGGCTGGGATCCCGCGTTCAAGGAACTGGTCGCCTGCTCGCCACCGGGTTCGGTGACCCGGCTGCCGATCTTCACCTCGAAGCCCGTCGAGCCCTGGCCGACGAGCAACATCACCCTGCTCGGTGACGCGATCCACAGCATGACACCGTTCCGCGGCATCGGCGCGAACACCGCGCTCCGGGACGCGCGGCTGTTGTGCCGCAACCTCGTCGAGGCGCGGAAGACCGGCGCGGTGCGTCCCGCGGTCGCCGACTACGAGCAGCGAATGCGGGACTACGGTTTCGCCGCGGTGCGGGACTCGGAACGCAGTGCCCGCCAGTTCGTGTCGGAGAACCGTGCCGGCCGCACGATGGCACGGGGGATGTTCCGCTTCTTCCAGGCGGTTCCTCCGTTGAAGCGCAAGGTCTTCAGCGACCAAGGCGACTCATAGCCTGGCCGGAGTGGAGATGCCCAGAAGGGACAACCCCAGCGACAGCGTCTTCGCGGTGAGTTCGGCCAGCAGCAGCCGCGAGCCGCGGACGCCGGGGCCTTCCGCGTCCAGCACCGGGCACTGTTCGTAGAACCGCGAGAACACGACAGCGGTGTCGTAGAGGTAAGTGCACAGCTTGTGGGGGAGATATCCGGCGATCGCCGCGCCGACCGCCTCGGGGAAGCGGGCAAGGGCGAGCGCCAGTGCCCGTTCCGTGGGATGGCCGAGCAGCACCCGCGCACCTGCGAGGTCCTGGTCCGCCTTCGCCAGGACGGAACGGATTCGCGCGTTCGCGTACTGCAGGTAGACCGAGGTGTTCCCGTTCTTGGAAAGCATCCGTTCCCAGGAGAAGACGTAGTCGCGTTCGCGGTCGCCGGAAAGATCGGCGTACTTGATCGCGCCGATCCCGATCGCCCTGGCGACTTCTTCCCGCACCTCGGGGGAGAGGTCTCCCCGGCTGGCGAGCACGTCGGCAGCGTGGGAAATCGCCTCGGCGAGCAGATCGGAAAGGCGGACCGATTCACCCGCCCTGGTCTTCATGGCGCGCCCGTCTTCACCGAGCACTGTGCCGAACCCGATGTGCTCGGCACAGTGCTCCTCGCCGAGCCAGCCCGCGGCACGGCACACGGCGAACAGCATCGCGAAATGCTGTGCTTGCGGCGCTCCGACGACGTAGAGCAGATCGGTGACCTCGCGTTGTTCCGTCCAGTACCGCAGGGTCGCGAGATCGGTGGCCGCGTAGCCGTAGCCGCCGTCCCGCTTGCGCACGATGAGCGGCAGCGGCTCGCCTTCCCGGTTGCGGAAACCGTCAGGGAAGACGCAGACCGCGCCGTCACTGATCTCGGTCAGCCCGGCGGCGGTCAGGTCGTCCACGACCGCGGCGAGGAACGGGTTGTAGAAGCTCTCGCCGTAGACGTCCTCACTCGACAGGCCGATCCCGAGGAGTTCGTAGACCAGGGCGAAATGTCGTGCCGACTCGTCGACCAGATGCCGCCACAACGACAAGGTCTCTTCGTCACCGCTCTGAAGGAGCACCACACGCTCCCTCGACCGCGTCGCGAAGCCCTCGTTGGCGTCGAACTTCGACCGGGCCGCCCGATAGAAGCCGTTGAGATCTCGGATCGTGTACGGACCCGAAGGGCGTTCATCGAGGAGATGCTCGATCAGCATGCCGAACGGCGTACCCCAGTCACCGAGATGGTTGTGCGGGATCACGTCGTGCCCGGCGAACCGCAGCAGCCGTGTGATCGCGTCACCGATGACGGTGGACCGGAGGTGCCCGGCGTGCATTTCCTTCGCCACGTTCGGGCTGCTGTAGTCGATGGCGATCCGCCGCGGCCGCGATGTCACCGCGGCACCCAGCCGTGGATCATCGTTGAGCGCGGTCACCCGCTCTTCCAGCCAGGACGAGCGCAGCGTGAAGTTGAGGAAGCCCGGCCCGGCGATCTCCGGTGGTTCGGCGATGTCGGCGATGTCGAGCCGTGCCGCGATGGCGGCGGCGATCTCCCTCGGCGGCTTGCCGAGCCGTTTGCCCAGGCTCATCGCGAGATCGCATTGATAGTCGACCCCGCTCCGCGAGGAGATCCGCACCAGGGTGGGGGGCGGCTCGATATCGGTGACCTGGCGAAGGGCGTCCACCACGCGTCGTGCCAATTCCTCGCTCACATCGCCGAACAACACGGTGCCCCTCCTTCGCGCTCGTCGTAGGAACGCGAGGGTAGCCACCTCGTCACGTCATCGGCGACGGAGTTTTCAGCGCAGGTCACTGCCTTTGGTCTCCGGCAGGGTCCGGATCACGAAGAACGCGATCGCCGCGCCGACGGCCACGTACCAGAAGAACAGCGTCGACAGCCCGGAGTCGGACAGCGCGGTGAGCACGAGGGGAGCGGTGCCGCCGAACAGGGCGACGGTCAGGTTGTACCAGGCGCCGATGCCCAGACCGCGCAGTTCGGTGGGGAACAGCTCGCTCATGATCGCGGGCGCGATCGACGTCATCGCCGTGTACAGGCAGAGTCCGACGCAGAACACGACCAGCAGCCCAGGCAGTCCCGGCCTGACCAAAGTGGACAGCGGGACGATGAGGATCGCGGTCGCCGCCGACCAGACGAGCAGCTGGGGTTTGCGGCCGAAACGGTCCGACAGCGCTCCCATCGGGTACTGGAGCGCGACGAACAACGCCGTCGCGATCGACAACGCGAGGAACACGTCGACGTCGTCGGCCTTGCGGGTTTTGACCGCGAACGAGGTCATCGCGCTGAAGAACGTGTAGTAGCAAAGGGTTGACAGCATCGAGAAACCCACGAGCTGCGCGACAGCGCGAGGGTGCTCGCGAAGGGTGGTGCGCAGCGGCCGCTCGACCCGGCGCGCGGTCGACTTCTTCTCTTCGAAGATCTCGGTTTCGGCGAGACTGCGCCGGAGCCACAGCCCGATGATGCCGAGAACGCCGCCGAGCAGGAACGGGATCCGCCAGCCGTAAGCCGTCAGGTCCGCTTTGGACATCGTCCGTGCGAGCACGAACCCGAGGATCGAAGCGAGAAGGACGGCGGAGCCCGTCGAGATGTAGAAGAACGCGGAGTACCGCCCACGGCGGGTGGGCGGCGCGATCTCGCCCAAGTACGCCGAAGCGTTGGAGACTTCGCCGCCGAGCGACAACCCCTGTGCCACCCTCGCCAGCAGCAACAGGATCGGGGCCAGCCAGCCGACCTGGTCGAACGTCGGCAGGAGGCCGATGGCCACCGAACCGCCCGCCATCAGCACGATGGTCAGGATCATCGCCGGCTTCCGGCCCCTGACGTCGGCGAAGCGGCCGAGCAACATCCCGCCGAGCGGCCGGAAGAAGAACGCCAGCGCGTACGTGGCGAAGGTGTTGATCAAGGCCAGGGCTTCGTTGCCCTTCGGGAAGAACTCGCTGGCGAAGTAGATGCTGAAGGTGGCGTAGATGGTCCAGTCGAACCATTCCAGCGCGTTCCCGACACTGGCGGCGAACAGCTTCTTCACCGGGAGCCGATGCCCTAGCCGCTCGGTCGTTGACTCCGCCATCGGTACCTCCGTGCTCGCGCGTGGACGGAACCTTGCCAGAAAGTCTTCAAGCAGGAAAGAACCTGGCGGATACCGGGACGATCCGGCCTACGAGGTGCTGGCCAGAGCGAACGGCAGCACGGCGCGGGCACCGGCCTGGCGCAGCAGGCGCGCGGACAGCGTCATCGTCCATCCGGTGTCGATCAGGTCGTCGACCAGCAGGATCGGGCCCTCGGCCGTGGCGACCCTGTCGGCGAATTCGTCGGGCAGGCTGAGGCGTTTCCACAGATCGGCCAGACGTTGCGCACTGTTCGCCTGACGCGGAGGCGGCCCCGCCGAGGCGATGGCGCCCAGATATTCCAGCCGCCCGATCGAGGCGAGTTTCGCCGCCAGGCTGTGGACCAGCTGAGGCCGGGTGGCGGACGGCACTTCCACCACCGCGACCGGACGTTCGGTCCACTGCCAGCCCTTGAGGACCTCGATACAGGCTTGGAAGACCGGATCGGGGAGTTCGGTGTCCGCCGCGGACGGGCCGACGAGCTCGCGCAGCCGCGTGCCCCAGCCGACGTCGGTCACTCGGCCGACGACCTGGCCGGTTTCGGCCTGTTCGCCCGCCGGAAGCCGCCCGGAGAGCGGGACCTCCAGCCCGGCCATCCCGGTCGGCCACATCTTCCGCGGCGCGACCTCGACACCGGGACGGCGCAGCCGCTGCCGGGTGGCGTCGACGACGTCGTCGGAAATCGTGGTGTCCCAGTGCTTTCCGGTGCAGTTGTCGCACCGTCCGCAGGGCGTCGCTTCGGGATCGTCCAGCTGCTTTCGCAGATACTCCATCCGGCAGCCGGTGGTTTCGAGGTACGAGAGCATAGCGTTCTGCTCGTTGGTGCGTGCCGCGCTCACTCGCGCGTAGCGTTCCTTGTCGTACTGCCACTCTTCGCCGGTGCCTTCCCAGCCGCCCTTCACCCGGCGGACGGCACCGTCGACGTCCAGCACCTTGAGGACCATCTCCAGCCGGGAGCGGGACAGCTCGACGAACGGTTCCAGAGCGGGTGTCGACAGTGGACGGTCCGCGTACGCCAGCGCGTTGAGCACCTGGGTCACCCGCAGTTCGTCCGGGAACGCCAGCGAGCCGAAGTACGCCCAGATGTCCTTGTCCTCGTGGCCCGGCAACAGGATCACTTCGGCGCGATCGACACCACGGCCGGCACGGCCGACCTGCTGGTAGTACGCGATGGGGGAGGACGGGGCGCCGAGGTGGACGACGAAACCCAGGTCCGGCTTGTCGAACCCCATGCCCAGCGCCGAAGTGGCCACCAGTGCCTTGACGTTGTTGTTCAGCAGGTCGTCTTCGGCCGCCTGCCGGTCCGCCGGGTCGGTCTTCCCGGTGTAGGCGGCGACCGGATAGCCGCGTTCGGTCAGCAGGCCCGCCACATCGTGCGCGGCCGCGACGGTGAGCGTGTAGATGATCCCCGATCCGGGGAGTTCCTCCAGGCGCTCGGCCAGCCACGCGAGCCTGGCCTGCGACGTCGGCAGCTTCGCCACCGACAGATAGAGGCTTTCGCGGTCCAGCGTGCCGCGCAGGACGAGGGTGTCGCCGCCGTTGCCGATGCCGAGCTGCTCGGCGACGTCCGTGGCCACCCGGTCGTTCGCGGTCGCGGTGGTGGCGAGCACGGGAACACCCTCGGGCAGATCCTTCAGCAGGGTCCGCAGCCGCCGGTAGTCCGGCCGGAAGTCGTGACCCCAGTCCGAGATGCAGTGGGCCTCGTCGACCACGAGCAGGCCGGCGCTCGCGGTCAGCTTCGGCAGCACGGTGTCGCGGAAGTCCGGGTTGTTCAGCCGCTCCGGGCTGACCAGGAGGACGTCGACCTCGCCCGCCGCGATCGCGGCCTGGACCTGATCCCACTCCTGAGGGTTCGCGGAGTTCATCGTCGCCGCGTGGATACCCGCCCTCGCCGCCGCGGAGATCTGGTTGCGCATCAGCGCCAGCAGCGGCGAGATGATCACGGTCGGGCCCTCGCCGCGTTCCCGCAGCAGCGCGGTTGCCAGGAAGTACACCGCGGACTTCCCCCACCCGGTGCGCTGCACGACGAGCGCGCGTCGGCGGTGCGCGACCAGGGCCTCGATGGCCGTCCACTGGTCTTCGCGCAGCCGGGCGCCTTCGCCCGCCAAAGACTGGAGGAGTGTCTCGGCGCGGTCCCGGAGAGTCGATGTGTCCACGTCCCCACCTCTACCCCATGCCACCGACGAAGTCGCGATCGGCATGTCGTGAACGGACCGTTCATCCATGGAACGGAGCGTAATGTGATCCAGATCACCACTGATCGGTGGGTTCGGCGACCCGAGCGTGAAGCCATCCGCGCTGTATAGGCTCACGACCCATGTCACCACGCAGGATCGGGGTCATGGGCGGCACGTTCGACCCCATTCACCATGGGCACCTCGTCGCGGCCAGTGAGGTCCAGTCCCGGTTCGCACTCGACGAGGTCATCTTCGTGCCCACCGGCCAGCCGTGGCAGAAGTCCGACAGGGTGGTCACCCGCGCCGAGGACCGCTACCTGATGACGGTGATCGCGACGGCGTCCAACCCCGTGTTCTCGGTCAGCCGCGTCGACATCGACCGCGTCGGGCAGACCTACACCGTCGACACCCTGCGCGATCTACGCGCGGAGTACCCGGACGACCAGCTGTTCTTCATCACCGGCGCGGACGCACTCGAACAGATCCTCACCTGGCGCAACGCCGACGAGCTGTTCGACCTGGCGCATTTCATCGGCGTCACCAGGCCCGGCTACCGCCTCAATTCCCAGCATCTGCCCAGTGGGAAGGTGAGCCTGGTGGAGGTGACCGCGATGGCGATCTCGTCCACCGCCTGCCGCGAGCGGGTCGAGGGCGGGGAACCCGTCTGGTACCTCGTTCCCGATGGTGTGGTGCGCTACATCGCCAAAAAGGACCTCTATCGCAAAGACCGGGGTGCCTGACCGGGTACCCTCGTCGGGCGCACCCGCGAGTAAAGCCATCTGTTTGAGGAGAACTGTGACAGCCACGTCCGAGGCACGAGAGCTGGCCGTAGCGGCCGCCCATGCGGCGGCGGACAAGAAGGCGAGCGACGTGGTCGTGCTGGACGTGTCCGACCAGCTTGTCATCACCGACGCCTTCGTGATCGCGTCCGCGCCCAACGAGCGCCAGGTCGGCGCCATCGTCGACAACGTCGAGGAGCAGCTGCGGCTCGGCGGGCACAAGCCGGTCCGCCGTGAAGGCGCCAGGGAGGGCCGCTGGGTCCTGCTGGACTACGTCGACGTCGTCATCCACGTCCAGCACCAGGAGGAACGCTCCTTCTATGGTCTCGAGCGGCTCTGGAAGGACTGCCCGCGGATCGAGGTCGCCGGTTTGGAGACACCCGCCGAGGAGGACCCCGCCGACGCGCAAGGCGCCTCGTGAGCCCGCGGCGGCTGGTGCTCTGGCGCCACGGCGAGACCGACTACAACGCGGCGGGCCGGATGCAGGGGCATCTGGACTCCGCGTTGACGCCGGTCGGCTGGAACCAGGCCAGGTTCGCCGTACCGGCGCTCGCCCGGTTCTCACCGGATCTGGTGATCGCCTCGGATCTGCGCCGCGCGACCGACACGGCCACCGTGCTCACGGAGGCCATCGGTGTCCCGCTGCGGATCGACAAGCGCCTTCGGGAAACCCATCTGGGTGAATGGCAGGGTTTCACCGGCCAGCAGGTCGATGAGGCGTACCCCGGTGAACGCGCGCGCTGGCGCGTCGACGCGACCTGGGCGCCGCCCGGCGGTGAGTCGCGGGTGGACGTCGCCGAACGTGCCCTGGAGGTCGTCGCGGACCTGGACCAGCCCAACTCCGACGCCGGTGATGCCGTGCTGCTGGCGACGCACGGCGGTCTGATCATCGCGCTGACCGCGAAACTGCTC
The DNA here is from genome assembly GCF_000384215.1 of Amycolatopsis alba DSM 44262. Lineage (NCBI taxonomy): Bacteria > Bacillati > Actinomycetota > Actinomycetes > Pseudonocardiales > Pseudonocardiaceae > Amycolatopsis > Amycolatopsis alba. The sequence goes on along the minus strand of NZ_KB913032.1, from coordinate 243,935 downwards.
GGCCTGCCGGTCACGTCCTGGCCGACGCTGGGCGGGATCGCGAACTGCCACTGGGTCGAGCTGACCCGGCGTGACGGAAACTGGCGTCTGGCCGCCTACAACGCGGGAATCACCGGCTGATCCATGGCCCCGCGCCTGCTGGTGTTCGGCGATTCCCTCAGTTTCCACGGCCCGGACGGTCCGCTCGCCGCCGACGACGCGCGCCTGTGGCCCAACATCGCCGCCGAGGCGCTCGGCGGTGGCGGGGTGGACCTCGTCGCCGGATTCGGCTGGACCGCCCGTGACGCCTGGTGGTCGCTGATCGGGGACCCGCGTGTCTGGGCCGATCTCCACCACGCCGACGCCGTCGTCCTGGCCGTCGGAAGCATGGACACCCTGCCGTCGCCGCTGCCCACCTATCTGCGCACCGGCCTGCGCTACCTGCGTCCCGACCCGCTGCGGCGGGTGGTGCGCAAGACGTATCTCGCCGCTCAGCCGAGGCTCGCGATCGCCCTTCGCGGGCGTCCGGTGGTCTTGCCGTCGAAGCTGACCGTCCACTACCTCGAAACAGCTGTCGGAGCTCTGCGGGTATTGCGGCCGGAACTGCCGATCTTCGGCATCCTGCCGTCCGTTCACCGGTCCGAGGCCTACGGCCGCGTGCACACCGCACGGGCCGGGGCCGTCGCCGCCGTCGCCGCATGGGGGCGACGCGCGGATGTCCCGCTGCTGGATCTCGGAGCCGTCGTCGGTGACCACGTGCTGAGCGGCCGGGGCAATCCGGACGGGATGCACTGGGGCTGGGAAGGCCATGCCTCCGTTGGCGTGGAAATGGCCCGCCTGATGGCCCCGGTGCTGCGCCCCGCGGCAACGTAGGCTGGCTGCCGTGTCGGTCGCCGTAGTCACGGATTCCACCGCCCACCTGCCGGAAGGCTTCGCCGAACGGAACGGGATCCGGGTGGTCCCGTTGCACGTCCTCGTGGACGGCGTCGTCTTCCTCGACGGCGTCGAAATGGGTCCCGCGGCCCTGGCCGAAGCGCTCGGCAAACGCAGACTGGTGACGACTTCCCGGCCGACGCCCGCCGAGTTCGTCAAGGAGTTCCGGGCGGCGCTGGCCGAGGGCGCGGACGCCGTGGTGTCGGTCCATCTGTCCCGTGAGTTGTCCGGGACGTGGGAGGCGGCCGTGCTCGCGGCCCAGGAGGTCGGGCCGGACAAGGTGCGCGTGGTCGATTCCCGCAGCACCGCCATGGGACTGGGCTTCGCCGCCCTGCGAGCGGCGAGCGCCGCCGCGGACGGGGCCGATCCGGCCGAGGTGGAGGCCGCGGCGGTCGACGCGGTGAGCCGCTCGGAGACCTTGTTCGCCGTCGAGACCCTCGAATACCTGCGCCGCGGCGGGCGGATCGGCCCGGCGGCGGCTCTGCTCGGCACGGCGCTCGCGGTGAAACCGGTGCTCCACATGTCCGAAGGCAGGATCCAGCCGCTGGAGAAGGTGCGGACGATGAACCGCGCGGTGGCGCGGCTGGTCGAACTCGCCGTGAAGGCGGCCGAAGGTGGCCTCGCCGACATCGCCGTTCACCACCTGGCCTCACCGGAGCGTGCCGTCGAACTGGCCAACCGGCTGGAGGAGTCCATCACCTGCCCGGAGGGGTGTGTCGTCTCGGAGATCGGCGCCGTCATCGGGGCCCACACCGGCCCCGGTGTGCTCGGCGTCGTGATCCAGCGGGCGGGCTAGGGAAACCCGGCAGCGTCCCATACGGCTCCGACGAAAACCGGTGATCCGGTCTCGGCCGGGACCGAGTTGTCCACAACACCCCACTTGTCCACAGCCTCGGAATTCACCACTCCCGCCCGCCATCCCCGCTCCGTAGCGTCGTTCACGTGTTCGACCAAACCGCCCGTCCATCGGGTCCCTCCGTCAACGCCAGGCTGGCGTGGCTGGCCGCGCAGCTGTCGCCACCCACCCAGGGCCCGCCCGTGGGCAGGCTCGTACGCCGCTGGGTGCCCGCCCGGTTCACGGCGGACGGGGTCCCGGTGAACAGGCGGTGGTTCGTCGTGGTGGCCGTGCTGATCGCGGCGGCCGTGATCGTGACCGGCGCGATCGCTTTGTTCGGACACCGGCCAGGGGCGGAGACCCCGCCGCCCTTGCCGTCGGCGAAGGCCGCCGGAGACGTCCCCGCCGCGGCGGCCAAGGCGCCTCTGGTGATCAGCGTCGTCGGCAGGGTGCTCAAACCCGGCCTGGTCACGATCCCTCCGGGCGCACGGGTCGCCGATGCCCTCACGGCGGCCGGTGGGGCACCGCCCGGAACGGATCTGACCGGGCTGAACCTGGCCCGGCGGCTCACCGACGGCGAGCAGGTGGCCGTGGGTGTTCCTGGTCCGGCCGCGGCCGGACCAGGAACACCGCCGGGGAAGCTCGACCTGAACACGGCCACGGCCGAACAACTCGACACTCTGCCAGGGGTCGGCGAAGTGATGGCCAAACGCATCGTCGACTGGCGGTCCGGGCACGGCGGGTTCACCACGGTCGAGCAACTCCGTGACGTAGAAGGGATCGGCGAATCCAAATTCAAGAAGGTCCGGGAAATGGTGTCCGTCGGATGAACCCGTCCGCCGATCCGTCCGAAGTGGACACCACGTCGTGGCGAGGGCAGGACCTGCGGCTGATACCGGCCGCGGCGACGGCCTGGCTCGGCACTCTTTCCGGGCTGCTCGTCGGCTGGTGGATCGCGATGCTCTGCGGTGCGGCCGCCGTGGTGCTCGCGATCATCACCGGTGTCCGCGCCCGCCGGACGGCGTCCCGGTGGGTGACGGGCCTGGGCGCGCTCGCGATCCTCGGTGTGCTCACCGCCGGTCCGGTGGCGCTGAGGATCCGGGCCGCCGAACACGACGACCTCCGTGCCGCCGCCGCACGGGGGAGCGAAGTCACCACGAGGGCGGTGGTCACCGAGCGGCCACGTCCGGTCCGCGGCGCCGGATACGCCGATCGCCGGGCGGGCATCCGCCTGGTGGTCATCGCCGCGACGGTGGACACCGCGGAGACGGATGAGCGGGTGGTTGATTCGGACGGCCGGATCCTCCTGCTCGCTCCCGCCGAAGGGTGGACGGACCTGCTGCCTGGGCAGCAGGTCACCGCCTCCGGACGGCTGGCACCGGCGAAGGGGGGCGAACTGACGGTCGCGGTCCTCTCGGTGCGAGGTCCGCCGTCTGTCCTCGCACCGGCGCCCTGGTGGCAGCGAGCCGCGGAATCGCTGCGCACCGGGCTCCGGGGCCTGTGCTCCGTCCTCCCGGAGGAGCAGGCCGGTCTTGTGCCCGGACTGGTCGTGGGGGACACGAGCACGCTGTCCCCGAGGGTCGAGCACGAGTTCACGGACTCCGGCATGTCCCACCTGATGGCCGTGAGCGGTGGGAACGTGGCGATCGTCTGCGGCTCGATCCTTCTCCTGTTGAAAGCGCTCCGGGTCGGGCCGCGGACGTCCGCCGCCGCGGCCGCCGCGGGGCTCGCCGGGTTCGTGGTCCTCGCCGGACCCGCGCCCAGCGTGCTCCGCGCCGGGGTGATGGGGGCGGTCGGGCTGCTGGCGCTGGCCATGGGACGCCGGGGTTCGGCGCTGCCGGCGCTGGCGTTCGCGGTGTCGGGGCTCGTCGTGGTAGATCCCGCGATGGCCGCCGACTTCGGGTTCGCCCTTTCGGTGCTGGCCACGGCAGGGCTCGTGCTGCTGGCGCCGCGGTGGGCAGAGTGGCTGGTCGGACGCGGAGTTCCGGCCGGCTACGCCGAGGGGCTGGCCATCCCGCTGGCCGCGTTCGTGATGACGGCACCGATCATCGCAGGCATGGCGGGATCGATCAGTCTCGTCTCGGTGGTGACCAACGTGCTCGCCGCGCCGGTGGTCGCCCCGGCCACCGTGTTCGGTGTCCTCGCGACCGTCGTCGGGCCCTGGTGGCCGTCGGCGGGCAGGCTGCTGGTCCGCCTGACCGAACCCGAGGCGAGCTGGCTCATCACCGTGGCCCGCCACGGCGCCCGTGCGCCGGGAGCGGTCGTGGACTGGCCGGGTGGCTGGTGGGGCGGGCTTCTGGCGGCCGGCCTGCTCGTGGTGCTGCTCGTCGCCATCCGGCTGCGGCACGCCAGGATCCTGCTGGCTGTTGCGCTGGCTGGCGGGCTGCTCGTTTTCGTGCCGGTCCGCGTGCTGGCTCCGGCATGGCCACCGGCGTCGTGGAGTGCCGTCGCCTGCGACGTCGGACAGGGCGATGCCGTCGTTCTCGCGACGGGCGAGCCGGGAAGGGCGGTCCTGGTCGACACCGGGCCGGAACCTGGGCCGGTCGACGAATGCCTGAGCAGGCTCGGCGTGGACCGGGTTCCGCTGATCGTGCTGAGTCATCTGCACGCCGACCACATCGGCGGTCTCGAATCCGTCTTCGAGGGCAGGTCGGTCGGGGCGGTCGCCGTCGGTCCGGGTCGTGCTCCCGCGTGGGCATGGCAGCAGATCGCGGACGAGACCGCACGTCGCGGGATTCCCTTGCTGGAACTGGGGATCGGGCAACGGCTGGACTGGCCGGGGCTGTCGCTGGATGTATTGGGGCCGCGTTATGTCACCCGGCGATCGGCCCGTGAACAGGACGGCACGGTGATCAACAACGGGTCCGTCGTCCTGCGCGCCGGAACCCCGGCGGGCCGGGTGCTGCTGACCGGCGATGTCGAACTCGCCGCGCAGGCCGACCTGATGGCCGAGGGCGCCGATCTGCGTGCCGAGATCTTGAAGGTCCCGCACCACGGAAGCCGCTACACCGCACCGGACTTCCTCAACGCCGTCGCGCCGCGGCTCGCGCTGGTGAGTGTCGGCGCCGGAAACACTTACGGCCATCCGAACAAGTCCACTTTGGACAATCTGACGGCGGTCGGTGCTTCCGTGGCCAGAACGGACACGGATGGCGACACCGCTGTCGTCGCCGACGCGCGAGGACTCTCCCTGGTGCGCCGGGGTGAGCCCCGCGGCCCGCCTCGTTCTTGAGGCGGGCCGGCGGGAACTCAGATGCCGAGAGCCTCGCGGACCGCGTCTGCCGAGGCGCTGACGGTGGCCTTCGGGCCGACCTTGTCCTCGACGGCGTCGAGGGTCTTGAGACCGTCGCCGGTGATCAGCAGGACGATCTCCTCGTCCGGGTTGAGTTTGCCTGCCTCGATGAGCTTCTTGGCCGTTGCGACGGTGACCCCGCCGGCGGTCTCGGTGAAGATGCCCTCGGTGCGGGCGAGCAGCCGGATGCCTTCGACGACCTCTTCGTCGGTGACGTCTTCGATCGCGCCGCCGGTGCGGTTGACCACGTCCAGGACGTAGGGGCCGTCCGCCGGGTTCCCGATCGCCAGCGACCGGGCGATCGTGTCCGGCTTGACCGGCTGGACGACGTCGTGGCCCGCGCGGAAGGCCGCCGAGACGGGGGAGCAGCCCGTGGCCTGCGCGCCGAACACCTTGTACGGCGTCTCGTCGACGAGGCCGAGCTGTCCGAACTCGCGGAAACCCTTGTCCACCTTGGTGAGCTGGGAACCGGAGGCGATCGGCACCACGATCTGCGAGGGAAGCCGCCAGCCGAGCTGCTCGGCGACCTCGAAGGCCAGCGTCTTGGAGCCTTCCGAGTAGTAGGGCCGGACGTTCACGTTGACGAACGCCCAGCTCTCCTGCTCGGCGGCGAGCTGGGTGGCGAGCCGGTTCACGTCGTCGTAGTTGCCGTCGACCGCGATCAGGTCGCCGTCGTACACGGCGGTGGTGAGGATCTTGGCGCGCTCGAGGGTCTTCGGGATCAGCACGACCGACCGCCAGCCGGCGCGGGCCGCCGCGGCGGCGACGGCGTTGGCCAGGTTGCCGGTCGACGGACAGGCGAGCACGTCGAACCCGAACTCACGGGCGGCGGCCAGTGCGACGGCGACCACGCGGTCCTTGAACGAGTGAGTGGGGTTGCCGGTGTCGTCCTTGACCCAGACCTTCTTGACACCCAAGGCTTTCGCGAGCCTGTCGGCTTGGACGAGCCGGGTGGCGCCGGGTTCGGTGTTGGGGATTTCTTCGACGTTCGACGGAACGGGAAGGAGCTTCTTGTAGCGCCAGATGTTGTTCGGCCCGGATTCGATGTCCTCGCGACGCACGCGGCCGAAGTCGTAGGCGACCTCGAGCGGCGAGAAGTCCTCGGCGGAAACGAATTCGGGGGCGAGCGGCTGCCGGTGTCCCTCTTCCTTCGACACCAGTTCGACGGCCGGTCCGAGATCCGGGGTCTTGGTGGTGGAGGTCGTGCCGAGGGTTGCGGTCATCGCGAGGTCCTTTCCTCATCTGCCCCGCCATGGCGGGCCGGAATTGGCACCGTGTTCGTCAGCTATCCCGCGATCGCGGGATGACAGGCTGACGCCGGTTGCCGGGGCTTCATCGGGCCGTTCCCTCTGCCCCTCTGGATGAGCGGTATTCGATTGTCGGCACGCACATGATCGCGTCGCCTCGCCAACACCGTACGACATGAGGCTCAGGTGGGGCCACAGTGCCCGGAACACATCACCGGACAAAGCACACGAGAGGAGGAGTGGGAGGATCCTCTCCGTGACGACGCAAGCTTCCGCCCCATCGCCGCTGGTCCTGGTTCTCGGTGAGGAAGAGCTGCTGATCGAACGCGCGATCCGCAGCGCCTCGGACGCGGCCAAAGCGGCCGATCCGACGGCGGATCTGACCCGGATCCGGGTGTCGGACCTCACAGTCCCCGCACTCGCGGAGATGGTCAGCCCTTCACTGTTCGCCGAGGGCAGGGTGATCGTCCTCGAATCGGCGCACGACATCTCGCAGGAGCTCTCCGACGGGGTGATGGCCTACGTCAAGGCACCCGCCGAGGGCATCGTGCTCGTCGTCGTGCACAGCGGAGGCGGCCGGAGCAAGGCCGCGAAGGCGCTTCCCGCGGCCTTGAAGAAGGCAGGGGCGGAGGTCGTCGAGTGCCCGAAACTGACCAAACCCGCGGAGCGCGAATCCTTTGTCCGTAACGAGGTCCGCCGGGTCGGCGGGAAGATCGACGGTGCGGCCGTGCTCGCCCTGATCGACGCCGTCGGCTCGGATCTGCGCGAGCTTTCGTCGGCCGCGACCCAGCTCGTCGCGGACGCCGGTGGAACGGTCGACGAGCAGGCCGTCCGGCGCTACCACCGAGGCCGTGCGGACGTGAACGGGTTCGCCGTCGCCGAGAAAGCCGTCGCCGGCGACAAGACGGCGGCGCTGGAGTCGCTGCGCTGGGCGATGCAGCTGGGTGTTCCGCACGTGCTGGTCGCGGATGCCCTCGCCGACGCCGTCCGGACGATCGCGCGGGTGTCGGGAGCTGGTCGCGGGAACCCGAACCAGATGGCGGGCGAGCTGGGGATGCCGCCGTGGAAGGTCCGCAAGGCGCAAGGGCAGGCTCGTGGCTGGGGGCAGGACGGCCTCGCCACCGCGATGCGGATCGTCGCCCGGCTCAACGCCGAGGTCAAGGGTGCCGCGGCCAACCCGGAGTACGCGCTGGAGCGCGCTGTCCTGGAAGTCGTCGACGCCCACGGCACAAGTCGCTGAACACAGCGAAAGGCCCCGGTGACGCGAGTCACCGGGGCCCTTCGAAAGCCGATCAGAGAGAGTTCGCGCGCTTCGCCAGCGCGGACTTCTTGTTGGCGGCCTGGTTGGCGTGGAGAACGCCCTTGGTCACGGCCTTGTCCAGCTTCTTGGCCGCGTCCTTCTGCAGCTCGATGGCCTTGGCCTTGTCGCCGGCGTCGGCGGCCTCGCGGAACTTGCGGATCGCGGTCTTCACCGAGGACCGGATCGCCTGGTTGCGCTGACGCGCCTTCTCGTTGGTGGTGATGCGCTTGATCTGCGACTTGATGTTGGCCACGGGGGCGCTCCTCTTGAATCTCTCGGTGGTTTCACCGCCGCGCTGTGACCGGCCCTGCGCGCTCGTGAAAGCGGCGCGGGTTTCCTCCATGACGGAATGCCACACAGCGGTGAATGGCCAGCCTAACAGCCGCCCCGTGACGGATCGCGGCCGCCTCCGGGCGGGCGATTGAGGTACGGTGCAGATCGTAGTGCCTAGGGTTCCGCCACCTGCCCGTTCAGCGAACCACACAATCAGGGCAGGTGGGACAGGTCCGAGCGGCACCATCGGCGGCGCCGGAAGCGCCGCCGTTCATCTGACGGGACAAAAGCCTGGAGGACCGGTGTTTTCCGCATGCGCGGAAAACGTGAAAGGTCCGTCGTGAACGTCACCGCCCTGTCTTTCGTCATCGTCGCCGCCGTCATCCACGCGGGCTGGAACCTGGCCGCCAAGCGGATCCGCCGCGGCGGGGCCCGATTCGTCTGGGCCTACTACACCCTCTCCGCGGTCCTGCTCCTTCCCGTCATGGCGGTTTCGCTGGCCGTGGAGCCGCAACGTCCACAGTGGAGCTGGCTGTTCGCCGCCGCGGTCACGGCGGTGTTCCACGTCACTTACGGGGTCGTCCTCCAGCGGGGATACGCCGTCGGTGATCTGTCCGTCGTGTATCCCGTCGCTCGTGGGACCGGACCGCTGATCTCGGTGTTCGCGGCCGTCGTGCTGCTCGGCGAGCGGCCGGGGTTACTCGGCCTGGTGGGTGCGTTCCTCGTGGTCGCCGGAGTGCTGGTCATCGGCACCGGGCGGGCACCGGCGCAGGCTGACGCCGCTGACCATGCGGCACGACGCAAAGGCGTCGCGTACGGACTGCTGACCGGGCTCACGATCGCCGCCTACACCCTGTGGGACGCACATTCGGTCACCGGTCTCGGCGTCCCTCCGATCGTCTACTTCGGAACCGGCGCGATCGTGCAGAGCCTGCTCATGGCGCCTTACGCGCTGAAGGACCGTGAAGAGGTCTTGTGGCTCTGGCGTGAGCACAAGCGCGAAGTCCTCATCGTCGGCCTGCTCTCACCTGTCGCCTACCTGCTGGTCCTCTACGCGCTCCAGGTCGCCCCGGTGAGCCTCGTCGCACCTGCCAGGGAGCTGAGCATCGTCCTGGGCGGCCTGGCCGCCTGGCTGGTCCTGGGAGAGGCGAACGCCGTCCGCAGGCTGGTCGGGTCCGGTGTCGTGCTGGTAGGCATCACCGCGATTGCGATGGCTTGAACCCATCAGGTAGGGATGTGAGCCATGAACGTGCTGAGCAGCAGGGTGCTGATCCATCCGAAGGACCTCGACGTGTCGACGGCGTTCTATCGGGACACCCTGGGGCTCGCGATCGACAAGGAGTTCCCCGGCGGGACCGTGTTCTTCGCCGGGAACGGGTCGATCGAGATCGTCGGTACCGGGAAGACCGGCCCGACTCCCGACGTCGCCCTGTGGCTCCAGGTCCGGGACCTGCCCGCGGCGCTTGAGGAGCTCGCCGCGAAGGGCGTGGACCCGGTTCGCGGAGCGCGTCGTGAACCGTGGGGCCTGGACGAAGCGTGGATCGCCGATCCGGACGGCACCAGGATCGTGCTGGTCGAGGTGCCGCGTGAGCATCCGCTGCGTACCGACCCGCGTTAGGCCCTGGGTTTGACCGCGCGCAGCTGAGCGGCGAGTGAGGCGCCGAAGCCCGGCGGATCCCAGGTCCAGGTCTGCAGGTCGGTGAAGCCGGCGGCCGCTGCCTCGTCGGCCAGTTCGTGCCGGGACACCGGCAGCCACTTCTCGTGCGACGACAGCAGCAGCCTGCCGCCGGGCCGCAGTACGCGGAACAGCTCGGTAAACCCGGCCGCCCGGTCTTCCCACAGCTGCACGTTGTTGACCGTCAGGACCACGTCGACGCTCTCGTCCGGCTCACCCGTGGAGTCCGCGGCGCCGCTCCGCAGCTCCACCTTGTCGCCGCATCGGCGGCGGGAGCGGGCGAGCATCTCCGGGGACGGCTCGACGCCGATCGCGCGGCGCGCGCGTCCGGCCACGGCCTGCAGGCCGACGCCAGGTCCGGGCCCCACGACCAGGACGGTTTCGCCGGATTCGATCGACGCCAGTTCGACGATGCGGAGTTCGGTGGCAGCGTTGCCGTGCGCCATCGCCAGGCCACCGAACCGGCCGAGCAGTCCCCTGGGATGGCCGAACGTCTTGTCGAGGATTTGGGTCAGTGAATTGCTCATACTTCGAGGGCACCACAGCGCGCCACGGGCCGCATCGGGGATGACCCCCACTCGCACCCGGAGCGGCATGGGACCATAGACGTGGCACACCCCGACCTTCGCGAGGAAACCCGTTGACGACGTTCGCCGACACGACCTTCACGCCCCCGGAGCTCATCCGGAACTTCTGCATCATCGCGCACATCGACCACGGCAAGTCGACCCTGGCCGACCGGATGCTGCAGCTCACCGGTGTGGTCGAGGAACGGGCCATGCGCGCGCAGTACCTCGACCGCATGGACATCGAGCGGGAACGCGGGATCACCATCAAGGCGCAGAACGTGCGCCTGCCCTGGAAGGTCGACGGTCAGGACCACGTCCTGCACATGATCGACACCCCCGGCCACGTCGACTTCACCTACGAGGTGTCCCGCGCGCTCGAAGCGTGTGAAGGGGCGGTCCTGCTGGTCGACGCCGCGCAGGGGATCGAGGCGCAGACGCTCGCGAACCTGTACCTCGCGCTGGAGAACAACCTCCAGATCATCCCGGTGCTCAACAAGATCGACCTGCCGTCGGCAGACCCGGACAAGTACGCCGCCGAGATCGCGCACATCATCGGCTGCGAACCGTCGGACGTGCTGCGGGTGTCCGCGAAGACCGGTGTCGGCGTCGGGGATCTCCTCGACGCCGTCGTGAAGCAGGTGCCCGCACCGCAGGGTGACGCGGACGCCCCGGCACGGGCGATGATCTTCGACTCGGTGTACGACACCTACCGGGGCGTCGTGACCTATATCAGGGTCGTCGACGGCAAGATCACCCCGCGCGAGCGGATCAAGATGATGTCCACCGGCGCCACCCACGAGCTGCTCGAAGTCGGGATCATCTCGCCGGAGCCCAAGGCCAGCAAGGGGCTCGGCGTCGGCGAGGTCGGCTACCTGATCACGGGTGTGAAGGACGTCCGCCAGTCCAAGGTCGGTGACACGGTGACCTCTGAGCGCAACGGCGCGAAGGAGGCCCTCGCGGGGTACCGCGAGCCGAAGCCGATGGTCTACTCCGGCCTGTACCCGGTCGACGGTTCGGACTACCCCGAGCTGCGCGAGGCCCTGGACAAGCTCCAGCTCAACGACGCCGCGCTGGACTACGAGCCCGAGACGTCGGTGGCGCTCGGCTTCGGCTTCCGCTGCGGCTTCCTCGGCCTGCTGCACCTGGAGATCACCCGTGACCGGCTGGAACGCGAGTTCGGCCTCGATCTGATCTCCACCGCGCCGAACGTGGTCTACGACGTCGTGCTGGACGACGGCAAGGAAATCCACGTGACCAACCCCTCGGACTGGCCGACCGGGAACAAGATCGACAAGGTGCTCGAGCCGGTCAGCAAGGTGAGCATCCTGGCGCCGTCGGAGTTCATCGGCACGATCATGGAGCTGTGCCAGAACAAGCGCGGCGCGCTGCTCGGCATGGACTACCTGTCCGAGGACCGGGTCGAACTGCGGTACAACCTGCCGCTGGGTGAGATCATCTTCGACTTCTTCGACACGCTGAAGTCGCGCACGCGTGGTTACGCGTCGCTGGACTACGAAGAGGCCGGTTCGCAGGCGGCGGACCTGGTCAAAGTGGACATCCTGTTGCAGGGCGAGGGCGTGGACGCGTTCTCCGCGATCGTGCACAAGGACGATGCCTACAACTACGGCAACCGCATGGTGAACCGGCTTCGCGAACTGATCCCCCGGCAGAACTTCGAGGTGCCGATCCAGGCCGCCATCGGTGCCCGGATCATCGCCCGCGAGACCATCCGCGCGATCCGCAAGGACGTGCTCGCGAAGTGCTACGGCGGTGACATCTCGCGTAAGCGCAAGCTGCTGGAAAAGCAGAAGGAAGGCAAGAAGCGGATGAAGACCGTCGGCCGGGTCGAGGTCCCGCAGGAGGCCTTCGTCGCGGCACTGTCCACTGAGGACAACGGTAAGAAGAAGTAGGCGATACTCACGAAAAGGCCGCCCGGATCCTGATCCGGGCGGCCTTTTCGCGTCAGCTGTTCCCGCTGACGCGGTTCGCCGTGACGAAGACGGCGACGCGGCGTTCGGCGGCCATCACGCGGTCGTACTCGTCCCAGTCGTCATGGGTCCCCGTCGCCGCGATGAAGACGTCGCGCAGCAGCCGAGGGAGCCCGGCCGGGTCGAAGCCAGGGTCCGGGTCGTCCGGGCCGATGAGGTGGGTGCTTCCCTGGACCGCCGCCCACTCCCAGCCACGCCGGAAAGTGATCGTGGCGTGGCCTGCCTTGCGGAACAGGTCGAGCTTCTTCACCCCGCCCATCGCGACGAAGGCGACTCCCGGTGCCTTGGTGACCGGGTCTTCGAAGACCCCGGCGTTGACCACCGAGGAGTGGACGGTGCCGTCCGCCCGGACCGTCGAGACGGTCGCGAGTCCGTTTTCGCGCAAGGAAAGAGTGCGGGCGAGTTCGAGGTCTGCGGCCATGGATCCACCGTAGCCCGCCCGGCCGGTGAAGGGGGCCGAGCGGGCGGGAGGGGATCAGCAGGTGCCGTCGTCGCGCCAGACACCCGATTCGCCGGTGGTGCCAGGTTCTTCGCCCCGCGTCCACCACTTCGCGTACCACTTGTGCCCGTTGTGGGAGACGCTCATGCCGCCGGTGTAGGTGGCAGCGCGGTCCCAGGCCGGGAGCGAGCAGGTGCCCGGATTGCCGGATCCGGTTTCCCAGGGCACCTGGCTCGACTTGTAATAGCCGAGGCCCTGCGCCTGCCAGCGCGGGGCCTGGGCGCCGAGGCGCACCCGGAAGGTGTTCCAGTCGTGCGTCGACCACGGTGACCACCCGAGTTCGGCGTGCGCCGGGAGCCGAGGGAACGCGAGGTAGTCGATGTTCGCCGGGGTCACCACGGTTTCGGTCCACAACGGGGATTCGACACCTCGGACGGCGGATTCGGATACACCGGAGAGGTAGGCGCCAGGGTTCCAGTTGTAGGCGTCCTGGACCTCGATGTAGCCCGCCCAGGAGAGCCCGATCGGCGTGCTGGAGTTGTACTTCATGTCCAGGTACGCCTTGTTCGCCGGCGACAGGATCACTTTGCTGCCGCGGGCGACGGCGTTCGAGACCTCGGTGCTGGACGTCGTCGTGCCCCAGAACTGCGGGGTCGCCGTGGCGGGCAGGGTGGCCTTGCCGATCTCGTGCCAGCCGACGACCTGCTTGCCCGCGGCGGCCACCATCGGCAGCACCCGGTTCATGAAGGTGCGATAGTCCGTGTCGCTGGTGGCCTGGGCCTCGTCGCCGCCGAGGTGGAAGTACGGTCCGGGGGTCAGCGCGGCGATCTCCCGGATGACGTCGTTGACGAAGGTGTAGGTGTTCTCCTTCGAGATGCAGAGCGAGCTGTAACCGACAGCGGTGTCGGTGCGCAGCGGGGGAGCGGTGTTGTTGCAGTTCAGTTCCGCGTATGACGCCTGGGCCGCGTTGGTGTGGCCGGGCATGTCGATCTCCGGGATGACCGTGATGAACCGCGAAGCCGCGTAGTTCACGATCTCCGAGTACTGCGCCTTGGTGTAGTAGCCACCGGCTCCGCCGCCGACCTGGGTGCTGCCGCCGTAGGTGGCCAGCCGCGGCCAGCTGTCGATCTGGATGCGCCAGCCCTGGTCGTCGGCCAGATGCAGGTGCAGATTGTTGATCTTGTACTGCGCGAGCTGATCGATGTACCGCTTGACCGTGGCGACCGGGTGGAAGTGCCGGGCGACGTCGAGCATCGCGCCGCGGTAGCCGAAGCGCGGGTAGTCCAGGATGTTGGCGCCAGGGATCGTCCAGGGCCCTTGCTGCACCGTGGAGCTTTCGATCTTGCCGGGCAGCAACTGGCGCAGCGTCTGCACGCCGCCGAAGAGGCCTTGCGCTGTGGTCGCACGCAGGATGACCGAGGCGGACGTCGAGTTCAGCTGGTAGCCCTGGTCGCCGACACGCGTGTCGGCGCCGGACAGCAGGAGCGAGATGCCGTCGGTGGGCGTGCCCGCCGGGGCGTCGGTGACGGGCAGGGCGAACCCGGTGGACGTGCGGAGGATTCCGGCGAGGTACTCGCCGACGGCCTTGGCCTGCGCCGAACCGGCTGCGGTGTAGATCTTGGTGTTCGCGGTCAGGGCGTGGTCGGCGCCGGTGACCGCTTGGGCCGAGACCGGTACCGGGACTATCGCCTGCAGCGGCGGGGTGGCCGCTCCGGCGACGGGTGCGGCTGCGGTGGTGACGCCGGCGAGCAGCGCCACCCCGACGAAGGCGCGGCCCAGCCGCGCTCTCAAGCTCTTCACCGGGGCCTCCAGGGGGCACGGGGACGTGACGCACGTCACGACTGGTCAGATCGTCGCATCTTCGGCCTTAAAGGTCTAGACCACCAAGAGGGAACCTTGGGGTGACTCGAAGGTCACATTCCGTGTCATCGCGAGAGGACTATCGTCGGAAACGTGTTCGAAGACCTGCGTTTCCCGGTGATAGCGGCTCCGATGGCCGGTGGGCCGACCACTCCCGAGCTGGTGGCCGCGGTGACCGCGGCGGGCGGGTTCGGCTTTCTGGCGGGCGGCTATCTGAGTGCTGATGCTCTCCAGAGCCGGATAGTGAAGACCGCCGAACTCACCAGTGAGCCCTTCGGTGTGAACCTCTTCGTCCCAAGTGGCGCGGCCGAGGCGGATCTCGGTGGCCACGTCGAGCGCTGGCGCGCGGAGGCCGAGCGCTACGGCGTCGAGCCCGGCGAGCCGCGCTGGGATGACGACGCTTATGCCGCGAAGCTCGAGGTCGTGCTGGAGCGGACGGTGCCGGTTGTTTCCTTCACCTTCGGCACGCCTTCGCCCGAGGACGTCGAACGCCTGCATGCCAACGGGAGCAAGGTGGCCGTCACCGTCACCAGCCCGGCGGAAGCAGATCAGGCCGTGGCGGTCGGCGCGGACGCTCTCGTGGTCCAGGGATTCGAGGCCGGGGCGCATCGAGGACTCTTCGCTGACGAGCCGGGAGCCGAAGGCGGGGGAGCGCAGTACGGCGCACTCAGTCTGCTTCGCCTGGTCTCGGCGCGGACGGATCTGCCGCTCGTCGCGACCGGTGGGCTCGTGCACGGTGCCGACATCGCGGCGGTGCTGGCGGCGGGTGCTGTCGCGGCCCAGCTGGGGACGGCGTTCCTTCGTGCGGACGAGGCCGGGACACAGCCCGCGCACCGGCAAGCACTCGCGGACGGCGGAAGGCCGACGGCGTTCACCAGGGCGTTCAGCGGACGTCCCGCCCGGTCTCTGGTCAATCGCGTGGTCGCGGACTTTTCGGCTACCGCGCCGTCCGCGTATCCGCAGGTCAACAACTTGACCAAACCGATCCGCGCGGCGGCGGGGAAGGCGGGGGACCCCGAAATCATGTCTCTCTACGCGGGGCAGACCTATGAACTCGCGGGCTCCGGCCCGGCGGCGTCGATCGTCGAACGCCTCCAGGCCGAAGCCCGCGAAGCCGCTACGCGTTTGAGTCGTCTCCGCTGACCTGCTTCGCGTTGCCGTTGTCCGCGTTCATGGCGGAGTGACGGCGGCTGTAGGCGAAGTAGATGATCAGGCCGATGGCGAACCAGACCGCGAACCGAAGCCAGGTCTCCGGGTTCAGGAACGTGATCAGCCAGATCGAGAAGACGATTCCGATGATCGGCACGATCGGCATGCCGGGGGTCTTGAAGGACCGGGGCAGATCCGGCTGCTTGTAGCGCAGCACGATCACCGCGACACAGACGACGACGAACGCGAGCAGGATGCCGATGTTCGTCAGCTCCGCAGCCTCGCCGATCGGCAGCAGCCCGGCGATGAGCGCCGAGGCGCCGCCGAGTACCCAGGTCATCCGGTTCGGCACCTTGCGTACCGGGTGCGTCTTGCCGAACCACTTGGGCAGCAGGCCGTCGCGGCTCATCGAGTAACCGACGCGGCTCGCGCCCATCATGAAGGTGAACAGCACCGTGGTGATACCGATGATCGCGCCGACCGCGATGATCAGGCCGAGCCATTTCATCCCGATGCCGGCGAAGGCGCTCGAGAAGGCGGCTTCGCTGTCGATGTCCTTGTAGTTGACCATTCCGGTCAGGACCAGGCAGGCCAGCACGTAGAGCACCATCGAGATGGCGAGCGAGTAGATGATCGCCTTCGGCATGTGCTTCTGGGAGTCGGTCGACTCCTCGGCGGCGGTCGACATGGCGTCGTATCCGAACACGGCGAAGAACACCGTCGCGGCTCCGGTGAACGCGCCGCTGAGGCCGAACGGGAAGAAGTCCGAGTAGTTGTCGGTGTTGATGTGGAAGACGCCGACGACGACCACCAGCAGGACCAGGCCGACCTTCAGATAGACCAGCAGCGTCTCGAACCGGGCCGCGTTCTTCATGCCCTGGTTGAGGATGAAGGCGATCAGCAGGCACAGCAGCACGGCGAACAGGTTGATCTTGTAGGACCCCGGTTCGACGCCTGCCTTTTCGGTGCCAGGGGCGCCGAGCATCCACGTCGGGAGGTCGATGTCGAGGTAGCCCAGCAGCTCGTTGAAGTAGCCGGAGATGCCGATCGCGACCACCGCCACGATCGCGGTGTACTCCAGCAGCAGGTCCCAGCCGATGAACCAGCCGACGATCTCGCCGAGCACGGTGTAGCCGTAGGTGTACGCGGACCCGGCGCGGGGGATCAGGCCGGCGAACTCGGCGTAGGAGAACGCGGCGGCCGCGCTGGCGATACCCGCGATGAGGAACGAGATCAGCACGGCGGGGCCCGCCGTCTTGTTCGCGACCGCGCCTGCCAGGGAGAAGATCCCCGCGCCGATGATGCCGCCGACCCCGATCGCGGTCAGCTGCCGCAGCCCCAGCGTGCGGTGGAGCCCGCCGCCCCCGCTGAGTTCTTCGATCTGCTCGATCGGTTTGCGGCGGAATATCCCGGATCCCGAGCCCAGGCTGCGCGGTGCGGACATCGTCGTCTCCCAACAGGTTGTGCTGTCGGACTGGGTCACAGTCCGATGGGAGACTAAGCCGTTCGCTGTAAGTGGTTGACCTGGGTGTCTCACAATGTGCGGCCGGGTGATGTTGATCTCAGCCCGATCGGGGCCGGGGCGGGAGGAGCGCCGACTGCCACGCCCCGTGACTTTGCCGCGATTCCTGTCCGCTTAGGCCGATTCGTCGCTTTCCTTGGACCGCTGAGTCAATGCGACCGCCAAGGAGACGAGAACGACGCCCGTCATCTCCCAGGCATTCAGGAACCGACCGAAGAATGCCCAGTCCAGCAACGCGGTGACCGGGGGAACGCAGTAGAACAGGCTGGTCACCTTGGTTGCTTCACCTCTGCCGATCATGACGTAGAGCAACGCTGTCGCTCCCACGGACACGACGAGAACCATCCACCCCACCGCCGCGGCGAGCTGGTGGTTGATCTGCGCGCGCAGTTGCCCGGTGGTGAGTGCGATGACGGCGTAGACGATGGCGCTGATGGTGCTTTGCAGAGCCAGGGAACTCCACACCCCGACGCCGGTCGTTCGCCCCTGCACCAGCGTTCCGGCCGTGATACCGACCAGTGCGGCGAGGGAAAACACCACGCCCAGCACGCTCCCGACCTCGCTCAGGTCGATCCCCGCCGCGGAGGTCACGACGACCCCGACGAAGCCCAGCGCCAAACCCGCGTACAAAGTGGGGTTGTAGCCGGGGCGAGCCAGGATCGCGGTCAGGACCGGCTGAAACCCGACCAGAACCGCGACGACTCCGGCTGGTGTTCCGCTACCCAGGGCCAGGAAGAAGAACCCCTGGTAGAACACCTGCAGCAGGAGCGCCACGGTGATCAGGCGGGTCCATTGCCTCCGGTGGACCGGGAGGGGGTCGCGGACGACCAGCCAGACCGCCCAGGAGACGGCGGCCGCACCGGTGGCGCGCAGAAGCAGGAACGTCACCACCGAGGAGTTTTGGAGTCCGTACAGCACGGCGATCGTGCCGCTGGACCACATCAGGACGAATGCGGTCGGTGCGCCGAACTTGAGCCAGTTGCTCGTTCGGGTCGTGACTTCGGACATCGGTGGCAGTGTTCTTCCGGGCTTGGGTGGGGGGCCCGTGCGGCTGGGCCCCCCACTGCTCGAGGTGATCCGATCGGTGATGTCAGGCGGCGGCGACGAGCCGTTCGCCGAGGGCACGCTGCCCGATCATGTAGTCGCGCACCCCTTCCGCCTTCGCCGTCAACGTCGTGTCGTCGGCAAGGCGGCAGGCTTCGACGAACCACTCGTAGGTCTCGGCGGCGGGCACGTCGTACCGGTAGTGCACTCGCGACATCAGGAACAAGATGTCTTTGAAGTTGTCGTTGTCGATGATCCCGCCGAGCTGGACGAGCTTGTCGCGGTGATCGGTCGTGAAGGGCTTCCTGACTACGATTTCCGGCTCCAGGTCGGGCCGGTAGAACGATTTGTCGGCGAAGATTTGATCTTCCGTGAACGATCCTTCGAAAGCGAAGTCGACGCACAGGGCCTGCCTGCTGTCCGAGGAGAAATTGACCGCGGAATGCGGTGCGGCGGCGTCGAGGTACCAGATCTCGCCGGGGCGCATGTGGATAACGGTGTCATCGTCGGAATGGAACGCGGATCCGTTGTCTTCGAGCACCATGAAGGTGCGGAAATACTGATCGTTGTCCTTGTTCAGTTCGATGAAGTCCCGGTGTGGGATGACCATGGCGTCCACCAGGTTACGGGCGCGGGCCATCTTCACGATCTTCGAGTCGAACACCGTGTGGATCAATTCGTCCAGGTAAGGGGCCTTGGCGGCGTGAGCGGTCGGTTTCGCGGATCCCTGGATGTCCCGGTACATGGTGTCGTCCGCCTCGCCGCTGGAGTTCCAGAGGGAGAGGTTCTTCCAGTAGCCGGAGCTGAATTCGTCGTACTCTTCCTCGACGCGCGGAACCGCGGCAAGCGCCTCGAGGTCATGCTGGAGCCGGGCCTTGTCCAGCTCGACTTTGCCCACGATGTGAGAGCGCACCGATTTCCTCCACATGAGTTGGTATTTCCGGACTTGCGCGCGGCTGGTCATGTCGTGGCCGCCTGAACGCGCTTTTCTCTCCGAGTGGGTGCGACTATTTTGTAGCACTGTTCGAAAGGCCCGTGATAATGCTGTTTGGGAATGACGGTATGCTTCGAGGTTATGGGGGTCGAGCTCCGGCACTTGGAAGCGTTTCTCGCGGCAGCCGAGGAAGGCAGCATCAGCCGTGCGGCGCGACTGCTGAGGGTGACCCAGCCTGCCCTGTCACGCACGCTGTCCCAGCTCGAACAGCAGGTCGGCGCCACATTGCTGCGCAGGTCGGCGAAAGGTGTGGAACTCACCGCCGAGGGAATGGCCTTTCGGAGGAAGGCGACTCAGGCCGTCGACGCTTTCACCGAGGCGGTGTCCAGCCCATTCGACGCACCGAGACCTCTGCGTGTGGGACATGCCTGGGCCGCACTGGGGCGATTCACCACCGGTCTGATCCGGCGGTGGCCGGTCGAGCACCCGGAATACCGGTTGCAGTTGCGGCAGGTCGACGACCTCTACGTCAAGCTGGACGAGGCCGCCATCGATATCGCGGTGGTGAGAGGACAGCGGCCAGGGCCGCGCTACCGGCACGCGCTGCTTTACCGGGAGAATCGTCTGGTGGCCGCCCCCGCGCAGCACGAACTGGCGGACCGCCTGTCGGTGACCCTGGGGGACCTCGCCCGGTACGACCTGGTCGTCAATACCGCTTCCGGAACGACGGACCACCTGTGGGACGAGAGCCAGCGGCCCACGGTCAAGGTCGAAGTGGCCACCGTCGACGACTGGCTCAGCAACATCGCCGCGGGCGCGGGGCTCGGGATCACGCCGGATCCCAGTAGCCAGTTGTACCAACGTCCCGAGATCGTTTATCTCCCGCTCCGCGACGCGCCTCCGGTCGCGGTGTATCTGGCGTGGCCGCCCAGCTCCGCGCATCCCGCCCTTCGCGACTTCCTCTCCATCGTCAAAGAGCTCGTTCACCAGTGAAGCGCGGCCAGACCTACCCGGCGACGGTGTCCTCGCTCACTTCGGCGGCCACGCGGGCGGCGATCTTCGACGGCCTGGACGCGCCGGCGGAGAAGTAGGTCAGCAGTTCCGAGATCTCGACGGGGTCGTCCAGCTGCGGGCAGTGGCCCCAGTCCTCGCGCACCATCAGCCTGCTGTGCGGGACCAGCGCGTGCAGCTGCCGCCCGGAAGCGGCGCTGACCAGCTTGTCCTTGCCGCAGACGACCACCAGGAGCGGGACACGGATCTCTTCCAGCCGGTACGCGTTCGCCAGCTCCTCGACGAGTTGCCTCGCCTGTTCGAGCCTGGTGGTGGTGGAGCGGTAGTCCGGGAACAACGCCGTGAACCGGCGCACCTGGTCGGCGTCCGCGGCGGTGGCGTTGGCGTACAGCAGCCGGGGGACGACCTGCTCGGCGACGGCGCGCACGAGGAAGCCGGGGATCGGCAGCGGCAGGGCCGAGTACATCCGCAGCGGCAGCGGGTACCGGGCCACGGTGCGGATGAGCCAGCTGTCCACGAAACCGGGTGCGGCGATCGATACCACGCCCGAGATCGGCAGCCGGTGGTTCTCGGCGGCACGCAGGCTCATCGTGCCGCCGAGCGAGTTGCCGGCGAGCACCACCGTGCCGAGTACGGCCTGCTCTTTGATCACGGCCGCGGCGAACGCGTCCAGCTGCGGGAGCATCGGGCCCGGCCGGAGTGGCTGAGCGTCACCGAATCCGGGCAGATCGACCGCGACCGCCGGAACACCGGCGGCCGCGAGCAGCTCCAGAACCGGGCGCCAGGTGTCGCCGCTGTCGCAGTAGCCGTGCAGCAGCACCAGCCTCGGTGCCGTCGGCTTGGCGTGCCCGCGCGCGGTGGCCCGCTTCCCGAGTACCCGCCGAGGGGCGCGGTCGGTGGACGCAGGTGCCTGCGGTCCGACTTCCAGCACTCTGGTGCGGACACCGGCGTAGCGTCGGAACGAGACGCGGATCGGGTCGGTGTCGGTGGTGTTCCGGCCCCCCGGTTCCGCCGGTTCGGGCCGCTGCGATGCGGTCATGGTTCCAGGTTAACCGCGAGAGGTCGGATTTTGGTTGAACTTTGGTCGTGAGAATCTTGCTGAGTCATAACGTTCTTGACACTTGACAAGGCCGCGAAATGACTGGTTGACCTGCATGGAACGCGCGGGTGTGCGCAAATGTGCGCGCTTGGTCACGGCGGCGGCAAGATCCGCACTCATCCGATCAATGAGCGAAGACGACCTTTCCCGAAGTTTCCCCGTCGAGCATGTTCTTAAACCCGGTTTCGGCATCCGCGAACGGCAATTCGGCGCCGATCTGCGGACGGACCCCGGTGAGCTCCAGATAGGTGAGGAGATCGGTCAGTTCGTCCCTGGTCCCCATCGTCGAACCCGCGATACGTAGTTGCAGAAAGAACACGTGCTGCAACTCCGCGTGAGCATCCGGGCCGCTGGTCGAGCCCGAAACGACGATGATCCCGCCCGGTTTGAGCGACTTCACCGAATGGGACCAGGTCGCCTTCCCGACGGTTTCGAAGACCGCGTCGACCCGCTCCGGCAGCCGCGCGCCGGACTCAAAGGTCTGATGTGCGCCCAGATTCTCTGCCAGCGCACGCTTTTCTTCGCTACGCCCAGTGACCCAAACCCGGAATCCGGCCGCACGCCCGAGCTGCACGAGGGCGGTCGAGACGCCGCCGGAGGCGCCTTGGACGAGCATCGTCTGCCCCGGCCGCAGCCCGGACTTCACGAACAGCATCCGGTACGCGGTCAGCCAGGCCGTGCCCATGGTCGCGGCTTCGGCGAAGCTCAGGCTCGCCGGCTTCGGCACGACATTGCGCGCGGGGACCACGACCTGCTCGGCGAAGCTGCCCTGGTGCTTCTCGGTGAGCAGGGAGCGCTTCGGGTCGAGTGTGTCGTCGCCCTGCCAGCCAGGGGCGTTGATCACCGAGTGGAGGACGACCTCCGTGCCGTCGTCGAGGGTGCCTGCCCCGTCGCAGCCCAGGATCATCGGGAACTGCTCGGGTTTGATGCCGACGCCGCGCAGCGTCCACAGGTCGTGCATGTTGAGGCTGGCTGCCTTGACGTTGACCCGTACCCAGCCTTCGGGCACCTCGGGCTCGGGCCGCTCGCCGATCACGAGCGAGTCCAGCGGCTTTTCGGCGTTGGGTTCGGAAGCGTAAACGGCGAACATGCCAGCAACCTACATGGCCTGACCGGCGGAGGCAGTGGGTGCGGGCGTAGGCTCACTACGTGTTCAACGGGCTTGCTGACTGGTGGGACGGCGTGGAGCTGTGGCTCGCGCAGGCCCCGTTTCCCGTGCAGTTCGTGCTGGTCATGGCGGTCGTGGTGCCGCTGTGCCTGGTCGCGGCCTGGTTGCTCGACACGCTGTTCGGAAAGGTCGCCCGGCTCTTCGGCGCGGCCCGCGATGCGAACGACCCCGACCGGTCCTCCTAAGCTGGCACACCATGTTCAACCGTAGGCGGATCACCGCCGCCCTGATCGGCCTGATCGTGCTGGTGCTCGCAGGCTGGTTCGTCAAGGACGGCATCAGCGGCGACGACACGAAGAGCGCTCCGGCGCCGGCGAGTTCGTCCGCCCAGGCCAAACCGTCGGGCGCGGCCAAAGGCAAGGTCGCGGGCGAGGATTCCGGTCTGCCGGTCAAACCGCTCACGGGATTGCCGTCGCAGGCCTCCGACACCTGGAAGCTCATCGAAGCGGGCGGGCCGTACCCGTATCCGCGCAACGACGACGTCACCTTCCAGAACCGGGAGAAGGTCCTGCCTGCCAAGAATTCCGGCTACTACCGGGAATACACGGTCAAGACGCCGGGCAGCCCGGATCGCGGGGCGAGGCGGCTGGTGACCGGCACCGGCAAGGAGCTGTACTACACCGAGGACCACTACAAGTCCTTCGTCGTAGTGGACCCCAGCCGATGAGCGCGGGCGAGGAAGCGGCGGACAAGGCGTTCTCCCGCGGCGCGTATCCGCATCCGATCGAGAGCGGCCGGACGGTCGACAAGGCCTCCACGCTCGACGCGATCGCGGAGGCGCTGTCCTTCCCCGACTACTTCGGGAAGAACCTCGACGCGCTCTATGACTGCCTCACCGACCTGTCCTGGCTTCCGCCGGGTGAGCACGTG
Source organism: Amycolatopsis alba DSM 44262 (assembly GCF_000384215.1). Taxonomy (NCBI): domain Bacteria; kingdom Bacillati; phylum Actinomycetota; class Actinomycetes; order Pseudonocardiales; family Pseudonocardiaceae; genus Amycolatopsis; species Amycolatopsis alba. Next base: position 220,748 of record NZ_KB913032.1, on the reverse strand, counting down.
CTGATCTGGGCCGGTTCCTCGGCGCTCAAGGAGCATGATCCGAAGGCGTACCTGGCCGTCCGGAGTGTGCTTTCGGACGCGCAGCGGGCGCTGGGGCCGTCCGGGGACCGGACGGACTCCCGGCGCCTCACCGTGGTCTTGCCGGACTAGCTCTCGGGGACCCAGTTCGGCTTGCGCTTCTGCGCGAAAGCCGTGATGCCCTCCTGGCCCTCTTCGCTCGCGAAGAACCCGGCGGACAACTTGTTCATGGCCTCGAAACCCTCGCCCGGTGTCGCCGGACGCGGCTTGCCGAGCAGGTCCTTCGTCGCCGCGAGCGCCTTCGGCCCGCCGAGGGCGAGAGCTTTGACGTAGCGGGTGACCTCGCCGTCGAGTTCGTCGGCGGCGACGGCCGAGTTGAGCAGGCCGATCTCGACGGCGCGCTTCGCGTCGAAGGTGTCGCCGGTCAGGAACAGCTCGTGCGCGGCGCGAGCGTTGAGGCGCGGCAGCACGGTGAGCGAGATGACGGCGGGGACGACGCCGATCCGAACCTCGGAGAAGGCGAAGGTCGCTTCGTGCACCGCGACGGCGATGTCCGTCGCGGCCACCATGCCGATGCCGCCTGCCCGCGCGGGGCCCGCCAGCTTCGCCACGACAGGCTTGGGGCTGGTCCACAGCTGCTCGAGGATCTTCGGGAACTCGTTGACGCCCTGGTCGCCCGCGCCGGCGCCGCGGGCCTCCTTGAGGTCCATGCCGGCACAGAACACCGGGCCGGTGTGGGTGAGCACGATGACCCGGACCGCGTCGTCGGCTTGCGCCTTGTCCAGCGACTCGCTCAGTTCACGCCGCAGCTGGGCGGAGAGCGCGTTGCGGTTGTGCGGGGAGTCCAAGGTGATCGTGGCGGTGCCGCCCACCACGTCGTAGTGCACCAGTTCGTCAGCCATGCCACACCTTCGCACAGCACGGTCGGGCCGGGCAGTGGCCTGCGCCACCATGGGGGATGGTGGCGCAGGCGCTGCTCAGCCGATCTTCGTCGTGCTGAAGGTCGGGCTCGGGTTCGGGAAACAGGCTGTCGGCGCCGACACGTCGAAGCCCGCGCTGACCACCGCGGTGAACGTCAGGCCGGGGTCGGCGTAACTGGAGCCGCCCAGTTTCGTCTCGATGGTGCCAGACGAGCCCGCGGTGAGATGCGCTGTCACGGTCGGCAGTTCGAATGTCGAGCCGCCCGCGATCGGGCCGGGGAAGCTCAGCGTCGCGACGCTGCCCGAGACGGTGATCTTCGGCGGGGTCGAGCCGATGCCGGAGCCACCGGCGAGATCGGCGCTCACCCAGGTCGAGTTCGCCGGGATCGGGATCTTCAGGGAGAAGTCCTTGATGTTCTTGACCTTGTACCCGCTGACCTCGGCCGGGACGGTGTTGGCCGCCGGGTCGATGACGACGTCGAGCGCGGCACCGGGCGCGACCGTGGCCGGCGCGGCGACGTCGGCGTCCTGGTTCAGTTTCAGGTACTTGTTGCCGACGAGCGGCGGCTTCGCCTCGCAGTCGAAAACGACGGTCGTCGCGGCCGAAGCCGGAGCGGCTATGCCGACGAATGGGACGAGCACGGCCGAAGCGCAGACGAGGGCACGGATGGCAGCCTTCATGTTCCACCTACCAGGGGGTTCGATGGGGGAGAAAGGGTGCTGCGCAGCGTTTAGAGAGTTACCGGCAAGTTAAGTAACTCGTCAAGAAATCTCCGTTCCCATACGCGGGGCGTCACGGAACTGGGAACGGAACCCACCGAAGATCGGCATCAAGCGCCCGAACGGGACAAGCCGCTCTACTGTGCCGATGAATGATTGCCGATGAATGATCAGGCAGCGAGCCGGGCGGCGGCGACGTCGTAGCGTTCGAGGACGAGCCCGGCGATCCGCGGATCCGGTCCCAGCGGTCCGGCGACGATCACCGACGGGTCGGCTTCGCGGGCCAGACGCGCGATCCGGTCCGGCAAGAGCCCCGGCGCGAGGAACCAGCCCGCGACCGCGAGCCGCCGCGCGCCGTTGAGCCGCAACCGCGCGATGGCGGCGGGCACGTCCGGCTGCGCGGCACTGGCGAAGGCAGGGGTCGCGAGCAGCCCGCGACGCAGATGCCAGCGGGTGGTGATGCCCGCGACCGCGTCGTTCGCCGCGACGTTCGACGAACCGACACCCGCCAGCAGGACCCCCAGCTCGGGGTCGTCCAGGTCGGCGCCCGCCTCGGTGAGCCGGTCCAGCGCGACCGTCTCGACGATCGGGTCGATGCCCAGCACCCCGGAAACCCGCACGTCGAGGCCGGGGCAGTCCGCGATCACCTCGGCGACGAGCGCGGGCAGGTCGACCCTGGCGTGGTACGCGACGCCCAGTAGCAGCGGCACCACGACGACCTCGCGGTGCCCCTCGGCGTGGAGGCCGCGCAAGACATCGGTCAGCGACGGCTCCGAGAGATCCAAAAAGGACTCGCGGATGTCGAGATCCGGTGCCAGCCCGCGGGAAACCTCGAGCAGGGCGCGGATGGTCGCCGCGGACCGCGGATCGCGGCTGCCGTGAGCGACGGCGACCAGAGGCGGAGTGAGACTTGGGGCCGGGCGTGGGGTCATGCGAACCTTTCGCCGACGAGTCCGGCGGCGAGGGTGTCGCCGTCCTTCGGGTCGATGACCAGGAACGCGCCTGTTCGCGGGCTCACCCCGTAGTCGTCCACGCCGATCTCCTCGGCCAGCCTCAGCGTCACCCGGCCGATGTCGTTGAGCTCCAAGGTGGCCGGATCGTCCACACTGGACAGCGTCTGCTCGTCGAACCGGGCGTGGAGCTCGCCGACCAGGGCCTGCACGGTCCGGGTGCCGTGCTTCACCAGCACCCGCGCGCCCGGTTTGAGCGCCTTGGCTGACAGCCAGCAGAGGGTCGCGGTGATCTCGTCGGTCACCGTCGGCTGCCGGTCGGCGGCGGCGATCAGGTCGCCCCGCGAGATGTCGAGGTCGTCCGTGAGCAACAGGGTCACCGAGGTGCCCGCGCCGGCCTCGGCGAGTGGCCCGTCGGCGGTGTCGATGCTCTCCACCCGGCTGCGGAGTCCTTGCGGGAGTACGACGATCTCGTCGCCCGGCCGGACGGTGCCCGCCGCGATCTGCCCCGCGTACCCGCGGTAGTCGGGGTGGTCGGCCGTGCGCGGCCGGATCACGTACTGCACCGGGAACCGGAACGCCGAATCGTGCGGATCCGGTGCCACGGGCACGGTTTCCAGATGCTCCAGCAGGGTCGGGCCGGAGTACCACGGGGTCCTGTCCGATTTCTCCGCCACGTTGTCGCCCACCAGCGCCGAAACCGGCACCGCGAGCACGGAACCCCGTTCGTAGCCCAGGGACGCGGCGTGCTCGGCGAACTCCTCGGCGATCACGGTGAACGTCGCCTCGTCGTAGTCGACGAGGTCGATCTTGTTCACCGCCAGCACCAGATTCGGGACGCCCAGCAGGGCGAGCACCGCGGCGTGACGGCGGGTCTGCTCGATGACGCCCTTGCGCGCGTCGACCAGCAGCACGGCCAGTTGCGCGGTGGACGCCCCGGTCACCGTGTTCCGTGTGTACTGCACGTGGCCGGGAGTGTCCGCGAGCACGAAACTGCGCTTCGGGGTCGCGAAATACCGGTACGCCACGTCGATCGTGATGCCCTGCTCGCGTTCCGAGCGCAGGCCGTCCACGAGCAGTGAAAGGTCCGGTGTGGACAGTCCTTTGTCGACACTGGCGCGGGTGACCGCGTCCAGCTGGTCGGCGAGCACGGATTTGGTGTCGTACAGGAGCCGCCCGACCAGGGTCGACTTCCCGTCGTCCACACTGCCCGCGGTCGCGAGCCTGAGGAGGCTGGACATCAGAAGTACCCTTCCCGCTTGCGGTCTTCCATCGCCGCCTCCGACATCCGGTCGTCGGCGCGGGTGGCGCCGCGTTCGGTGAGCCGGGAGGCTGAGACCTCGGCGATGACCTCGTCCACCGTGGCGGCGGTCGATTCGATGGCGCCGGTGCACGAACCGTCGCCGACGGTCCGGTAACGCACCGTCAGTTCCTGGACGGCCTCGTCCGGCCTCGGCCCGCCCCACGGGCCCTCGGCCAGCCACATGCCGTCGCGCTGGTAGACCTCGCGCCGGTGCGCGTAGTAGATCGACGGCAGTTCGACCTTCTCCCGCGCGATGTAGTTCCAGACGTCCGCCTCGGTCCAGTTGGACAGCGGGAAGACGCGGACCTGCTCGCCGGGGCGGTGCCGCCCGTTGTAGAGGTTCCACAGCTCGGGGCGCTGCCGTCGCGGCTCCCACTGGCCGAAAGCGTTGCGCAGGCTGAAGATCCGCTCCTTGGCGCGGGCGCGTTCCTCGTCACGGCGCCCGCCGCCGAAGACCGCGTCGAACTTGTTCTCGGCGATCGTGTCGAGCAGCGGGGTGGTCTGCAGCGGGTTGCGCATCCCGTCGGCGCGCTCTTCGAGCCTGCCGTCGTCGATCCAGTCCTGGACCTTCGCCACGACCAGCCGGAGCCCGTGCTGCTCGACCACGCGGTCGCGGAAGTCGATGACCTCGTCGAAGTTGTGCCCGGTGTCCACGTGCAGCAACGGGAACGGCACCGGAGCGGGCCAGAACGCCTTGATCGCCAGGTGCAGCAGGAGCGTCGAGTCCTTGCCGCCGGAGAACAGGATCACCGGCCGGTCGAACTCACCCGCCACCTCGCGGAAGATGTGGATGGCCTCGGATTCCAGCGCCGCCAGGTTGTCCTGAGTGGCGTCAGTGGCCGGTTCGAGCGTGGTCATTTCGTCCCTTCTCACCCGTGCAGGCCGCATTCGGTCTTGCCCTGCCCGGCCCAGCGGCCGCTGCGCGGGTCCTGGCCCGCGGCGACCTTGGCGGTGCACGGCGCGCAGCCGATCGACAGATAACCGATGGACACCAACGGGTTCTCGAGGATCCCGTGTTCGCTGATATAGCCGTTGAACTCGTCGTCGGACCACGGCGCGATCGGGTTGATCTTCACCAGCCCGTTGCGGTCGTCCCAGGTGACGATCGGGGTGTTCGCGCGGGTCGGCGCGTCGACGCGGCGGACGCCGGTCACCCACGCCGAGTACTTGGCGAGCGTGTTCCGCAGCGGCACGACCTTGCGGAGGTGGCAGCACCGGTTCGGGTCACGCTCGTGCAGTTTCGGGCCGTACTCGGCGTCCTGGTCGGCGACGCTCTGTTCGGCTTCGGCGTTGACGATCCGCACACCGGGGTAGACCGCCTGCACCGCGTCACGGGTGCCGATGGTCTCCGGGAAGTGGTAGCCGGTCTGCAGGAACAGCACGTCGACGTCAGGTTTGACCTGGGTGGCCAGATCGACGAGGACGGCGTCCTGCATGTTCGACGCGACGATGAAGTCGTCGCCGAACGTCTCCGCGGTCCAGCGCAGGGCCTCGGTCGCGGTCGCCTCCGCGAGTTCCTTCGAGGCTCGTTCGGCGAGGGTCTTGTAGTCGGCAGTGGCGGTCATCCTGGTGACACCTCCGGGAAGGACAGTCCGAGGAACTTCACGGTGAAGACCCGGCGGCAGCCCGAGCACAGCCAGGAGCCGCCCTCCTCGGGGCGCAGGTCTTCATCGCCACAGAAAGGGCAGTAGTACGGCGTCGCCCGCTCGGTCACTGCAGCACGCTTTCCTCGGCCCGCAGGACCCACTGGGCGAACCGCTCGCCGGGTTCGCGGCCGGCGAGGTACGCCCGCACGAGCCGTTCGACGTACGCGGTCAGTTCCGACGCGGTCACCTTGTGCCCGCGCAGTTTCCGGCCGAAGCCCGCGTCCAGGCCGAGGCCACCGCCGAGGTGCACCTGGAAGCCTTCGACCTGCTTGCCGTCGTCGTCGGTGACGATCTGGCCCTTGAGCCCGATGTCGGCCGTCTGGACCCTGGCGCAGGAGTTCGGGCAGCCGTTGAGGTGCACGGTCACCGGGTTCTCGATCTCGGCCTGGATGTCGGCGAGCCGCTTCTCCAGGTCGGTGACCAGCTCGATCGCGCGGGCCTTGGTCTCGACGATCGCGAGTTTGCAGAACTCCAGGCCGGTGCAGGCCATCACCCCGCGCCGCCACGGCGACGGCTCGGTCTGCAGGCCCAGGTCGGCCAGTTCGGTCTTCAGCCCGCCCACCTCGGCCTCGGGGACGTCGAGGACCACGAGTTTCTGGTGCGGCGTCAGTCGGACGCGGTTCGACCCGGCGCGCTCGGCGGCCTTGGCGACCGCCAGCAGCGTTGCCCCGGAGACACGACCGGCGACCGGGGCGGCGCCGACGTAGAACTTGCCGTCGATCTGCGGGTGCACGCCGACGTGGTCGATCTGGGCCGCGGGCACCTCGGGCGCGGGGCCGTCGGTCAGCTTGCGCTTGAGGTACTCGTCTTCCAGTACCTGGCGGAACTTCGCGACACCCCAGTCCTTCACCAGGAACTTGATCCGGGCGCGGGCGCGCAGCCGCCGGTAGCCGTAGTCGCGGAAGACGCTGATCACGCCTTCCCAGACGTCCGGGACCTCGTCGAGCGAGACCCAGGCGCCCAGGCGCTGGCCGATCATCGGGTTGGTGGACAGCCCGCCGCCGACCCAGACGTCGAAGCCGGGGCCGTGCTCGGGATGGTTCACGCCGACGAAAGCGACGTCGTTGATCTCGTGCGCGACGTCCTGCTGACCGGAGACCGCGGTCTTGAACTTGCGCGGCAGGTTCGAGTAGCGCGGGTCGCCGATGTAGCGGCGCTTGATCTCGTCGATCGCGGGTGTGCCGTCGATGATCTCGTCGGCGGCGATACCGGCGACGGGGGAGCCGAGGATGACGCGCGGGCTGTCGCCGCACGCCTCCAACGTGGTCATCCCGGCCTTCTCCAGCTTCGCCCAGATCGTCGGGACGTCCTCGATCTGGATCCAGTGGTACTGGATGTTCTGCCGGTCGGTGATGTCGGCGGTGTCGCGCGCGTGGGTCTGTGAGATCTCGGCGAGCACGGCCAGCTGTTCGGTGGTCAGCGCGCCGCCGTCGAGCCGGACCCGCAGCATGAAGTAGCGGTCGTCGAGTTCCTCGGGCTCCAGCGTCGCGGTGCGGCCGCCGTCGATCCCCGGCTTGCGCTGGGTGTAGAGACCGAACCAGCGGAACCGGCCGCGGAGGTCACCGGGGTCGATCGAGTCGAACCCGCCGTGGGCGTAGATGTTCTCGATCCGCGCCCGGACGTTGAGCGGGTTGTCGTCCTTCTTGGACCGCTCGTTGGGGTTCAGCGGCTCGCGGTAGCCCAGTGCCCACTGTCCCTCGCCCCGTTTCTGTTTGACACGGGGTGTGCGGGCAGGGGTCTCGCGCGTGGGCGACGACATGGGAGTCCTCCGGCTTATCGTGGTGGTGGCGGGGAGTCAGCGGTTCGTCGCACAGAGCGCGCTCGCCACACGACGGAGATCCACGTGGCGGCGGGCCACGAGGGTGATTCCGGCGCGGGTCATTCATTCAGCGTGCCACGCGCCCACTATGTGGTCTAGGCCGGTCCGAATGCTGGGAACGAAGTCCGAATGCGACTGTTTCCGCTGGTCGGAAGCCTGTTTCGAAGGTCAAGCCCTGGTTCGTCGCCGCCACTGTGACGCAGAACGCGCACGGTTCAAGACGGGAGCACGCGGTCCACGATGACGCGGATGACGTCTTCGTCGGTGACGTCCGCCAGTACGTCCGGCAGGGTGAGCCGTTCGACGGTGAGCCCGGTCAGCGCGAGGTACATCAGCAGTACCTCGGCGCGCCCGCCCGGCATTCCCGCCGCGACGTGCCAGTCGACACTCATGTCGATGCCCTCGCGGATCGTCTTGGTCAGCTCGACCGCCAGTTCCGGGCGCCGGGTCGCTTCGAGGCGGAGTTCGAGCAGGGCGAGATAGGGCTCGCGGTGGCCGGTCAGCCGTCCCATGAGCTCGCCGAGCAGGACGCCGACCCGGTCGTGTGACGGCGTCTCCGCCTGGGGGTTCGCCATGACGTCGGCCGGCGCCGACAACCGTTCCTGCACGCGGACGCCGACCTCGCCGAGCAGCTGGTCCCGGTTGCGGAAGTAGTTGGACGTCGTTCCCGGCGGGACGTCCGCCTCGACGTCCACGGCGCGGTAGGTGAGCCCGCGCGCGCCGTCGCGGGCGAGGACGGCGATGGCGGCGTCGGTGAGCGCGGTCCGGCGCTCCGGATTCTGTCGCATCGGAACATTCTCCTTGCCTCGATCAAACCACTATGTTTATAGTACTACACATCAAGTGGTTCGAACTGGGAGGAAACACCAGATGCAACTCAGCGGTTTCGGTGCCGGCCTGCTCGTCGACGACATCGCCGAGACCACCGCCTGGTGGAAGCGGCACCTGCAGTTGACGGTGACGATCGAGCTCGACTGGTTCTCCAGCCTCAACGTCGGAGTTCCGGGCTATGAAATGAGCTTCGTGAAGCGCGGCCACAAGGCCACGCCGGAGCCATGGCGGGCGCAGGAGGCGGCCGGATCGATGGTCGGGTTCATGGTCGACGACGCGGCGGCCGAGTACGAACGGCTGCGCGGAGAGGGAGTCAAGATCGTCACGGAGCTCGTGGACGAGGAATTCGGTCAGCGGCACTTCTACATCGAGGACCTGAACGGCTTCCTGATCGACATCATCGAAGTGATCCCGCCGTCCCCGGAGTGGCTGGCCGCCAACGGGCTGGCCTGAGATACGCCGTGAAGGCCTCTTTCCCCCGCGAAGGAGGCCTTCACGGCGTGAGGGACACTGGGGTGTGCCCGCGCTGCTGCCCGAAACCACCACGCCCGTCGAGTCGGCGCTCCCCGAGAGCGCGCTGGAAGGGCTCGGCACCCGGCCGTTCGGCGTCTACGTGCACGTCCCGTTCTGCGCGACCCGATGCGGCTACTGCGACTTCAACACCTACACCGCCGGAGAGCTGGACAGCGATTCGTCGCCGCAGTCCTGGCTCGAAGGCCTCAAACGCGAGTTCGACCTGGCCGCGCGTGTGCTGGGGAAGCCTCCCGCGGTCGACACCGTCTTCGTCGGCGGAGGCACTCCGTCCCTGCTCGGCGCCGAAGGACTCCGAAGTGTCCTCGACGCGGTCCGTGACACTTTCGGTCTCGCGCCCGGCGCCGAGGTGACGACCGAGTCCAATCCGGAGTCCACCTCGCCCGAGTTCTTCGCGGGCATCCGCGACGCCGGGTACAACCGGATCTCGCTCGGGATGCAGTCCGCCGCGCAGCACGTCTTGAAGATCCTCGACCGGGTGCACACGGCGGGCCGTCCGGTGGCGGCCGCCGAAGAGGCGCGCGCCGCCGGGTTCGAGCACGTCAACCTCGACGTCATCTACGGCACGCCGGGGGAGCGGATCGAAGACCTCCAGGCCTCGCTGGACGCGGTGCTCGCCGCCGGCGTCGACCACGTCTCGGCCTACGCGCTGATCGTCGAAGAGGGCACCGCGCTCGCCCGCCGCATCCGCCGCGGCGAGCTGCCCGCGCCGGACGACGACGTGCTGGCCGCCGACTACGAGATGATCGACCGCGTCCTCGCCACGGCGGGTTTGCGCTGGTACGAGGTCTCCAACTGGGCGACGTCGGAAGAAGCCCGCTGCCGGCACAACATCGGCTACTGGCGCGGCGGCGACTGGTGGGGCGCCGGACCCGGCGCGCACAGCCACGTCGGCGGCGTCCGCTGGTGGAACGTCAAGCATCCGGCCCGGTACGCCGCCTCGCTCGCCGCCGGTGACTCACCGGCCGCGGGCCGCGAACTGCTGACCGAGGCGGACCGGCATCTGGAACGCGTGATGCTGGAACTCCGGCTGTCCGAAGGCCTTTCACTCGACGCGCTCGACGACGACGGCCGGGCCGAAGCCCGCGTCGCCGCCGCCGAGGGGCTGCTGGATCAGTCCGTTTTGGACGGTCAGGGGCGAGCGGTGCTGACCGACCGCGGGCGGTTGCTGGCGGACGGTTTAGTGCGGCGTCTCACGTGAGCTGAGGGACGCCCTGGACGCGAGACCGGTGAGAAACATGTCGATCGCGAACTCGAACCGTTCCTGAGCGGTCTCCTCGGTGAAGTATTCGCCCGAGTGCAGCAGGTTCGGGAAAGTGCCGGGCGGGAACGACGTCATGTATTCGACCATCCGCCTGCCGCGTTCCTCCTGCTCGGTCAGGTCGAGGTCACCGTGCTGCCAGCCGGCGCCCTCGTAGGCGAAAGCCTTGGCGTAGAGCCATAACGCGTCGGCCGCGAACAACGCCAGCTTGAGGTCGAGGCCGCCCGCGCGCAGCACCGCGAGCATGGCCTCGGCCTGCTGAAGGGCGTTCGCGCCGACCGGTATGGCGATGGCCCACGCGATCTTGGCGATCCCTGGGAACGACGTCAGCGCGCGCACGTTGTCCCGCAGCAGGTCCTTCGCCTGCTCCACCCATCGCTCCGTATCGGGCTCGGGGAACGGGCCGAAGTCGAGGACGTGGTCGACCATCAGCTCGTGGAGTTCTTCCTTGTTCGCGACGTGGGCGTAGAGCGACGCGGGACCGGTTTCCAGCGCCTGGGCCACGCGCCGCATGCTCACCGCCTCCAGTCCCTCCGCGGCGAGGAGATCCAGTGCCGTCTTCACCACGAGCTCCTGGGACAGCACGGGTTTCTCGGCGCGACGCCGGGGCCTGCTCACTTCGTTTGCCTCCTGATCCTGGGTTCCGCCGGGAACTCTACTTGACGCGAACACCGTTCGTCTGTAGAACGGTGTTCGTAACACGAACGCTGTTCGTCAAACTGGAGGACATCATGACCGAACGACAGACCGAAGTCCTGGCCGTGCTGAACCGGATCGTCGACGCCTGGAACGACGGCGACGCGGCCGCGTACGCGTCGCACTTCACCGAAGACGCCGACTACGTGACCTTCTTCGGGATGAACATGCCGGGCCGCGCGATCATCGAAAGCGCGCACAGGTCCCTGTTCGAAGGGCCGCTGAAGGGGTCGAAGCTGGTGTCCGGGGGCGGTGAGCCCAAGGTCCGATTCATCCGGCCGGACGTCGCGATCGTCGTGTCCGGCGGCGGGTCGTCGCTGTCGGGCGGAGACAAGCCCGAGCCGGGCAGGGAGTCGACGCTGACCTACGTGCTCGTGGAGGAGGCAGGCGGCTGGCGCGTCGCGTCCTTCCAGAACACGCGGGTGAGCGACCCTGCCGCGAGCGCGGACTGACCGGATACCGGGAGAGCCCGCCCGCCCGATCAAGGAACGGCGTACCCTGGGTTAGGTTCACCTAACCCAGGAAAGGAATCGTGGATGGCCGAGGCGCGGAGAGCGGTATCGGCGACCCGGTTGCGGGTGCTGCGCACCGAGCGGATCACCCCGCATATGGTCCGGATCGTCGCTGGGGGCGAAGAGATCGCCTCGTTCCAGCCCAACGAATTCACCGACGCCTACGTCAAGGTGCACTTCCGGGTGCCCGGCGTCGACTACCCCGAACCGTTCGACCTGGCGCGTGCCCGCGAAGAACTGCCGCGGGAGCAGTGGCCGCGGATGCGGTCCTACACCGTCCGGGCCTTCGACCGGGATCTCGGCGAACTGGTGCTCGACTTCGTCCACCACGGTGACGACGGCGTCGCCGGACCGTGGGCCGCCGCCGCGAAACCCGGCGACGAGCTGCTGATCTCCGGACCCGGCGGGGCGTACGCGCCGGGCGAGGAGGCCGACTGGCATCTGCTCGCCGGGGACGAGAGCGCCCTGCCGGCGATCGCCGCCTCACTCGAGGCGATGCCGGCGGGCGTTCCCGTGCACGCGGTCATCCTCGTGGAGGACGCGGCCGAAGAGCAGCCGCTGACCACCAAGGGTGACGCGCGGATCACCTGGCTGCACCGGAGCCGGGGCGACGACCTCGCGGCCGCCGTCCGCGCGCTCGACTGGCACGAAGGTGTCGTGCAGGCGTTCGTCCACGGCGAGGCCGGGTTCGTCCGGGACCTGCGCCGTCACCTGCTGGACGACCGGGGGATGCGCCGCGACCTGCTGTCGATCTCCGGATACTGGCGGATCGGGAAGACCGACGAGGCGTGGCGACTGGAGAAACAGGCCGAGCGGAACGCGTAGCCTCGATCCCATGATCGAGCTGAAGGTGGACGTCGACCCGGCCGAGGTGGGTTTCGACGCGGAGCGGCTGAAGCGGATCGACAAGCACTTCGACGGGTACCTGGAGCGGAACCTGCTGCCGGGGTATCTGGCCGTGGTGAGCAGGAACGGCAAGGTCGCGCATCTCGCGTCGAACGGGATGCGCGACCTCGAGGCCGGGCTCCCGGTCGAGACCGACACGATCTGGCGTGTCTTCTCGATGACGAAGCCGGTCACTTCGGTCGCCGCGATGATGCTCGTCGAAGCCGGGCTCATCGACCTGCGGGATCCGATCTCGCGCTGGCTTCCCGAGTTCGCGGAACCGCGGGTCTTCACCTCGGGCTCGACCGTCCGGATGGCGACCGAGCCCGCGACCGAGCCGATCCGGCTCTGGCATCTGCTCACCCACACCGCGGGGCTGACGTACGGATTCCATCGCACGCATCCGGTCGACGCGCTCTACCGCGAGGCCGGATTCGACTGGGGCACCGCGCCGGGGCTCGACCTGGCCGGTGTCTCCGAAGCGATCGCGCGGCAGCCGTTGCAGTTCCAGCCCGGTTCCGAATGGAACTATTCGGTCGCGACGGACATCCTCGGCAGGCTCGTCGAGGTCGTCTCCGGTCAAGCCCTCGACACCTTCTTCGCCGAGCGGATCTTCACCCCGCTCGGCATGCACGAGACGGGTTTCCAGGCCGACCCCGGCGCCCTCGAAAGGCTGGCCGCCCTTTACGTGCCCCACCCGAAGACGAAGGCGCCGTTCCGGCACGACGAGATGGGCGCCATCGGCCGCGTCACGCCCACGTGCCTCTCCGGCGGTGGTGGCCTGGTCTCGACGGCCGGTGACTACCACCGGTTCACACAGATGCTGCTGCGCGGCGGCGAACTGGACGGCGTCCGGCTGCTCGGCCCGCGCACGGTGCAGGTCATGGCGAGCAACCACTTGCCGGGCGGAGTGGACCTGGAAACCTACGGACGCGTCGGGTTCTCCGAGGCGCCGTACCACGGTTACGGTTTCGGGCTGGGTTTCTCGGTGCTCGACGACCCGGTGAAGGCCAAAACCCTCGCCAGCGCGGGGGAGTTCGCCTGGGGCGGCGCGGCCAGCACCGCGTTCTGGGTCGACCCGGACGAGGACGTCACGGTGCTGTTCTTCACCCAGTTGCTGCCGTCGTCGACGCATCCGATCCGTGGCGAACTGCGCAACCTCGTGTACCAGGCCCTGGTCGGCTGAGGGAAACCCGGCCACACTGGGACGCAGCCGAGGGGGAGGGGGCGTCATGCGCCGGATCGTGGTGGTCGGGGCCGGTCAAGCGGGCCTGGTCCTGGCACTGGGCCTGCAGCGGCACGGATACGCCGTCACCGTGGTCACCGACCGCGACGCCGAAACGATCCGCGCGGGCAGGCTCATCTCGAACCAGTGCGTGTTCCACCCCGCTCTGACACGGGAACGCGCGCTGGGCATCAACTTCTGGGACGGGATCGCCCCGGAGGTCCTCGGCGCGTCCTTCGGGCTCGCCGGGGACTCCGCGGAACCGGCCGTCGCGTGGCAGGCCCGTTTCGACGAGCCCGCGCAGTCGGTCGACCAGCGGGTCAAGGTGTCGGACTGGCTGACCGCGTTCGCCGATCGCGGCGGCGAGGTGCGGTTCGGCAAGGTGACACCGGACGGGCTGGACGAGTATGCCCGCGAATTCGACCTCGTCCTGGTCGCGGCCGGTCGGGGACCGCAGTTCGACGCGCTCTTCCCGCGCGACGACGGACGTTCCCCGTACCGCGAGCCGCAGCGGACCATCGGGATCATGTACCTCGTGTCCGGGAACGACGAGCCGCTCCCGGTGTATCCGGGCCTGACGTTCGGGCTCTCCCCGGCCGGTGAACTGTTCGGGCTGCCGATCCACTCCGTGCGCGGCCCCGTCTTCGGCCTCGGGTTCTTCGGCGTTCCCGGCGGCCCCATGGACGTCTGGGACGACGTCACCGACACCGACGAGCATTTCGAACGAGCGAAGACGGTGCTGCGCAAGCAGTTCCCGTGGGTCGAGGAATCACTCGCCGACGCCCGCCCGAGCGGGCCGCTGGACGCCCTGCGCGGCAGGGTCCTGCCGATCGTGCGCGACCCGGTCGGGACACTGCCGTCGGGGGCGAAAGTGCTGGCGATGGGCGACACCGCGGTGACGAACGACCCGATCGCCGGACAGGGCGCGAACATGGCGGCGCACGCGGCCGCCGTCTACGAACGGCGCATCCTCGACCACGGCGACCGCCCGTTCGACGAGGCGTTCCTGCGCGGTACTTTCGCCGAATACTGGGAAAAGGCGCAGCACGCGACCCGGCTGAGCAACGATCTGCTCGCCCCGCCGCCGGATCACGTGCTGGCCACGCTGGAAGCCGCGCAGACGGCGCCCGAGGTGGCGCGCCGGTTCGCGAGCATCTTCTCCGACCCCGCCGACTACGCCGGATGGCTCACCGACGAGGGCATCGCCCGTGCCTACCTGGCGTCGAAAGGCGCGTGATCCGGAGCGCAGACCGTGCCGCGCGCCGGAAGACGGCCGTAGGTCAGGTAGGCGTCGAGTGCCGCGTCGACACACTCGCTGCGGTTCGCGGCGCCGTGCCCCCAGGCGTCCAGCGTGAGGAGCCGGGCGTTGCCGAGGATGCGTTCGGTCCGTTTCGCCCCGGCGTACGGCGTTTCCGGGTCACCCTTGCCGTTGGCCAGCAACAGGATCGGCGCGGTCGGCCGGTTCCAGGGACCCGTGTGGCGCGCTGAATCGGTGACGGGCCAGAACGCGCAAGGCATCGAGAGATACGTGTCGTAGGAGCCGAAACCACGGCTTTCCCGGTCGGCGTCGCGGGCCGCACGGGGCCACGCGGCCGGGTCACGCGGATTCGCGGTGTCCACGCACAACGTTCCTCCGCCACCCAGCGCGGAGTCGAAAGGCGTGACGATCCCCTTCGCGGACAAGGGTTTCGTCGCGGCCTGAAGGAACTCCGCCAGCGCGGGGGAGTTGGCTTCGTCGGTCAGCGCGTTGTGGGTGCGCCTGATGACCTCCTGGTAGGTGATCGGGCCGGGGGTGGCTTCGAGCCGGTCGAGGATCGCGTCGTACTTGGCTCGCAGGTCCGTCCCTGGTTCGCGGAACGCGCACCGGGTGTCGGCCGCGCACGTGTCGAGGAACGCCTGCAGCGCCCGGTCCGCGTCCCGGAAGCCGCCGAGCCTGGCGCTGAACGGGATGTTCGCGTCCTCCGGGCGGTACCCGGTGGTCCAGGCGATCGGATCGTCGACGGCGTCCAGCGCCAGGGCGCCGACACGGTTCGGGAACAGGTTGGCGTACACCTCGCCGAGATAGGTGCCGTAGGAAAGGCCGTAGTAGCGCAGGCGGGGTTCGCCGGCGGCCTCACGCAGCCTGTCGAGGTCACGGGCGACGTTCGCGGTCGACAGGTGGCTCAGCAGCGGCCCGGCGTTGCGGCCGCACGAGGCGGCGACCTCGCGGACGTCCGCGGTATGCCGGGTCTCCTGCTCGGTGGTGATCGGGAAGGTGCCCAGGACGCGTTTGAGCGGCTCGGTTTCCGCGTCGCTCGCGAAGCAACGGACCGGTGTGCTCGCGCCGACCCCGCGCGGGTCGAAACCGACGATGTCGAACTGCCGGTGCAGCGACGGGGTCTGGAATTTGCCGAAGCGGCCAGGATTCCCAGGGCCGCCGGGGTTGGTGAAGATCGTGCCGCGTTTGTGCTTCTGGTCGGTCGCCGGAAGACGGCCGAGCGCGATGGTGATCCGAGGCCCGCCCTGGTCCTGATAGGACAGCGGGACATCGAGTTCGGCGCAGTCGTAGCCCGATGGCGAACCGGCGGGGCAGGGACCCCAGTCGATGCCCTTCGGCGCGGCCGAGACCGCGGGAGCGATCGTGACGGCGGTGAGTGCGGCGAGGGTGAGCAAAGCCGCGGTGCGGACTCTGAGGGTGGTCACCGGCCCAGCGTCCCGCCTCACAGGCGCGCGGACCCTGGTGCGCGTACCCGGAAACATGGTGGGGCGAGCCCCTCCATGTTCAACATATAGCGCACCGGGGGGCTTGCGGCAAGACCCCGGTGCTGCCGCAGAATCCTCGGCTGTAGCGAGAACAGGCCGAACAGGAGTGAAGATTTGACCGACGTCGACGTGATCATCGTGGGTGCAGGCCCGACCGGTCTGATGCTGGCCGCGGAACTGCGGTCGGCCGGTGCGCGCCCGCTGGTCCTGGAGCGGCGGCCGGAACAGGGGAAGACTCCGAAGGCCCACGGCCTCAGCGGGCAGATCCTGGACCTGCTGCACCATCGCGGCCTGCTGGAGAAGGTGCGGGGGCTCGTCACCGACCCCGTCCCGCCCCACCGGTTCCCGTTCGGCGGGGTGCACGTGGACCTCACCCGGTTCGAGGAGCCCCCGCTGAAGGCGCTCTCGGTGCGCCAGCCGCTGCTGGAAGCGCTGCTGGAGGAGCACGCCACCGAACTCGGCGCGGAGGTTCGCCGCGGGCACGAGGTCATCGGACTGTCCCAGGACGACACTTCCGTGACGGCCCAGGTCCGTGGGCCGGAGGGGGAGTACGAAGTGACCGCCCCGTACCTGGTGGGCTGCGACGGCGGGCGCAGCCCGGTCCGGTCGATGGCCGGGATCGGGTTCCCCGGCACCACCTATCCCGAGGTCAACCGGATCGGGCAGGTCAAGATCCCCGAGGGGCTGACCGTGCACGACAACGGCGACATCGAGGCACCGGAACTCGGCCGGATCAAGGCGGGCTTCACCCGCACCGACAGCGGGACGTTCGCGCTCGGCTCGCTGACACCGGGGATCGTGTTCATCCAGACCACCGAGGACGATCCCGGCGAGGTCGACGACGACGTGCCGATGACGCTCGCCGAATTCGGGGACAGCATCCGCCGCATCCTCGGCAAGGGCGTCCCGCTGGGTGACCCTGTCCGGCTCTCGCGCTACCAGTTCTCCGCCCGCCAGGCCGAGCGCTACCGCGAGGGCCGGGTCCTGCTGGCGGGCGACGCGGCCCACTTGCTGCCGTCCACCGGCACGGCGATCAACGTCGGCATGTCCGACTCGGTCAACCTCGCCTGGAAGCTGGCCGCCGAGATCCAGGGGCGGGCTCCGGAAGGACTGCTGGACACCTATCACGCGGAACGCCACGCCGCCGGTGCCCGCGCGCTCCTGCAGTCCCAGGCTCAGGTCGCGTTGCGGCGCGGGCACGACGAGGCCGCCGAGGCGCTCCGCGCGGTCTTCCAGGAACTGCTGGACGACGAGCAGGCCGCGCGACGGCTGTCCTCCCACGTCGCCGGGACCGACCTGCGGTACCCGATGCCCGGCTCCCGGCACGCGCTCTCCGGCACGTTCGTCCCGGATCTCGCGCTGGAAACCGACCAGGGCACGACCAGTGTCGCCGCACTGCTGCGTTCGGCGCGACCGGTCCTGCTCGACCTCGCCGGACGGCCGGACCTTCGCGAACTCGCGGAAGCGGCGGGCGTCGAGATCCACACCGCGAAGGCCGAGGACCGGCCCGCCGACGTCCTCCTGATCCGCCCGGACGGCTTCATCGCCTGGGCCGGGGACGACGACGCCGAGGGCCTTCGCGAGGCGCTGGCTGCCTGGTTCGGCTGAGGGGCGCACGAGGGGTTGCGAAAGCCACTTTCGCAACGTTGAGGGTTGCGAAAGTGGCTTTCGCAACACCAGGGATCACATCAGCGGCGCGTGAAGGCTCCCTTCCCTCGACTCAGCCGAGGGAAGGGAGCCTTCACGCGAGAACACCCGACGAAACGCAGGTGGTCAGCGGCCGATGACGTCCGAGCCGTACCGCTTCAGCGTCTCTTCCCGCTGGTCGTGCATGAGGTACAGCGCGAACTGGTCGACCCCCAGCGAGGCCAGCTCATCCAGTCGCTCCGCATGCGCGGACGCCGAGCCCATCAGGCAGAACCGGTCGACGATCTCGTCCGGCACGAAGTCGGTCGAGGGATTCCCCGCCCGCCCGTGATGCGAGTAGTCGTAACCCTGACGCTCACGGATGTAGTCGGTCAGCTCGTGCGGCACCGGCCCGGAATCGCCGTAGCGCGCCACGAGATCCGCGACGTGGTTGCCGACCATCCCGCCGAACCAGCGCAGCTGTTCCCGCTGATGCGCCAGATCGTCCCCGACATACGCCGGGGCCGCGAGGCAGATCGTGATCCCGCCGGGATCCCGTCCCGCGGCACGGGCCGCCTCACGCACGGAACCGATGGTCCAGCGGGCGATCGCCGGATCCGCGCACTGGAGGATGAAGCCGTCGGCGTGCTCACCGACCGTCTTCAGCGCCTTCGGCCCGTATCCCGCCATCCACATTTCGAGCCTGCCGTTGCGGATCCAGGGGATCTGGACCGGCTTGTCCCGCAACAGGACTTCGCGCCCTTCGGCGAGCTCCTTGACCACGTGCATGCAGTCGCGCACGGTGGCCAAAGTGGACGGTGCCATGCCGACGACCCGGTGCGCCGAGTCGCCGCGGCCGATACCGCAGACCGTCCGGTTGCCGTACATGTCGTTGAGCGTGGCGAAGGTCGACGCCATCACCGACCAGTCCCGCGTGGCCGGGCTGGTCACCATCGGGCCCACGATCATCGACGACGTCGCCGCGAGGATCTGCGAGTAGATGACGAACGGTTCCTGCCACAGCACGCACGAGTCGAACGTCCACCCGTAGCGGAACCCCTGGTCCTCGGCGGCCTTCATCAGCCGCACGAGGTCGCGTGCGGGCGGGTCGGTCTGGAGAACTATCCCGAAATCCACGGCCACCACCTCAGTTCAGGTACTGGTTCAGGTCGCGCGAGAGGAACTTCCCGTGCGTCGTACTGCCCGAGAACCCGGACGGCGACACCACTACACGGCCGCGCGAGAGCACCGTCTCGACCTTGCCGGTGATCTCCAGCCCTTCGTAGGCCGAGTAGTCCACGTTCATGTGATGCGTTTCGACCGACAAGGTCTGCTTCGCCGACGGGTCGTAGATGACGATGTCCGCGTCCGAGCCCGCCGCGATGACCCCCTTGCGCGGGTACAGCCCGAACATCCGCGCCGGGGTGGTCGAGCAGGTCTCGACCCAGCGGCCGAGGGTGAGCTCGCCCGCCACGACACCCTGGTGCAGCAGGTCCATCCGGTGTTCGACGCCGGGGATCCCGTTCGGGATCGCGCGGAAGTCGCCGCGGCCGAGTTCCTTCTGGTCCTTGAAACAGAAGGGACAGTGATCCGTCGACACCACCGAGAGGTCGTTGGTGCGCAGCCCGCGCCACAGATCCGCCTGATGCGATTTCTCGCGCAGCGGGGGAGAGGCGACGTACTTGGAACCCTCGAAATCCGGCTTCGCCAAGTCCTCGATGGACAGGTAGAGATACTGAGGACACGTCTCCGCGAAGACGTTCTGCCCGTCGTTGCGTGCCTCCGCGACCGCCGCCAGCGCCTGTGACGCCGAAAGGTGCACGATGTACAGCGGCGCCCCGGTCACCTTCGCCAGCTGGATCGCGCGCGAGGTCGCCTCGCCCTCCAGCTCCGGCGGCCGGGTGAGGCCGTGCTGCACCGGGTCGATCTTCCCCTCGGCGAACGCCTGCGCGGCCAGCTGGTCGATCGCGATGCCGTTCTCCGCGTGCATCATGATCGTCGCGCCGATCTCGCGCGCCTTCTGCATGGCCAGCAGGATCTCGCCGTCCGTGGAGTAGAAGACCCCCGGATACGCCATGAACATCTTGAAGCTGCCGACACCGCCGTCGACGCAGGCCTGCATCTCCTTCAGCGACGAATCGTTGACGTCGGAGACGATCATGTGGAAGCCGTAGTCGATGGCGCAGTTGCCGTCGGCCTTCTCGTGCCACTTGTCCATTGTGGACAGAAGGGAGGTGCCCTTCGCCTGGACGGCGAAGTCGATGATCGTGGTCGTGCCGCCCCACGCCGCCGCCGTCGTCCCGGTGCCGAAGGTGTCGACGGAATGTGTCCCGCCGAACGGCATCTCCATATGGGTGTGCGCGTCGATCCCGCCGGGCAGCACGTACTTCCCGGTGGCGTCGATCGTGTCGTCGGCCGGTCCCAGTGTGCCGGGGGCGCCGACCGCCACGATGATCTCGCCGTCGACGAGGACGTCCGCCGCCGACGCGCCCGCCGTGGACAGTACCTGCCCGCCGCTGATGAGGGTGGTCATCACGCCTCCGCGAGGGGTCCGTAGCTGTCGGGACGACGGTCTCGGTAGAAGGCCCACAGATCCCGTACTTCGGCGAGTTTCGCCATGTCCAGATCGCGGATGACGATCTCCTCCTCGGTATCCGAAGCTGCTTCGCCGATCAGCTGGCCACGCGGGTCCGCGAAGTACGACTGGCCGTAGAAGTCGTTGTCACCCAAGGGTTCCACGCCGACGCGGTTGATCGTGCCGACGAAGTACTCGTTCGCGACGGCGGCCGCGGGCTGCTCCAGCCGCCACAGGTATTCCGACAGGCCGCGGCTGGTCGCCGACGGGTTGAACACGATCTTCGCGCCCGCCAGGCCCAGTGCGCGCCAGCCCTCCGGGAAGTGCCGCTCGTAACAGATGTAGACGCCGATGCGGCCGACGGCGGTGTCGAACACCGGGTACCCCATGTTTCCGGGCCGGAAGTAGAACTTCTCCCAGAAACCCTTCACCTGCGGGATGTGGTTCTTGCGGTGCTTGCCGAGATAGGTGCCGTCGGCGTCGATCACCGCGGCGGTGTTGTAGTACACGCCGGGCTGCTCGACCTCGTACATCGGGACGACCAGCACGACGCCGTGGCGTTCGGCGACCTCCTGCATGAGCTTCGTGGTCGGCCCGTCGGGGATGCCTTCGGTGTAGGAGTAGTAGTCGGTGTCCTGCACCTGGCAGAAATACGGGCCGTAGAACAACTCCTGCAGGCAGATGACCTGGGCGCCCTGCGACGCGGCCTTGCCGATGGCTTCGACCGCGTTCGCGATCATCGACTCCTTGTCACCCGTCCACCGCTGCTGGATCAATCCGGCTCGGACCAGGTCGCTCACTTGCATCCTCCTCTGATTTGACGGCATTGACGGTGGTGCGGTTGCGTTCGGGCAGGGACAGCAGCAGGTAGACGACGAAAGCGCCTGCCAGGCCGATGACCCAGTTGTAGTCGTAGAGCGGCTTCAGGACCGGGATCAGCCCGTCGGCGGGGAACGGCCCGCCGTACGCGCCACCGACGGAGAGCACGGCCCCGACCAGTGTCGCGACGAGCGCGCGCCAGTTCCAGCCGCCGTTGAACCAGTAGACGCCGCGTTCGGAGTAGAGGTCCCGCAGTTTCAGCTCGGTGCGGTTGACCACCCAGTAGCCGGCGACGAGCACCCCGGCGACGGCGCCGAGCAGGCCGCCGTAGAAACCGAGCCACGCGAAGATGTAGATGTTCGGGTCGGAGTAGAGCCGCCACGGCTGGATGAGGATGCCGATGATCCCGGTGATCAGCCCGCCGACGGCGAAGGTGATCTTCTTCGGGAATGCGTTGGAGAAGTCGTAGGACGGGCTGACCACGTTGGCCGCGAGGTTCGCGGACACGGTCGCCAGCACCAGCGCGATCAGCGCGACCACCACCACGACGGGGGAGTCGAACCGGTCGGCCAGCTTCGCCGGGTCCCAGATCTGCTCGCCGTAGAGGACGCTGCCGCCCGAGGTGGTCAGGATCGCCACGATCGCGATGAACGTCATCGTGGTCGGCAGGCCGAGGAGCTGGCCGCGGACCTGCTTGCCCTGGCTGCCGCCGAAGCGGGTGAAGTCCGGCATGTTCAGCGAAAGCGTCGACCAGAACGCGATCATCGCCATCAGCGACGGCGCGAACACCTTCCAGAAGTCCGGTCCCCAGCCGAGTTTGCCGGGTTCGGACAGGATCGGGCCGAGTCCGCCCGCCTTGACCAGCACGTAGCCCAGCAGGATCAGGAAGCCGACCGACACCAGCGGCGCCGTCCAGTTCTCGAACCGGCGGACCGCTTCCATCCCGCGCCAGATGATGAGCATCTGGAACAGCCAGAACAGCCCGAAGGACAGCCAGAGCGTCCAGTGCTGGCCGAGGACGACCGCGGAGTCCTTCCAGGCGGAGCCCGCCAGCCGTCCGACGATGATGTAGATCGCCTCACCGCCGACCCAGGTCTGGATGCCGAACCAGCCGCACGCGATGAACGCCCGCAGCAACGCCGCCAGATTCGCGCCGCGCATCCCGAAGAAGGCGCGGGCGAACACCGGGAACGGGATGCCGTATTTCGTCCCGGCATGGCTGTTGAGCAGCATCGGGATCAACACGATCAGGTTGCCGATGGTGATCGTGAGCAGCGCCTGGACCCAGTTCATCCCGAGCGCGATCAGTGACGCGGCGAGCGCGTAGGACGGGATGTTGTGCGCCATGCCCATCCACAGCGCGAAGTAGGTGTACGTGGTCCAGGTCCGCTTTTCGACCGGAACCGGGGCGAGTTCTTCGTTGTAGAAGCGGCTGTCCTGCAAGGACTCGACCTCGCCGAGTTCGACCCGGCCATCAGGGTGCACGTGCTGCGTTCCGCGTGCCGTCGGCTCCATTGCGGAATCGTGCTCGCCGCGCCGCGCGGGTGGGACTGGCAGACTGTTCACCGTTGGTGGTGTCGGAGCGCAGACTGTCGATTGCTTTCGAAGGATCACGGTGCATGACCTGCGTCACACACACGAGCGTAGCAATCCGGCAAACCGGGTGAAACATCTCCACAGGATCTCCACAGCTCACCCGGATGGTCTCCACGGCCGGTGCTTACAGTCATCCCCATGGAACTGGGAGGACGCCGGGTGCTGGTCGTCGAGGACGACGTGACCATCGCCGAAAGCATCGCCGCGCGGTTGCGGGCCGAGGGCTTCACCGTCGACCTGGCGCATGACGGCCCTTCCGGCGTGGAGACGGACGCCGGGCGGGAGCCGGACCTGGTGGTGCTCGACGTGATGCTGCCGGGGTTCGACGGGCTCGAGGTCTGCCGCCGGATCCAGGCCCGCCGGCCGGTCCCGGTGCTGATGCTGACCGCCCGGTCGGACGAGACGGACATGCTGATCGGCCTCGGCGTCGGCGCGGACGACTACCTCACCAAACCGTTCTCCATGCGGGTGCTCTCGGCCAGGGTGCACGCGCTGCTGCGCCGCGTCGAACGGTCGGCCCGCACCGACGTGAGCGAAGCGGGCACGAAGATCGTGCTCGGCGACCTCGAAATCGACGTCGAACAGCGGCGTGTCACGCGGGCGGGCACCCAGGCCCAGCTGACACCGATCGAGTTCGACCTCCTCGTCCACTTCGCGAAGCGCCCGAGGGCGGTGCAGCCGCGGGAACGCCTGTTGAGCGAGGTCTGGGACTGGGACGTCGCGGGCACCGGTTCGGGCACCCGCGCGGTCGACAGCCACATCAAGGCGTTGCGCCGCAAACTGGGCGCGGACCTCATCCGCACCGTGCACGGCGTCGGCTACGCCCTGGAGGTGGGATCGTGAAGCTCCGCCCGTTGTTCGGCCGGATCGTCGACGCGCTCCCGCGGCCGCTCGACCCGGTCCGCTCCATCAAGCTCAAGCTCGCGATCCTGCTGGTGTCCTCGGGCGGTATCGCGTTCGCCTTCTTCAACTGGCAGATCGGCTGGCTGCCGCCGCGGACCACGATCGCCGCGATGGTGCTCGCGGTGGTCACCTCGCAGATCCTGGCGCACGGGATGACCAGGCCGCTGCGGGAGATGACCGCCGCCGCCCGCGCGATGGCCAAGGGCGACTACACCCGCCGCGTCCGGGCGACCGCCCGCGACGAGGTCGGGGAGCTGTCGCACGCCTTCAACCAGATGGCCGCCGACCTCGACGCCTCGGATCAGCGCCGCCGTGAACTGATCGCGAACGTCTCCCATGAGCTCCGCACCCCGATCACCGCGCTGAACGGGGTGCTGGAGAACCTGGTCGACGGGGTCGCCGAGCCCGATCCGGCGACGCTGAAGACCGCGCTGCAGCAGACCGAACGGCTCGGCAGGCTGGTCTCGGAGCTGCTCGACCTCTCGCGGATCGACGCCGGCGCGTTCCCGTTGCAGCTGGAGGAGTTCGACCTCGAACTGCTGTTGGAGGAGGTCGCCGCCGAAGCGGGGGTGACCGCCGCCGCGACCGGCCGCGGCGTGAGGTTCGCCGTCGACGTCCAGCCGCCCGGCGCGACCGCCGTCGCCGACCGCGGCAGGCTCTACCAGGTCGTGGTCAACCTGCTCGACAACGCCGTCCGGCACGGACCGGCCGGGGGAGAGGCCCGGGTGCGGGCGGAGGCCCGCGGGGCCGACGTCGTCATCGAGGTCGAAGACGAAGGGCCAGGGATCCCGCCGGGGGAGCGGGACAGTGTCTTCGAACGGTTCACCCGCGGCGAGCGGGCGGGCGGTGGGGGCACCGGCCTCGGCCTCGCGATCGCGCGCTGGGTGGTCGACCTGCACGACGGCAGCATCGCCGTCGTCACGCCCGAAAAGCGGACGGGCTGTGTCATCCGCGTCGTGATCCCCGTTCCCTAGTTCCTTAGTTCCTTGCCGCGTTTCTTCGGCGGCTCCCCGCACCTCACGATATGTGCTTTCGCAAACTGGAGGATTCGATGAGCGAAGATCAAGAGGAGAAACAAGCGCACGCGTCGCCGCCGTCGGCGACCACCACTTTGCCGCCCGCGCCGCAGGTGCCGGTGTTGACGAGGCCACGGGTGCCGCCGAAGTCGGCGATCGTCCCGCTGCCCGGTTCGGTGCTGCCCGCGGCGGTCGCGGCCGGGTTGATCGCCGCCGTGGTCATGCCGGACGACCCCGGAGTCGGCTGGTTCGTGGCCGGGCTCGCCTTCGCGGCGGCCGTCTACTACGCCGACAAGCGCGCCCGCGGCGACGCCGAACCGCACTTCCGCCTGAGCAGCGCGTTGTGGGCGGCGGCCGCGCTCGGTCTGCTCGCGGTCGGCATGTTCCGCGCCTCGGTGTGGCTGAACGTGCTGTGCGTGCTGGCCGCCTGCGTCGCGGGATCCCTCGCGGTGGTCGGGAAACGCACCGTCAACACGATCGTCTACGACGTCTTCGCGGTCCCGATCGAGGCACTGCTTTCGGTCCCGTGGATCGGGCGCGGGCTCGGGAAGCTCGGCAAGAAGCAGGAAGGCCGATCGAGGCCGAGGTTCCTGGTGCCCGTCCTGGTGAGCGCCTTGCTGCTGCTGGTGTTCGTTCCGCTGCTGCGTGGCGCGGACGCCGCGTTCGCGAGCGTCGTCGACGCGGTGATCCCCGAGCTGAACCCCGGAACGTTCGTGCGCTGGGGTTTCCTGTTCGTGGTGGCCGCGTTCGCCGTCACCGGCGCGTGTTACCTGCTGGCGGCGCCGCCACTGCCCGCCGACGAAGACGCCCCGCGCAAACGGCTCGCGCATCGCCTCGAATGGACAGTGCCGCTGAGCGTGCTGGTGCTGCTCTTCACGAGCTTCGTCGTGGTCCGCCTGGTCGTGTTGTTCGGCGGCGCCGACTACGTCCTGGCCACGAGCGGGCTGACGGCGGCCGAGTACGCCCGGAGCGGCTTCTGGCAGCTGTCCGCCATCACCGTGCTGACCCTGCTGCTGGTCGCCGCCGCGCTGCGGTGGGCGCCGAAGTCCTCGGCGGCCGATCGTGCCTGGCAGCGCGGGCTGCTCGGGGCGCTGAGCGTGCTCAGCCTGGTGCTGGCCGCGTCGGCGTTGAGTCGCATGTGGACATACCAGCAGGCGTACGGCTTCACCGTGCTGCGGCTGCTGGTGGAGGTCTGTGAACTCCTGATCGGCCTGATCTTCTTGCTGGTACTGGCATCCCTGATCCCGCTGCGGTCGTCCTGGCTGCCGCGTGCGGCCATCGGCGCCGCCGTCGTGGCGCTGCTGGGGCTGGCCGTCCTCGATCCGGAACGGTTCATCGCCGACCGCAACATCGACCGGCTCGCACAGGGCAAGACCCTCGACACCGGGTACCTGTCCCGGTTTTCCGCCGACGTCGTCCCGTCGGCGGACCGGCTGCCGGAGCCGCTGCGGTCCTGTGTGCTCGGACCGGTCGTGACAGGAATTTCGGAAGATGATTGGCGCGCATGGAACCTGAGCCGGTCCCTCGCGCGTCAGACCCCCGTTGCCGCCCAGGACAGGCCGGGATGTCACTACCTGACTCGTCCTTGAGCAGTGACACCACGGCCTTGATCGCCCTCTTGGGGGTGAGGGCGATCAAGGTGGTGGTGAACCCCGGCCGCCGGGCCATGGAGGGGGAGGCCCGGCGGAAGCCTGGGCGCCGTGACCGGCCTTATCGGACTGAAGACCTGTCGCGGAGAAGAATCGTTGAGGGCAGGGCAAAGGTGGAGCGCGGAAGGTGGTGAAGGCCTCCTTGCCTACTTTGAGGGTAGGGAAGGAGGCCTTCGCGGACCTCGGCTCGGATCGCCTCTCGTGCCGACGGCGGCCGAGGTGACAGCGATCATGTCCCGAAAGCCACTTTCGGGACATCAGACGTCGCGAAAGTGGCTTTCGCGACGTTCTGCCTCGCCGGTCAGAAGGTGAAGACACCCGCCGACTCGGTGTCGGCGACGCAGCGGTTGGCGTACGAGGTGCGGTAGGTGACCGGTTCGCCGCGCCACTTGCCGACCGCGGACACGTCCACCGGGTTGTACTCCAAGGTGCAGGCCCGCGGTTCCGCGCGCAGCCTGTCGAACTTTCCGTCCACTTCGGACAGTTTGGCGCAGGCGCCACCGCGCGTCGGGTGGGAACCTCCGGTGGGCTCGCAGGTGAGCGAGACGGTGCCGACCCGGCCTCGTGCGTCGTGGCTGGTCAGCTGGAACGTGGATTCGGCGGGTTGCGCCGGGGCCATACAGGCCAACGCGAGTACGCAGGCGCCGATCGGTTCGAAGAAAGCCATGTCTACCCTATCGGCTGACGTGACCCGATCACTGTGTTCCACGCCTGGGTGAGATTTGCTCACCCGGTCGTGTGGTCGTCCGCTTCCCGAAGATCGTGGGCGAGCAAGGCGACATAGAGGGAGAGCATCGACTCCGGTTCTTCGAGCCGCACCCCGAGCACCTGCTCGATCCGGGCCAGCTGCTGGTAGTAGGCGGTGCGGGAAGTGTGCGCGGCGGCCGCGGCTGCCGATTTGTTGCCGCCGTGCTCGCAGTAATGTCTCAACGCCTGAACGAGTCTGCTGCCCTGCGCGGCGTCCCGGCTCAGCAGCGGGCCGAGCTCCCGCGCGGCGAACGCGGTGATCCGTTCGTCGCCGGCCAGCAGGTGCAGCAGCCCGCGCAGCCGGACGTCGTCGAGGCGGTGGACCACCCGCTCCGTGTTCTCCATGTTCTCCGCGAGCGCCGCGGCGGCGACCTGGGCTGCTTCGACGAGGGTCCGGCGCGCCTCGGCGGGCCCGCTGCCGGTGGTCCCGACCGCGACCACGGCGGGCGCGCCGGCGCGGGCCTCGTGGACGTCGGTGGCGAGCCGCCGCAGGACCGCGTCGACCCCGGCCTCCCGCGAGAGCGCGATCAGCGCGCGCACCTGCGTGTCGTCGGTGGCCACGAGCGCGGACACCTTGGCGCGCCGGGCGGCGAGCGCGGTCGCCTCGGCGAGTTCCCTCAGCAGCACCGGCGTCGACTGCGCGGTCCTGGTGGTCACGGTGATCCGGGGCCGCACGGCGACCCCGACCAGCAGCCGTCCCGTCAGCGGGACACCCAGCGCGGAGGCCCGCGCGGTCAGCTCGGCCGGCGGCACCGGATTCGCCAGCAGTTCGGTCAGGATCGCGCGGTGCGCCTGGCGTTCGAGGCTGTCGGTGTCCTTGGCGACCAGCCGGTGCACCGCGAGCGCGGACGCGGCGCGTTCGGCGACCACGACGTGCCGGTGCGGCGGCGGATCACCGCAGACGACGACCAGCCGTCCCCAGTCGTGCCCGCGCGCGCCGACCACGGTGATGAGCCAGCCCGCGCCCGCGTGGAAACCGGTCCGCTCGCCGACCTGCACCGGCCGTGACCGCGACGGCCAGCCGGGCAGCAGCTCGCCGGGGTCGGTGCCCGCCGTGTCGTAGGCGAGGACCTCGTGCGACAGCGTCTCCAGCACGACGGGATGTTCGGTGAGCCTCGCGACCTCGCGCAGGATGTCGCCCGGCTCGGCGCCCGCGACCGTCAGCGCGGTGAACGTCTCGTGGACCCGTTCCGCCGCCCGGAGTTCGGCGACCTGGGCGTCGACGATCAGCCCGTTCACCGCCTCGGTGACCGACACGAACCGCGTCTCCCGCGAAAGGGTGATCAGCGGAACGCCGTGCCGGTCCGCGGCCTCGACCAGCGCGGGCGGCAGCTTTTCGCTCCAATGACGGACCAGCTCGACGACCACCCCGGCCACCCCGACCCCCGCCAGGTCGGCGACGTACCGGGCGAGCGCGGAGCCGTCGTCGGGCAGCGCGACCCCGGTGGTGAGCACCAGTTCCCCGCCGCGCAGCAGCGGGGCGATGTCCGCGACCTCGGCGACGTGCGCCCAGCGGACCGGCGCGTCCAGCCCCGCCGCCCCCGCCACCACATGGGGCCTGCCCTGACGCAGCACCGGCAGCGCGAGCACCTCGGCGACGGTCGGGTACATCGGCCTCCCACCAGGTCGGAACACAGAGAGACAGACTGTACGGCCGGGACCGGGAGTCCGTACACGTTGCCGATGGCGTCGGTGTGGCGCGCACGCTCAGACTCGACCGGGAGCAGGCACCCGGAAGATCAGGAAGGCGGACCTCGTGACCGACCGCATCACTCATTGGATGGACGGCAAACCGTGCGAAGGCGTGAGCGATCGATCCGGTGACGTGTTCGATCCGGCCACAGGTCAGGTGCGGGCGAAGGTCCCCTTCGCGTCGCAGGACGACGTCGACGCCGCCGTCGCGGCCGCCTCTCGTGCGCTGCCGGGCTGGCGCGGGACGTCGCTGGCCGGGCGGACGCGGGTGCTGTTCGCCTTCCGTGAGCTGCTTTCGGCGCGGCGTCACGAGCTGGCGAAGATCGTGACCAGTGAACACGGAAAGGTCGAATCCGACGCGGCGGGCGAGATCGCGCGCGCCATCGAGAACGTCGAGTACGCCTGCGGCGCGGCGCAGCTGCTCAAGGGCGGGTTCAGCGAGAACGCCTCCACCGGTGTCGACGTCTACTCGATTTCGCAGCCGCTGGGCGTGGTCGGCGTGATCTCGCCGTTCAACTTCCCGGCGATGGTCCCGCTGTGGTTCGTGCCGAACGCGCTTGCCTGCGGCAACACCGTCGTGCTCAAACCGAGCGAGAAGGACCCGTCCGCGGCCGTGTTCATCGCGGAACTGTTCGCCGAGGCGGGCCTGCCCGACGGCGCCCTCAACGTCCTGCACGGGGACAAGGTCGCCGTCGACGGGCTGCTGGAACACCGCGACGTCAAGGCGATCTCGTTCGTCGGATCGACGCCGATCGCGAAGTACGTCTACGAAACCGGGACCAGGCACGGGAAACGCGTGCAGGCGCTCGGCGGCGCGAAGAACCACATGGTCGTCCTCCCGGACGCCGACCTCGACCTCGCGGCCGACGCGGCCGTCTCGGCGGGCTTCGGCTCGGCGGGGGAGCGGTGCATGGCGGTGTCGGTCGTCGTCGCGATCGACCCGGTCGGCGACGAACTGGTCGCGAAGATCGCCGAGCGGATCACGCGGCTGCGCGTCGGCGACGGCAGGCGGCCCACCTCGGAAATGGGGCCGCTCGTCACCGCCGCCCACCACGAACGCGTCGAGTCCTATGTGGAAGCGGGTGTCGAAGCGGGCGCCCGGCTCGTCGTCGACGGCCGCGGCATCGAGGTCGACGGCGAGGACGGCGGGTTCTGGCTCGGCCCGACGCTGTTCGACCACGTCACGCCGGACATGTCGGTCTACACCGACGAGATCTTCGGCCCGGTGCTGACCGTCGCGCGGGCCGGGGGCTACGACGCGGCGCTGGAGCTGATCAACGCCAACGCCTACGGCAACGGCACCGCGATCTTCACCAACGACGGGCGGGCCGCGCGGCGGTTCCAGAACGAGGTCGAGGTCGGGATGGTCGGCGTGAACGTGCCGATCCCGGTGCCGGTCGGCTACTACTCGTTCGGCGGCTGGAAGGACTCGCTGTTCGGGGACAGCCACGCCTACGGGCCGGAGGGGTTCCACTTCTTCACGCGGACGAAGGTCGTCACGTCGCGGTGGCCGGATCCCTCGCAGGGCGGCGTGAACCTCGGGTTCCCGCGCAACAGCTGACCGGCCGGGACGCGTGACGGGTGCGCGCCCTTCGCGTCACGCCCCGCCAGGGTTCCGGTGCCCTGGGCCGCGCTTCGCCTTACCCCTCAAGCCTGTCGGGGAGGGGCGTTGCGAAAGCCACTTTCGCAACGTTGAAGGTTGCGAAAGTGGCTTTCGCAACCTCGGGTCGCGGGTCTCGTGAGTGGCTAGGACGGTTAGAACCGTCCTAGCCACTCACGAGGCCCAAAGATGTCCTGTGGCCCCCTGGGCACGATGCCTTCCGTAAACTCGTTGTGAGGACGAGCCGAAGGAGGTGTGCAGGTGGCCAACGCGGAAGAGCGCCGCTTCGAAGTGCTGCGCGCGATCGTCGCCGACTACGTGTCGAACCAGGAGCCCGTCGGATCCAAGGCGATCGTCGACCGGCACAACCTCGGCGTGTCCAGCGCCACCGTGCGCAACGACATGGCGGCGCTGGAAGAAGAGGGCTACATCACACAGCCCCACACCAGCGCGGGCCGCATCCCCACCGACAAGGGGTACCGGCTGTTCGTCGACCGGATCGCCGAGGTCAAACCGCTCAGCTCGGCCGAACGCCGGGCCATCACGGCTTTCCTCGACAGCGGCACCGACGTCGACGACGTCCTGCGCCGGTCCGTCCGGCTGCTCGCCCAGCTGACCAGGCAGGTCGCGGTCATCCAGTACCCGATGATGACCAACTCCGCCGTCCGTCACCTGGAAGTGGTGCCGCTCACCCCAGCCCGGCTGATGCTGGTGCTGATCACCGATTCCGGCCGGGTCGACCAGCGCACCGTCGACCTCGGCGACGTCATCACCGAGGAGAACGTCGGCAGGCTGCGCACGGTGCTCAACGGCGCGCTGGCGGGCCGCCGTCTCTCCGAGGCCGCGGCGGCGGTCGCCGAACTGCCCGAGAAGTCACCGGGCGAGCTGCGCGACAACCTCACCCGCGTCTGCACGGTGCTGGTGGAATCGCTGGTCGAGCACCCCGAAGAGCGGCTGGTACTCGGCGGCACGGCGAACCTCACCCGCAACGTCTCGGATTTCCCCGGATCGCTGCGGCAGGTGCTGGAGGCGCTCGAGGAGCAGGTCATCGTGCTCAAGCTGCTCGCGGCCGCCCGCAACCCCGGTGCGATCACCGTGCGCATCGGTGAGGAAAATGAAGACGAGCAGATGCGCAGCACCTCGGTGGTGTCCATCGGCTACGGCATGGACGACCTGCTGCTGGGCGGGATGGGCGTCGTCGGGCCCACCAGGATGGACTACCCGAACACCATCGCCGCGGTACGAGCGGTGGCGAACTACGTGGGGCAGATCCTCTCCGGCCGCTGAACGCGGCGTTGAGGACCAAGGCAGAAGGAGAAGGCGGAGACGGTGGCGAGGGACTATTACGGCATTCTCGGGGTTGCGAAGAACGCGACGGATCAGGAGATCAAGCGCGCGTACCGCAAGCTGGCCCGTGAACTGCACCCCGACGTCAACCCGTCGGAGGACGCCCAGCACCGCTTCGGCGAGGTGACCACCGCGTACGAGGTGCTGTCGGATCCGCAGAAGCGCAAGGTCGTCGACCTCGGCGGCGACCCGATGGACGGCGGGGCGCGAGGCGGAGGCGGCGGAGACCCGTTCTCGGGCTTCGGCGGTCTCGGCGACATCATGGACGCCTTCTTCGGTGCCGCAGGGGGTGGCGGCGGTCGCGGCCGTGGCCCGCGCAGCCGGGTGCAGCCCGGCTCCGACGCGCTCATCCGCCTCGGCCTGACGCTGGAGGACTGCGCCACCGGGGTCGACCGCGAGATCACCGTCGACACCGCCATCGTCTGCGACCTGTGCCGCGGCGCGGGCGCGGCCGAAGGCACCGGCACCAAGACCTGCGACACCTGCGGCGGCGCCGGCGAGGTCCAGTCCGTGCAGCGGTCCTTCCTCGGCCAGGTCGTCACCGCCCGCCCCTGCCCGGTCTGCCGCGGCTTCGGCGAGGTCATCCCCGACCCCTGCCGCCAGTGCGGCGGAGACGGCCGGGTCCGCTCCCGCCGCAACGTCACCGCCAAGATCCCGCCGGGCGTCGGCGACGGCATGCGCATCCGCCTCTCCGGCCAGGGCGAGGTCGGCCCCGGCGGCGGCCCGGCGGGCGACCTGTACGTCGAGATCGACGAGGCCCCGCACGAGGTGTTCGTCCGGCAGGGCAACGACCTGCACTGCAACTTCCGCATCCCGATGACCACCGCCGCCCTCGGCGCCACGGTGCCCATCGAAACCCTCATCGACGGCGACTACGAACTCGACATCGAACCGGGCACCCAGCCCGCCACCGAACTCGTGCTCACCGCCAAGGGCATGCCGCGGCTGCGGTCCTCCGGCCGCGTCGACGGCCGCGGCGACCTGCACGTCCACATCGACGTCGTCGTGCCGACCAAACTCGACGACGCCCAGCGCGACCTCCTCGTCGAACTGGCCCAGCAGCGCGGCGAAGACGTGCCTTCGCTTTCCTCGAACGGCTCCAAGCCCGGCGGGCTGTTCTCCAAGCTGCGCACCAAGAACCACCGGTAACCCGTGCCAGAGACGACACTGCCGGTCTTCCTCACCGACGCGCTGCCCGGCTCCGGGCGCACCACGCTCGACGGTGAGGAAGCCCGGCACGCCGCCACCGTCCGGCGGCTGCGCGTCGGCGAACGCCTCATGCTTTCCGACGGCGAAGGCGGCATGGCGCGCTGCGTCGTCGAGGCCGTCCAGGCAGGCCGCGACGCGGCACTCACCCTCGCCATCGAAGAACACTGGACCGAGGAACCGCCCGCACTGCGCGTCATCGTCGCCCAGGCACTCGCCAAAGGCGACCGCGGCGAACTCGCCGTCGAACTCGCCACCGAAGCAGGCGCCGACGCGATCGTCCCCTGGCGCGCCGCCCGCAGCGTCGCCCGCTGGGAAGAAGGAACCCGCGGCGACAAAGCCCTCACCCGCTGGCGCACCACCGCCCGCGCCGCCGCCAAACAAGCCCGCCGCGCCCACGTCCCCGAAGTCGCCGAGCCCGCCACCACCCGCGAACTCGCCGAACTCGCCCAGACCGTTTCGCGCGCCCTCGTCCTCGAATCCGGCATCACCACCCGGCTCACCGAGATCGAACTCCCGCCACAAGGCGACATCCTCCTCATCGTCGGCCCCGAAGGCGGCATCACCGACGAAGAACTCGCCACCCTCACCGAAGCCGGCGCGACCGCCATCCGGTTGGGCCCCACCGTTTTGCGCACCTCCACCGCCGCCGCCGTCGCGCTGGGCGCACTCGGAGTTCTCACCGACCGCTGGAAGTGAAAAAACACCCCACTAATTTGCGGCCGGTTATGGCGCGATCACGCAAACAGCCGTTACTCTCGTTAACTGACGCGCAACACACGGTTTCGGCGCGCCACTGGGGGTTGAAGCCCAGTCGCGTGCGTGAATCCCCGCCGGGCACCTCCCCCCTCGGTCCGGCGGAGCCGCGGCGGCGGTGGAGCGACCCCCAGGCTCCACCGCGCCGCGGCGTCTTCATTTGGGGGCTTCGCAAGTCGCTTCGCTCATTGCTACGCCCCAAATTCGCGCCGCGGCGCGGTTCCGCGTGTTGCACCGGGGGGCCGAGCCCCCCGGACCCCCACGGTGCGTCCGGCGGCGGTTGGCAGCCCCGCAGCGAAGCGTGTAGGTGGCTGCTGGTCTTTGGTATCGGCGTAGGGCCTGGCGGCCCTCGCCTGGTGAGGGAGTTGTCCGTCCGATCACGTGTGTCGTCCGTCTGATCACGGATGACGGCCATCTGCCTTCACGTACTTGGGGGGGCGGGTGGGGGATAGGGTGGGGGGATGAGTGACGCGGAGACGTTGTTCGAGCGGATCATCGCGGGCGAGATCCCGTCCGACAAGGTGTACGAGGACGCGACGACGTATGCGTTTCGGGACATAGCGCCGCAGGCGCGGGTGCATGTGCTCGTGGTGCCGAAGAAGCGGTACCGGAACGTCGCCGAGCTGGCGGCGGCGGACCCGCAGGTGCTCGCCGACATCGCCTTGGCGGCGCGCAAGGTGGCGGAGCTCGAGGGGATCGCGGAGTCGGGCTATCGGGTGGTGTTCAACACCGACGGTGACGCCGGCCAGACCGTCTTCCACGTGCACGCGCACGTGCTCGGCGGCGAGCAGCTGGGGCATTTCGGACGCTGAAGCGCGCGGCCTGGAGAAACCGGACTGCGTGCCGACACCCGCAACCAGTAACATCGACCTTGTCAGTGTTGTTGAAAATCGCAGCGTAAGCGCAGGAAGTAGGCCCGAGGCCACGTGGCCGGAACCGTACCGGGTGAAGCCGCCCGACCCGACGTTCCCGCGGACGTCACACCGTCGAAGGCCGACGAGGCCGCCGTCACCGAAGCGGCCCAGTCCCGATTCCCCATCCCCGACGCCGCCGCGCTCAGCCTGCTCGGCTCGAGGGACGAAAACCTCCGTGTCGCCGAAGAGCTCCTCGCCGCCGACGTCCACGTCCGGGGCAACGAGGTCACCCTGACCGGCGCCCCCGCCGACGTCGCCTTCGCCGAACGTGTCTTCGCCGAACTCGTGACGCTCGCCGGCCGCGGCCAGCAGGTCGACCCGGCCACCGTCCGCCGCACCGTCGGCATGCTCTCCACCGGCGACTCCGAGTCGCCGGCCGAAGTGCTGAGCATGAACATCATCTCCCGGCGCGGCAAGACCATCCGGCCCAAGACGCTCAACCAGAAGCGCTACGTCGACGCCATCGACAAGCACACCATCGTCTTCGGGATCGGCCCCGCCGGTACCGGCAAGACGTACCTCGCCATGGCCAAGGCCGTCCAGGCGCTGCAGGCCAAGCAGGTCACCCGCATCGTGCTGACCCGGCCCGCGGTCGAAGCGGGCGAGCGCCTCGGCTATCTGCCGGGCACGCTCAACGAGAAGATCGACCCGTACCTGCGCCCGCTCTACGACGCGCTGCACGACATGGTCGAGCCCGAGTCGATCCCGCGGCTGATGCAGGCCGGCACCATCGAGATCGCGCCGCTCGCGTACATGCGCGGCCGCACCCTCAACGACGCCTTCATCATCCTCGACGAAGCGCAGAACACCACGCCGGAACAGATGAAGATGTTCCTCACCCGGCTCGGCTTCGGCGCCAAGATCGTCGTCACCGGCGACGTCACCCAGGTCGACCTCCCCAGCGGCCAGAAGAGCGGCCTGCGGGTGGTCCGGGACATCCTCGAAGGTGTCGAGGACCTGCACTTCGCCCAGCTCACCAGCCAGGACGTGGTGCGGCACAAGCTCGTCGGCGACATCGTCGACGCGTACGAGAAGTGGCAGGCGCTGCAGGACAGCCAGAACCAGGGCAGTGGCTGGAAAGGGCAGCGGAGATGAGGAGTGAGCGCCCGTCGCCCGCAGTGACCAAGGCGCGCGCGTTTCCGGCCGCGCGCAGCATCGGGGATGAAAAATGAGCATCGAGATCGCCAATGAATCGGGCGTGAACGTCGACGAGACCTCGATCGTGTCGGCCGCGCGGTTCGCACTCGACAAGATGGAGGTCAGCCCGCTCGCCGAGCTGTCCATCCTGCTCGTCACCCTCGAGGTGATGGAAGACCTGCACGAACGCTGGATGGACCTGCCGGGTCCCACCGACGTGATGGCCTTCCCGATGGACGAGCTCGACTCGTCGCGCCGCCCCGACGCGCCCGACGCCTCACCCGCGCTGCTCGGCGACATCGTGCTGTGCCCGGCGTTCGCGAAGGACCAGGCCAAGACGGCCGGTCACGCGCTGATCGACGAGCTGCACCTGCTCACCACGCACGGCGTGCTGCACCTGCTCGGCTACGACCACGCCGAACCCGCCGAAGAACGCGAGATGTTCGGTCTGCAGAAGCGGATCCTCGGCGAGTTCCAGGCGGCCGTGGCCGCGCACAACCGCCGTGACGCGCAGCGCACCGCGGACGACAGGCTCCTCGGCACGGCCGGTCTCGACACCGTGCCCGCCGACGAACCTCCGGCCTAGGCGGCACCGAAATGGGCAGTCCCACGGCTCTGCTGATCATCGCCATCGCGCTGATCCTGCTCGCCGGGGTGTTCGCGGCCGCCGACGCGGCCGTCAGCACGGTCTCCAAGGCCCGCGCCGACGGCCTCGTCCGGCTCGGCCGCCCCGGCGCCCGCCAGCTCGCACTGGTCATCGCCGAACGCCGCCGCCACATCAACCTGATCCTGTTGCTGCGGATGACCTGCGAGCTGACCGCCACCGTGCTGGTCACCGTCGACATCCTCCGCTGGATCCGGCCGCTGTGGCTGGCCGTCGTCGTCGCCGCGGGTGTGATGGTCGTGGTGAGTTACGTGCTCATCGGGGTCGGCCCGCGCACCCTCGGCCGCCAGCACCCGTACCGGATCGGTCTCGTCGTCGCGGGCCCCGTCCGCGTCCTCGGCTCCATCCTCGGCCCGCTCAGCAGGCTGCTGATCGTCCTCGGTAACGCCATCACCCCTGGTCGCGGCTTCCGCGAAGGCCCGTTCACCTCCGAAGTCGAACTGCGCGAGCTGGTCGACCTCGCCCAGGAACGCGGCGTCGTCGAGGAATCCGAACGCGAGATGATCCACTCGGTGTTCGAACTCGGCGACACCGTCGCGCGTGAGGTCATGGTGCCGCGCACGGAGATCGTCTGGATCGAGCACGACAAGACCGTGCGCCAGGCGCTCGCGCTGGCCCTGCGCACCGGGTTCACCCGGCTGCCGGTGATCGGCGACTCCGTCGACGACGTCGCCGGCGTGGTCAACATCAAGGACCTCATGCCCGCGTACATGGCCGAGGGCGGACCGCAGCGCCAGGTCGAGGAGCTGATGAACCCGGCGAGCTTCGTGCCGGACTCGAAGCGGCTCGACGACCTGCTCAAGGAGATGCAGGTCTCGCACAACCACATGGCCATCGCCGTCGACGAGTACGGCGGCACCGCGGGCCTGCTCACCATCGAGGACATCCTCGAGGAGATCGTCGGCGAGATCACCGACGAATCCGACACCGACGAACGCCCCGAGGTCGAAGAACTCGACAACGGCGCGGTCCGCGTCTCGTCCCGGCTCTCGATCGACGACCTGGGCGAACTGTTCGGGATCGATCTCGAAGACCACGACGTGGAGACCGTGGGCGGGCTGCTCGCCGAGCGACTGGGTAGGGTCCCGCTGCCGGGGGCCGAAGCCGAGGTCGCCGGACTTCGGCTGTTCGCCGAAGGCGGTAAGGACCGGCGCGGGCGGATGCGGATCACCACGGTGGTCGTCCACCCCGCCGACGCGGACGCGGTGACCGACGCGGCACAGGGCAGGCGTCGCACCCGCGTCCCACAGCCCGATGAAAGGGACAGAAGTGTCGAACATGCCTGAGCTGGACGCCGAGGACGAGAAGCTGGTGACCCTGGCCAGGTCCGCGCGAGCCCGCACCCAGGCCGAGGAGGGTGCCGCGCTGCGCGACACCGACGGCCGCACCTACGCGGCGAGCACGGTCGACCAGCCGTCATTCAAGCTCACCGCGCTGCAGGCCGCCGTCGCCGCCGCTGTTTCGAGCGGAGCCGAAGGAATCGAAGCCGCCGTCGTGGTCACCGCCGAAGGCCTGCTCAAGGAGGCTTCCGTGCACGCGGTCCGCGACATCGCCGAAACGGCGCCCATTTATCTCGCCGATCCCAGTGGCAAGGTGCTGAACTGATGACCGAGCCGCACCGTTCCGGTTTCGCCTGCTTCGTCGGGCGGCCCAACGCGGGCAAATCGACGCTGACCAACGCGCTCGTCGGCAGCAAGGTGGCGATCACCTCCAGCAAACCGCAGACTACCCGGCACGCCATCCGCGGCATCGTCCACCGCGACGACGCCCAGCTGGTGATCATCGACACGCCGGGGCTGCACCGGCCGAGGACCCTGCTCGGCGAGCGCCTCAACGACATCGTCCACTCGACATGGTCCGAAGTGGACGTTGTCGGGCTTTGCGTGCCTGCCAACGAAAAGGTCGGCCCCGGCGACCGGTTCATCGCCGCCGAGCTCAAGAAGATCGCCAAGCGGACCCCGGTGATCGGCGTCGTCACCAAGACGGATCTCGTGAAACCCGAACAGGTCGCCGAGCAGCTGCTCGCCCTGCAGGAGGTCATGGAGTTCGCCGAACTCATCCCGGTGTCCGCTGTGGACGGTTTCCAGGTCGGCGCGCTCGCGGACCTGCTGGTGCGTCATCTTCCCGAAGGCCCGCAGCTGTATCCGGGCGGTGAACTCACCGACGAGCCCGAGCAGACCCTGGTCGCCGAGCTGATCCGCGAGGCCGCGCTGGAAGGTGTCCGGGACGAACTCCCGCACTCGATCGCCGTCACCGTCGAAGAGATGCTGCCACACGAGGGCAGGGACGACATGATCGACGTGCACGCGTTCCTCTATGTGGAACGGCCGAGCCAGAAGGGCATCATCCTCGGGCACAAGGGTGAGCGTCTCAAGGACGTCGGCGCCCGCGCCCGGCAGCAGATCGAAGGCCTTCTCGGTTCGAAGGTCTACCTCGACCTGCACATCAAAGTTGCCAAAGAGTGGCAGCGCGACCCCCGTCAGTTGCGACGGCTGGGCTTCTGACTTAACGGAATGTCTCGATTCGGTCGCGGAGACCGATTGACGGTGTGGAACCGGACGGGTGACCTTAGAGTCTCACTCCTCGACCCCCGTGATCGCTGATCGGGCGGCGGCGCGCGGGGCGATTTCCACATCTCATTCGTGAAGGGAAAGCGGTAAATGACCGACAACCAGGGCCTGCCCAACTACTCCGGCGACCCTCAGGGCGGTGGCGGCTTCAACAACCCCGGCCCGCCGCCCAACAACAACCTGGTGTGGGCGATCCTCACCACGATCCTGTGCTGCCTGCCCTTCGGCATCGTCGCGATCGTCAAGGCGAACCAGGTGAACACCCTCTGGGCGCAGGGCCAGCCCGCCGCCGCACAGGAAGCGGCCGACGCCGCCAAGAAGTGGTCGATCATCGCGGCCATCGTCGGCGGCGTGCTCATCGCTCTGTACATTCTGCTGTTCGTCGTCCTCGGCGTCTTCGCGGCTTCGGTGGACGTGAACAACTACCGCTGATCCCGCAGACCGAGGGGGAGACCTCATGACCGACCAGTACCCGAACTACCCGCCTCCGGGCGGGCCACCGCCGCAGCAGCCGTACTACGGCGGCGTGCCGAACTACGGTCCTCCGCCGGACAACAACCTGGTGTGGGCCATTCTCTGCACGGTGCTGTGCTGCTTGCCGCTGGGTATCGTGGCGATCGTGAAGTCGAGCCAGGTGCAGACGTTGTGGGCGCAGGGCTTCCACGCCGAAGCCCAGAAGGCCGCCGACGACGCGAAGAAGTGGTCCATGTGGGGAGCGATCGCCACCGGCGGTCTTTTCCTGCTGTACATCATCTTCATCGTGGTGATGATCATCATCGGCGCGTCGGCGGGAAGTTTCACGCCGTGACGACGTCCGTCTATACGGGATTCCCGGCGCGCGGGTTCAAAGCACGGACCCGCGCGCTGGGGCCGCCCCTCGCCGTCGCCGCCGGCGCCGCGGCGGGCTGCGTCGTCCTCTTGCTCGGCGATCCCACCACCCCCGGCGGACCGCTTCCGGTCTGTCCCACCAAAGCCGTGCTGGGCATCGCGTGCCCCGGCTGCGGTGGCATGCGCATGGTCTACAGCGCGCTGCACGGGGACATCCCCGCCGCGCTGCACTACAACGCGGTGTCCTTTGTGATCCTTCTGCTGCTCGTCTGGAGCACCGTCGCCTGGGCGGTCGGCAGGCTCCGAGGCAGATCTGTCGACAGCTGGCTGCACTGGCGTTGGACGCCGCTCGCGTTCGGCGTCGTGTTCGTCGTCTGGTTCGTCATCCGTAACCTGCCCTTCGCCCCGTTCACCTCGCTCTACGTCTGAGTGCCGGGCCGAGGCCCGGATCGTCGGTGGCACCGAGTACGCTCCCGCGCACCGGTCTGCTCGGTGTGTATCCATGCCGTACATTCAGCCCGGTTCGCCGCACGAGGCCCCGTGCGCCAGGGGGCGAGGAACCAGCGAGGGGATTTCGATGACCACTCCCTACGGCCAGCAGCCGCCGGGACAGCAGCCGCCACCAGGATCCGGGCCCCAGCCGGGGGACGGGCAGCAGCAGTCACCGCAGCCGCAGCAGCCGTTCGGACAACCGCCATCGGGAGAGCAGCCCTCGCCGTTCGGGCAGCAGCCTTCTCAGAGTGACCATCCTTCGCCGTTCGGCCAGCAGCTTCCTCAGGGTGACCAGTCCTCGCCCTTCGGTCAGCAGGCCGTCGGCGAGCAGCCTTCCTCACCGTTCGGGCAGCAACCGCAACAGCAGTCGCCGTTCGGCGCGCAGCCCCAGCAGCCGTTCGGCGCGCAGCAGCCGCAGCAGCCGCAGCAGCCGTTCGGGCAGCAGTCCCAGCAGCAGGCGCCGTTCGGGCAGCCGGGCCAGCAGGCGCCGTTCGGCCAGGCCGCCCAGTTCGGGCCGCAGACCGATTACGCCCACTGGGGCCTGCGCGCGGCCGGGACCTTGATCGACTTCGGTCCGATCGTCGTGCTCCCGATCATCGGCGCGATCGTCGCCACGAACGTGCATTCGGTCGTCGGCGGCATCATCACCGGCATCGGCTACCTCGCGGGACTCGGCTGGACCGTCTACAACCGATGGTTCAAGATGGGCACCACCGGTCAGTCGCTCGGCAAGAAGATCCTGAAGATCAAGCTCGTCCGCGAAGTCGACGGGCAGCCGATCGGCCCGCTGATGGCCTTTGTCCGGGACCTGTGCCACAACCTGGACGGCTGGGTCTGCGGCCTCGGCTACCTCTGGCCGCTGTGGGACCAGAAGAAGCAGACGTTCGCCGACAAGATCCTCAGCACCGTCGTCGTCCCCGGCGAAGCCACCGCCGCGCTCGCGCCGGCGGTGTTCGGCCAGAATCCGGGATTCCCCGCACCGCCCTCGCCGTTCGGCCAGCAGCCGCAGCAGCCGTTCGGCGCGCAGCCCCAGCAGCCCTCGCCGTTCGGGCAGCAGCCCCAGCAGCCTCAGGCGTTCGGTCAGCAGCCGCAACAGCCGTTCGGCCAGCAGCCGCCGGCGCAGCCATTCGGTCAGCAGCCGCCGGGAACCGCGGCGCCTTCCCCGGAGTCCCAGCCGGGACCGGCCTTCGGGGAGCCCGAGCCGACTCAGGTCCTCCGCCCCGGTCAGCAGCCTCAGCAGGCACCGTCCGGGTTCGACGAAGCCGAGCCGACGCAGAAGATCACGCCGGAGCAGCTGAGGCAGCAGCTGCCGGGGGCGGACGGGCCGAACGGGCCCGGAACGCCGCAGCAGTAAGGAACGACCGGCGGGATCCACCCGCCGGGAAGCACGACACAAGTGGGGAACCCGATGACGAACCCGTACGGCCAGCAGCCCGGCTACGGCCAGCAGCAGCCCTATGGCCAGCAGCCTCAGCCCGGATACGGACCCCCGTCCGGCGCCACGCCCGCACCGTACGGTCAGCCTTCGGGCGCGAACCCCATGCCGTACGGCCAGCCCGCGCCGTACGGTCAGCCCTCTCCGTACGGCCAGCCCGCGCCGTATGGCGCTCCGGGCGGCATGCCCGGTGGCGGGGACATCAACTCGATCCCCGACTACAAGGGCTGGGCGATCGGCTGCATCTTCCTCTGCTGGATCATCGCGATCTTCGCGATCATGAAGTCCAATGAGGTCAACACCTACAAGATGCAGGGCAACTACGCCGCCGCCATGGACGCGTCGAAGTCGACGAAGACCATGTGCATGATCGCCTCGATCATCGGCGGCGTCGGCTGCCTGTTCTCCATTCTCTGGATCATCCTGGCCGTCGCGACGGCGTTCTAGCCCGAAAGAACAACGAGGACCATTCACATGACCAACCCCTACGGCCAGCAGCAGCCCTACGGACAGCAGCAGCCTGGCTACGGGCCGCCTTCCGGTGGCATGCCCGCTCCCTACGGCCAGCCCGCCCCGTACGGCGCGCCGTCTCCCTACGGTGCGCCGGGCGGAATGCCCGGTGGTGGCGGCGACATCAACGCCATCAAGGACTACAAGGGCTGGGCGATCGGCTGCATCTTCCTCTGCTGGATCATCGCGATCTTCGCGATCATGAAGTCCAATGAGGTCAACACCTACAAGATGCAGGGCAACTACGCCGCCGCCGCGGACGCGTCGAGGTCGACGCGGACGATGTGCATGATCGCGTCGATCATCGGCGGTGTCGGCTGCCTCGTCGGCATCGTCATCTTCATCTTTTCGATCGTCGCGGCGTCGACGGCGACCTACAGCTGCTACGGCAGCTACTGCTGATTCCAGGGCTCACCACCCCGATGTCGGTCCCTGGTGGGACGATGTCGGGGTGGTGAACCTCTATCGCGACACCGGAGTGGTGTTGCGGACGCACAAGCTGGGTGAGGCCGACAGGATCATCACCCTGCTCACGCGGCGGCACGGCAAGGTCCGTGCGGTCGCGAAAGGCGTGCGTCGGACGTCGTCGCGCTTCGGAGCGCGGCTGGAGCCGTTCGGGCACGTCGACATCCAGTTCTACACGGGCCGTTCCCTCGACGTGATCACCCAGGTCGAGACGGTCGACGCGTTCGCGTTGCCGCTGGTGGCCGACTACCAGCGCTACACCGCCGCGAGCGCCATCGCCGAGACGGCGGACCGGTTGTCCGCCGAAGAGGGCGAGCCGGTGCTCAAGCTCTACATGCTCGTCGTCGGCGCTCTTCGGGCCCTCGCGGGCGGGGAACGGGACAGCTCCCTCATCCTCGACGCCTTCTTCCTGCGGGCCATGGCCTACGCGGGATGGGCGCCCGCGATCACCGAATGCGCCCGCTGCGGCCTGCCCGGCCCGCACAAGGCGTTCAGTGTGTCGGCGGGCGGCTCGATGTGCCCGGACTGCCGGGT
Organism: Amycolatopsis alba DSM 44262; assembly: GCF_000384215.1. NCBI lineage: Bacteria > Bacillati > Actinomycetota > Actinomycetes > Pseudonocardiales > Pseudonocardiaceae > Amycolatopsis > Amycolatopsis alba. The sequence goes on along the minus strand of NZ_KB913032.1, from coordinate 177,608 downwards.
GCCCGGCTGTGTCCACCCGTCGCAGGAGGTCCTGACCCTGCTCGCGGCGCTCCTGCACGGTGAGTGGCCGGTGGCCGAGGCGGCGCAGCCGGTGCCGCGGCGGGACGCGTCCGGCCTGGTCGCGGCGCATCTGCAGTGGCATCTGGAGCGCCAGCTGCGCTCGCTGCCGCTGGTGGAGAGGCGTGCGCGGGAAGGCGCCACCGGAGCGCAGTAGGGTCGCAGGCACAGGATTCACTCGATCAGGAGGCTCGAAGGTGCTGCGCAGGGGACGCGAGAACAAGGCGTCACAATTCGAGCTTCGCGCGCCGGAGCCGCACGAGTCCGGTGCCCGGCCGCCGGAGATCCCCCAGGAACTCCTCCCGAAGCATGTGGCGCTGGTGATGGACGGCAACGGCCGCTGGGCCAACCAGCGTGGCCTGCCGCGGATCGAGGGCCACAAACGCGGTGAAGCGGTGATGATCGACGTCGCCAGCGGTGCCGTGGAACTGGGCGTCAAATGGCTGTCGGTGTACGCGTTCTCCACCGAGAACTGGAAGCGGAGCCCGGAAGAGGTCCGCTTCCTGATGGGCTTCAACCGCGACACCATCCGCCGCCAGGTCGACTACCTCGGCTCGATCGGCGTCCGCATCCGCTGGGCGGGCCGCCGCCCGAAGCTGTGGGCGAGCGTCATCAAGGAACTGCAGGTCGCCGAAGAGAAGACCAAGAACAACACGGCGCTGAACATGACCATGTGCGTCAACTACGGCGGCCGTGCCGAACTGGCCGACGCCATGCGCCGGATCGCCCAGGACGTGGCCGACGGGAAACTGAACCCGGACAAGGTCACCGAGAAGACCATCGGGAAGTACCTGTACCAGCCCGACATGCCGGACGTGGACCTGTTCCTGCGGCCGTCGGGGGAGCAGCGGACGTCGAACTTCCTGCTCTGGCAGTCGGCCTACGCCGAGATGGTCTACCAGGACACGCTCTTCCCGGATTTCGACCGCACCCACCTGTGGCGTGCCTGCCTCGAGTTCGCGAAACGGGACCGCCGCTTCGGCGGGGCCATCGACAAGGCTTCGGAAGGAACCTCATGACGACCGAAGCGGCGGACACGGCGGCTTTGCTCACCGCCGCGCGGGAAGCCCTCGAGCGCTACCTCGAAGTGCACGTCGACGACGACGGCGCGCTGACCTTCTCGCACGCGGACGTCCCGTGTGTCATCCAGGCGACCCGGCTGGCCGAAGGGCTGACCGTGCTGAGCCTGACCTGCGTCGTCGCCTGGGATCTGCCGGACGACCCGGCGATCGCGGCCTCGGCGGCGGAACGCGCCGGACAGGGCCTGTTCGGGACGCTCGGCGTCGTGCGTTCGGAGAAGGGGATCGACATCACGCTGAGGTACGCGTTCCCGGCCGAGGGCATGGAGCCCTCGCCGCTCGGGACGCTGCTCATGCTGGTCGTGTCGACGGCGTCGCAGCTGCGCTCCGACCTGCTGGGCTCCGCCACCGGGGACTGACCGCCTCCACACAGGGTCACCTGGCATCATCTCGCGCATGGAAACCATTTCCAGAAACGCCCCGGAGAAGAAGCCGGCCCGGCGGTTCAAGATCACCTCGATCGAGGTGCTCTGCGCGATCCTGCTGATCGCGATCCTCGGGCAGAGCTGGCTCCAGCGGGTGTTCGACGTGCCCGCGCTGCGGACCGGCTCGACGGTGTTCGTCGCCGTCTGCGTCCAGGCGCTGCCGTTCCTGGTGCTCGGGGTGCTGATCAGCGGTGCGATCGCGGCGTTCGTGCCCGCTCGGGTGCTGGAGAAGGTGCTCCCTCGCCGGGCGGGCGCGGCCGTCGGTGTCGCGGGGCTGGCCGGGGTCGCCCTGCCGGGTTGTGAATGCGCGTCGGTGCCCGTCGCACGCCGTCTGATCGGCCAGGGGGTCGCACCCGCGGCCGCGCTGACGTTCCTGCTGGCCGCGCCCGCGGTGAACCCGGTGGTGCTGGTCGCCACGGCGGTGGCGTTCCCCGGAAACCCGGAGATGGTCTTCGCCCGGTTCGCCGGTTCGCTCGCCACGGCGATGGTGATGGGCTGGCTGTGGGCGAAGTGGGGCAAACTCGACTGGATCGCGGAGCGGGCGCTTCGCCGTATGCCGGACGTCCAGCACGGTTCGCGCTGGAAGACCTTCGCCGAGACCGCGCGGGCGGATCTCGTGGAGGCGGGCGGGTTCCTCGTGCTCGGGGCGATGATCGCCGCCACGATGAACGTGCTGGTGCCCGCCAAGTGGTTCGGGGTGCTGGGGGAGCAGATCGTGCTCGGGGTGCTGGTGATGGCGGTGCTCGCCGTCGTGCTGGCCCTGTGCAGCGAGGCCGACGCCTTCGTCGCCGCGTCGCTGACCGCGATGCCGTTGCTGCCGAAACTGGTGTTCCTGGTGGTCGGTCCCGCGATCGACGTGAAGCTGTTCGCCCTGCAGACCGGCACGTTCGGCAAATCCTTCGCGATGCGGTTCGCGCCGGTGACCTTCGTCGTCGCGTTGTTCTGCGCCGTGGTGTCGGGCGTGCTCATCCTGGGAGGTGGCGCGTGAAACGCGAGACCCAGAACATCCTGCTGATCCTGCTCGGCGGGGCGCTGCTCAAGATCACGATCAACGGCGACTACCTGCGCTACGTCAAACCCGCGCAGCAACCGTGGATCATCGCGGGCGGTGCGATCATGGTCGCGCTGGGCGCGGTCGCGATCATCCGCGACCTGCTGGCCGCGCGGGCCGCCGCCGTCGTGTCAGGGGACGTCCACGCGCATGACCACAACACCCGTTCGGCGTGGCTGCTGATGGTGCCGGTGCTGGCCGTCTTCCTGGTCGCGCCGCCCGCGCTCGGCGCCGATTCGGTGACGCGGACCGAGGCCAGGGCGCCGCAAAGCGCTTCGGCGAGCAACGCGGCCGCCTTCCCGCCGCTGCCGGCCGGGGACGTGGTGCCGCTGGAGATCAACGACTTCGTCAGCCGCGCGGGCTGGGACAAGAGCGGGACGCTGAACGGACGGACGGTGCGGCTGTCCGGGTTCGTCGTGCACAACGAGGGCACCACGATGCTGGCCAGGATGGTCATCGGCTGCTGCGCGGCCGACGCCTTCCCGATCACCGTGCGGCTGGTGGGCGACGGTGTCTCGGGCTTCGGCAACGACACCTGGCTGGAAGTGACCGGGACGGTCGTGCCGGGCACCGCGGTGCGAGAGAACAGCTACACGCCGGACCTGACGCTCACTTCAGTACGGCAGGTACCGGCGCCGAAGGACCCTTACGAGTACTGAGGGCGCTCGATGGTCGCGGGTCCGGTCCGTGAAGGCCTCCTTGCCTACCCTGAAGGTAGGGAAGGAGGCCTTCACGGACTTTCGGATCGCCACTTTCGCCCCAGACGCACTAGCGGTCACGCCGGGCCGCGCGTGAAGGACCCCTTCCCAAGTACGTGATGGCCCCCTTCCTTGCGCCTAGCGCAAGGAAGGGGGCCATCACGTACTGCAAGAGAGAGGCGCGGTACCGACGTCAGTGGTTCGAGCAGGTCCCGACGATCTCCACGGTGTGGCTGATGTCGGAGAACCCGTGCTCCGAAGCGATCTTCTCGGCCCACCGCTCGACCGCGGGCCCTTCCACCTCGACGGTGCTCCCGCAGAGGCGGCACACCAGGTGATGGTGGTGGTGCGACGAGCAGCGCCGGTAGATCGCCTCGCCGGTGTCGGTGCGCAGGACGTCGATCTCGCCGGCCTCCGAGAGCGACTGCAGCGTCCGGTACACCGTGGTGAGCCCGATGCCGTCGCCGCGTTTGCGCAGCTCGTCGTGCAGTTCCTGGGCGGACCGGAAGTCGTCGATCTCCTTGAGCAGCTCGACCACGGCGGCCCGCTGTTTCGTCGACCGGCGTCCCGGCACCGGCGCGGAACTGTTGGCCGTCGTCGGACTCATGCTCACTTCCCCTCCTGAACGTGGGCTACGGCGTCCACCACGATATGCGCAAGGTGATCGTCGACCAGCCGGTACACCACCTCGCGGCCGCGTCGCTCACCCTGTACGACACCCGCCGTCTTGAGCACCCGCAGGTGCTGGCTGATCAGCGGCTGCGCGACATCGAGTGTGTCCACCAATTCGTGCACGCACCTGTCCGCGTTACGCAGTTGCAGGACGATGGCGATCCGCACGGGCGCGGCGAGCGCCCTGAGCAGGTCGCCCGCGTCCGCGAGGACGGCGGCCGAGGCCGACGCGGCGGGTTCGGCGAGGGGACGGGCCGCCGAATGCGGTCCGGGGTCTTCCGTGAAGCCAGGAGCGGCAGAGTCCGGGGTCACCGTAGCCATCGCCGCCTCCATGTCCATCATGATTTCCGAAGTCATTGCCAGTAACAGTCCTGTCCATCCTAGTGTTCCCGTCACGGGCGGTCTGTTCGCCGACCGGGCGACCACTTGGCGGTGTCGTTACTGCTCCATTCGGGTGACTTCGCTAAGAAATGACCATTCCACTTCGCATGTCGTCGCCAACGGTGCAAGGTTGTCGCGAGGGCTGAGGGAGGCTGTGGGGAGACATGACTCGTTTCGTGACGAAGCTGGCCGCCGCGACGGCGGCCTTCGCTTTCGCGTCGGTTCCGGGGCTCGCTTCGGCGCAGACCGTGCAGGCCGTGGACGAGAAGACCGGTCCCGTGTCGTTCGCGAACGTGGCGTCGGTGCGCATCGGCAACTCGGGATCGCTGATCACCGAGACCCAGCGTTCGCCGCTGACGCCCGGCCAGTCGAAACTCTCCCCGGATCGCACCATCGTCCCCCGTGACGAAGAGCGGGCCACCTTCGGCGACAAATGGGACATCAACCTGGGCCGCTACGGCGCTCAGAGTCCGTACCCGGCCGGTATCGCCAGCCGCGACCACAACGTGATCGCGGCGTTGCAGCAGACCACCGTCCCGACAGCGGTCGCGGAGAGCAATTACGCCCTGATCGACAACGGGCACGGCGGCGCGAAGCCCGCCGACAACACCGTGCTGGTTCTCGAGGGCGCGAAGAGCGCCGTCGACTGCAGTTCGCCCGGCAAGGCGACGTCGTCGACGAGCGCGGCCAAGATCTGGGTGCGGGACGAAAACGGCGAACTGAAGCCGTCCGGCTCTTCGGGTGTCGACGTCAAGGGCCTCAAACTCGGTCCGCCGTCGTTCGTCAAGAACGAGAACGTCGACAAGAGCAGGACCACCTCCGACCTGACCGTGTCGAGGGTGACCGCGTTCGACCAGCTCATCCGGCAGAACGGCTGGCGCAACGGCGACGTGACCGCGGTGGCGGGCTGGAAACTGGACATCGTCACGCACGTGCGTGACGAGGCGGGCAAGGACCTGCGCGAGGCCCGTACGACGATCGTGCTCGGCGGCGTGAGCTGCGCGATCCCGAAGAACTTCGTGGCGAAACCCGCCGGCGGTACCGGACCGGGCGCGGCACCGGCGCAGCCCGCGGTGCCGGGGACGGTCCCCGCGGGCGGTATCCCGCCGCAGGCCGCCGACTCGACGCGGACCGTGGTCGGCCTCGGCCTCCTGGGCGGCGGCATCGTGATCGGCGCCGCGGCCATGCTGCTCTACCGCCGTCGCAAACCCGCCCCGGTGCGGGAGAAGTAGCGGCCCCGTGCGGACCTGGCCGGCGGGACTCGCCGCCGTCGTCTCCGCGCTCGCCATCTCCGCGGGCGTGATCGTGCTGACCTGGATCCCGCCGGAAACCGAGGTCTCCCTGGCGGAACCCGCGGTCATGCCGGGGGAGGACGGCGCCCCCTTGGTGTTGCCCGCCGACACCGCGAAGCGCGGCCAGCGGCCCGGCACGATCCGCCTTCCCGAGGGCGGATCGGCGAAACTCGTCCGCTCCGAGGTCAACTCCGACGGCACTCTCCCGATCCCGCGCGGGCTCGGCGACGCGGCCTGGTGGGGTGCGCGGCTCGGTGCCGAAGCGGGCACCGCGCTGATCTCCGGGCACGTCAACTGGGGCGGCGCCAAAGGGCCGTTCGACGAGCTGTGGCGGATGCGGGAAGGCCAGGAGGTCGCCGTCAGCGACGCGGCGGGCGGGATCTGGGTCTATCGCGTGCGCGAGGTCGTCACCCTGCACAAGAACGACCTGCCCGCGCAGGCGGCGAAGCTGTTCGCGCAGAGCGGGCCGCACCGGCTGGTACTGGTCACCTGCGGCGGCGACTACCTCGGCGGGACGGACGGCTACCGGGACAACCGGGTCGTCGTCGCGACTCCAGTCTCCGGCCCGCCCGCCTGACTTCCCGCCGGAAGTCGGTGCAACCCATCTCGGCTCGCGTCGCGTGTCTAGCGACACCGGCCGCTTCGGCGGCTTGACGCGAGCAAGGAGTAATACCCGATGGTGGGACAGTTCGACGACGGTGCGGCGAGCGAGGAGCAGCCGAAGAAGCGCTCCAACCTGGGGTGGATCCTCGCCGCCGCCGCGATCTTCGTGGTGGCGGCCGTGGTCGCGGTCCTGGTTTTCACCGGACAGAGTGAACCGGTCGTCGCGGCCGCGCAGGAGCAGGCGAACACCTCGGCGACGCAGTCGTCTCAGGCTCCGGCCGAGACCGGCCAGGCACCCGGCACGGTCAAACTTCCCGGTGGCGGCACGGCGAAACTGATCCGCAAGGAACTGACCGCAGACGGCACCCTCCCCATCCCCGAGGGCCTCGACGAAGCCACCTGGTGGGGCGCGAAACTGGGCGCTGAGCAGGGCGCGTCCCTGCTTTCCGGGCATGTGAACTGGAAGGGCAAGAAGGGCCCGTTCGACGAACTGTGGCGGCTCAAGACCGGGCAGGAGGTCGACCTCGTCGACACCGACGGCGGCAAGTGGGTCTACAAGATCGGCGAGATCGTCACCGTGCACAAGACGAAGCTGGCCGAAGAGTCGGAGAAGCTGTTCGGACCGGACGGCCCGCATCGGCTGGTGCTGGTCACCTGTGGTGGCGAATACGTCGGCGGGACCGACGGATACGAGGACAACCGCATCGTCACCGCGTCGTTGGTCAGCCGGCCCTGAGCCGTCCGACCTCGCCGGAGGTCGCGCGGGGACGGGCAGTTAGGCTTGTCCTTCTAACCCATACCCGTCCCCGCATGCTTCGGAGCGTGGAGTGCCCGCCAACACCATTGAGACCGTCGTCAGCCTGTGCAAGCGTCGAGGCTTCGTTTTCCCGTGTGGAGAGATCTACGGCGGTACCAAGTCGGCGTGGGACTACGGGCCCCTCGGTGTCGAACTCAAGGACAACATCAAGCGCCAGTGGTGGAAGACCGTCGTGCAGAGCCGGGACGACGTCGTCGGCCTCGACTCCTCGGTCATCCTGCCGCGCCAGGTCTGGAGCGCGTCGGGTCACCTCGACGTCTTCACCGACCCGCTGATCGAATGTCTTTCCTGTCACAAGCGTTTCCGTGCCGACCAGCTGGCCGAGGACTTCTCCGCCCGTTCGGGCAAGGAGGTGTCCGAGGACGACCTGTCCGAGGTGCCGTGCCCGAACTGCGGCAACCGCGGGCAGTACACCGCGCCGCGTGACTTCAACATGATGCTGAAGACCTACCTCGGCCCGGTCGAGTCCGAGGAAGGCGTGCACTACCTGCGTCCGGAGACCGCGCAGGGCATCTTCATCAACTTCCTCAACGTGCAGACCGCGGCGCGCAAGAAGCCGCCGTTCGGCATCGGCCAGATCGGCAAGTCGTTCCGGAACGAGATCACACCGGGCAACTTCATCTTCCGCACGCGCGAGTTCGAGCAGATGGAGATGGAGTTCTTCGTCGAGCCGGGCGAGGACGAGACCTGGCACCAGTACTGGATCGACGCGCGCACCGAGTGGTACAAGGACCTCGGCATCAAGGCGGACAACCTCCGCCTGTACGAGCACCCGAAGGAAAAGCTCTCCCACTACTCGAAGCGCACCGTCGACATCGAGTACCGCTTCGCGTTCAACGCGGGCCAGGAATGGGGCGAGCTCGAGGGCATCGCGAACCGCACCGACTTCGACCTCACGACGCACTCGAACCACTCCGGCGTCGACCTGTCGTTCTTCGACCAGGCCACGAAGCAGCGGTTCCGCCCGTTCGTCATCGAGCCCGCGGCCGGTGTCGGCCGGTCGATGATGGCGTTCCTCGTCGACGCCTACCACGAGGAAGAGGTGCCGAACGCCAAGGGCAGCACCGACACCCGCGCGGTGCTCAAGCTGGACTACCGGCTCGCGCCGTTCAAGGTCGCCGTGCTCCCGCTGTCCCGCAACGCCGACCTCACGCCGAAGGCGCGTGACGTCGCGGCGGCGCTGCGCAAGCACTGGAACGCCGACTTCGACGACGCCGGCGCGATCGGCCGCCGCTACCGGCGTCAGGACGAGATCGGCACGCCGTACTGCGTCACCGTCGACTTCGACTCGCTCAACGACCACGCGGTGACCGTGCGGGAGCGCGACACCATGGCGCAGGAGCGGGTCGCGATCGACAAGCTGGAGTCGTACCTGGCGGGTCGCCTGATCGGCGCCTGACACCTCCAGGGCAAGTACGTGAAGGCCCCCTTCATTGCAAAATTTGCAATGAAGGGGGCCTTTCATGTCATCGGCGGGGGCAGGGCGAATACGGCGTGATCGAGCCCTGCCGAGCCGACCTTCTTCGCTGCCTTGAGGGCTTGGTTCCGGACCGACCGGCGGGGCCGGGTCGTGAGTGCTAAAGAGGTTATTGAGGGGTAGGGCAAACGTGTCGTGTCGTTGGGGTGTGCGCCGAATGTGGCATTGGGGGCGACCTGGGATCGGGTGACTCGGGCGCCGTGTCTCGAAGGCCCCCTGTGGGACGTTCACCGTCCTGAAGGCCCCCTTTGAGACATCTCGAAGTGCGGCCGAGGGCATCGCCGCCCGCCAGGACGCATTTGACTTACCCCTCAAATAGAACGCTCTTTGCCACTCACGACCCCTTCGTAAAGTCACGCAAAGTGCACAAACCGGGCGCGTCGGCGGAGAATGGTGTCCCTTGTGGACAGTCGTGGGTCGAGCAGGCCGTGCTCCGAAGCCAACGGACAGGGCCTTCACGTACTTCGGACGCCCTCCTGACCCCTGACAACTGTCATGTCCAGGTCGTGACGCGCGGCCCACGGCCGGAACGCCTCGGCGCGACAAGCTCTAGGCATGGGAGAACAAGACATCACCGCGGGGGCGGCGGTACGACTTTCCGGCCTGCGCAAGCATTACGGCGACGTCCACGCCGTCGACGGCCTGGACCTCACGATCGCACCGGGCGAAGTGGTCGCCCTGCTGGGCCCCAACGGCGCGGGCAAATCCACCACGGTCGACATGATCCTGGGGCTCACCGAGCCCGACAGCGGCACCGTGAGCGTCTTCGGGCGGAAACCGGGCGAAGCGGTCGGCGACGGGATGATCGGCGCGATGCTGCAGGGCGGCGCGCTCGTCGAGGATCTCACGGTCGCGGAGACCGTCGGCATGGTCGCCGCGCTGCACCGCAAGCCGATGCCCGTGCGCGCCGCGCTGCGCCGCGCCGGGATCGAGGACATCGCGAACCGGCGCGCCACCAAGCTTTCCGGCGGGCAGAAGCAGCGTGTGCGGTTCGCGGTCGCGCTGGTGAGCGACCCGGATCTGCTGATCCTCGACGAGCCGACCGCCGCGATGGACGTCGGCACGCGCCGCGAATTCTGGAAGTCGATGTACGAGTACACGAACTCCGGTCGCACGGTCCTGTTCGCGACCCACTACCTCGAAGAGGCCGAAGAGTTCGCCGACCGGGTCGTGCTGATGCGCTCGGGGCGGATCGTCGCGGACGGTTCGGTCGCGCAGGTGCGTGCGCTGGCAGGGGGGCGCACGATCCGCGCGGCGGTGCCCGAGGCGGCGGAACCGGTGATCGCGGGGCTGCCCGCGATCACCGGGTTCGAACTCCGCGGTGGCCGCGTCGCCATCTCCAGTTCCGATTCCGACACCACGCTGCGGGCACTGATGACCGAAATCCCCGAAGCGTACGACATCGAGATCAGCGCCGTCGGCCTCGAAGGCGCGTTCCTTTCCCTGACCACCGAAGACACCGAGGACGCCGTCCGATGAACCCGACCTACCTCAAGACCGAGATCGTCCGCACCTTCCGCTCGACGCGGTTCGTGCTCTTCGCCGTCGCCTTCCCTGTGCTGATGTTCCTGTTGCAGGCCAACGTTTTCAGCTCGGCCAGCGTGGACATCTCCGGGGTGATCATGGTCAACATGATGGCCTTCGGCACCTTCTCGGCCGCGATGACGAGCGGCTCGAAACTGGCCATCGAGCGGTCCACGGGCTGGCAGCGCCAGCTGCGGCTGACCCCGTTGACCGGCACCGGCTACCTCGGTGGCAAGGCACTTTCGGCGATGCTCGTCGCGCTTCCGTCCTTGCTCGTCGTCCCGCTGGTCGGCGTCCTGGTCCAGGGCGTCCATCTCGACGCGGCCGGCTGGCTGCGGCTGGTGCTCGGCGTCTGGCTCGGCGCGATCCCGCTGGTGCTGCTCGGCCTGCTGCTGGGCCAGTTCGGCACGCCGGACTCGATGCAGCCGGTGAACATGATCGTCATGATGGGGATGGGCTTCCTCGGCGGCCTGTGGATCCCGATCGACGGAATGCCGTCCTGGATGGCCGACATCGCCCAGGTGATGCCGACGTACTGGCTGATCCAGCTGGTCCGCCCGGTCGTCACCGACCATCTCACGGTGAGCCTCCCGGCCGCGCTGGGCGTGCTGGCGGCGTGGACCGTGGTCCTCGGGGCGCTGGTGATCAGGCGTTACCGTAAGGACAGTGCGCGGGTCTGAGAAAAAGGTGACCAGGTGAAGGACTACTCGGGCAGAGTGCAGACGGGTTTGAACAACCGGGAGAACTGGTGGGCGGACATGCCGCCGCGGACCGGTAGCGGACCCCGGCCGGGACGGTGGGCCATCATCGGCATCGCCTTCATCCTGCCCAGCTTCATCCCCACCGCGGTCGAGCTGACCACCGACGGGGTGACCGGGGAAGAACTGGTGCTCGCCGCTCTCATGCTCGCCTACGGCGCCTGCTACGTGCTGTTCCCGCTCAGCCTGTCGCCGTCCCGGCGGAAGACGACCTACACCTTCTCGGTGGGGATGCTGCTCATCGGCCTCGCCCTGGTGTTCCTGCACGACAACAACCCGTACATCCTGATCTACGCGACGGCGGTGCTGTCCTTCACCTTGCCTGCGGCATGGGCGTTGATCCTGGACGGCGGTGCGCTGCTGCTGGTGCTGGCCGTCCACCTGGCCATCGGGAGGGACGACTTCGGTGACCTGGTGGCGACCGCTTCGATCACGGCGGCGATGTTCTTCATGGCGAACCTGGTCCGCGCGGTGCGGAAGCTGGAGGCGGCGAACCGGGAGATCGCGACGCTCGCGGTGGCGGGGGAACGCGAGCGCCTGGCGCGGGACCTGCACGACATCCTGGGCCACAGCCTCACCACCATCACGGTCAAGGCCGGGCTCGCCCGCCGCATCCTGGAAAGCGGCAAGGACGATCCCCGAGCGCTGCAGGAGATCAGCGACGTCGAGAACCTGACCCGCAGCGCGCTCTCGGACATCCGTGCCACGGTCTCCGAGTATCGCGAGGTGTCGCTTTCGGCCGAGGTCGCCGGGGCGAGGGCGGCGCTGCGGGCGGCCGAGATCGACGCCGACCTGCCGCACGCGGTGGACAACGTCGAACCCGCGCTGCAGCGGACCTTCGGCTACGTGCTGCGGGAGGCGGTCACCAACGTGCTCCGGCATTCCGGGGCGAAACGGGTCAGGGTCCGCCTCGGCAAGACCTGGCTGGAGATCGAGGACGACGGTGACGGCGGCGAGGTCACGGCGGGGAACGGCCTGCGCGGGCTCACCGAACGGCTGGACGCGGTCGGCGGGACCTTGACCGCCACCGCGCCTTCCGGGGGAGGATGGCTCGTCCGCGCGGAGGTACCGGAGTCCGCCGTGCGGAGCGGCGCCCGTGCGCCGCTCACCGAACCCGCTGGAGGCTGCGCGTGATCCGGGTCCTGCTCGCCGATGACCAGGCCATGGTGCGTGGGGCGCTGGCCACCGTGCTCGGCCTCGAAACCGACATCGAGGTGGTCGCCCAGGTCGGTTCGGGCGACGAAGTGCTTCAGCGGGCGAAGGAGACCGCCCCGGACGTCGCGCTGCTCGACGTCCAGATGCCGGGCAAGGACGGCCTCGAAGCCGCCGCCGAGCTGCACGGCGCGCTGCCGTCCTGCCGGATCATCATCTGCACCACCTTCGGCAGACCCGGCTACCTCTCGCGGGCGATGGCGGCGGGCGCCGCGGGGTTCGTGGTCAAGGACGCCCCGCCGGAGCAGCTCGTCGACGCCGTCCGCAGAGTCCACCGTGGACTCCGGGTGGTCGATCCCGCGCTCGCCGCCGAGTCCCTCGCCACCGGCGCCAGCCCGCTCACCGGACGCGAGCGCGACGTCCTCCGGGCGGCCAAGGACGGCAGCACGGTGGCCGACATCGCCGGTGCGCTGCACCTTTCCGAAGGCACCGTGCGCAACCATCTTTCGGCCGCGATCGGCAAGACCGGGGCGAGGACGCGAGCCGAGGCGGTGCGGCTCGCGGAAGAACACGGCTGGCTCTGAGATCGTCTTGCCGCTCTGAGAGAATCACCACCGTGAGTACCGCCGAACGGACCAAACCCACCCGCGCGAACTGGGTGCGCCGGACCGTGGCGGGGTTCCTGCTGATCGTCGTCGCGGTGATCGGCGGGACGGCGTTCCGGGTCTGGCAGGTCGCGCGGGAGGACGTGCGTGATCAGGCCGACGTGATCGTGGTGCTCGGCGCGGCCCAGTACAACGGCAGGCCGTCGGAGATCTTCCAGTCGCGGCTGGCCAAGGCGAAGACCTTGTACGACCAGGGCGTCGCCAAGGTGATCGTCACCGCGGGCGGCAAACGGGCCGAAGACAACTACACCGAGGCCCAGGCCGGCGCGCAGTGGCTCCGCAAACGTGGCGTGCCCGCGTCGGCGACGCTGCCGGTCGGCGAGGGCAGTGACACGCTCCGCAGCCTGCGCGCGGTCGCCGAGCAGGTGCAGAAACGGGGCTGGAAGACCGTGGTGCTGGTCAGCGACCCGTGGCATTCCTTCCGCGCGCGGGCGATGGCCGACGACCTCGGGCTTCAGGTGTGGACGTCGCCCACCCATCGCGGCCCGATCGTGCAGACCCGCGAGACGCAGGCCCGCTACATCGTCCGCGAGACCGGCGCGCTGCTGTATTACCGCCTCACGAAGTCCCCGGCGGACACTCTGTTCGGTACCGGTGAGGTCTGACGCGGCGATAAGTGTCGGTGATCGCGTTTAAGCTGGTCACGTGGACACCTACACCGAGGCCGACAGGGCGCGCCTGCTGCCCGAGCGGCCCAAGGGCGCGGCGCTGGAAGGCGCGGAGGACGGGCGGAGTGCCTTCGCCCGTGATCGCGCGCGGGTGCTGCACTCGGCGGCCCTGCGGCGGCTGGCAGGCAAGACCCAGGTGGTCGGCCCCGGTGAGGGTGCCGAGGTCAGCGGCGTGCCCCGCACCAGGCTGACGCATTCGCTGGAGGTCGCGCAGATCGGCCGCGGCATCGCGGACGAACTGGGCGCGGACCCCGACCTGGTGGACACCGCCGGGCTCGCGCACGACATCGGGCATCCGCCGTTCGGGCACAACGGCGAGCGCGCGCTGAACGAGGTCTCGCAGCCGTGCGGCGGTTTCGAGGGCAACGCGCAGACGCTGCGGATCCTGACCAGGCTGGAGCCCAAGGTCCTGCTCGAAGGCGGGGTCGTCGGCGGGCTGAACCTCACCCGCGCCTGCCTCGACGCCTCGACGAAGTACCCGTGGCAGCGCGAAGAGGGCAATCCGAAGTACGGCGTCTACGCCGACGACGCCGAGGTCTTCGCGTGGGTCCGCTCGGGCGCGCCGGACCGCCGCACCTGCCTGGAAGCACAGATCATGGACTGGTCCGACGACGTCGCGTACTCCGTGCACGACGTCGAGGACGGGGTGCTGGCTGGCCGGATCTCGTTGCGGGTACTGGCCGACGCCGAGGAACGCGCGGCGGTGGCCGAGGCCGCGCGGAGGTTCTCGGACCAGTCACAGTCCACTTTGGAGGGTGCGGCGAAGGAACTGCTCGACCTGCCCGTGGTCGCGGAGCTCACCGAACCGGGACTCGACGGATCGCTCAAGGCGCAGGTCGCGCTGAAGCGGCTGACGAGTGAACTGGTCGGCCGGTTCGCGACGGCGGTCGTCGGCGCGACGAGGCAGGTGTACGGCGAAGGTCCGCTCAGCCGCTACGCCGCGCGCCTGGTCATTCCGGAGCAGGTCGCGGCCGAGGTCGCGTTGTTCAAGGCGCTGGCGCTGCGGTACGTGATGAGCGACAGGCGGCGGCTCGCGATGCAGGACGGCCAGCGCCAGACGCTCGCCGAACTGGTCGGCGCGCTGTGCCGCCGCGCGCCGGACGCGCTGGACGGCCTGTTCCTGCCCGCGTGGGAGGCCGCCCCGGACGACGCGGCCCGGCTGCGCGTGGTCGTCGACCAGGTGGCGTCGCTCACGGACGCGCAGGCCTACGCGTGGCACGCCTGGCACACGGGCCGCCACGGCTGAGTCGTGAGGACCCCGGCCGCGCGCGTGTCGTCCGTCTGATCACGCGAGTTCGCCGCCCAATCACGCGAGTCACGTGTCTGATCACGCGAGTCACGCTTTCCGGCCCGGCGACCCACCCGACCGACTCGGTACCGGCGCTCTTGCCCGCCTGAAGTCCGTGAAGGCCTCCTTGCCTACCCTGAAGGTAGTGAAAGAGGCCTTCACGGACAGCAAGAGTGAAACTCGCACCTTCGCGCCAACCCTCGAGCACGAGGGAACCTTCGACAGGAGACGGGCGGGCTCGTCCACGGTACGGTCTGCGGCATGGGAGCTGTCGAAAGCCACCTCCGGTTTGGTCTGGACCTCTACCGGGTGCTGGCGAGCCGCGCGGAGAACGCGTGCTTCTCGCCGTACTCGATCGCGAGCGCGCTCGGCCTGGTGACGCAGGCCGCCAAGGGGAAGACCAGAGAAGAACTGATCGCGCTGCTCGGCGACCCGGACGAGCTCGCCGACCTGCTGGGCAAGGCCTCGTCGCTGCTCGACGACGGTCCCGAACTCGCGGTCGCGAACACGCTCTGGGCCTGGGACGGGCTGACGCTGCAGGAGTCCTTCCGCGAGGAGCTCGCCACCTGGCCGGGCGGCAAGGTCGAGAGCGCCCCGTTTGGCGACGATCCGGAGGCCGCGCGGCGGCTGATCAACGCCGATGTCGCCGAGGCCACCCGCGAGCTGATCCCCGAACTGCTCAAGCAGGGGACCGTCTCGCCGGACACCGTCGCCGCGATCGTCAACGCGCTGTATCTCAAAACCGCGTGGACCAACCCGTTCTCGCGTGACAACACCGCGCCCGCGGACTTCCACGCGCCGTCCGGCACCCGTACGGTTCCGACGATGTGGCTCGAAACGCGGCTCGACCACACCCACGAGGACGGCTGGCAGGTCGTCCGCCTCGGTGCCGAGGGCGGGGTGGAGGCGGTCATCCTGCTGCCGGATGGCGACCTCGACGACGCCGAACTCGACGCGGGCAAGCTGGCGGGACTGCTGGAGAACACGCGGTCCAAGACGCTCGCCCTGTCGCTGCCGAAACTCGATCTGGACGTCGACAGCCCGCTGACGACGAAACTGCAGGACCTCGGTGTGCGCACGATGTTCACCGCCGCCGCCGACCTCACCGGGCTCGCCGACGACAAGCGGATCGAAGTGTCCGACGTCCTCCACCAGTCCGTGCTCCGCATCGACGAACAGGGTCTCGAAGGCGCCGCCGCGACGGCGGTGCTGATGCGGCTGACGTCGATCATGGTCGAAGAACCGCTGGAAGTCGCCGTCGATCGTCCTTTCCTTCTGCTCGTCAGGCATGCCTCGACGGGTGTGATCTACTTTCTCGCCCGCGTTGTCGAGCCGTGAGGATGGTCAGTGAGTCTTTTCCAGGCTGAGGCGGCGGACGTGGAGGCCGACGAGACTCCCGCGAGACCCCGCCGGTTCGCCGCGGCCGACGCCGCCATCATGGGCGCCTTCGTACTGTTCGCCTTCTTGCTCTACAACGGGCTCTGGCTCGATCTCGAAGAGGGCTATCTCTGGAACAGCGCGTCGGACCAGAATCTGTGGGAGTGGTTCTTCTCCGTCACCGCGGACAACGTGCTGCACCTGAGGAATCCGCTCAGCTCGCACTTCCAGAACCATCCGCTCGGCGTGAACCTGATGGCCAACACGGCCATGCTCGGCATCGGCATCCCGCTTTCGCCGATCACGCTCACCTTCGGCCCGACGCTCACCTGGGCCATCGCGCTCACCGGTGGTCTCGCCGGCACGGCGGCCGCCTGGTACTGGGTCTTCTCGCGGCACCTGGTCACCCACCGGGTCGGCGCGGCCATCGGCGGCGCGTTCATCGGATTCGCCCCGCCGATGATCTCGCACGGCAACGCGCATCCGAACTTCGTCGCGTGGTTCGTCCTGCCGTTCATCGCGCTGCTGATCTTCAAGATCGCCCGCGGCGAACGCCCGGTCCGCAACGGGATCTTCCTCGGCCTGCTGGCGGCGTACCAGGTCTTCCTCGGCGAGGAACCGCTGCTGATCTTCGCGATGGCGTTCGCGATCTTCGCCGTCGCCTATTTCGCGACGAACCACCGCGAGTTCCCGCCGATGGCGAAACCGCTGGGGATCGGTGTCGGCATCGGTGTCCTCGTGGCGCTCGTGCTGTGCGCTTTCCCGCTGTGGTGGCAGTTCTTCGGCCCGCAGAGCTATCAGGCGATCGAACACGGTTCCGTCGGGAACGACACGGCCGCCTTCACCCGGTTCGCGACGCAGTCGGTCGCCGGGCAGCCGCAGGCCGCCGCGGACGTGTCGATGAACCGCACCGAGGAGAACGCGTTCTTCGGCTGGCCGCTGATCGTGCTGATGGTCGTCATCACCGTCTGGCTGTGGCGCGAGGTGTTCGCGCGGGCGCTGGCGATCTCGATGTTCGTGATGGCCTGGCTCTCGCTCGGCGTGCAACTCGTGGTGGTGCACGAGGAAACCGGGATTCCAGGGCCGTGGAAACTCCTGTCGGAACTGCCGCTGTTCGAGTCGCTGCTGGAATCTCGGCTCGCGATGGGCTGCATCCCGCTGATCGGCGCGCTGCTGGCGCTGGCGACCGAGCGCGCCTACGCGGTCGCGTCGAAGCTGCCGGAAGTGCCAGGGGAGCGGCGATTCCCGTTGCGGCTGGTGTGGATCGGCGTCGTCATCGCGGTACTGCTGCCGATCGCGCCGACGCAATTGGTCGTGAAGGAGCGGCCGCCGACGCCGAAGTTCCTCGCCGACGGCACCTGGCGGTCTTATGTCGCGCCCGGCGGGACCCTGGTGCCCGTGCCGTTGCCGAGTTCCGGCGAATCCGAGCCGCTGCACTGGCAGATCGACGCCGGTCTCGGCTATTCGATGCCGGAGGGCTATTTCGTCGGACCGAGCGGCCCGGAAGACAAACGCGGCCGCTACGGCGCCATCCAGCGGCCGACGTCGATCATCTTCGACCAGATCAAGCAGACCGGCGTGCCCGCGACGATCACCGAGTCGCAGCGGGTGCAGGCGCTGGAGGATCTGCGGTACTGGAACGCCGACGTCCTCGTGCTGATCCCGCGCGAACATCAGGACGCGTTCCGGGCCACGGTGGATCTGCTGCTGCGCAAACCCGCCGAGTTCGTCGACGGCGTCTGGGTCTGGGACGTGCGGACGATCACCCCCTGATCGCGAGCGCCGACCACCGCGAGCCCGCGAACGGCTCGTCGGCGGACTGGGCCGGGTGTTCGTTGACCCGGACCGTGCCGCAGCCGAGCCGCGCCGCGACCTCGGCGGCGTACTCCTCGTCGGCGCCCCACACCGATCCGCACAGGCCGAACGCCGTGGCGTTCGCCAGCCCGACGGCTTCGTCCACTGTGGAGCATCGGACGACCGGCAGCACCGGGCCGAACTGTTCCTCGATCACCACGCGCATGCCGTCGTGCGCCTCGGCGAGGATCGCCGGTGCGAAGAAGTAGCCCGGCCCTTCGAGCGGTCCGCCGGTGACGATCCGCGCGCCGTCCGCCCGCGCCTCGGCGGTGAGTCCGGTGACACGGTCGTAGCGGGGCCGGTTGTTCACCGGGCCGATCTGTGTCCCTGGTGTCCGCCCGTCGCCCACCACGACGTTCGCCGCCATGTCCGCCAGCGCCTCGACGACACCGTCGTAGGCGGACCCGACGGCGTAGACCCGTTCGACCGCCATGCCGATCTGCCCGCAGTTGGCGAAAGCGCTCCAGAAGAGCCGTTCCGCGATGGCGGCCGGATCGGTGCCGGGGAGGACGATCGCGGGATCGTTGCCGCCCACTTCCAGGGTCAGCCGGTGCCAGCCCGCCGCGGCCGCGACCTGCTTGCCGGTGGCGGACGAGCCCATGAAGTCGACCTTCCGGATCCCTGGATGGGCGACCAGTTGCTCGCCGAGCGGATCCTGTCCGGTGAGCACGGTCAGCACGCCCGGTGGCAGCACTTCCGTCAGCATCCGGCCCAGGTGCAGCGTGGTGAGCGGAGTGCGCGGTGACGGTTTGAGCACCACCGTGTGCCCCGCGGCGAACGCCGGCGCGAGTTTCGCGGCGGCCAGTTGCACGGGGAAGTTCCACGGCGTGATCGCGGCGACCGGGCCGTCGCCGACGACCGCCGGTTCGAGCCTCGACCGGGCGAAGTACCGGAACCGCGCCGCCGCCTTGGTGAACTCGGCTTTGGCTTCCCGGAGCGGTTTCCCCTGCTCTTCGGTCAGCACGGGCGCCAGCACCGCCGCGGCCTCCTCGACCACGACCGCGCACGACGCCAGCGCCGCGTGCCGGTCCGTGGCGCGCCAAGCGGGCCAGGCGTCGGCGGCGGCACGGACCGCTTTGTCGACATCGGCCGGTCCTGCGTTCGGGACGGCCGTGATCCGTTGCCCGGTCGCGGGATCTTCGACGGCGAGCATGCGATGGTCCATGTAGTTCCTCCGGTGGGAGAGTGCGGAGGGTCGCCGAAGAGACCGGATGTGCCGGCATCGATGGGTGGGGAAGGAATCGCCGAGCGTAATCGTACCCTCGACGATCCCTTGAGGGTTCCGGCGAAAAGGCGAACTCGGCGCCGTTCCCACCGCGTGGCCCACGTCACCGAGAGCGACTGTCACGTCCGCGCGGGCCGTCTCGTCCACCTGCTGATCGCAACCGCACGAGGAGGACACCATGCCGCGCATCCCCGCCGTCAAGACCGCCGAAGCCGGTTTCCTGCTGAAGCTGATCTACAAGTTCGCCGGGAAGCGCTTCGGCGCCGTTCCCGAGCCGATGGCCGTCTACGCGCACCACCCGGCGCTGCTCCGGGCCAACGGTGTGCACGAACTGCTGGCGGAGAAGGCCAGCAAGACGGTGCCCGCGAATGTGCGTGAGCTGGCCGTATACCGCGTCGCGACCCGGCTCGGCTGCTCGTGGTGCATCGATTTCGGGACCATGCTGCAACTGCACGAGGGACTCGACATCGAACGGCTGAAGAACATCGACGACTACGCGAAGTCGCCCGCCTTCACCGCGCAGGAACGGCTCGCGCTCGCCTACGCCGACGCGATGACCGCGAGCCCGGTGACCGTCACCGACGAGCAGGTCGCCGAACTGGAACGCGAGTTCGGCCGCAAGGGCGTCATCGAGCTGACCTATCAGATCGGGCTCGAGAACATGCGTGCCCGGATGAACAGCGCGCTCGACATCACCGCGCAGGGCTTCACCTCGGGCGACGCCTGCCGGATCCCGCTTCCCTGACGCGGTCAGGGGCCCACGCGGGTGCGGGCGGTGCTGAGCTTGTCCGGGTTCGCCATGTCGTAGATCGCGACGATCTTCCCGTCACGGACGACGAAGGCGTCGACGTGCTCGTCGAGCGCCCGGTACTGCCCCGAAGCGGCTTGCGGCGGGATGTAGAGCCCGAGGTCGCCGTTGACCAGCGCGAGCCTCGCCTGCTCGATCCCGGCCGGGTCGTACATCCGCATGAGCCCCTGGAACAGCCGGGTGACCTTGTCGAACCCGGTGACCGTGTGCACCGCGGTGCGCGCCTTGCCGCCGCCGTCGCCGACGAGGACGACGTCCGGGTGCAGCACCTCGGCCACCGCCTGGATGTCGCCGGTGAGCATCGCGGTCATGAACTTCTCGATGATCTGCTGCTGCTCGGCGAGCGCCGTCCGGGGCGGCGGATCGGCGTCGGCGACCGCGCGGCGGCCGCGGGAACCGTGCTGGCGCGCGGCTTCCACGGTGCAGCCCAGGATTTCGGCGATCTCGCCGAACGGCACCGAAAACGCGTCGTGCAGGACGAACGCGACGCGCTGCTCGGCGGTCAGCCGGTCGAGGACCACCATCGCCGCCATCCGCATCCCGTCGTCGCGGACGGCGACGGTCAGCGGGTCCTCCGAAGACGGCGTGCCCAGCGGGCCGAGGACCGGCTCGGGCAGCCATTCGCCGACGTACCGCTCGCGGCGCACCACGGCCGAACGCAGCCTGTCGAGGCAGATCCGGCTGACGACGGTGGTCAGCCAGCCTTTGTGGTCCTCGATGGCCGCGCGGCGGCGCTCGTCCAGGCCGCTCAGCCGCAGCCAGGACTCCTGCACCGCGTCCTCGGCGTCGGACAGCGCGCCGGTGAGCCGGTACGCGACCGACACCAGATGGGGGCGCAGTGCGGCGAAGTTCCCGGCGAGTTCGTCGAGGGCGGTGCTCATTCCCCGAGTGTGCCGCACGGCGCTCCGGGAGCAAGAACTAGAGTGGAGACGTGGCAGGACGGATTCGGGATAGCGACATCGCGGAAGTGCGCGACCGCAACCGGATCGACGAGGTCATCGGTGACTACGTGGCGCTGCGCAGCGCCGGTGGCGGCAGCCTGAAGGGGCTTTGCCCGTTCCACAACGAGAAGACGCCGTCCTTCAACGTGCGCCCCAGTCACGGCACCTTCCACTGCTTCGGCTGTGGCGAAGGCGGCGACGTGATCAAGTTCATCCAGAAGATGGACCTGATCTCGTTCGTCGAGGCCGTCGAGCGGCTCGCGGATCGCGCCGGTTTCCGGCTCACCTACGAAGGTGGCGGCGGAAGCGTCCAGCGCGATCGCGGAACCCGCGCCCGGTTGATCGAAGCGCACCGCGCCGCCCAGGAGTTCTATGCCGAGCAGCTGCTCACCCCGGACGCGCGCGCGGCGCGGGACTTCCTGTCCGAGCGGGGTTTCGACGCCGCCGCCGCGCAGACGTTCGGCTGCGGGTACGCCCCGGCGGGCTGGGACAAGCTCACCAAGCATCTGCTCAACCGCGGGTTCGAGGTCAAGGAACTGCTCACGGCCGGGCTGGCCAAGGAAGGGCAGCGCGGGCCGATGGACCGGTTCAACCGGCGGCTGCTCTGGCCCATCCGCGACGTCGGCAACGAGGTGGTCGGATTCGGCGCGCGGCGCCTGTACGACGACGACCGCGTCTCGGCGAAGTACCTGAACACCGCGGAATCGCCGATCTACAAGAAGTCGCAGGTGATGTTCGGCCTCGACCTGGCCAAACGCGAGATCGCGAAACGGCACCAGGTCGTCGTGGTCGAGGGTTACACCGACGTGATGGCGATGCACGCCGCCGGGGTGCCGACGGCCGTCGCGTCGTCGGGGACGGCGTTCGGCGAGGACCACATGAAGGTCCTCCGGCGGCTGATGATGGACGACGACGCCTTCCGCGGCGAAGTGATCTTCACCTTCGACGGTGACGAAGCCGGTCAGAAGGCGGCGCTGAAGGCCTTCGAAGGCGACCAGACCTTCGCCGGGCAGACCTACATCGCGGTCGCCCCCGACGGCATGGACCCCTGCGAACTGCGGCTCGCCAAGGGGGACACCGCGGTGCGCGACCTGGTCGCGCGGCGGATCCCGCTGTTCGAGTTCGCGATCAAGAGCATGCTCAAGGCCTTCGACCTCGACTCCGTCGACGGTCAGGTCGCGGCACTGCAGAAGACCGTCCCGATGGTCGCCGGGATCAAGGACCGCGCCAGCCGCGACGGCTACGCATCGAAACTCGCCTGGTGGGTCGGCTGGCAGGACGCGGCGCAGGTGGTGAACCGGGTCCGCGGAAGCGCGGGGGCCACGGCGAAACGCTCCGTCACCGTCGAGCCCCGGCGGCCCGCCGCAGCCGCCACCGCGACCGCCGAGGAGGACCTGCCGAGGCCCGCGCCCGGCGACCCGCGGTTCATCGCGCAGCGCGAAGCACTCAAAGCGGCACTGCAGCAGCCGATGCTCGCCGGGACGGAATACGACGCCCTCCCCGAGGACGCGTTCACCCATCCGGTCTACGTCGCCATCCACAAGGCGCTGCTGTCCGCCGGGGGAGCGGGTTCCGGGCTGACCGGTCCCGCCCTGCTCGACGCGGCCGCCCCGCACTGTCCACAGGGGACGGTGCGGCGAGTGCTCAGCGAGCTTTCGGTGGAACCGTTGCGTGCCAAGGGCGAGGTCGACTCGCGCTACATCTCCGCGCAGCTCGCGGCGGTGCAGGAAGGCATGGTCGGCCGCCAGATCAACGAGATCAAGTCGAAACTCCAGCGGCTTTCCCCGGTCGAGGCGCCGGACGACTACCGCGCGCTGTTCGGCGACCTCGTCGCCCTGGAGCAGTACCGGAAGGCGCTGAAGGAACAGGCCATCGGCGGATTGGACTACTGAGCATGGGCTGGCTGCGTCACCTGCTGGGTGACCGTGTCCCGGCGGATTTCGACGGCACGCTGGAGGACGGCGAACACGTCGTCGGGAGCGCGGCGGTCGAAGGCGGCGGGTACCTGCTGGTCACGCCGCTGGGACTGTGGATCCCCGGCCCGCGCCGGGTCGGCTGGCATCTGGTCGGCAAGGCCGCGTGGTCCGACGGGGTGTTCACCCTGACCGAGTCCGAGGAGACCGGGACCGCGGGGCGGGCCGTGCTGCTGGCCGACAAGACCCCGGTCCGGTTCAAGCTCGCCCAGCCGGGCAAGGTCCCGATCCTGGTGCGGCAGCGGGTCGACGGCTCGGTCCGGGGGCGGCACCGCAAGGAACTCGAGCCAGGGGGAGCGTGGTTCGTCGAGCGCAAGGTCCCCGGCCAGGACGGCACGGTGCTGCAGGTGCGGCCCGATCCGGGCACGGACGCCGACGTGATCAAGGCGATCGCCGAGGAAGCGGCGGAGAAACTGGCCAAGCCCCACGGCTAGCAGTACGCTCGTACTGTATCGCTGGGAGGCGCCATGTGGGATCCGGTCAAGTACCTCGACTACGCCGACCTGCGGGCCAGGCCGTTCTACGACCTCATCGGGCGGATACCGGCCGAGAAGCCCCGCCGGGTCGTCGACCTCGGCTGCGGCCCTGGCAACCTGACCGCCGACCTGGTGGAACGCTGGCCGGACGCGATCATCGAGGCCAGCGACAGTTCACCCGAGATGGTCGAAGCCGCTCGCTCGCGGGGCGTCGACGCGCGAGTCCTCGACGTCAACGACTGGGCGCCCGAACCGGACACCGACGTCGTGATCTCGAACGCCGTGCTCCAGTGGGTGCCGGAGCACCGCGTCCTGCTCCGCCGCTGGGTGGATCTCCTGCCGTCCGGGGCGACGCTCGCGTTCCAGGTCCCCGGCAACTTCGACGCCCCGTCACACGCCCTGGTCCGAGCCCTGGCCCGCACCGAGGAGTGGGCTCCGCGTCTCGCCGACGTCGTCCTGCGGGAGAACGAGGCCGTCGACAGCCCGCTCGGCTACGGAAACCTGCTCGCCGACGCGGGCTGCGCCGTCGACGCCTGGGAGACGACGTACCTGCAGCGGCTGGCCGGGGAGAACGCCGTGCTCGAATGGATCACCGGTACCTCGCTGCGGCCGGTCAAGGAAGCCCTCCCAGGGGCCGATTGGGACCACTTCCGCGCGCAGATCGCCCGCAAACTGGACGAGGCGTACCCGCCACGCCCCGACGGGACCACCTGGTTCGAGTTCCGGCGCGTCTTCGTGGTCGCCGTCGTGAGCTGAAGGGACCCTTCATCGCGTGGCATGCGGCGAAGGGTCCCTTCAGCTCGCCCTGGGCAGGGTCAGCGCTGCCCGAACCTCTCGCCGACCTTGGCGCGAGCGACCCCGGCGGCGCCCTGCACCATGGGGTGGTCAGCGATCTTGCGGTACGTCCGCACGATCTGCTCGTACCGTCCCCGGCCGGCCTTCGCGCCCAATACGTAGCCCGCGGCCGCACCCAGCAGGAACATCTTCATCCGAGTCCACGCCTCCCGTTCGATCTTGCTCCGGCTGTCATTGTCCCTCAAAACGCGAGCTTGACGAGGCGAGCGGAAAAGTGGGGGTGGGTGCGCGGGCGTCGGAGGGGATGGGCTAAAGTTCTCTCATCGGTCGGAGCGATCCGGCCGGTGCGGAGCACAATCCCCTGTAGCTCAACTGGCAGAGCATTCGGCTGTTAACCGGAGGGTTCTTGGTTCGAGTCCAAGCGGGGGAGCACAAGGCCCAGGTCACGTGACCTGGGCCTTCTTCGTGTCTGGGGTCCGGGGCTACAGCGGACTTTCAGGATACGAGTCCTGAACCGCCGGTGAGCGGGGGCCGGTGAGCCGGCGTCGGCGCGGAGGGTCCAGGTCGATGATGATCACGACCGAGTTCGTCGCGGCCATGGTGCGGACTTCGGGAACGGGAGTCATCCGCTGGAAGGCGAGGTAAAAGCTGACACGGTGCCTCAGCCGAGGGCGGGCAGTCGTGTCGTCCAGTACTCGCCGTGTGTTCCCGGAGGATGCTGCGCCACGGTTCCCAGCCCTCCGAGGATGTCGTTGATCCACATCGACCGAAGAGTGAGTTTGGCAGAGTTCCCTCGGCGGCCGGAACGGGTTGACGTCAGGATTGCCCGAAGAGACGCCTCTGACGAGTTCGCGTGGCCGGCGCTTCGGGGCGCAAGGAGCCATCCGGCCCAATCGCGTCCATGCGGCCTTCGCGGGGACGCGCTGCGCCGACAGCGTGCTCTTGCGGGGACCTTCCATTTTTCCAATCCAAGCGATCTGCTCGCCGCTAATATCGGGCTTTGCCGGTCTCGGCCGCGACGACACTTCCCTGGTTTTGGTGATAGGTCCCTTCTGAGACGGGAGAGCTCATGCCGACCATGTCGAGAAGATTGATCGCCTTGTTTTTGGTGACTTGTGCCGCGACGGGAGGTGCTGCGCTACAGGCCTCGACCGCAAGTGCGGCTCCCGTCTCGATGGCACAGGAAGCCGGCGGAAACCAGCAAGGTTGGAGGCAGCCGGCGCCTGCGGGAACCCTGGGGGTCGGCGTCGGTGTGACGTCGGACATCCCGACTCTTTCTCTTTTTCAGTGTCCGACGGTGAGGTGCAATGAGGGTCATGCCAATCAGCAGTGGCCGACGCGGGATGATCTGGCGGACATCTGCTATCTGCCGAACAGTGCTTCGCCCGAGGGCTACTGGCATCTCGTGCTCGACCACAACCCCATCAACGAGGTCATCGGGTTCGTCCGAAGTGCGTACCTCAAAGGCGGCCTGAACGGGCAAACCTGCTGACAGGGGTTCGTGCGCGCCCGCCGTCCGCGAACACGTATCGCGTCACGTCGCGGGCAGGAGATCTAGTGGACGATCCCTCCGGTGAACATCATGACCAGTGCTGCCCTGAGAGGTGTAGATGTATACGAAGTCGCAGTTTGTGCGGGTGGTGATGCCCCTTCTTGTCGTGGCGGCACTGCTGGGCGGTACATCAAGTGCGGTAGCTGCGGAGCGGCCCGCGAAGCCTGCCTCGGAGCTTACTTACGTAGGAAAGGCGTTGATTGTCAACAAGTTCAGCCCGGACGGAAAGAGGTACTGTCTTGATGCTCACGTGAGCAGCGGAGGTGCTCTGAATTCCAAGGTCGGACTTTGGGAATGCAACGGGGTACGACGCTGATATGGAACGTGTACACCAATCCAACGGGTGGCGCGGGCTACGACTACACGTTCATCAATTACAGGTGGAATCGGGCTCTTGACTATCCTGCCGCTTCAAAAGGGTATCCGGGATGGCAGTACGGTATATATGACTATGTCAACAGTCCTGGGCAGCGGTTCGCTTTATTCAGTAAATCGAATGACCCGTTTCATTACGAAATCGCATGTGACCTGGGCGGGCTTGGGAATTTCATGGACGCGTGGGCTACGCACAGTGGGAACGGAAACCCTGTCGGCGGCGAACAATGGACTGGTCATGACCGTCAGTCGTGGATGCTCGACTTCGTGTAAGAGGTTCCGTGGAAGGCCTGTCCTGGACTGAACAACCGTGTCAGTGTCCTTCCGGTTCGGAGCCGATCCGGTACTGCACCGGGCGGCCGTCGGCGTCCCGTACCGGGACCGGGTTGCCGTCGGCGTCCACGATCTTGCCGTCGACGATCTTGTCGCCGTTCTCCAGCTGGGAGAAGGCTTTGAGGTCGGAGTAGTCGATCACCCTGGTCGCCGTCGCGAACACCGACGGGTCGGCGCCCGCCTTGCCCGGCTTCAGATGGTTGAACACCAGGTTCAGCACGACCGCCATGAGCGCGGCGGAACTGATCCCCGAGTGGAAGATCGTGCCGACCCACGCCGGGAAATGGTGGTAGAAGTCCGGCGCGGCGATCGGGACCATGCCGAGCCCGACGGAGGCCGCGACGATGACCAGGTTCAGGTTCCCGTCGTAGTCCACTTTGGACAGAGTCTTGATGCCGGACGCCGCGACCGTGCCGAACAGCACGAGCCCGGCCCCGCCCAGGACCGGGTACGGGATCGCGGCGACCACCCGGCCGAGTACCGGGAGCATGCCGAGGATCAGCAGGACCACGCCACCGGCGGTCACCACGAACCTGCTCCTGACCCCGGTGATCGCGACGAGGCCGACGTTCTGGGCGAAAGCGCTCTGGGTGAACCCGTTGAAGATCGGCGCGATCGCCGAGGACGCCATGTCGGCGCGCAGGCCGTCACCGATCCGGCGTTTGCCGACCCTGGTGCCGACGATCTCTCCCACCGCGAGGATGTCGGCCGTGGTTTCCGTGAGGGTCACCAGGATGACGATGAACATCGACACGATCGCGGCGACGTCGAAGGTCGGCGGGCCGAACGCGAACGGTGTCGGTATCGCGAAGATCGGGCCGTCCCAGACCTTGGTGAAGTCGGCCTTGCCGAGCACGGCGGCCAGCACGGTGCCCACCACGATCGACAGGAGGATCGAGAGCCGGGAGATCGCCGGGACGGCGATCTTGCTGAGCACCAGCACGATCGTCAGGGTCAGCGCGGCCAGTCCGATGTTGGAGACCGAGCCGAAGTCCGCCGCCTTGGTGTTGTTGCCCATCGCCCATTGGGCCGCGACCGGCATCAGGCTGAGCCCGATCACCGTGATCACCGTCCCGGTGACGACGGGCGGGAAGTACTTCACCAGCCGGGAGAACACCGGCGTGATGATCAGGCCGAGTACGGCGGAGGCGATCACCGCGCCGAACACCGCGGGGAGCCCGCCGTCGGCCACGATCGCCGTCATCGTCGCCACGCCGGCGAAGGAGGTGCCCTGGACCAGCGGCAGCCGGGAACCGAAGAAGGGCACACCAAACGACTGCAGGATCGTCGCCAGCCCGCCGATGAACAGGCACGACGCGACGAGCAGCCCGATTTCCGCGGGTGAGACGCCCGCGACACCGCCGATGATCAACGGGGGAGCGATGATCCCGCCGTACATCGTCAGGACGTGCTGGATGCCGTAAGCGAAATTCTTGCCGATCCCGAGCCGTTCATCCTCGGGCCTCGGGGCCGCTTCGGCCTGCGTCCTCTTCACCATGGATCCGCCTCCCGGTAGAAGCGAGCGATGCCAGCTAATTTCAGTCTGCGGAGGTTAGCTTCCACATAGCAGAACTTGCAAGACTCAATATGAGGTAGCGGTCGCTGTCGTCGCCGCGCGAGCCTGGTTTCGGCGCTCGGCCGCGAGGGTCGC
The DNA here is from genome assembly GCF_000384215.1 of Amycolatopsis alba DSM 44262. Classification (NCBI taxonomy): domain Bacteria; kingdom Bacillati; phylum Actinomycetota; class Actinomycetes; order Pseudonocardiales; family Pseudonocardiaceae; genus Amycolatopsis; species Amycolatopsis alba. Next base: position 149,641 of record NZ_KB913032.1, on the reverse strand, counting down.
CATGGTGGTGAAGAGCAGGCATCGAGCTTTCCCAGGGCCGCTCATGTTGTGCGGAGCGCCAAGGCCGCGGCGAACCGGCCAGGAAGCCGATGTCGACGGCCGGGGCTCGGCGTCGCACCACTCTTGCCATGGTGTGACGCCGAGTAGTTGCCTCCCGCGCTGGTCAGCCGACAGGGATACCGGTGTCGGACCAGCGCCACTGCTGCCACCAGGCCCACTTCTTGTGGCAGGCCCACTGGGTGGTGTCGTCTCCGGTCTTGTCGAGGCACTTCTGACTGTGCCGGGCGACCAGCCAGAATTCGCCGTCTCCGGAGTCCCGCGGCAGCCACTGCTCGTTGGTCGTGCCGCTGCACGTCGCTTGCACGATGTCGGACCCGTCGGCCTGGCCGAAGTAAGCGACGTTGAGGCACATCCCGGTGTGCCGCACCTTGATGAAGTAGTAGCCGTCGCCGATCGGCTGGATGTCCCACAGTTCGTTGCTCGCTCCCGAGCAGGTTTGCACTCCGACCGGGGCGGCGTGGTGGGTGGCCGCGCCGGACACTGCCAGACATCGGTTGTCACGGTTGACGATCTGGTAGTAGGTCGACCCAGGAGCAGCCTGCGCTTGCGCGGGCAACGCCCAGCCGCCGAGAACCGTCAGCAGCAGCGCTGCGCAGGCGGTGAGTGTCGCTTTCCGCCTTGGATTGCGCCGTTGCGGAACGTTTGGCTTCTCATGTTTACGCATTCGTATTCCTTCTTATACTTGATTCCTTTCCGTCGACCTAGCTTCGCATCGAGGCCGGCGTGTGTCGAATACATGGAATGAATGGGTCAATAGGCCATGGTTATCGCGATCAATGGGGTGTATGGCCAGCCGTCGGCCTTGGAGCGCTCCGGCGAGGTCGGTCAGTTCGACGTGCCCAATATCGTCGTGCCAGAGGGCAGGAGGGAGCGCCCGAGCTGGCGCGTCACCTTCTTGGCCATCTCGCAGAACCTCAGTACGGCGGGCCGTCTCTCGTTGCGCCGGCATGCCACGACGGCGCAGTTCGTTCCACCGTCGACGATGTCGATGAAACGGAGAAGCGACGGTGGAAGCGGTGGGTACCTGCGCACTGTTCCGGGCCCGGCGCAGATGAGGTCCGAGTGGTGAAGGGCGGTGTAGGCAAGCTCTGTCGGTGATCCGATCAGTTCTCCGACGCGTTGACCGGGCTCGCCACGTAATTCGTCGAGCATCCAGTACGACAGCACCGATGGCGCCGCCGTCCTCAGGACGATGTTCGGTACCGGCATGTCGATGATGTCGGCGACGTGCACCGCGGGTGCGTCGAAAACGGGGTTGCCGACGGCGACGCCGACCACACGCTGGTCTGCGAAGAGTTCAATCCACGCGCACTGCTCGGGATCCAGGGGCAACCGGGTGAGAGCGATGTCGACGACGTTGCCTGGCAGGCCATGGTACTGCTCGCCCGGATCCAGCAAGGTGAAGACGAGGTGGGTCTCAGGATATGCCTCGGCGTAAGCGGACAAGATCGGTTGCTGTAACTCTCCGAGCGCCTCGATCCACGACAAACCGATACGCAGGACCCCTGTGTCGGTGCGAGCCGCATTGCGGGCTTCTCGGACGCCTTCCGCGACCACCGCCAGCGCGTTACTGGCCGGCTCCACCAAGGCCTGCCCCGCGGCGGTCAGGCGGACACCCTGGGGATCACGGTGGAAAGCTCGCCGCCGACGATCTTTTCAGCCGCGCGAATCTGCTGGCTGAGGGCGGGCTGGCTGACATGGAGTCGTCGTGCGGCTCGGGTGAAGTTCGCTTCGTCCGCTACCGCAAGAAAGTAGCGCAGGTGTCGAAGCTCCAGCGCACTCACCTCCCAGGCCCTCTGAGTGCTGCGCCCAGGGTACGCGGTGCATGCGCCCGGCGTCGCTTTGTCGCTTGTCTTGGGGAGTGTGATCGGCATCGGCGGTAGATTTCCGATCGCGAGCATTTCCTTGCCGCCAGGTACTTATGGCTGCCCAATGGGGCAGCAAACCGGATTTGCCTGCTCAATTCTGCTGTCGGCATGTAACGCTTGTCGATCCACGACGACCTGGCTTGTGGCGAACCAGACAAACGACGGAAACCAGCGGTCACGTCGTCGGCTCACGCGTGCCCGGAGGGTATTCCGGCGACCAAAGGAGCCTGCTATGGCCTTTTCCGACGGAGACTGCATTCAGGATCAGTACGGAAACCGGTACACGCTGACTATCGATGAAGCCCGTCAATACATCACCGGCGCGGTCCGCAGTAGCCAGGGCGGTGGGCCGTGGATCCTCACCGGCAGCTACGTCCAGAGCGGTCCCGCGGACCCCTGGGTCTACGAGTTGACCGTCACCAACACCAACGGTGCCGGACAACCGGGATTTGTTGCTGTCTAGAAGCTCAAGGGAGTGCAGCCCACCGGCGCGTGGTACTACGACAGCGGGTTCGGAGGTCAGCAGTTCACCTTCACCTCCTGTGGCGCGGCGGCCACGATGGCCGAGGCGGCAGACGAGCCACTGCAGGTCGGCGAAAGCCGTGGGATGCGAGTAGGCCACGAATCCGGCGAGTGAGCCGGGCCAGGGCGGCGGAGAGATCACCCGGCCGTCGACCTGAAGCCTGCCTCCCTCTGAACAGTTTGGGAGGAGTGCTCATGGCGTTCCGGGACAATGCTCTGAGCGGAGCAGACCGTAGACGAGCACATCGACATACTCGCCGTGGTAGAAGGACCTGCCGCGCATGACCCCTTCCCGGCGGAACCCCAGGCGTTCGAGGGCTTTCTGCTCGCCGAGATTACCGCCATTGGTGAGGGCTTCGATTCTGTTCGCGGTCGTGCGGCCGAACAGGTAGTCCACGAGCAGGCTCTGCGCCACCGTGCCCACCCCCTGTCTGCGATGCTCGGGGAGCACCCCCACGCCGATCTCATAGGTGACACCCGAGGGGAAGCCGCGGGGCTTCCAGGAGACGATGCCGACAACCGTGTCGTCGGCCCGCGCGATCGCAACCGCCGCGGACTCGGCGGAGATATACCCGTCGATCTCCCATCGCTTGCGGCGTGCCCTCGGATCACCGAATCCGGGCCACTCGAACTCGCCGAGCGCATCGGGATCCGTGCAGAGGCGGTCGAGAAAGGCGAGGTCGGCCTCGGTGAACGCCCTCAAGTGGACTTTGTCCGGGCGGTTCGCTGGAGTCATGAAGGCCAGTATCGCAGCCTACCGCTGCATCCGCGAAGCAGTCGACCTGCTTGCTGCGCTCGCGCCCCAAGTTGGCCGATGCGCCCCGGCGGATCGACCGCCGCCGACCGCCCCTGCTACTCCGGAAAGCGCCGCGAACACGGGAAGAAAGGGCTACGGCGGCACCGTGCGTGTGCCCTACTGGGGCGGTGGGCGAATCTCTCCACAGGCCAGCAGGCGGCCGACCGCTCACACACCCGGATCCGGGCCGTAGAGGAGCGGGCCAACGCAGCCCTGCAGGGTTGGCGTCTCCTGCGCGAGCTGCGGTTCGTGGTGCTCTCATGTCCGTGAGTACGGCCTGACGCGATATCGGGCTTCTGGAATTCGATCTGTTCATGGTCGTTTCCGTGACCGGTGGAGCTGGTGCCTGCGGCACGGACTGTGTGGATTTTGGTGCGTTGGACGAGCAAAAATCCACACAGTCCCGCGTGACCGGTCCAGTCATGACAAGGTGTGTGGAAATAGGGACGTTGGACGTCCCTATTTCCACACACCTCACTCACGCGAAGGGCGTATTTGCCTACCTGCGCCTGACCTGCACAAAGGGTGACCGTCGCGGGGGGTCACTCCGATCTCGGACCTGGATACCGGTCTCGACCACCTTGCACATGACGGTCGCGCCCGGCGCCGTAACCGGCACCGGCCATGAGAAGGCTCAACGCGATGAGAAGCAGGAGAGCGCCGGTCCAGCTGCCGGTGGTGTCGTGGAGAACGCCCAGCAGCAACGGCCCGGCCGCCGCGACGAGATAGCCGATGGACTGGGCCATCCCGGCCAGCGCCGTGGTCTCGCCGGACCCGGCGGCGCGCTGGCTTTGGAAGCTCAGGGCGAGCACGAGACAGGCGCCGGTGCCCAGGCCGAGAAGTGTGCACGCCACGAGCGCGAGCGCGGGGGCGAGGAGCAGGATCGCGAAGCCGGCGGCGACGATCACCGAGGCCGCGGCGGCGGTGAAACGCTGATCGTGGCGGCCTCGGGTGAGCAACGGCAGCGCCATCCCGGTGACCAGGCCGATCAGCTGGTAGTAGAACAGCGTCCAGCCGCCCGCCGCGGTGCTCATGCCCTGGTTGGCGAGAATGCTGGGCAGCCAGGCGATCGCGGTGTAGAAGACGAGGGATTGCAGGCCCATGAAGAAGGACACCTGCCACGCCAGCCAGGATCCCCAGGGAGTACGGGCGTGCTTCCCGCGAGCTTGAACGCCGCCCTCTGACCGGGTTTCGCGAAGACGGGGCAGCCACGCGACGAGGGCTGCGAGCGCGATCACCACACCCCAGGCGAGGGCGGAACGCCAGGTTCCGGGCAGCACCTTGGCGAGCGGCACCGAAATCCCGGACGACACGGCGGCGACCAAACCCATGGCGGTGACGTAGAGAGCGTTGACGGTGTGCGCCCGCGGGCCGGGTACGTGGGTGCGGATCACCGTCGGCAGCAGCACATTCCCGACCGCGATCGCCGCCGAGAGGATCACGGTTCCGAGGAACAGGCAGGCGATCGACGGCAGGGACCGGATCACGGTGGCCACCGCCAGCACCGCGAGGGCGACCACGAGGAGGCGGGTGGTGCCGATCCGGTGCGAGGCGCGCCCGACGAAGGGTGACGTCACCGCGAACATGAGCAGCGGCACCGTGTTCAGGACACCGGCCGCCGAGGCGGTCAGCCCGGTGTCGTGCTCGATGGACGGCAGGAGGGTGCCGACGCCCGTCAAAGTCGCGCGCAAGTTGGCCGCCACCAACAGGATCGCGATCACGAGCCCCGCCGAAAGGGCGGGCTTGGCCCGGATCGGATCGGTTCTCGTCGCCACGGGAGAGGTGTTCGAGATCGTCATTTCCTTCGTTCCGTTCCGGCCTCGGTGAGCTTCACGATCTCGGCGGCGCGGTATCGTGCGCCGACCTCGTCGCCGGCGGCGATCGCCTCGACGAGACTCCTGTGCAGATCGGCGTGTTCCGCGGCGGTCGCGCTGGGCCAGAGCGTGTCGCCGATCTGCTCGACGACCGCTGTGCTGAGGACGTCGTACACGTCGGTGAGCAGCGGGTTCCCGCCGGCGTTGACCACGGCCTGGTGAAAGCGGACGTCGGCCTCGGCGGCGAGGGTGGTGTCCGGTGAACCGGCGGCTGTCTCGGCTTCGTCGAGGAGGCGCCGCAGGCAGGCCAGATCTTCTTCGGTGCGCCGCGCCGCGGCCAGGCCCGAGGCGTACTCCTCCAGCACCGCGCGCAGTTCCAGCACGTCGTCCCGCCTGGAGGTGTTGGCGCGCCTCAGCAAGACCGAGTGCATTTCACTCGATGCCCGGACATAGGTCCCGTCGCCCCGCCGGGCCTCCAGCAAACCCAGATGCGCCAGCGCGCCGAGTGCCTCGCGCACCGTCGTGCGCCCGACGCCCAGCTGCTCGACCAGATCGTGTTCCGGCGGGATCCGTGTCCCGACGGGCCATGCGCCGGAGGCGATCTTCTCGCGGAGGGTGTCCACCAGTTGCGCCGACAGGCTCGCGACACGGCGCGGCGCACGAAGTTCGTTCATAAGGGGACCCTAACACCGAATGTCTGACATTTACTGTGACGCGGACGACCCGTGCGGGCGGCTCCGGCCGGTCAGCCGAGACCTTCGGGGGTGACCAGGCAGAACGGATGCCCGACCGGATCGGCGTACACGCGGTAGCCGATGGGCTTGTCGGAACCGTCGAGGAGGTGCCCGCCCAGGGCGAGCACCTCGCGCTCCGCTTCGTCCAGGTCGGCCACGAGCAGGTCCAGATGCAGCTGCTGTGCGGGCTCGCCCCGCTTCCAGTCCGGGCGGACGTAATGGTCGGTGCGGTGGAGGGCGAGTTCGGGCTGGTCGCCGCCGAGTGTGAGGCGCACGTGGTCTGTGCCGTCCTTGGTTCGGCTCACGCCAAGGAGTGCCTCGTAGAAGGGGGCGAGGGCTTGCGGGTCGGGGCAGTCCACCACCACGACGGCGATTTTCGCGCGTGGCCGGAACGGCTCTTTCGGCAAAGTGACCCCCTCGAATATGACGCATATCACATCCTATTTGTCCGATTACCGGGGTGTCCGGCACCGGCATGCTGCGGACGAAGCACGGACAGCCGATACCTGGAGGGTTCCATGACCGACGACAAAGTGGCGACACAGTCCTTTCCGATGGCGCGCGCGGCGGGCTGCCCGCTCGCACCGGCGCCGGAACTGACCCGTCGAGCCGAACATGATCCGGTGTCGCGGGTGCGGTTGTGGGACGGCAGTACACCCTGGCTGGTCACGCGGCACGAAGACGTGCGCGCGGTGCTGGCCGACCCGCGGGTCAGCGTCGACGCCACCCGGCCCGCCTTCCCGCACACCAACGCGGTGAGCAAGGCCCGCGACACCCGGATGAAAACGCTGATGCAGATGGACGCGCCGGAGCACACCGCTCAGCGGCGGCTGCTGACCTCGGAGTTCACGATCAAGAAGATGGACGCCCTGCGGCCCCGGATCCAGCGGATCGTCGACGAACTCGTCGGCGAACTGCTCGCCGGTCCTCGGCCGGTGGATCTGGTCGAGGCGTTCGCGTTACCGGTCCCCTCGCGGGTGATCTGCGAACTGCTCGGCGTTCCCTACGCCGACCGCGACTTCTTCCAGGGAGTGGCCCGCACGCTCGTCATGGACGAAGGTGATCCCGGACAAGCCATGGCCGCCAGCGAGCAACTGAACACCTACCTGGAGGACCTGGTCGCGGAGAAGGCCGGGAAACCGGGGGAGGACGTGCTCAGCACGCTGGCCGTCGAGCAGTTCCGGACCGGCGCGATGACGGCACGCGAGATCGCGACGCTGGGCCAGCTTCTCCTGGTGGCCGGGCACGACACCACGGCCGCCATGATCACCCTGGGCACGATCGCGCTCCTGGCCGACCCGGACCAGCTGCGCGCCATCCGGGACGGCGACGATCCCGCGGTGGTGGCCAACGCCGTGGAAGAACTCCTGCGCTACCTGTCCATCACCCACACCGAGGCCCGCCGTGTCGCGCGGGAAGACCTGGAGGTCGGCGGACGGCTCATCCGGGCGGGCGAAGGCATCATCGCGGTGAAGAGCACCGCCAACCGGGACCAGGCCGCCTTCCCGGATCCCGACACGCTCGACGTCCACCGCAAGACCCGCCACCACGTCGCTTTCGGCCACGGCAGTCACCTGTGCCTGGGTGCCCCGCTGGCCCGAGTGGAACTTCAGATCGTCTACGGCACGCTCTACCGTCGCGTTCCGACCCTGAAACTGGCGGTGCCCTCGGACGAACTGGAATTCGCCGAGAACGCGGTCTTCTACACGGCGCGGGAGCTGCCCGTCACCTGGTGAACGCCCGCGATGGGTTCGCCCCGAGCGGCTCGAGACGTCACTGCTCGAGCCGCTCGGAGACGGCGCGCATGGCGCGTCCGACCGCTCGCAGGTCCTCCGGTTCGACGGCGTCCACGAAATGCTCGCGGACGGTGCGGAGGTTGTCCGGTGCCGCGCGGCGCAGGGTCTCATGCCCTTCGTCGGTGAGCCGTGCGCGCACGCCGCGGCCGTCGTCGGAGGTCGACTCACGCTGGACCAGGCCGCGGACCTCCAGTCCGTTGACGCGGTGCGAGAGGCGGCTGCGCGAGTAGTACGCGGACTTGGCGAGATCCGCCATGCGCATCGACAGACCGTCCGCTTCGGACAGTCGCACCAGGAGTTCGTACTCCGCCAGTGAAAGCCCGTGCTGCTCGCGCAGCCGCCGGTCGAGCAGGTCGACGAACCGGACGGATCCTTCGATGAACGCACGCCAGTCGCGCTGCTGGTCCGCGTCGAGCCAGTTGGTCACGACGCCCACCGTAACAGTTGACATCTTCAACCACTTCGGTCTAGCTTTGGTTGAAGACTTCAACTAGATGGGGGCGTGATGGCGAACGAAGCCTGGGTGATGCAGGAGAAGGACGCGGAGGTCGTCGAGAAGCCCGAGTTGCGGTTGCTGGCCGACGGCGAGCACACGGGCGGGTTTCTCGGCGCGAACCGGCTTTCCTTGCGGGCCGGGGAACCCGGTACGAAACCGCACTACCACAAGAAATCCGCGGAAGCCTTTTACGTGATCGAGGGCGTGCTGCGGATGTTGGTGGGCACGGAGACGGTCACGGTCGAGCGGGGCGGTTACGTGGTGATCCCGCCCGGTGTCCGGCACGCTTTCGCCGCGCCGCCGGACATCGCCGCCGACGTGCTCATCACGTTGGCGCCGGGGGTCGAACGGTTCGGCTATTTCCGCATGCTGCCGGAGATCCTGCGCGGAAACGTCGCGCCGGAGGAGGTCGAGCGCATCCACGATCGGTATGACGTCCACTTCGTCGACGCGCCGGAATGGGACGAGCGCGGGGGCGGGGCGACGTCCTAGCGGCTGCGCCACTCACGGGCTTTCGCGGGCCGGGCCGGTACTTTCGCGTGACCGAGTGGACGACACGTGTGATCAGATGGACGACACCCGTGATCAGATGGACGTCACTCGGCGACGGCCGAGTCCCGCCGCGTGTCGTCCGTCCAGCCACGTGTGTCGTCCCACTGGACCGCTTGCCCGGCCGGGCGTGGGCGCGGGCAGCCGAGAGTCCCGGTGTGGTGGCACCACTCACGAGACCGGGAGAGTCACCGGTGAAAAGGCGCGCTCACTTGACTTCGTGGACCTCCGGTTCGAGGACGGTGCGTTTGGTCGCCTTGCCTCGTTCGCGCATCGATTCCAGCGCGTAGACGACGCTTTCGGCGAGGCAATGCGAATCCTGGACCACGGTGGCCCGCAGGGGGCTCGCGCCGGTGTCGATCAGGGCGCGCGCCTCGGTGGTTCCGTCCACGCCGATGACCACGGTGTCCGTCGTGACCGACGAGGTCGTCGCCCGAAGCGCGTCGACAGCTCCCAAGGCCATCTCGTCATTGGTGCAGAAAACGGCGTCCAGGCGTCCCGCGTTCGCAGCCAGCACGCGAATGTGGGATTGCACGGCGTCGTAAGCGCGGGGACGGTTGAAGGCGCAGCTGTCGTCGATGGTGATCGAAACGTCGGTCAATTCCGTTCGCAGAACGGTCGCGCACTGGTTCTGGCGGGCTGGATGCTGACGGCTGGCCACGATCAGCACGTGTGGCCGCGGTGTTCCCTGCCGCCTGAAGTGCCCGACCAGCCAGCCGCCCGCGAGTTTTCCGAGATCGGAACTGAGATACCCGACGAAGGCGGTGTTGGCGGGGTAGTCGTTTTCGTCGTCGAAAGGTTCGACGTCGGTGAAAATCACGGGCAAGGCCAACGCGGCGCAGAATTCGGCCAGATCCGGTCGCAGCCGGTGCACTTCGGTCGCGACGATGATCCCGCCGAGGTAATTGTGGCGCGCGGCCAGGATTCTGCGCAGGTGGTGTGCCTGCGCCGCGGCGTCGTAATCCCGGTCGGGCACCTTCAGCACCAGGTCGATGCCGCTGCGGTCCAGCACGACGTGCATACGCTGCACGAAGCCGGCGACCCAGTATTTCTGGCTGAAAGCCGAGGTCACCAAGAACGCCTGACGTGGCCGCCCGGTCCACGGCGCTCGACGCAGCAGAAAGGGGATCACCGCCAGTGAGCCCGCCGCCAGAACGGTCCACGCGGGCAGTTTCGCGATCAGCACATCGCTGCGGATCGCCGCGAGGATCCCGGCGAGCACCAGTCCGCCGGTGACGGAGGTCAGGACGGTGAACCGCACCGGAGTGCGATCGCGGTCCAGCAGTTTCACGGTGGCGACCTCCCTGGCGGACGGGACCACGAGGAGCCGGCGTGCCCCCCACGGGCAGCGATTATGGGGCGGATCGACAGCCGGGTGCCATAGCCCGCTCGAACCAATGCCGCACCGGGCGGGCACGGGGACCGGCAGGCCCGAACCTGACAGGCGACGGCAGACGGACCGGAAGAACCCGCCGCCCCCGAGTTCTGCCGGTTCTTCCTCATGGTCGCGGGCTACTCCGACCGGTGGAATTGACCTCAAGGACGCCAACTAGTCAGGGAGGTCGGCGTGACAGGCCACCGCGGTACTCAGGTGACTTCGCTGGCGGACAGGGCGCCGTCGGCCGAAGGGAACGCTTTCCTGGCCGCACTGCACACCGAGCACCGGGACCATCTGCTGCGCTTCACCCGCGGCCTGCTCCCCACCGACCCGCACCGGGCCGAGGACGTCGTGCAGGAGTGCCTGTTCCGGGCCTGGCGCAACAGCGAGGCGCTGATCGAGAAGCGCATCCCGCCGCGGCCGTGGCTGTTCAGGGTCGCCCGCAACCTCATCGTCGACTGGGCCCGCCGCGACAAGGCCCGGCCGGTCGTGTTCGGGGACGACGACTTCGATCTGCTGCCGGGCGACACCGATTTCGCCGACGAGGTCCTGGAACGGTGCGTCGTCGAAGAGGGGCTGGCCCAGCTGACGCCGATCCAGCGTGAAGCACTGGACGAGGTCTACCGGCTCGACCGCACCCGGCAGCGGGCCGCCGTGAGCATCGGCGTCCCGGTGGGAACGGTCAAATCACGGGTGCACCACGCGACGATCGCCATGACCGAGGTGCTGGCGTGCAGCGGGGTCACCGCCGCGGGCTGGTGATCAGGCCGACTCCGGCACCGCGACACCGAGTGCGGCGGCCAGCTCGCGTCCCGCCTTCCGCGCGAACGGCGTCTCGTACCGGGCGCATTCGGCGAGGGCGTGCACCCGGTGAGCCTTGGCCTCGGCCGGTTTCCCCGTGATCTCGGTCAGTTTCGCCAGCTGGACCAGGATCTCGATCTTGGTTTCGGACCAGCGCGCTTCGGCCAAGGCGGCCAGCAGCTGCTCCTCGGCCTCGGCCGGTCTGCCCGCCTCGAGCAGGATCTGGCCGCGCAGGTGCTGTGCCTTCGCCACCGCGAAGGGCGCGCCATGCCTGCGGAACAGCGACTCGGCCTCGTCCAGCAGGTCCAGGGCGGTCGCGACGTCACCCGCCGCCGCGAGGCTGTCGGAGAGCCTGGTCAGCACCATCGACAGCAGTTCGTCGTTACCGGGCGCGGTGGCCGAACCCCGGTAGTAGGCCTCGCTCCGCCGTTGCACGGCGACGGCTTCGTCGAACTCGCCGAGGGTGTGCAGCATGCTGCCCAGCAAGGACAGCGCCAGATGACGGCCGTTCGGATACCCCGCCCGCTCGAACAGTTCCACGGACCGCCTGCACACCAGCGCGGCCTCACGCGGGGAGCCGAGCCGCCGGGTGATGGCGGCCCCGTAGTACCAGGCCCAGGCCTCCACCGTCAGGTCGCCCGCTTCGGTCGCCGCGGCCACCGCGCGTTCATGCGCTTCGAGCGCGGCCTGCGAATCACCGCAGAGCGCGTAGAGCGCCCACGACACGTAGTTCAGCTGCTCACCCGCGGACCGGACGTCGCCCAGCGCTTCGGCCGCCGCCGCGCCCGCGCCGAACACCTCCCGCCAGAGCGGGCCGGTGCCGCGCAGATCCGAGTACCAGTGCATGGCCTTGGCCAGTTCGAGCACCTGCTCATCCGAGCCGAGCGCCGCCGCCGACCGCAGCGCCCCGCGCCAATGGTGCTGTTCCTCGGCCAGCCAGCGGGCCGAGGATTCCCGGTCGTGCACCGGATCGGGTCCGTCGACCGTGACGGTCACCTCGGTCCGGTCGTGATCGAAGTACTGTGCCGCCTTCGTCGCGACCGCGAGCAGCCAGTTCCGGACCCGCTCGGCCGCCTTCCGGAGGTCCTCGGCTTTTTCGCTGGTTTCGAGCTTTTCCTTGGCGAACACGCGCAGCAGGTCGAGCGTCGTGTACCGCCCCGGCGTGCCGCTGAAGCCGAGCAGACTCGCTTCGGCCAGTTTTTCCAGCGCGGTTTCGACGTCGTCCGCGGGACTTCCGGCGGCGACAGCGGCGAGCTCGACGGAGACGTCCGGGCCGTCCACCAGCGCCAGCCGCCGGAACACCCTGGCGGTTTCGGGGGCGAGGTGGTGGTAGGAGAGCGCGAAGGCGGTGCGGATCTGCAGGTCACCCGCGGTGAGCACGGACAACCGCCGTCGCTCGTTCTCGAGCTGGTCGGCCAGATGCGCGATCGTCCACTGTGGACGGCTGGCCAGCCGGTTGCCCGCGATGAGCAGGGCGAGCGGCACGCCGCCGCAGAGCTCCGCCACCCGCCGGGCCGCGTCCGGCTCCGCCTTCAGGCGCCGGTCTCCGGCGGACACGCCCAGCAGGTCCACCGCGTCGTCGCCGGTCAGGACGTCGAGGGCGAGCCGGTGCCTCGCGTTCAGCCCCGCCAGCGTGCTCCGGCTGGTGACCAGCACCATCGAGCCGGGGCTGGTGGCGAGCAGCGGGCGCACCTGGGCCTCGTTGGCGGCGTTGTCGAGGATCAGCAGGATCTCGCGATCGTGGACCAGTGACCGGTAGAGGGCCAGCCGGTCTTCGGGATCGTTGGGGAACTGGCGTTCGTCGAGCCCCAGCCCGCGCAGCAGCCGGTGCACGGCCCTGTCCGGCGTGAGCGGTTCCGGGTCCATGCCCCGCAGGTCGAGGAACAGGCAGCCCTGGGCGAACCGGTGCGCGTGCCGGTGCCCGGCGTCCACGGCCAGCGCGGTCTTGCCCGCTCCCGGAAGCCCGTGCAGCACCGCGACCTGGAGGTGGGACGACGACGCGGCGGACTCCGCGACCTCGTCCAGCCGCCGTTGTTCGGCCTTCCGGCCGGTCAGCTCGGTGAGGTGGGGCGGCAGGGCCGCGACGACGACGGCGGGCCGGGGTGCCTCGACGGGGACGGCTTCGTCCGGGACGGCCGCCCCGCGTCGTCCGGCGCGGGCGAGACCGGTGAAGTCGCCCGCCTCCTTGCCCGCCAGGCCCAGCCCCTCGACCAGCAGTTCCGCCGTGCGCCGCTGCGGAGTGCGGACCCGCCCGCGTTCCATGTCGCTGATGCTGCGCACGCTGATCCCGGTCCGCTCGGCCAGCTCCTCCTGCGTCATCGGGACGCGCAGCCGGTAGAAACGGAGGAAGTCTCCGAACGCGGTCTTGTCCACGCTGGGCGGACTCCTCTCAACGACGGGCCGTGCCGGGCGGGGCCAATCCTGCCATGGCGTCGAGAGGCGGAACTCAGGGAAGGTCGGCCGGTGACAGCAAGCGCAGGTCCGCGATGGTGGGGGCGCCGGTGGTGCTGAGCCGTCCGGCCTGACGGGTCATCATGATCTCCAGGACCTGGCGTGCGTAGCGGGCGTTGCCGAAGGTTTCGTCGCGTTCCACGCCCGCGAAGTGGCGGCGTAGCTCGGTGACTGTCTCCGGGGCGCATTCGTAGCCGTTCGACGAGGCCATCCGGTGCACGATGGTGACCAGGTCGTCGGTGGAGTAGTTCTCGAACTCGATGTGCCGGGAGAACCGCGAGGCGAGACCGGCGTTCGAGGCGAGGAACGACCGCATCGCCGCCGAGTAGCCGGCGACGATCACCACGGTGTCGTCGCGGTGGTCCTCCATCAGTTTCACCAGGGTGTCGACGGCTTCCTGGCCGAAGTCGCCGCCCGTCGCGCCCTCCGGGGTCAGCGCGTACGCCTCGTCGATGAACAGCACGCCGCCGCGGGCGGATTCGAACGCCTCCCTGGTCAGATGCGCGGTGTGCCCGACGTAGCGGCCGACCAGGTCGGCGCGCGCGACCTCGACCAGATGGCCCTTGCGCAGCACCCCCAGCGCGGCGAGCAGTTCGCCGTAGAGCCGGGCCACCGTGGTCTTGCCGGTACCGGGCGCGCCTGCGAAGACGAGGTGGTTGTTGATCGCGGGGACCGGCAGCCCGGCCTCCCGCCGCTGCCGTGCGGTGGAGATCAGGTTCACCAGATCGTTGATCGCGTCCTTCACCCCGGTGAGGCCGATCATCGAGTCCAGTTTCGTCCGCAGCACCGTCAGCTCGTCGTCGTCGCCGCTCCGCACGGCCTTGCCCGCGTCTCCGGGGACGTCGGCGGAGAGCAGGAGCGAAAGGCTCTGGTCGTCGGCTTCCGGATCGCTCGCGAGCCGGAAAGCCTGCCGGTCCACCATTTCCTCGAACACCTTGCGCGCGGTGCGGCCGTTGCCGAAGTCGTCGCCGCGGTCCATCTGTCCGAAGTGGACGGCCAGCGTGTTCCTGGTGTCCTCGGGCACCTGGTACTGGTGGGCGGTGCACATCTTCTCGACGATGGTCACCAGTTCGTCGGTGCTGTAGTTCTCGAATTCGATGGTGCGGGTGAACCGGGACGCCAGTCCGGGGTTGGACTGCAGGAACGAGGACATCTCCTGCGAGTAGCCGGCGGCGACCACCACTAGCTCGTCACGGTGGTCCTCCATCAGCTTGACCAGCGTGTCGATGGCCTCGCGGCCGAAGTCCGGTCCGCTGCCCTTGCTCTGCGCGCTCAGGGTGTACGCCTCGTCGATGAACAGGACGCCGCCGAGGGCCTTGGTGAAGGTTTCGGTGGTCTTGATCGCGGTGCCGCCGACGATCTGGGCGACCAGATCGGCCCTGGCGACCTCGACGAGGTGACCTTCGCGCAGCACACCGAGTTCCGCGAGGATGCTGCCGTAGAGCCGGGCGACGGTCGTCTTGCCGGTGCCGGGCGGGCCCGCGAAGATCAGGTGCCTGCTGGTCGGCGGGGCGATCATCCCGGCCTGCTCCCGGCGCCGCGCCATCTTGTTGAGGTTCACCAGCGTCTTCACCTGATGCTTGACGCCGCTGAGGCCGACGAGCTCTTCCAGTTTGGCCAGCGGCCCGCTCTCACCTTCGGCGTTCTGGGCCGCTTCGCCGGGCTCGGTGACGGCCGTGATTTCGGCGGTGGCCGCGGTGGTGCCGTCGTTGTCCGGGGCGCCGTTGGCCTTGCTGATCAGGTTCTCCACCGAAAGCCGCGCGTTGGGCACGGTCGTGCGGAGCCCGCCGCCGGTGTTGTCGGAAACGGTGCAGTCCACCACGCTCACCGTCTCGGCCGACTCGATCCGGACACCGTCCCGGCGATTCCCGCTGACGTCGTCGGCGGTCAGTTTCGCCCGCGCGCCGGCTTCCACCAGCACGCCGTGACCACGGGAGCGCCGGACGGAGGACCGGGACAGCATCAGCTCCCCGCCGTCCTGCACCAGCACGCCGTCTTCGCCCGCTTCGCCGATTTCGCAGTCCCGCAGGGAACCGACGCCGCCGGGCCCGACGAGGACGGCGGCCTGTTTCGGCTGATGCACCCGAAGCGTGCTGACGTAAGGACTTCCGCCTTCGGAGATGCTGATCCCGGCCTTTCCGGCGTCGCGCACCTCGCAGTCTTCGACCCGGCCACGGCCGTTGCCGGTGACCTCGATGCCGTTGCCCCGGCAGGCGTTGAGTGTCGCCCGGCGCAACAGCGGATTGGCGGCCGCGCGCACCAGGACACCGTGGCCCGCCACGTCCCGGATCTCCAGCCGGTCGAATTCGGCCGTCGCTCCGTCGGTGACCACCAGTCCTTCCGCCGCGCCGCCGCGGACGGTCGTCCGGCTGAAGGTCGGGCCGCTCGCCTCGTCGACGTGGATGCCCGCCAGCGTCGCGTCGGAGACCTCGCAGTCCTCGAAAGTGCCGCGGGACCGTCCGGTGACCCGGACCCCCACGCCGCCGGTCTTGGCCGTGCGGCACCGGCGCAGCACCGGGTCTGCGCCGTCGGCGACGGTGATCCCGTCACCGGTGGTGTTGGTGGTCCGGCATTCTTCGAGCACGGGGGAGGAGTGCGTGCTGATGAAGACGCCGCTCGCGGTGTCGCGCACGGTGGTGTCGAGCACCTTCGTCGCGCTGTCCTCTTCGAGCGCGATGCCCGGACGGTCGGTCGAGGAGATGTCGCAATGCTGGATGGTGCCCTGTGCCTGCCCGTTGGCGCAGACACCGTTTCCCTTGGCGTGCCTCAGGGTGCAGTCGCGCACCATCGGGTTCCCGCGTTCGGCGATGACGATGGCGGAGGTCTGCACGTGTTCGACGACGCAGTCTTCGATCGTGCTGGGGGCGGGCGAGGTGACCACGATCCCCGCGCCGCCGGGGTTGGTCACCCGGCAGCCGCGCATCGCCAGCGAACCCGAGTTGCGGGCCAGCACCGCTGTCCAGGCGGCGCCGATGATCTCGCAGTCCTCCACCGCGGCCTGGCCGCGGGCGATGTCGACCGCGGGGAGTTCCTCGTTCTGTCCCCGCAGCACCAGACCGGTGAGCTTGACGGCCTCGGCGGCGAGCTGGACCGCGCTGCCCTGACGTGCCACGACCTCCACGGTCCCGCGCGCGTCGCTCGCCGCGATGGTGACGACCTTGGTCACCACCAGGGATTCGTCGTAGCGGCCGGGAAGCACGGAGATCACCGTGCCGTTGCGCGCGTCCTGCAGCGCGGCCGAAATGGTGCGATACCCCTGATCGCGGTCCACCGTGAGCACGTGCCGTGACACGAGCGCTCCCCTCGTCGTTCTCCGAACGGAACCTGGCCCCGGCTCCACCATGGACAACGCGGCAGAGGTCCGATTGGGTTCACCGGGCCGCGATCCTGCCGGTGGTTCTTCCTGGGCGGGCCGGTCGGCTCATGCTGGACTGGGACGATGAGGCGACCCCTGGCCGTGGCGTGCGCGACGCTCACCTTGCTGGCGAACGGCGGTCTCGCGGCCGCGCAGGACACCGAGCTCCCGCAGATCCCGCAGACCTTGAAAGCCGGGCAGGCGTGCACTTCCCCGTCGGGCAAGAAGGTCCCTTCGGTGCCGTGGCAGCTGCCGTATCTCGGCGTGGACCGGCTTTGGGCGTTGTCGAAGGGGGAAGGCGTCACCGTCGGGGTGGTGGACACCGGGGTCGACAAAGCGGTTCTGCCGGTCCAGCAGGTCGGTGACGCCGGAACGGACTGTGTCGGGCACGGAACGGTCGTCGCGAGCCTGATCGCGGCGCCACTGGTGGACGGTGCCAAGGTTTCCGGGCTCGCGCCCGGCGCGCGGGTGCTCGCGGTACGGGGTACGGAGAAGACCGGCGCGGCGACCGCGGCGAGTATCGCGAGCGCGCTCGACGGCGCTGTCGCGGCGGGCGCGCGGATCATCTGCGTCGCGACGGCAGTCACCGAGGCGGGCCCGGCTTTGCAAGCGGCCGTCGACCGGGCCGTCGCGGCGGGCGCGCTGATCGTGGCGGCGGCGGGCCGGGACGCGACCAAGGCAAGCGACGTCCCGCCCTGGCCGTACTACCCGGCGGCGTTCCCCGGCGTGCTCGCGGTGTCCGCCCTCGGCCCGGACGGGAAACCGGACGCCAAGGCCGTACCCGGATCCCTTGCCGCACCGGGAAATCTCGTGGTGGGCCTGGGACCGGGCGGCGGTGCCGCCGTCGGCGCGGGCCCGGCCTTCGCCGCCGCGCACGTGGCGGCCGCCGCGGCGCTGATCCGGTCCTACCGGCCCGAGACCACCGCGGCCGACGTCGCCAGGAGGTTGCGGGACACCGCGTACCCGCACGCCGGAGTCACCGTGCTCGACCCGCTCGCGGCGCTGACTTCGGTCGCTTCCGGCGTCGGCGCCGAGGCGCCCGCGCGCCGTGAACCGGTGGCGGTGACGCCCGGTGCGGACCCAGGGCCCGCGCGGCAGGCGGCCTGGGCGGTGGTGGTGGGTGTCGTGGTGGCTGTTGCTTTGCTGGGCGCGGCGGCCGTCGTGGTGCCTCGGGGTCGGCGGCGGGGGTGGCGGGCCGGGCCACGCGGGTCGTGAGTGCGCGGTTCGCGAAGGTGACGATTCAGCGGGTGCCTGGGCGACACCGACGCGAGCGTGAGTGTCTCGAGCGCCACGTTCGGGACGGTGAACGTCTCAAGCGTGGCGCTCGGGACATGACGGAGACGGCGGAAGGGCGGAGCCCCGGACCCGAAGGCGGGTCCGGGGCTCCGCGGCGGCAGGACCCAGCCGCCGGGAAGCCCTTCCGCCGCCGAGGGGGGAGCGACGGCGGAAGGGCGGGTCGGTCACTTCGCGACGAGCGCCGCTTCGTGGGCCGAGAGGGCGGTCTGCACGATGGTCGTGCCGCGCCGCGTGGCGTACTGCGCCCGTCCGGGGGTCAGGACGCGCGGTCGTACCTCGCCGAACACGATGCCTTCCGAAAGCGGGCACGAGAGCAGCATCATCGGGGTGTTGACCTCGGTGAGCCGCCGCAGCAGCGGATCGTTCGCGCCGCGCCCGATCCCGTTGGCGCCACGGGCGACGATCAGGTGCAGGCCCAGCGCGTTGCCCTGCGCGAGCGGGTCGAACAGTTGCTGGAAAAGGGAATTCGACGACGACGCGACCATGTCGTAGTCGTCGATGAGCACGAACACCTGCGGCCCGGTCCACCAGTCGCGCAACCGCAGGCGCGCCGGTGTGATGTCGGGGCCGGGCAGCCGGGTCTGGACCGCCCGCGCTACCCCGTCGATCATGTCGAGTACCGAGTCCCCGGACACCGCGTAGCCCAGCTGGTAGTCCTTGGGCACGGCGTCGTACAGGCCACGGCGGTAGTCGACGGTGATGATCCTGGCCTCCTGCGGGGTGTATCGCTTGGTGATGCCGTCGATCACCAGCCGCAGCAGGTTCGTCTTCCCGGATTCCACGTCGCCGACGACCATCAGGTGCGGGTTGTCCTCGAAGTCGTGCCACAGCGGTTCGAGGCGCTGGTCGTCCAGGCCGAGCGCGACGCGCACGTCCGCGTCCGGTTCGGGGAGTTCGGCCCGGTCCAGTACCGGCGGCAGCATCCGGACCGGGGGAGCGGACGGGCCGTGCCACGCGGCGACGATCCGGTCCACCAGGACCTCGACGTGCTCGGCGACATCGCGGTCCACCCCGTCGATCGACGGCAGCGCCGTCAGGAAATGCAGTTCCTTCTCGGTGAGGCCGCGGCCGGGGGTCTTCGGCACGGTCGCCGCCGCGCGCATGTTGATCACCGAATCGACCGGGTCGCCGAGCCGGAGTTCGAGCTGCGTGCCGACCAGGTCGCGGACGGCGCTGATGATCTCGCTCCACCGGCTCGACGCCATCATCAGGTGGATGCCGTAGTTGAGGCCGCGTGAAGCCAGCTCGACGAACGTCGGCAGCAGATCCATGAAATCCTGCCGGATCGTGGACCAGCCGTCCACCACCAGGAAGACGTCGCCGTGCCGCTGGTCGGCGAATTCGCCCGCCGCCCGCTTGCGCCGGTAGGTGGCCATGGAATCGATGTCGTTGTCGGTGAAGAACCGCTCCCGGCGGGTCAGCAGCGTGGTGACCTCGCCGATGGTGCGGTGGATGCGTTCGACGTCCAGGCGTCCGGTCACACCGCCGACATGCGGGAGTCTCCGCAGGCTGGTCAGCGTTCCGCCACCGAAGTCGAGGCAGTAGAACTGGACCTCGGCTGGGGTGTGGGTCAGGGCCAGCGCGGTGATGAGGGTCCGCAGGGCCGTGCTCTTGCCGCTTTGCGGTCCGCCGACGATCGCGACGTGCCCGTCGCTGCCTGCCAGGTCGACCAGCAGCGGATCGCGGGCCTGCTCGAACGGCCGGTCGATCAGTCCGATCGGGACGGTCAGCGCGCCCCGGCCGTACCAGTCCCGCGCGGTGAGCCCGTGTTCGGCGGTTTCCACCAGGGGCGGCAGCAGTTCGTCGAGGGAACCGGGCGCGTCCAGCGGCGGCAGCCAGACCTGGTGTGCGGGCGGGCCGGCGTCGCGGAGCCTGTCGACGGCGAGGTCCAGCAGGCTCGGCACCGAACCCTCGGGCTCGGGTTCGGCCACCACCGGCTCGGGTTCGGGCACCGGTTCGGCGCGGGCGGCGAACTTCGAGGTGAACGGCACGATCTGCTGCGCCACCACCGCCTGTTCGACGTTCCGGCGGATCACCCGGTGCGGACCGGAGACGTAAGCCGCCTTGAACCGGTCCAGCGCGGCGGTGCCGCTCTTGAGGAAACCGTTCCCCGGATCCGACGGCAGCTGGTAGGCGTCCGGCACGCCGAGCACGCCGCGGCTTTCCATCGCCGAGAAGGTACGCAGCCCGATCCGGTACGACAGATGCGATTCCAGCTGATGGATCCGGCTTTCGTCGAGCCGTTGCGAGGCGAGCAGCAGATGGACGCCCAATGAGCGGCCCAGCCGTCCGATCATGATGAACAGGTCCATGAAGTCGCGATGCGCCGAAAGCAGCTCGCTGAACTCGTCCACCACCAGGAACAGGGTCGGCAGCGGAGCGAGCGGGGTCCCGTTCGCCCGCGCCCGTTCGTAGTCCAGCGCGGAGCTGTAGTTGCCCGCTTTGCGCAGGAGTTCCTGACGCCGCACCAGTTCCCCGTTGAGCGCCTCGCGCATCCGGCCGACCAGCGCGGCCTCGTCGGCGAGGTTCGTGATCACCGCCGACGTATGCGGCAGCCCGTCCAGGCCGAGGAACGTCGCGCCACCCTTGAAGTCCACCAGGACGAAGTTGAGGATCTCCGACGAATGCGTGAGCGCGAGCGCCAGCACGAGGGTGCGCAGCAGCTCCGACTTCCCGGAACCGGTCGCGCCGATCAGCATGCCGTGCGGGCCCATCCCGGCCTGCGCGGACTCCTTGATGTCGAGATCGACCTTCTGGCCGCCGGGGCCGATGCCGAGCGGCACCCGCAGCCTGCCGCCGGGCCGTTTCGCCGCCCAGCCCGCCGCGACGTCGTAGGTCTGGATGTCGTTGATGCCCAGCATCGCCGTCAGGTCGAAGTTCACGGCCATCGGCTCGGCCGACTTCCGCCGCGCGCCGACCCGGTAGGGCGCCAGGCGCATCGCCAGCGCCGTCGCGGTGTTGAGGCCGATCCCGTCCGGGCGGCCGAGGTCGCCCGCGACCTCCTTGTTGTGCTGGTCGACCGTGATCAGTTTCAGCATCCGGTCTTCGAGCCGGAGCCGCAGTGTCAGCGGATCGTCCTGAATGGACAGTGCGGAGGAGAGATCCACGAGTGTCGTGTTGCGGTAGCCCTCACCGGCGAGCCGGGAGGTGGGCGGAAGGGTGACCCCGTCCACGAACAGCATCACGCAGGGCTCGTGGACGTCGGGCAGCGCGTCCGGGTCGAAACCGGGCCGCATGGCGAATTCGTCGCCCATCGCGGCTTCCAGTTCCGCGAGGGACTCCACCACCAGCCGGGCCTCGCCCGCGCCGTCGCTCTCGCTGGGGTGGAGGTTGTGCGGCAGCCATTTCACCCATTCCCAGGCAGGACGGCGTTCCGGCGCGGTGAGCACGACGATCCGCAGTTCCGCGGGGGAGTGGAAGACGGCGATATGCGCGAGCATCGACCTCGCGAGCGCCCGGATCCGTTCGCCCTCCTCGGCCTTGGCTTCCACCAGGATCCGGGCGAACGACGGCAGGAACACCGCGACCGGCTGATCGGTCACCGTTCCGTAGGCGTGGATGAACCGGCGCAGCGCGTGCGCGGACAGCGGTTCGAGATCGTCGACAGGCTTGGTGGACAACGGGTTCAGCCGCCACGCGAGCCGTTGCGGCCCCCGTGCGACGCGGATCTCGCCGAAGTCGTCGTCGTGGGCGTCCCGCTCCCACATCCTGGTCGTGCCGGGCAGCGACCACAGCGACGTCGGATCGGGATGCCGCCAGGCCAGCGCCTGCCGCTGGCTGGTCACCACTTCCCGGACCTTGCGCCTCGACTGGGCGAGGTAGCGGAGATAGTCGCGTCTGGCGTCGTTGAGTTTCTGTTTGCGTTCGCCCGCGCTGCGGCCGAGCTGGCCGATCAGCATGGCCATCGACGACACCGTCATCAGCCCGGCGGCCAGGTAGCTGAACGCGCCGTTCTCACCCGGCCGGACGAACAGCAGCACGGTCGCCGTCGACGACAGCGCCATCGGCAGGTACATCATTACCGCGCCGGCGCTGCGCTGCACTTCGGGCAGCGTGGGCGGTTCCTGGATACTCAGCTCGCCCTCGGGCATTTCCGGTCCTGGCCGTCGCGGCCCCTTGCGGAATGTGATTACACTCAAGCCCGGATTCCTTCCCTCGGACGCGCTGTGGTGGCGGCTCCACCAGAGGAGACGAAATCCGACCACGCGACGGTTCACTCACGATTCCGCGCGTCGGTCGCCCGAGCGAAGGCGTGTGCCATGGCGACCACTTCAGGGCTGTGCAAGCTCCGAGTCCGCGCACCGGCGACCAGTTTCGAACTGGCCGTCCCGGTGGACATCCCGTTGATCGACCTGATGCCGACGATCCTCGGCCACGCCGGTCAGGACCTGGCGGAGGAGGGCGTGGACCACGACGGCTGGATCCTGCAACGGCTCGGCGATCCGCCGTTGGACCAGGAGTCCACTGTCGACGTTCTCGACCTGCGCGACGGCGAGACCCTGCATCTGCGGCCGCGGCGGGAACAGTTGCCCGCCGTTCATTTCGACGACATCATCGACGGCCTGTCCACCGAGGCCCGCGCCCGGCCGGATTCGTGGAGCGCGCAGGCCACCCGGTGGACGATGCTCGGCGGCGTGCTGGCCGCGGTGGCGCTCGGGTTCTTCCTGCTGGTGACCGCCCCCGCCACCTGGCCGACGCTGCTGTCCGCCGGGGTCGCGGCCTTCTTCCTGCTGGTGTGCGCCGCCACGGCCGCCCGCGCGCTCGGTGACGGCGCCGCGGCACTGGCACTGGCGCTGGCCGCGGTCCCGTTCGTCGGGCTGGCCGGTTCGCTCATCCCGCACGGCCCCGAAGGCCCGGTGCTGACCGGTGCGCGGCTGCTGGCCGCCTGCGTCGCGGGCGCGGGAGCGGCCGCGCTCGGGATGGCGGCGGTGGCGGGCTCGGCGCCGGTGTTCGTCTCGGTCGCGACGTTCGGGCTGCTGTGCGCGACCGGTGGCCTGGTGCTGATGCTCGGCGGGGATTCGGCGTCCGCGTCGGCGACGATCATCGCGGTGATCGCCGTCCTGCTCGGCGCCTTCGTGCCGAGGATCGCCTTCCGGCTGTCCGGGCTGCGGCTGCCCGGCCTGCCCACGTCCGCCCAGGAACTGCAGGAGGAACTCGATCCGCATCCCGGTGGCGAGGTCGTCGGCAAGGGCCTGGTCGCGGACGCCTTCGTGACCGCGTTGTTCACCGCGATCGGCCTTGCCTGCCTGGCCACGCTCGAATTCGTGGTCCGCGACCGGTCGTGGCAGGCCATCACGTTCGCCGCCGTCCTGAGTGTCCTGCTGCTGGTGCACGGCCGCGCGCTGGGCAGTGTGTGGCAGCGGCTCTCGGTGATCGTGCCGGGTGTGTACGGCTTGCTGCGGCTGCTGCTGGCCTCCCAGCTGGATTCGGGCACCCCGCTGCCGATGGTGGCGGGGGTGTTCGCGCTGGCCGCCGTGGTGCTGGTGGCGCGCTGGACACTGCCCGGACGCCGGATGCTGCCGCAGTGGGGCAGGCTCGCGGACATCGCGGAGACCCTCGCCGCGGTCGCGCTGTTGCCGCTCGCGCTGTGGCTGATCGGTGTGTTCGGTTTCGTGCGCGGATTCGGGGGCTGAGGCGATGAACGCCAAAACCGATCAGGTCCAGGCCCACAAGTTCATGCTGGGGCGGTTGACCTCGGCGCTGCTGCGGGTCGACCCCGACGCGCCGGAAAGCCCGCTGCAGCGGACCTACCGCGGCAGCCTGATCGGCGTCGCGGTCGCCGTCCTCGCCTGCCTCGGCCTGCTGGTGTTCGGGCTGGTTTCCCCCGGCGGGAACAAGTCCTGGCGGGTGGAGGGCGCACTGGTCGTGTCCGACTCCTCGGGGGCGCGGTTCCTCTACGCGGGCGGGAAGCTGCTGCCGGTGCTGAACTTCGTCTCCGCCAAACTGGTCGCCGGGAACCAGCTCGCGGTCAAGCACGTCTCCGAGGCCTCGCTGAAGGACGTGCCGCGCGGCGAACCCCTGGGGATCATCGGCGCGCCGGACGGGCTCCCCGCGCTCGCCGCCGATCCGTGGGAAGTGTGCACGGGCGTCGATCGTGATCAGGCCGGGCCGACCGCGCTGCGCGTCGGTGACGTGACCGCGAACCCTCTCGGCGACGACGCCGCGGCCGTCGCGGTCGCCCCGGACGGCGCGACCTTCCTGCTGTGGAAGGGCAAACGGCACCGCGTGGCGACCGACCGCGGCGCGCTCGACGCGGTGGACGGGGTGCTCCAGCCCGCCAAGGTGACGGCGGCGGTGCTGGACGCGCTGCCCGCGGGACCGGATTTCACGCCGCCCGCGATCGACGGGCTCGGCGAGGCCGGCCCCGCGCTCGGCGGGACGGAGTCCCGGATCGGCAGGCTCTACACCGTCTCGGGGGAACCCGCGCAGCGTTACGTGCTGACGAAGGCGGGTCTCACACCGGTGTCCGAACTGGACACGCGGCTGCTGACCGCCGATCCGGAGATCCGCCGGGCCGCGTACGGCGGCGGCGACGTCGCGGTGACCCCGTTGCCGGGTCGGGTGGTCAGCGAGCGGCTGGCGTCGGTCGAGCAGCCGCCGCCCGCGAAACCGCCGAAGGCCGCGACACTCCACAGTGGACAGAGCCTGTGCGCGCTCGTCGTCCCGGACGGCGACACGCCGCGCACCCAGGTGGCGGTGGCCGACGGGGTCGCCCGGTCCGGGCAGGTGCCGTCGGGCCAGCCCGGTATCGCGGCGCCCTGCTCCCGTGTCGACCGGATCACGGTGCGACCCGGCGCAGGTGCCCTCGTGCGCGCCTCGGCCGCGTCGGGACGGGCGGGCGACGCCCTCTTCCTGGTGACCGACACCGGGGTGAAGTACCCGGTTCCCCCTGGAGGCGCGAAGGCGCTCGGTTTCGATCAGGCGGCTTCGAACGGGATGCCCACCACCCTGCTGAACCTGCTGCCGACCGGTGCCGCGCTGGATCCCTTGGTCCTCGGCAACGGCGGAACCGTCCTGCCGTCGGCCGCGACCTGCGGTTCCTGACCGGAGGAACCCGTGACGGCAACTTCTGCCGGTTGTTCCGCATGGTCTGCCGGGCCCGGAGTTGGTGTCCTTGCCATGGACCGGTGAAAGTCCGCGAAACCCTGAGGAAGGACGAGCGACTGATGACCATGCACTTCCAGAAGAGCGACAGCGGGATGAAGGGCGGTATCTCCGCCATCGAGGATTGCGAATCCTCGTGCAAGACCATCCACTCGGGGGTGACCTCGGTCCGCAGCGACCTGAAGGCCGACTGGCAGGGCGCGGCGTCCCAGACCTTCCTCAACCAGCTCGAGCTGTGGGAGGCGGACTACCTCCAGGTGCTCAAGATGCTCACCGAGATCAAGGATCTGGTGCGGGACAGCGACAACACCATGAACACCGCCGAAGACGACATCAACCTCACCGCGGTGACCGCGTTCGGCGGCAACGAGGGCAACCGCATCTTCGACGCGCTGGCCTGACCACCTCCCCCGATTTCGAAAGGAAACGATCATGACCTCTCCCACTGACGGTTTCTCGGTCAGCGGCAACGTCCCGCATCTCGCCGAGCGGATGGTCGGCCTGAGCAAGCAGATCGACGCCGCGCTGGTCGATCTGGAGCGGGACCTCAAGCCGATGACCAGCAGCTGGGTCGGGCAGGGCGCCTCGTCCTACGAGGACCTGCAGAAGCGCTGGCACGCCACGACCAAGGCGATGGAAAACCGCTTCACGAAGGGCCACCAGGTCCTGTCCATGTCCTTCGAGAACTATCAGAACACCGACAAGAACATCGGCGCGAAGTTCCAGATCTGATTCCGGGCCGCATTCGGGAAAGGGAGTAGGGGCGTGGCGGAGAAGCCGGACAGCGGCGACATCAAGATCACGGTCAGTTTTCTGCAGCGGTTCCAGAACGAGGTGCTGCAGACCATGGTCGACGAGCTGAGCACGAACAAGGACATCGCCGAACTGGCCCTGACCGTGGGCAGCGCAACCGGGAAGCGGCGGCTGCTGGCCGGTGCCGAGACGTGGGAGCCCGCCAGGCTGCTGATCGAGAAGTACGAGGCGCCCGGCACGGGCACCGGGCCGACGCTGTACGCGCAGGTCGACGCGATCAGGAATCAGCTCATCACGTTGAACGACAACATCACCTACGTGGTGGGGATCGCGATCAAGGGTGAGGACGAGAACATCAAGCTGTCCACCGAGCTGAACATGAGCCAGCTCGGGGAGATCTTCGCGACCACCCCCGCCCCCGCTCCCGGCGGCGCGGGAACCTGATCCGCGATGCCCGCCACAGAAGCCAAGGTGTCCAAGGAGCCGTGGGAAGAGGCCCTCAAGATCTTCGCCGCTTCCGACGCGCAGGACACCCACGTACCGAGCCGGGAGACCATCACCGGGATCCAGTGGCTCAAATGGGACGTCTACGCCAAGAGCCGGGGCCTTCCCGACCCCAAGGGCTGGGACTTCTTCGCCTCCACCGAAACCTGGTGGATGGAGTACTGGGCGGTGGCCAGCGCCAACTACGAGGCGTTCACGCCGGTGATGACCAAGTTCTACGGCAACATGGACGACATCATCGAGTCCATGCAGGGCTACTACAACAGCAATCCGGTGGCGCAGCCCTGGACGTTCACCAGGGCGTTCGACGCGGTGGACGGTACGAGGACCTGGCTTTCCGACCAGGCCAAGAAGCTGGACACGCAGCGGAACAAGGTCGGGAAGAAGGGCGACGACTTCCAGGGCACCGGCGCCGGCGCGTTCCGTGACGTCCTGGACGGCCTGATCTTCAAATGCAACGACCTGGTCAGGCAGCTGGGCGTC
Organism: Amycolatopsis alba DSM 44262; assembly: GCF_000384215.1. NCBI lineage: Bacteria > Bacillati > Actinomycetota > Actinomycetes > Pseudonocardiales > Pseudonocardiaceae > Amycolatopsis > Amycolatopsis alba. The sequence goes on along the minus strand of NZ_KB913032.1, from coordinate 122,881 downwards.
CGGCCGGACGCGCTGAAGGACGCCATGGAACAGAAGGACGATCCGAAGACGGCGGGCACGGACGAGAGCAGCGGGCTCAAATGGGCCTTCGCGAAACTTCAGGAAGCCCACGCCAGGTGGAAGTCCTCCGAGGAGTTCACCCGTGACACCGGCAAGTTCGGCCAGCTGAAGCTGCCGGGCAGCCAGCTGGCCTGGCCGGGCGGCTGCCTGACAGCGGTCTGGACCTCCACGGCGTTCAAGGAGGACCTGAGCAAGGCCAGGGACGACGACTGGAGCGGGACCGGCGGGGAGCGTTACCCCCGGAGCACCGTCCTCGGCGCGGACGCCAGGAACCCCGCTTTCTGGAACGGCATCGCCGACGTGGCCCAGAAACTGTGGCTCGACCACATCAAGGACGTCCTGGATCCGGTGGCCACCACCGTGCTGACGAACCTTCCGGTGAACTACAACGCCGCGAAGGTGCGCCTGCCGCAGATCAGGGAGCCGCGGCGGCTCAACCTCCACAAGCCGCCGCCCACCCCGCCTCCCGGATCGCAGGGACCGCCCCCGCCGACCCCGCCACCAGGATCGGGTGGCCCCAAACCGCCGCCTGGCTCGAAGGACGGGCCGCCGAAGGTCCCGGATCCCAAGGACGTCAAGGGACCCGCGGGGGACAAGGACAAGAAGGGACCCGGCGGTGCACCCCCGCCGCCGGTACCGGGGCCGCCGAAGGGCGGCATCAAACCGCCACCGGCCCCGCCGAAGCCCGACGCGCCGTTGAAGGTGCCGTCCGGGTCGTCCGTCGGACCGGACGGTGTCGTGCTCGGGCCGGACAAGAAGCCGCTGCTCGACCCGCTCGGACGGCCGATCGTCGTACCGCCAGGCTCCCGCGTCGGGCCCAACGGCGAGATCCTCGGGCCGAAGGGGGAGAAGCTCGCCGAGAAGGACCGGCTGGCCAGGCCGGAGCAGACCAAGAAGGACGAGTCGCAGCAGTCGGAGCTGGACAAGTACCTGAAGTCCCTGCGCGGCGGCGGCACGCCGTCGATGCCGACGTTGCTCGGGTCGCACTCGCCGCCGGTGTCGTTCTCCTCCGGTGGCTCGTCGAGCCTCCACAATGGACTGTCGGCGCCGAAGACGTCCGTCGGGTCGGTCGGCACGCCGAGTGGCCTCGGCGCGCCGGGAGGGCACGAACTGCCCGCGCCGCCGGAAAAGCCGGTGACGACCGAGGGCGGGCCCTCGCTGATCAAGAACCAGCAGGGCACCGGAACACCGCAGAACGGCATGGGCGGTGTCCCGTTCTACCCGCCGACCGCGGGCGGAGCAGGCGCGGGCGCGGGCGCCGGCGGCGAGAACAAGAGCGAACGCGACCGGACCACCTGGCTGACCGAGGACGAGGAGACCTGGGGCACCGATCCGAAGCTGCCGCCTTCGGTGCTCGGTGGCCGCAGGCGAGGCGGCCGGACGGGCGGCCGGACCGGTGGTCATCGCGACTACGGACAAGGAGGAAACGATGGCCGACTGGCTGGAGGAGCAACTTCACCAGGCTATGGTCACGCTGAGGGATCAGCGTGACCGGATCGAGTCCGCGAAGGCGGATCTCGCTTCCCGGACGTCTTCGGCGACCTCGATGGATCGCATGGTCACGGTGACCATGAACGCGCAGAACTCCGTGGTGGGACTGAAGTTCAACACCACGAAGTACCGGTCCATGCCGCCGGAACAGCTCGCGCGGACGCTGCTCGACGTGCTCGAAACCGCCCGGCTGCAGATGGCGAACACCGCCGTCGAGGTCTTCGGGCCGCTCATGGACCAGCGCGACGACCTCCGTGCGGCGATGACGGGCGGCACCGAAGTCGACAAGGCGTTCTCGGCCCTGTGGAAAGAGGCGCCCTCGGACGTCTTCGGCAGGGGAAGGGACTGATCCTCCGTGGCGCTGGGCGGACCGGACACGACCAAATGGGTGTGGGAGGAAGCGCTCAACATCTTCACCCGCAACCCGGACATCCCCGAGGTGCCGCCGCGGTCGACCGTCCTCGGGGTGCCCTGGCTGACGTGGCGCGTCTACACCCACCTGCGCGGGCCCAGCAACAAAGTGCCGACGAACCTGATCCACGCGGAAGGCATGACGTTCTTCACGTCGTGGTACGCCGTGGCCGATCCGAGCAAGGAACTGGAGACCGCGGCGGGGACCTTCTTCACCACCGGGGACACGGTCGTCGACTCCTTGAAAAACGAGACGAACCAGGTCGGCAAGCACTCCACCTTCGAGCGGGCGTCGATCACCGTCGGCGGGGTGGCGAGCTGGCTGACCGCGCAGGTCACTCCGCTGGAGAGCTGGCGGGACAAGACCGGCCACCGCGGCGACGACTTCCAGGGCACCGGCGCGGGCGCGTTCTGGAACGTGCTGGACGGGCTCGCCAACAAGTGCCAGGGCCTCGTCGCCCAGCTGACGAAAGACCGCACGACCTGGGAAGCCCTGCAGCTGGCCGGCGGCTTGCTGAAACGTGCCGGTGAAGTGCTCGACGAGGGACGCGCGCGGTGGCAGGGCGGCGAAAGCTTCACTTACGACACCGGGCTCGGGTTCTCGGTCACCGCGCCCGGATCGGAACTGTGGACGCCGAGCGGTGTGGTGCGGGCGATCTGGAAGGCGCCCGCGCTGGCCGCGGACTTCGCGAGCCATCCGCCCCCCAAGTACGACCGGGAGAAGGACGGCTGGCCGAAGAGCACGTTCCTCGGCGGAGTCCTGGACGAAGAGAACACCGCTCCACGTCAGAAGCTGGAACTCGCCGCGCAACGGGTCTGGCAGGAGCATCTGAAGGTCGCGGACGCCAACGGCACGGCCGTGGCCTGGCTGCTCGACCTGACCTATCGCCAGTCGCTCCAGTACCTGCCGACGCTCCGGACCCCGGTGCGCCCGAACCTTTCGGGAGGCTCCGGCGGTCCGGGAGACGGAGGGGCGGGCCCTGGCGGCGACGGCGCCGGCCCTGGCGGGGGAGACGGATCGACCGGGGACAACGGCACGGGCGGCAACACCACCTCACTGCCGCCGCCACCGCCGCCGGTCACCCGTGTCGGCGGAGACGGCCCGAAGGGGTTCCCACCGCCGATCACCAAGGTCGGCGGGCCGGACACCTCGCTGAAAGTGCCCACCGGTTCCCACGTCGGCCCGGACGGAACCGTCATCGGTCCCGACGGCAAACCCGTCCTGGGATCCGACGGCAGGCCGATCATCGTCCCGCCGGGCTCCAGGGTGAACGGGAACGGCGAGATCATCGGACCGCGGGGCACCGGGAACCTCGACCAGAAGGACCGGCTGCGCAAGGCGTACCCGCCTCCGGGGAAGACCGTTCCCGGCACCAACGGCGAATCGGCGATGGAGCGGTACCTCAAGTCGCTGCGGCGCACCCCGCCGCCGCTCCCGCCGCTGCGCGCCCCCGACGTGCTGCCCATGACGATGTCGAAGTTCGATCCGCAGGCGAGCTTCCACAGTGGACCCGGCTCGCTCGGCGGCGGCCGGATCGGGGTTTCGCCGGACCTGCCGTCGTCCTCGGTCCCGTCATCGGGAGGGAAGCCCGCGACCACGGCCACCGGCGGTCCGCCTGCCCTCGGCGGCCCCAAGGGAGCCACCGGGGCGGCGGGGACCGGGAACGGCGTGCCGTTCTATCCACCGTCGGCGGGCGGGGCGGGCGGCGCCGGGCAGAACAAGGGCGAACGCGACCGGACGACCTGGATCGCCGAAGACGAGGAGACCTGGGGCACCGACCCGACGGTCGCGCCGGGCGTGCTCGGCGGGCGCAAGCGCCGCCCCCGCGCTTCCGGCGGTGCCCGGTTGAGCGCGGACACCCGGCGCGACCACACGTTCGGCTTCGGCGAGACCGGGCCGGGCACCGGCACCACCACGGGATGAGGACGAGACGATGACGGATTTCAGGGCGGACCCGAACGCCATGCAGACGCTCGCCGAGGCGTACCGGGAGATCGGGGCCAAGATGCGCAAGATCAGCGAACTCGGCGGTGATCGCCGGGATCTGGTCTTCGAAGCCGCCGGAGACGACGAAATGGGCGAAGAGATCAAGGGCAATCTCGGCGAGCCGGTGACGAAGATCGAAGGCGCGTTCGTCTCGATCGGTGAAGTCGTCGCGAACCAGACCAACGTGACCAAGGGAATGGCGGCGAAGCTCGCCGTGGCGGAGAGCAACAACGTCGAGGCCGTCCACAGAGGACTCAAGCGCTAGCGATCTCCCGGCGGCCGGGTGAACGCCGCCGGTCAACCCCGAGCAAGCAAAGGAAGCGGGAAACACCATGCCCACGGACGCAGCAGAGTCCACCGGCGTCGCGGTCGTCACGGCGGAAGCGGCGGCGCCCGTCGCCCCCGAAACCAAGGCGGACACCGAAACAACGCCGTCTCTGGAGACCGAGACGGCCGCGGCCGGTGCCGTGCCACCGGTCGTGGACGCGGGCACCGACGTCGCGTCGCCGCCGCCGGGCCGGATGTCGAAACCGGTGATCGTCGCGGCGGCGGTCGCGGGTGTCGTACTGGTCGCCCTGCCGATGGCGCTCAGCGGACTGCTCGACGGCGGAAAGCCCGGCGAGGGACCGAACGCGGCGGGCTACGCGAAGGATCTCCCGCCGGACGGCGGGTTCGTGCCGGGACTGGCCGCCCCGCCCGCCGAGAACGGCGGCGTCCCCGCCGGGCAGCCGGGCAACCAGCTGCCGGGCCAGGCGGCCGACGGGATCCCGGCGGGTCAGCCGGGCGCGGCCGCCGATCCGGGGACCGCGGGTCTCCCCGGCGGGGCGCCTCCGGCCGCGGGCGGCGGCCCGGCGCCGGGACCGGGAGCGGGGCAGCTCCAGGGCCCGCCGCCCGCCCAGCAGCCACAGGGACCGCCCGCCCCGGCCGCCAAGACGGTGACCTATGAAGGAATGGCGGGCCGGGGCTGCGGCGGCGGCACCGGGTTCACCGGCGTCGGCGCCTACAGCGACGGCAAGGCGGGCTGGGTGAATCACGGCAACGGCGGCTGCGGCACGTCGTTCGTCTCCATCCCCATGTCCGGTGACGCGAACAAGGACGACTCCAGCGCGTACGGGCTGTGGACGTTCAACACCGGCCCGGTGACCACCGGCGCGTGCGCGGTCTCGGTGTTCGTTCCCGACGGCGACGCGACCGTGGCAGGCGGCAGCCCGTCGGTCTACCGCGTGTTCGACCGGTTCGCGGTCGACAAGGGCACCCCGGTGGGGTCGTTCCAGATCGACCAGAACGGCAACCACGGGCGGTGGGTGAACGTCGGCACCTTCCGGATCAACGGCGCGAAGCTGGCCGTGCAGCTGCTCAACCGGGGCCGTGACTGGTCGGGCTCCACCAAGACCTACGCGCATCACGCCGCGGCGATGGTGAAGGCCAAGTGCCAGGCGTGACGGTGGGCTGAAGGCGCTTTCGTCTCAGCGGTGCGGGAAAGCGCCCTTCAGTCTCGGCGTGGTGGTGGGCGCCGCTGTTGGCGTGCGTGGCGGTCGGGGGTGTTGCGAAAGTGGCTTTCGCAACGCCTTTCGCTGCCGTTTCGCCGCTGTGCCGCCGCCGTGCCGCATTGCCGCGCTGTCAGGCACTCGGCCTGTGGCAACGTGTTGCGAAAGCCACTTTCGTAACCTTCAATGTTGCGAAAGTGGCTTTCGCAACGCCTCTGCCGGGTGGACTGTTCGGTCCCTGGCCGTGTCGCGAAAGCCACTTTCGCGACGTCTGGTGTCCCGAAAGTGGCTTTCGCGACACTCTTCATCGCCGCCGCGCCGCCGCGCCGCCGCGCCGCCGCGCCGCCGCGCCGCCGCGCCGCCGCGCCGCCGCGCCGCCGGGCACTCTGCTTCTGGCAACGCGTTGCCACAAGTGGCTTTCGCAACGTCGCCGCTCCGGTGAACCGTTCGGCCCTCGGGCCGCGTTGTCCTCGGTGAACAGGTCAGGAGGTGGTCCGTGCCCATCAAGGTCGATCGCAGTGATTTCGGTGATGTACCGGAATGGGCGCGGACCCTTCTCGAAATCCTCGGTGTTTCCTGGCCCGCCGCCAATCAGCACAAGTTCCGGCGGGCGGCGCAGGAATACGACACTGTCACGGGACTGCTGAAAGAGCTTCCGGACGACATCGCCAGGGTCAAGCGGGCGATCGACGAGAAGCTGTCGATGCCCGAGGCGGGCGAGGCGTTCGACAAGAGCATGAAGCCGCTCACCGGCGGGTCGCCGAACCTGCTGGGCGAGCTCGCCGAGGGAACGCAGGGTATCGCCGACGGCTGCCGCAAGATCGCGCTGGACGTCGAGTACACGAAGTTCTCCGCGATCGGCCAGCTGTTCCTCCTCGCCTACGAGATCGCGATGGAGTACGCCCTCGCCTCGGTCACCGCGGGCGCGTCGCTCGCGAACCTCACCTGGCATTACGCGCTCACACGCGGCTATCTGCTCGTGTTGTTCAAGATGCTCGTGCGGGCGATCGTGTTCGAGATGTTCATCGGGATCACCGGCGGGCTGATCATCGACGCCGCCGTGCAGCGCCTGCAGCGGGAACGCACCGAATGGGACGACGAAAGCACCAAACAGACGGCGATCTCGGGCGCGATCGGTGGTCTGCTCGGCGGCGCCGTCGGTGAACTCGGCGAGAAACTGGGCCGCAAGATCGGCAGCCTGCTGGGCAAGGACTTCGGCAAGATCGCCACCGACGACCTGCTGAAGCTGGTCAAGGATCTCAAACTGCCGGGCGGCGACGCACTCGCCGACAACTGGGTGCGCGACATCGGCCGGACACTGACCGACCGGGCGGGCAAACAGCTCAGCGACCCGGCGACAGCGTTCACCAAGCGCGCGATCGACGGTTTCGGCGAGGAGGTCGCCGACCGGTTCGGTACCGCGTTCGGCAAGACCCTCGGTGACGACGCGGCCCGGCAACTCGGCCGGGACTACGCGCGCACCTTTGTGGACAATTGGACCAAACACGGCCTCGACGGCAGCGGGGCCTTCGACGACAGCCTGCGCAAGGTGCTCGCGCCGCACAGCGACAAGCTGGGCAAGGACTCCGTCGACCTGCTCGCCGGTCACGTGCCGGACGTGCTGACCCGGAACGTCGCCGACCGGCTCGGCGGCAACATGCTCGCCAAGGCCACCGAGTTCAGCACGATCTTCCTCTTCGAGGGCGTCTCCGGGGTGATGAGCCAGGCCGCGATGGCCGCGCTCAACGGTGAATCCGTGTCCGCCGCGGAATACGGGATGGGTTTCGCGGGCGGGGTGGTCGGCGGCGCCGTCAGCCACAAACTCGAAGGGATCGGGGAGCACGCCCTCGATTCGGCGGTCACGTCGCTCAAGGAGAAGTTCGGCGGCGGGATGGGTTCGCTCGGCGACGTTCCGGCGAATCTCCCGCTCGACACCAAGAGCGGCCCGGCCGCGACGCCCGCCGCCACCGACGTCAAGTCCACTTCGGACACCAAAGCGGCCCCTGAAACCAAGGCCGCCGATACCAAGACCACCGACACCAAGACCACCGAAACGAAGGCTTCGGACACCAAGACGGCTTCGAGCACAAAGTCCACTTCGGACACAAAGTCGCCATCGGACGTCAAGACGAGCTCGTCCGGCAAGCGGGACGTCAAAACGACGGAGACCGCGCCCGCCACCGTGCGGACCACCTCCGACGCGGGAACAACGGCGAACACACCCCAGCAATCCCCGGCGTACGAAGGACAACCGGAGGACGAGGAACGGCCACGGACCCGCCCGGCGCCGCTGCGCACCACGTCGGAGGAGATCCAGGTCGGGCAGACGGTGACCGAAACCGTCGTCACCGGGGACGCTCCGGCGCCCGCGATCGAACTCGACCTCGGCGAACCTTTCGTGGAAGACCTTCTCCAGCACGAAGCCACGCTGGAGACCAGCCCGCGGATCCCGGCCCCCACCGAAACCACCACCGAGATCACCGAGATCACCACCGAGACAACAGAAACGACAACCGAAACCACCGAGCCCGCCAAGAAAGCGCAGGATCTGACGCGAGCGGATCTGCCGCCGTTCCTCGCCACCGGCCAGGCGCTCGGCTCGGCACCGGTCCTCGCGATCGAGGGGACCGCCGGCCTCCGCGACGAGTTGACCCGGCTGCTTCCCGGTGTGAAGCCGGATCGGCTCGACGCGATCAGGAACGCCGTCGAAGACGATTTCGAATCCGCGCTCAGCGGCCTGCATTTCCCGCTCCGCACCGACAAGGGCTGGCGGGAGGTCCGGATCCGGGCCACCCTCGGCGCCGACGTGGTGAGCGAGCCGAGAGAGAAGACCAAGGCGGATCTCACGGTCCAGGGCGGCACCGCGAACGCGGAGAACCTCGCCGTCCTCCGCGCCGGTGACGTCGGGGCGGCCGCGACCGTGCAGGCGCCGACCGGTCCGTATCTCACCGTCGGCGGCAAGGTCGCGCTGGCGGCGCCCGGCGCGACACAGACCGTCTCGGTGTCCACTTCGGACCAGCGGGCGATCCGGTCCGGTGAGGGTTCCCGGCGGGTGGGTCTGAACGTCGAGTTCACCGTCAGCGTCCACGACGAAAGCGGCGCTGAGATCACCGGTCCGGAGCCGTCGAGGCCGGTTCCCGGTCAGGTCACCGTGCGGCTTCCGGACGACCTCGTCCGCGTCACGCCGCCTGAAGGACTGTCCGCGAAGGACCTGACCGCCGACGTCGGGCGCAACCTCCGGAATCCGGTGCCCGAGGCGGTCACCGATCTCGCCGAGGTGTTCACCGGGACGGCGGGGCTGCTGCCCCGGTCGGTCACCGCGTTCGGCGCCCCCGGCCGCGACGCGTTGCGCGCGTTCCTCGGCACCGCCGGTATCCGGGAGAACTTCGGCGCCATGCTGGAAGGCTGGGTCAGTTCGCCCGCCTTGCTCAGCGTGGACGGCGGCAAGGTCGCGGCGGTGCGGATGAAGGCCGTGCTGACCAAGGCCGAGTTCGTCGGCCCCACCACCGGGACCCAGTTGCGGCTGCACGAATCCGCGACCACCGGTTCGACCGTTTCCGCCTTCACCAAACGCGGGTTCGACGCCTCCGTCGCGTTCGGCGGCGGTGGCGGTGTCAAGGGGGCGAAGATCGCCGCCGGGGTCGGGGCGGGCTACTCGGCACGGACGGTGGACACCGTCGTGTCCGGCCGGACCTCGACGGTGAAATCGGGGATCCAGCTCAAGGGCGACGTCGGTCTCTACCGGTTCGAGACCGAGATCGTCGTGCAGGCGCTGGACGGCAAGGAGACCAGCACCACGGCGACGGTCTACGCCAGGGTGGGGCTGGCCGAAGCCGCCGAACAGGGCCTGCCGGTCCCGGACGGCACCGGCGACGGGATCGTCCCGCCCTCGACGCAGAAGTTCCCGCCCGCGCAGCTGGCCGCGGGGCTCGCGGCGGGCAACGTGCGGGTCGGCGGGTTCACCGGCGCCGACGCCGTGCTGACGGAGATCCGCGGCAAACTCCGGGAGGCGGGCCAGTACAAGGACCTGCTGCCCGACTGGGACAAGACGAGCGCTCCGGCGAAAACCGCGCGGACGCTGGAGATGCTGGCCAACGAGCACCGGCTTCAGGCGGTGTTGTCGCCACTGGCGCTGCGCAACCGGATGGACGCGCTGCTGGGCGCCGGGGTGTCGGTGACGCTCAAACGCCAGGGCGTGCTCTGGCAGGACAACGTCACCGTCACCGTGCGGCTGGAAGCGAAGCCTCCCAAGCACATCGGGCGGGCGACCGGGCGGCTGATCCGCAACGCCACGACCACCGGCCCGGCACTCGGCGCCTCCTCCGCGACGACCAAGGGCTGGACGGCCGGGCCCGAGGGCAAGGTGACCTTCGGGGCGACGGGGACGGCTTCGGCGAAGTACGGCAGCAGTACCGGCACCCGGACCGGGGCCGGGCCGGTCACCGAGTCGACGGACCTCAACATCGGCAGCGCCGACTCCGAGGGTTTCGAGCACGAGGGCCGGTTCGTCGTCTCGATCACCGGGTTCTCCCGGCTGAACGCGACGGTCCGGCAGATGCTGCCGGGGCTGCCGGGCCTTCAGGTGCCGGAAGTCCGGCAGATCTGGACCACCCCCGACAAGCTGGAGGACGGCTCCGACCCGCTCCCGGCGAACTTCACGCTGTGGATGTCGGACAGCCTGACCCTGCCCGCCGAAGCGGGCCAGGTCGCGCCCGGCGCGCCAGAGATCCGCGAACTCGACCCGCCGCGGTCGATCACCGGCCACTTCCAGAAGCTCCCGGCGCCTGCCGTCGGCGACTGGCTCGGGGTGGAGAGCATCGCCCACACCGGGCACGTCGGCGCGGCGGCGCTGGAGGCGCTGGTGGAGGCGTCGGACGGCGACAAGGCGCTCGCGCTGCCCGGCAGCGACGCCTGGACCACCGTCCAGGCGATGCTGGGCACCGACTCCATCAAGGCGTCGCTGCGGTCGCTCACCCGCGGCGCGGTGAGCACCGACCTCGTCCACTCCCGGCGCCTCGCGGACCGCGTGGGCAGGATCGGCGTCCACGCGAGGCTGAGCGGGCCCACCCTGGTCCGGGTGGCCGACGACGCGGGCGCGGAACAGTCCACTTCGGGCGGGTTCCGGTTCGACGGCGGCACCAGCAAGAGCACCGGCCCGACGGTCACCGCGGGCGTCTCGGGCACCGGTTCGGTGAACGACGATCCCACCGGCTCCGCGACCGGCGGCCTGTCCGGCAAACCGTGGGCGAAGACCACCACGAAGGCCGAAGGCCTCGACATCTCCGCGGTCGTGGACCGCAACCTGACCACGGCGGCCGGTACCCCGCGGGTGCTGGCCCGGTTCGACGTCGACTTCACCGTGCTCGCCGAGGCGCGGCAGCAGACCGCGCTGATCCGGCCGGACGCCAGGGTCGCCGCCCGGTCGGTCCGGCTGCCGGGCGCGGCGCTGGTGTGGCTCACCGAAGACCAGGCCAGGGCGCACGGTCTCCTGCCTGCCAAGCCCGACGGGCCGAGGGAACGGGACGAGCGGCTGGCGGCTCCTTCGACGCTGTCGAACGGAAAGCGGGGCACGCTGGGGCTCGGCGCCGTCGAGCGGCTGCCCGACCTGTCCGATCTGGTGCCGAAACTGTCCGCGGAGCTGGCCAAGGCCAAGATCCCGCTGCTGCCGGGCGTGTCCCTGAACGACGCGATGCACAACTGGACGCGGCTGACCGGCCTCGTCTCGCCGGACGGCGTGCGCGGACTGGTCGACAGCGCGCTGGACGGCGGGATCCCGCTGCACACGCATCTGCCGAAAGTCTTCACCGACAGCGGTTACCAGCTCCTGCTGACCGCGAAAACGCTGGGAGATCCCGCTTTCCGCGAAGTGGTCAACGACGGCCGGACCGTCGAACACAGCACCGTCCGCGCGGTCCGGACCGTCACCACCGACAGCACGGCCAAAGCGTGGTCGGCCGCGCTCCGGGCAGGCGGGCAGGAGAAATACCAGAGCGACGGCGGGGCCACGGCGACGTCGGTCGGCGGCGCGGTCACCAAGGGGATCGGCGCGGTCAAGGTCACCGGCACCACGGAGGTCCGCACCGAACAGGAAACGCGGCTGCGGACCGGGACCGGGCCCGCCGCGCTGTTCGACGTGCCGATCGAGTTCACCCTCGAGGTGAAGCAGGGCGACAAAACCGTCGCGTCGGCCCGCACCGGTGAGCGGCTGCTCGGGATCCGGCTGCTGGCCGACAACCTGACCGGCGGCACCGACCGGGAGCCGGGCACCACGGAGGACGCGGAGCCGGAGCCGCGGCCCGCGGCGGACGCCACCCCGGCCGCGCTGGAGAACTGGCGTCAGGGGAGTGTCACCAGGCTGCCCGACATGGCGTCGGTCGAATCCGTGCGCGCCGCCGCCCGGCTGCGCGCGGTCGTGCGGAAGGCCTTGACCGACGCCGGCGCGGACAGCGGGATCACCGGGTACGGCACCGGCCCGCTCAACGCCCTGTGGTCGAGTCTGAGCCCTCAGGTGCTGCAGGCCTTCCTGCCCACCATGACCACGAAAAGCCTGCCGGTGCCGGCTTTGCGCGAGGCCGCCGTCCTGCGGGGCAAGCGGGCGGGCGTCGAGGTGCACGCGCGGCTCGGCAAACCGCGGACGATCGCGCTGAGCGATGGCGTCAACCTGGAGAACCCGAAGAACTCGACGACGGCCCGCTCCGCCGAACGGAAGGTCGTCGAGGCGGGCGACATGGGTTTCACCGGGCCGACGGTCACCCCGGTCACCGAGAAGGACAACATCGGCGGCCTGGTCACCGGTGCCGACGCGCGGTGGACCAGCGAGCCCGGTGACGCCACGGTCGACGGCACGACCGTGTCCGCCGTCGCGAACCTCAAACCGGTCGGGCGGACCGCGCTCGTGCGGTTCGACGTGGACTACCGGATCGTGGTCGAGGTCGACGGCCGGACCAAGGTCGTGGACGTCTCACTGCCCGGTTCGGCGGACGTGCGGATGCCGATCGGCGGGCTGGCGGACGTGACCGGCCAGAAGACGCCGCGCGTGCTGAAGGCACGGCAGGGCAGGGTCGGCAGGACCGCCAAAGCGTGGCGGGACGCCGAGGTCGGTGCGGAGGGTCACCGGCGCCGGGCCGAAGAGCTGGCGAAGAAGCTCGGTGTCGGCGTCGACTGGAAGGCCACGGTCGACGCGGCACGGGTCCGCCGTCCCGGCACCCTGGAAGATCGGCACCACAAGTACGCCCGCGAAACCGAGAACGCCTTGCGGGAGGCCGAAAACCTCGCCGAGGCCGCGCAGCTCCACCATGACCGGGTGGCCGTGGCCACCGACGAGGTGCTGGCCGGGCTCGGGGCCAGGACCGTCGATCTCGACGACCTCGCCCGTGGTGCCGCCGACGCGGCACGCGACTTCCAGGTGGTCTCCTCCGCGCTGGCGGCGGCCCGCGTACGGGTCGACCTCGCCGAGGGGAACCAGGATCTCGCCGAGGCGCTGGACGACGTCCGCCGGCTGCGGCGGGAACGGGTCGACGCGAAACTCCGGCGTGACCTGCTCCGTGAAGTCCTGACGGAGCAACGGGAAACGCTGGCCGCCACCGAGGCCGCCGCGGCGGAGGCGCAGGAGCAGCGGGTCGCCGCGGCGGAGCAGCTCGTCCGCACCCAGGCCGCGCTTCAGGCCGCGTGGCTCGATTTCGCGGACACCAAACAGGACGCCTGGTGGCTGGCGAAAGGCGCGCTGGACGCCGAACTCGCGCGGCATACGGCACCGCCGGGTTCTCCCGAGGACGAGAAGTGGCGGCACAGCCGGGCCACCGACGCGCCCTGGTTCTCGGTGGCGAACCCGCTCGACCCGGCGCAGTGGGAGCCGCTGCGGGCGACCACGCCGAGGCGGTCGGTGTCCACCGAGACCGCCGACGTGCTCACCACGGTGCAGACCGGCAAGGACAAACGCTACGACGGCGTCATCCGGTACGGCGTCAGCCGCTTCAAGGTCGGCGACCGCTCGGTCACCGAATTCACCGTGCCGATCAACCTCGTACCCGGCCGCGGCGTCACCGAAGAACAGGTCGCGCGGCTGCGGGAACGCGCCGCGGCCGGCGTCGAGAAGCTGATCAACAAACGCCACGGCCTGCCGAACGGCGACCAGCTGCACGTCCGGATCGAGTTCACCGGCGACCGGCCAGCCGGCTCCCGGTACCGCGCGTACGACGTCGTCGCCGGTGACGACGAGCGCACCACCCAGACCAACTGGCGCTCCGACGCCACGCCGGAGGAACTGGCGCACGAGCTGCTGCACTACCTCGGCGCGGCCGACGAGGAACACGACAAGGACCGGGTGTTCCTCAGCCGTGAGGACGACGGCGCGGGCGGTGTCGTCACCGGCGACGGAAGCATCATGGGCAAGGACGTCGTCAAGCCCGGTGCGACGCCGAAGCTGATGCCCCGCCACACCTGGATGATCCAGCACATCCTGCACAGCCAGCTGGGCCACGGGGACGGCCGCCTCACCGATCCCGGCCAGGACCCGCTGCCGGGCGCCCGGCCCGGCAGCGGGCTGACGGACGCGCAGCGGACCACACTCGGCCAGGAACGCCGGGACGCCGTCCAGGTCGGCGGAGACACCCTGGGGGCGAACCTCGTCGAGGCGATCGCCCGGACACTCGCGCCCGATTCCCCCGCGCGCCAGGCGGAACTGCGGGAGCGGGGCGCCGCGCTGCGGGAACCCACGCCGGAAGAGGTCGCGGTCGCGCTCGATGTCCGCCTGGAGCTGCTGACCGAGGACGGGGCGACGGTCGCGCTCGGTCCCGCGGACGGCGAGCCGGTGCGCGTCGCGTTGTCACCGACGGCTGATTTCCTTGCCACCGAACACGTCCCGGTGCATCCGGGGCTCACCGCCGCCCAGCAGGACACGCTCTTCCAGCTGAACAAGACGGTGGTCCCGGTCGGCGGGAAGCCGGTCACCGAGAACCTGATCGCCGCGGTCGCCGCCGCTGTCGCGCCCGATTCGGCGGCACGTCAGGCGGAACTGCGGGAGCTGGGCGCGACGCTGCGGAACACGACGGCGGCGAAGATCGCCGAGGCCTTCGGGGTCCGGCTGCACGTCGTCACCGAGAACGGGGACGACGTCGCGTACGGCCCCGCCGGTCCGCGGCCGGTCCGGATCGCCCGGACCTCGACCGGGGAGTACCTGGCGACCCGTGACCTGGACACGAGGACGGCGTCGAGGCCCGCCCCGGAAGCCCCCGCGATCCCGCCCGTCATCAACACCCTGACCGGCGCCGGGGACAAGGTCGTCGGCATCGCGTTCCCCACCAAGAACAACGACGCCCTCGTCGCCCGCACCTGGGCCCGCACGACCGGCGCCAGGCCGGTCGTCGAGTACAACAGCCTGAGCCCGAGGCCGGAAAATCAGCCCGGATCAGCGGAACCGGAGGCGCCCCGGTCGGTGAGCAGGCCCGCCCCGTGGGCCTCGAAAGCACTCGCGAAACAGCCGATCTTCCTCTACCTCCACGCCGGTCCGGACCGGTTCCGGGTCAAGCTCCCCAAACGCTTGCTCGCCCAGCGGATCACCGGTGAGGAGCTCGCCCAGCGCGCGCTCGAGAACGCGGACTTCCGGCAGGTCCTCGAAGCCCGGCCCGAAGCGCCGATCGTGCTGCTGGCGTGCGAATCCGGAAAGCTGAACGAGCCCGGTGGCGGCGGCTACGACTTCCGCCGCGAGCTCAAGGCCCAAGGCCACCACCGGACGGTCTACGCGCCGACCCAGACGATCAATCTCGTCCAGGCGCTGGCGGGCGTCAACGTGGACAAGGACGGCGAATTCGTCGAGATCGCCGAACACCCCGAAGACGCCATCGAAACGGTCACGGAGCCCGCCGCTCCGGTCGTCGGCACCGCGGTCACCTTCGCCAAGGGATCACGCGTCCTGGACGGCGACGCCCTCGCCGCGACCGGACGGTTCGCCGACTGGGCGCCGGCGGCGGCCGAAGCGATGACGAGGCGCGACCCGTCGCTGCCGTCGCCGTGGATCCGGGTCACGGGCCACGGCAACGCGATCGTCGGCCGGACCGACACCGCGCTCGCCAGGGCGAACGCGGTGGCCGAGGCATTGCGGTTGCAGCTGTCCGAGGCGTCCCTGGTGGTCGAACCGGCCGCCGCCGGGCGGACCGGCCTTCCGCCGCTGGTGTCGAACGACCCCGAGGCGCGGCGGCGCTCGGTGACCATGGCGCTCGTCCGGTCCGATGACGGCGACGTCCGCTCGGAACTCGGTCTCCTGCCGGACGAGACGGTGACGTCCTGGCTGTCGCGGACGGCGACGCTGCTCGGCGAGGACCTGGACCTCTGGGTGTCGTCCCCGCTGGTCGCCTACCTTGACCGGCACCTGCCGCTGTCCACCGGGCTCCGGGACATCGTGCTGCGGTTGTCGGTCGATCCCGGCACCCCGGCGCCGCGGCTTTCCCGTCTCGTCGGCGCCCGAGGCCACGCCTGGGTCGAATTCGTGCTGCCGACCGGTGGCGGGGAAACGATCGGGTTCCAGCCGGGCGGCGACGGCGGCCCGGCGGTCCGGCTCGGCGGCACCGGGCACACCGCGTCCGCGAGCTACGAGGTGTGGATCTCCGCCGAAGGCACGTTACGGGCCCTCGACCACGCGGTGCGGAATCTGCGGACCCCGCACCGGACCCTGTCGTTCAACTCCCTGCATTTCGCGAGCGGGCTCTTCGAACGCGCCGCCGGGACACCCGCTCCGTCGGCCGGCTGGCTGGTGACCGGCCCCGAGGATCTCGGCAAGCAGCTCCGGGAGGCCGTGGGCGGCATCGCGGAGCTGGACGACGTCGAACTGCTCGACCCGCATGCCAAGGTCACGTTCTCCCGTGACTCGGACACTGTCGATCCGATCGCCTTCACGGGGTTCGTCCGGTCACTGGCCGAGGAACTGCTCACCCGGCCGGTCGCGGGCCGCCGGATCGAGATCGTGGTGAAACGCGGTCAGGACGCGGCCCTGGCGGAGCGGCGAGGGGCGAACCTGGAAACCGCGCTGCGCACCGCCCTGCAGACCGCGACGGACGAGCACGGCGTCGTCCTCGAATACCGGCCGATCAGGCTCACCTATCAGCAGGACGACACGAAGGCCGAGTCGGCGCTCGTCGCGTTCGTCCAGGACGGGCAGGGCGGGACCGTCCCGCCGGGGCAGTCGGTCCAGAACTGGCTGACCGAGAACGCCACCCTCTCGCAGGTGGTCCAGCAGCGGTCCGTCGCGCAGTACTTCATGCGGACCGATCTCCCCGACGCCCTCGACCGGATGCGGCTGCTGAACCCGGACCGGCCGGTGTTCCGGTTCCAGGTGAAGACCCGGCATCGGGACGTGAGCGCCCAGTACACGGGCCACGCGTGGATCGAGATCCACTATCCCGAGGGCGACGGGACACTCATCGACTTCGCGCCGGAGAATCCGCCTTCCCCGCAATGGGCGACCGTGCCGGGCACGGTCCACGTGGGTCCCGCGCGGGAGAAGCCCACCACGTACACCGCGGATCATCTGGTGAGCGCGAACGACGTCATCCGGGGACTGGAGCGGGTGCTCACGCTGTCCGGCAGGCAGTACAAGGTGACCAGCCACAACTGCACGACCTTCGTGCAGGACGTGTACTCGGCGGTCCTCGGGGCGCCCGCGCCGAACGCCGGGCGCTGGGTCCAGGGACCGACCGACCTCGAACGCACCCTCCGCGCCGGCGCGTCGCACATCACGGTCCGGCCGCCCGGCACCACGCCCTTCCCGACCGGCCCCGTCCCGGCCGCTCCGGCGCGCCGTGCGGATCCCATTCCCGCCGCGGACCTCGTGGCGGGCTACCGCGCGGCCACGGCGGACCTCGAACGCTTCCCACTGTCCGAAAAGGACTTCGACACCGCTCTCGCCGAGTTCTCCCGGCTGGCGGGCACCGGCGGGCTCACGCCGCGATTCGAGCGTGATCTGGCGCTGGGACAGCTGAACAGCGCACTCGGGGAGCTGGAAACCCGTGCCGCCGAGTCGGTCGAGGACGGGCCACGGCTTCGGCTGCTCTCGCGGCGGGTGCGGGCGCTGGCCAACGACGCCGTGCTGCTGTCCGCCTTGGCGCCGACCCGTGACACGGTCCTGGAACCGCTGACGCCGCAAAGGCTGCGGAGCGTGCTGTCCGAGGTCGCCGCCATCATCCACAATGGACAGGATCCGTTCACCGCCGAGGGCTCGCCGTGGGACGGCCTGGGCTACGACCAGAACGCTCCTTTGCCGCGCAGGCTGGTCGAACTCGTGCTGATGGACGCCCCGCCGGTGGTGGTCGAAACCCTGCGCGAAGACCCGCTGTTCCGGGACCTGATGCGTGACCCGGAGGCGATCGCCGACGCCCTGTTCGCCGCCTCCGGCCGGTTCGAGCAGGTCTTCACGGCGGCCGAGCAGGACCGGAACGCGGTCCCGCCGTCGACGACCCTGAATCGGATCCACCGCGAGCTCGCCAAGCGGACGGACGCCTCACCCGAGGAACTGACGGCGGCCGCGGACCGGGCGATGGCCCTGCTGTTCGCCGCGCCGGTGCCCGTCGATCCGGTGGTACGCCTCGCCGTCGGCGCGTCGCCGCTTTCGCTGACCCGTCCGGCGGGCAAACCGTGGACCCGCGAGGACGCGGCGCGGGACTGGTGGCGGGCGGCGGATCCGGCGGTGGCCGTCGGGCACCGGATCGCGAATCCGGTGACCCGGCTGGACCCCGAGCAGCGGGACACGCCGCCGGTGACCGTCCGGTCCGAAGACGGCGGGCTGAGCCGTTCGGGACGGCCGTGGCAGGCGACGATCGGCTACGACCTGCGCCGGTTCACCGTCGAACGCGACGGCGAGGACCCCGTTCCGGTCCGGCTGCACACCGTCCGGCTGCGGCTGGACGACACCGGACAGTCCGAAGTGGACATCGAGAACTTCAAGGACCGGGTCAGGGCCGGGGTGAACGAGTACTACAACCGGGGCTACCGGCTGCCCGGCGGCGAACAGCTGATGGTCGAGGTCGGCTTCACCGACCGTGAGGACGCGCACGGCACGGTCTTCGTGACCGCCCCCGGCACTCCGGCCGATCAGCGGCACTGGCCCTCGGACGGGACCGGGGTCCAGTTCGCGCACGAGCTCGGGCATTTCCTCGGCCTGCACGACGAATACTTCGTCGACGGGCAGGACGCGCCGGTCTTCCAGCACGCCGACGGCGCGGGCCGGGTCGCGACCGGGCCCGGCCTGATGACCGCGGCCGCCGTCACCGGCGACGTCGTCCTCGAACCCCGGAATCTCCAGCTCCTTTCCGACCGTGCCCAGGCGCTCGTCGGCGAAGACCCCCGGCCGTACGAGCGGCCGCCCGGCGGCACCGAACACGAACCGGGCTTCCTCGCCTCGGCAGCGGACGAACAGGAGTTCCGTTCCCAGGCGGAGATGGCCGACTACCTGCGTCAGGTTTCCCTTGTGCTGCGGGAAAACCCGCATCTGGCGTCGGTGGGGGAAGCGGAGCTGGCCGCCGTCCGGGCGTACAGCCATTCGCACTTCTCCGTCATCGACGAGTACTTGAAGAACGGGACAGGGCCTGGCTACGCGGCCTCGCTGTCCCGGCTGCTGGCGTCCGCGGTCACCCGGTTCCCGGCCCGTCACACCGGGCGGGCGACCAGGGTCATGTATCTCTCCATCGCGGACGGCAAGGAGATGTTCAAGGAGGGGGAGCGGTTCACCGACCGGAGCTTCTTCCGCGCCATGCAGGACGACGGCATTTTCGGGCAGGACCGGAAGGTGGTCGTCCACGCACTGGTCCACGACGCCGCGTACATCCAATCGGCGTCCTGCCGTCCCAGTGAACAAGAAGTGCTGCTCCCGCCGGGAACCACCTTCGACGTGCTCAAGGTCGAGGAGATCGGCGGCAAGCTCCACGTGGAGGTCCGCCAGATCGGCGCCACGCCCACCAGGATCGCGGCACCGTTCACCGGCTTCCCCGGCGACGGCCCCGCGGCGGACAACTTCGAGGACCGGCTCACCCTGAGCAAGGTGGTCAGGGAGGCGCGTGAACTGGCGCCGGACCTGGCGAGCCGCGACACCCGTGCGCATCGCGACAAGATCGCGTCCGCCCGGCGGCGTGCCCTGCGCGAGGCCGGGGACCGCGGCCGGATCACGGTGAGCACCTGGCGTTCGGCCGCGGAACTGGACGTGTTCCGGAAGGGCCGGTTCGTCACCGAACCGGCCGTGCTGGTCGCCGGGGACAAGCCGGGCAACGTCAAGTTCGTCATCGATGACGCCTTGGCCGTACCGGTGGACCGCGAACGGATCCTGCCGCCGGGTTCGACCTTCGAAGTCGTCCAGGTCGCCAAGGCGGCCAAGTGGTACGAGCCGTCCGAGATCCACCTGCGCCAGGTCGACCCGCTTTCGGTCGCCGACCAGACCGCGCCGGGCCTGCGGCCCAGGACCGTCGAGGAGCAGGCCGAGAAGGTCGTCGACGTCCTCACCCGCGGGCTGCTCGAACGGGACGGCGACCTGCATCTGACCGCCGTCGAAGCCCTTGTGCAGCAGCATCCGGACCCGGATCTGGTCTGGCACACGGCGCTGAAGACCATCGTCGACGACCCCGCTCTCGCGGGCAAGGTCCGGACGATCACCTACCAGCGGCGGGACGGTGACGACGTCCGGTCGGTCGCGCTCCCGGACTCGGTCCGGGATCTGCTGGCGAAGCCGGGTGACTCGTTCGAGGAGTTCCGTGACGAGATCACCACCTCCGTCGAGATCGTGCCGCCCGCGGGCGCTCTCCTCGCCGAGGCCTGGCGGCGGGACGCCACGAGCTGGAACGAGATCCTCGACCGGGACGCGAACGGCCATCCCGGACCGAAGCTGAAAGGCACGGCCGCCACGGGATTCCCGGTCACGCGGAGCGACGCGTGGGCGAATCTCCTCGGCGCGCGCCAGGAGCTGAGCCAGGCCGAAGCGGCGCACGCCGTACTCCGGTCCCGGCTCGACCAAGCTGGAGGCTCCCGCGACGCCGAGCGCCTCACGGATTCCGAAACCGCGCTCGAAACGGCGCGGGACGGCGTCGCCAGGGCGACCGACGACCTTCGCGCCTGGGGCAACGATCCGGGCAGGCTGGACCGGGCGTTCCAGGAGTGGCACGAGGCTTCGGTCCGGGAGCGCCCCCGGCTGCCCGGCGGCAGGCTTCCCGGTGCGGACGAGTTCGCCGATCGCTACGACACGCTCTTCGACGGGTTGCCGAATCTGGCGGCCGAAGATCTCGGCCTCCGCTTGGACCAGCTGTCGCGGCTGGCCGACGGCGGCCGCCTGGAGAACCACCTCGACGCGGTCCTCGGCTCGGCGGAGATCTCGGCCGGGCTCACCCGGATCGACGCGAATCTGGACCGCCTCGCCGATCCGGGGACGCGGGCGAACGTGCGGTCACTGGTGAACGACGCGCTGCTCGTGACGGCCCTGGTGCCCTCGCGGGAGCGGGACGTCCCGGACAATTCCCGGTTCCGGTTGGCGACCGTGCGCGATCGCCGGGTGCTGCAACCGCTCACGATCGACCGTCTCCAGCAGGTCCTCGGCGATCTCGCCGTGAACGTCGAAGCGGGGCGCGATCCGTTCACCACCGACCGGTCGACCGTGCAGGGGATCGGCTACCGGTCCGAGGAGGAGCTGCCGCAGCGCCTGGCGCGGCTGGGACTGACGAACCTCACCCTCGAGGGCCGCGAAGCCCTGCGGGAGGACCCGCTGTTCCGGGCCTTGCTGGACAATCCCGTCGCGCTGACCGAAAGCCTGTTCGCGGCCACCGGGCACGACGAGCAGCACTTCATGAACACGTGCGCGGCGGCGGTCACGATCACCGAAGTCCGCGGTGTCGTCCCGACGATCGCGGGGCTGCTGTCGGTCGGGCAGGGTGTTGTCGACGCCGTGGAGCACCAGCTGCGCACTACCCCGAAACACCAGCTGGACAAGCTCGATCACCCGCTGGGCAGGACGATCGGCGACCTCGCCCGCAAACGCGTCGCCGAAGCCACCGAACTGTTCGCCGCCTTGGACACCCGTGCGCGTGAACTCCTCGCGGCGAACCGCTCGGACGCCGCGGCACGCGCGGACTGGGCCCGGCTCACCACCGAATGGGGCCGTGTCGCGCAAAAGCTCGCCGGGGTGATCTGGCTCGGCCCCAGCGGGGACTCGGCGGTGCCGGTGCTCACGAAGAAGGTCGTTCCCGGCGCGTGGGAACTGAACTACCCCTTCGTGCTCCCGCTCGCGTTCGACCGGCGAAGCCGCCGGGAAACGGGCATCGAGGACCTGCCCTTCCGGATGGCCATGTCCCGGCGGCTCGCGCCGCAGCCGCGGGAAGAGACCAGAGGGGAACTGTGGTCCGATCGCGAGGTGACGGTGGCCTCGCGCCTGTGGTCCGCCGAGCAGGTCACGAGGTTCTGGGAGCGGGTCCGGTCCGGCTCCGGGGTTCGGGTGTCCACTGTGGACCACGCCCTGTTCCTCAAAGCGGCCGAGGCAGGCGGCGAACCCGTCTTCGTGCTGAGCGACCCGATCAAGGCGCAGTTCGCCTACCTGTCGCCGGACGCCTTCGCCGCATGGGCGAAACGCGACGGCATCACGACCGAGCGGACCACGTTCGGCGACCACGCCGTCGTGGTGCCCAGTACATCCGACCTTCCGGTTCCGGCCCGGTCCGAGGCGGCGCCCCCTGTGGAGCCCATCGTCGAGCCCGCCACCGAGCTGGCTGACGCCGTCCTGGGCGGCGCGACCCGCTTCGGCGACGATTCCGGGATCTGGCTCGACGACCCCGCGACCGGACCGGCGGCGCGGGAACAGCAGCGGCAGGCCGTCGAGAGTCTCAGGGAAGACCCGCGGTTCTACACGGTCGTCGCGCACACCGGCCCGAGCGGGATGCCGGAGTTCCGGGGGCGGCCGATCACCCCGGCGGTGATGACCGAACTCCTCGCCACGCTTTCCCGCGAGGGCGCCTGGGCCGACGGGAAGCCGCTGCGTTTCGTCGCGTGCGGACTGGGGTCGCCGGACATCGAAGGCTACGTGTCCACGGTGCTGCACGGCCTCGCCGCCAAGGGCATCGTCGCCCGCGCGTACGCGGGGAACACCGCGGTGTGGTCCACCCCCGGCCAGGACGGACAGGACGGCCGGAACGAACTGGTCGTGGCGAGCCGGATCGGCTTCCGCGCGGACGGCCTGCCCGTCGTCACCGGTGACGGCCGGTGGCTGGGCTTCGGGTTCGCCGCGGCGGGCGAGATCACGGTGACCGAGCACGGTCCTTACCTGGTCGTCGGCGACGACGACCCGCCGCTGTTCGAACAGGCCCCCGGTGGCTTCGACGTCGTGCCGACGCCGGACGGGCTCCTGATCGAACGGTCCATCCCCGATTCGATGCCGTTCGGGACGGGGCAGGAGGAAGACGGCATCGGCGTGGCGGAGACCGTCGAAGCGAACCTGGACGAGATCGCCGGGGTGATCGCCGCGCAGCAGGTGCCGCCCCCGGTGGAGGTGCGCGGACGACGCGGTGACTCGCGGCTGGCGGCGGTCGTCCGGAGGCTGCGCACGGTCTTCACCAGGCACGGCGTGAGCGAGGACGCCCGCGTGCGGGTGATCGCCTCCGACACGGTGCCGGGTGTCCTCGTGTCCACGATCATCCCGGCGCCGGAACCGATCTCACGGCGGATCGAGCGGGAGTTCGGGCTCGATCCGGAAGCGCAGGCCGGGCTTCAGCAGGCCGCGGACGACGCGGGCGTGGCGTTCGAACTGCGGCCGGTGAACCCGGAGATGATCCGTGCGCTGCTCAGGGGCGGGCGGCAGGCGTCGCCGGGGCTCGCGGCGGGCACGGTCACGACGTGGGACGTCCACCTCGGCATGCCGGAGCAGGCGATCGGGCTGGCCGCCCGGTTCGAGCCCCGGCTCCCGGAGCTGACCGGCCTGCCGCCCCAGGTGCGCGACAGGATCGAGCACCGCTACCGGCAGCGGATGGCCGAGTACACCACGCTGGCGGACTCCCTCCCCGCCGGGCACCGGCTCATCGGCGGCGTCGTGCACGAACAGACGGCGAACGGCTGGGCCCCGGTGATCGGTACCGACACGCACCACCTCCGCCGTCCGGACGGCGGAGGCTCGGTCCTGACCGACGACGTGGAGCTGGACGCGCCGCTGCTCGACCTCGTCACGCACACCCTGCCGCTCGGCGACACCGCCGGGCACGGCCGCGAACCGCTGATCCGGTTCGCTCCGGGAAGCGAACCGCGGGTGGTCGTCCTGGACGACACCGGCCCGGCGTCCGACAGTACGCGTGAGTCCCTTGTGGACTACGCGGAGATCGACTGGGAGGGATTGCGCGCGCCCGCGAAGGTCACGCAGGACAACGGGTTCTGGGACGACTTGAACGAACTGGACGGCTCGCAGACGGACTCCGTGTTCGACGCGCTCGTGTCGGCCCATCAGGACGACGAGTCCTCGATCGAGGACGATCCGCACGAGTACGACGATCTCCTGGTGCCGGTCACGATCGACTTCACCGGGAGTTCGGTCACGCTGACCGGGCCGCAGCGGGACGGGCTGTGGCGGATCGCCCGGCAGATGGAGGACGTCGCCCACGCCTATCTGATGCGCCCGGAGATGTTCCCGCCGATGCCGTCGATCGAGCTGTCGGGCGGCAGCGGTGACGCGAGCCTCGACGCCGACCGCAACGACGTCCTGGAAGAGACGTTGTGGCAGATGCTCGAAAACCTGGTGGCCGCGCGAACGGAACTGGACCACCAGGAGCGGGAGGACCTGCTGAACAGTTTCCTCATCTCCGGCAGGCGTGACCCGGACGGGCAGCCGGGCAGGCACGAGGTCCGCATCGACGGCTCCGACATCGCGACCGCGCACCGCCGTGCGCCCCGGAAACGCGTCGAAGAGACGACGGTGTTCCGGATCGAGCGGACCGGTCCGGCGACCGGGCCCGCCTTCACGTATCCCTCCGACGTGTCCTTGTCGGTCACCGCGCGCTCGACCCCGTTCGTCGTACCGCATCAGGAGAACGTCGAGTCGGAGCACATTCCCCTGCGGGTGGCCGACGACCTGTCGATCGCGGTGGGCGCGGCCGAGTCCTCGAAAGAATTCTTCGCCGCGCCCGCCGTCATCGCCGCGTCGCAGGCCGGGTTGCTGCAGGCGGACAGCAACGTCAGCCTCGAAGTACACGACGACGTGGTCCTGGTGGTCGAGCGAGGGGGAGTCGAGCACCGGCTGAACAAGGTGACCGTCAAATTCTGGGACAAGCCGTCCCATATCTGCCGTGACATGGCGCAAGAGGTCCTTGGCGCGCTGCCGGACATCGCGGTCTTCAGGAACAAGGCCGGGAACGCCGCGCTCGGAAACGTCAGTACCACCAACGGTGTCGAGGTGACCGGGGTACGTCACCTCGCCGAGGCGATGGCGGCGCAGGCCGAAGAAGACCTGCCGGATCCGGTGGATCCGCGCTGGGCGGCGGCGCAGGTGGGCAAGGACGTCAGGCCGACCGGTGGCGGATCGGGTGCGCCCCGCCCTGGGGAGGCCTACGGCAGCGCGATGAGCTACCAGCTTTCGAACGCCGCGCGCCGGGCGAAAATGGACCAGGCGGCACGGGACAGCGGTGTCAACGAGCATGCCTGGCCGTCGGTCGGGGAAGCGTACTGCGCCAACTCCATTCCTTTCGACGACGAGCAGGGCCTCGTCTCGATGGGTCGCGATTTCGCGAAGGGAATCGAAAACGACGGCACTCCCTTCGGCTATCACTTCGCGGCTGTCGTCGCGACCAGCCTGGACGGCCGGTTCAACATCACCCTGGAGAATTCGCCGCAGGCGCGTATTCGCACGCCGAAGGTCGATGAAGCGATCCAGCAGGCACTGGCCCAGTACGACGGGCTGTGGGACGTGCTCGAAGACGGGTTCGACGCCGATCTGCAGCAGGCCAAAGCGAATGCGTCCCCCACGGTCACAGAAATCGAATTGAAGCTCTATGTGGTCAGGAAGCTCCGGGCCCTGGCGGAAATCGGCGCGACCTCCGATCCGGACGACCCGGCGATGCAACGCGCCTACAACGAGGCCGCCGGTGGGGTGTACAACCTCGCCACCTGGCCGAAAGAGCGGGACAACTGGCATTTCGTTTCGTACAGCAAGGAACCCGGCGACTCGTTCCACGAACATTGGGCGGTCTATGACGACCCGGACATGTTCATCATGCCGAACCTGATGACCTTCGTGGTCTCGGGCGGGCAAGGGGCCGCGACCGAATGGTCCGCGCAGGTCGCGTTCGACACGGGATCCAGCGATCCGCGCGAGTCCGACGTGCAGACCTTCCGCTCGGTCGCGACGCGGGTGGCGAGAGCGGCGATCTGGCGCAACGCCAACGGGTTGCCGATTCCGGCGGTGACCGTCACCGGATACGGCAACGGCGCCTTCGCCGTACCGGGCGGTGCGGTCAAGAAGGGGAAGGAGCGGGCCGACGCGGTCCGGTCCATGCTGGTCGAGGAGATCGGGGAAGAGCTGAACCGGCTCCAGGGCGGCGATCAGGTGGTCAAGGTCGCCTCCGACCAGGATCCCGTCGCCGAGGGTGTCCCGACGGTCCGGGTGACGGCGTCGTCGAAGGGACGTGACCTCACCGAGGCACCGGACGATCCGCGCTCGACGCCGGAGGAACGCCGTCGGCGTGCCGTGATCACGGTGCGGCCGAACCCGATCGCCGCGAGTGCCGTTCCGGCGATCCCGCTCGCGGGAAACCACGGGATCCGGCTGGCCGACCCGCGGCTGGACGGCGTCGTCGGTCGCTGGCCCTCCGATGACAGGTACTTCACCTTCCTCGCCCACGGAGACGCGAACGGTGCCCCGGTCCACAGCACCCCGGAAACCGGGAGTACGCCGCTGAGCCCGTCCGACGTCGCCGCCCTGCTGGTGACCGCCAGGGACGAAGGCCGGTGGGACGGCGAGAAGCCGTTGATGTTCGCGTCGTGCGGGGCCGGGGCCGGCCGCGGCAAGTCGTTCGCGGCCGAGGTGCTCGCCGAATTGCGGGCGCGGGGGATCGACGTGGAGGCCGTCGCGCCCGACGGCCCGGTGTACTTCGTGCCCGACACGTCCGACCCCGACGGCCCTGGCCACCTCGTGGTGACCGGGAAGGTGGGGGTCGACGCGGCCGGACGGCCGGTGGTCGCGCCGAAGGGGAACTGGGTGCGCCTCACCGGCTCCGGCGGCCGGGCGCTCCCGATCGGGCCGCGCATCGTGAAGGAGGAGACGGGGACCCTGCCGCGCGGCTACGCGTTCGGGAAGTCGACCGGCGACCTGGACGGCGCGGTGCGGCTCGCCGACGAGCCTGCGGGTGAAATCCGCTTCGACGAGGGGAGCAAGGAGCTTTCCCCGGCGGCTTTGTCCACAGTGGACCAAATAGCGCGGGAAGTGGCGGCGGCCGCCGTACGACGGCGCGCGGACGGACTGCCCGCACCGGCGGTGAACGTCGCCGGGGCCGGCAACGGAGCCGTGCTCGGGATCGGGCGGGCCGCGCGGACCGGCCACGCACGCGCGGAAGCGACGGTCACCGCGTTGCGCGCCGCCATCAGCCGTGAGCTGGGCACGCTGCGGGCCGAAGCGGGAGTGCTGCCCGCGCGCAACATCCGTGTCGTCCCGGAGCCGGAGGAACCCGAAGCCGGTCTGTCACGGGAGGCGCGCAGGCGTGCCGTGATCACGGTGGACCTCGATCCGGCGGCGGAACCGCCGGAGCCTCCGTCGGCGAGGAAGCCGAAATCGGTCCTCGACTGGTCGAAACGGCTCCCGCTGGTCGACGTCGTGCTGGCCGATCCCGGTGCCCGGATCCGGCAGAAGCAGACCGTCGGCGAGCATCTCGACCGGGTGCTCCGTGTCCTCGGCCGTCGGGATGCGGACGCGGCGAACGGCCGTGACGCGCTGGCGCTGGCGTCTATTGTGGACAACGTGGCGCGCGAAGTGGCGTCGTCGTTCAACGACCCTCTGCTCAAGCCGGTCTTCGCCCAATGGATCCTCGGCAGGGAAACCGGGGGAAACCCGGTTTCGGCGGAATCGATCGCCCTCGCCCGCGTCCTGGTCTCGGATGATCCGCTCGGCGCCCTGCTGCGCCGGGACATCGACGAGGTCGCGGCGGCGGGGCGGATCGCCATGATGGCCGAGCGGGCGGGGTTGCCGGATCGGGACCTGTTCGATCTGCTGTTTTCCCGCTACGAAGCGGAAATGCTCTCGTACACGACAAGCGAGGTCCGGTACGGAAGGCTGGAAGACGATCCCGGTGCCAACGGCAAGTTCGATCTGGGAGACCTCCCAGGGGAGATCTCCCCGGCCTATCACTCGCTGACCGTCGAATCCGAGAAGACCAAAGCGAAGCGGCTTCGCGACTTCCTCTCCGGTGGCTCGTCCTCCCGTGAAGCGCCGAAATGGGCCGACTTGCAGCTCTCGCTCACGGCCGAGGCGAAGGACCGCCTGGACGCGCTGCGGTCTTCGCTCTCCGCGGAGCCGGTGTCCACGGAGCCCGTGGCCGTCCCCGGCGCACCACCGTCCTCAGCGGATCAGACGGTGCCGCCGTCGCCCTTGCCCTACGACGTTTCGGAGATCGAGACGGGCATCCAGCGCCTGCGCCGCCCGGACGCCGTCGCGCATGTGCCGCCGCCGGGTACCGAAGCGGCGGCGGCCCTGACCGGCAAGCAGTACACGCATCTCCGGGACATCCGCGCCGGACGGCTGGAGCCCACCGGCCGGACACTGAGCCGGGCCGAAGTGATCGAGGGCGTCCAGCGGCTGGCCGGGCTGGAGACCACCGACGAGGCGGAAGAGGTGCTGGGGCACGTCGAGCGCTGGTTCGAGACGGCGCCGCTCACCATTTCGTTCAAAGGCGCGAACTTCTTCGGGGACGAGGAAACCGCGTCGAGGCTCATGCGCCCGGACGCCGAATACCTGACCGCCGCCGAACTCGGACTGCAGATCATCGACAGTTCGATCCTGCCGACCCTGGATCCCGTGGACGACGCCGAGATCGACCGCCTCCAGGCCGCCGTGCGGCAGGTCGAGAGCCGGGTGGAGGCCGCGTCGAAGGACACCGCCCAGCAGTCGATGGCGGAACTCATCGGACTGAGCAGGGAGCACACCGCCGCGCAGACCGCCCTGCGGGTGGCGCAGGCCGCCCGGAACCGGCACCGCTACCTGCGGCGTCTTTTCGACGAGGATCCGCGCTTCGCCGTCTGGACGCTGTCCAACGAAGTGAACGCGGCCCGCGGCGAGAACTACACGAGATGGCGCCGGGAGAAAGACGACAAGGAGACCGGCCGTCGCGGTTTCGGCCCGCACGAACAGGCCGTGTTCGGCGCGGTCAACACGAACTACGCGAAGACGCTGGGCTTCGAGGGCCCGAAGTACTACGGCGAAACCCATCTCGTCCTGAAGCCGGAGGTGCGGCAACGGTCCTACTTCACCGTCGGGGACACGGGCCAGGCCAGGTCGGACGTCGTCGGGATGATGTCCGACATGCTCACGGGCGGGGACGAAACGACAGCCCAGGCCGTGATCAACAACGCGCTGGGGATGACCGGGATGATCCCGTTGCGCCTGCTGCAGTGGGAGGTGCACGTCTACGGCGGGCTCCGGTTCGGCCGCGACGTCGAAGCCGTCTCGATTCCCGGCGAAGGGGTCGGGATCGACGACGACGGGATCAGCCCGGACGTCCGGGGCCGGGTCCTGGACTTCGCGCGGCAGCACGGTCTCGCCGTCGTGACGTCCGACCCGGACCATTACCCGGACCGGCGGACCGGGCTCGACCCGCAAGAGGTTCGCGACAGTCTCGCGAGCCTCAGGCAGACCGGCAGGTCCGACACTGCGCCTTCGGTGACCCAGCAGGTCTTCACGGAAGTGGCGGACGACCTCGGGGTGAACCTGTTCGAACTCGAGATGCGGACGATGGAGCCGTTCGGGGTGCTGTGGCCCGCTTACGAAACGGATCCGCAGGCCTCGGCGGCGGGGACCTATCGCGCGCTCGCGGACGGCGGCCTCGAGAGTTCCTGCGGTGAAACGGCCAATCTGCTGTTCCAGGTGGCCCACGAGCCGGTGGGCACGACGACGGAGACGACCGTGGCCGGATTGGCGGCCGTGATCACCGGTGGCGAGGACGTCGGCGTGTGGGTGAGCGCGGGCTCGAACCACGCCTTCTACCTGGAGTTGCGCGGCGACCGCGCGACCATCCACCAGAGCTACCTGGGCAGGCTCGCCCTCTCCGGCAACTTCGGCGCCGGCCGGTCTTACCCGCGGACGGAACTGGCGGCCCGGCTGGAGTCCCTGCTCGGCGAGTATCAGGGAGGGGGCGTGACAAGCGCGGAGGAGGAGGCGCTGTTCGGCGGGAGCCTGCTGGACCCCGCCCGGCGCGAGGAGTACGAGCAGAGCGGCTGGCAGGTGTTCCGGATCAAGTCCGGCCCGTTCCTCGACACCCGGCAGCAGGTGCAACGCCTGAGCGAGCTGGTGACCTCACGGCACGAAGCGTGGAACGAGATCAAGAACTCGCCGTGGACGATCGGCCAGTGCCTGGGCTTCGAGCCGGTGCCCGACCCGCAAGACACCGCGGAGCCCGCCGGGACGCCGGAGTCGAACAACATCTTCGACGCCTTGGTACCGGACGCGAAGAACTGATCTCCGGTGAGTTCTGCCGCCACTCCTGCCTGGTGCCCGGCGGCCCGTCACGGTGTGCTGTGGTGGCGAAGTCATGCCCGTCGACAGGAGGAAACCCGGTGACCACAGCGGAAGAGTTCACCCTGGCCAGGGTGTTCGACGTCGTCGACCCCGAAACGGGACCAGGGTTCGAGCCCGGCCATCCCGTGGTCGAGGACCCGGAGGAACTGCGGGCGCTCGTCGCGTACCTGACCGGCGGCACCCCGGTCCTGGTCACACCGTCCTTGCTGGACGATGTCCTCGCCCCGGACCGGACCGCGGTCGTGCCGATGAACTTCCTCACCGACGGTACGTGGATCTGGACCGACACCGTCACCTACTACCTGGAAAACCACGGCCTGGCACCGGAATCAGGCCTGCTCGGCCACATCCGGGCGCGCGGGACGGTGGCACCGGTGCCGCCGGACGTCGTCGGGCGCGCGGCCGGTTTCGTGCTGGCACCGCCCGCCGAGCGGACGCCGGTGTGGAGCGCGGGCTGACCCCGGCGGGACTTTCCTTCCGGTTCTTCTGCTGGTGGTTGTTCATGGTGACCGGGACCCGCGTGGCGTTTACTGAATCCAGAGTCGCAGAACCGCTCAACACCAAGGAGTTGACGTGTCGCTACGAATCCAAGGCTACGGTCGCCCCGCCCGGTCCGAAGAGGACATGGTGGCCGTCTACGTCTCCCGCGACGACATCCGTGACCTGGACGCCGGTGAACTCGGCGGCCGGATCGCCGCCGCCGCCGGGATGTCCCGTGCGGGCGGGGCCACGGCCATCGCCGAGTTCGAACCCGCGCCCCGCTACACCATCCAGGACGTCCTGCTCGGGCACATCACCTGGGAGGAACTGACCCGTACTTCCGCCTGACCTACGAGGCGTTGAGGCGTTCGGCCAGTTTCTCGCGGAGTTTGCCGCCTTCGGACCGCCCGAGCCGGTCGCAGAGGCCCAGCGCGCGTTCCCGGTCTTCGCGGGCCGAGGCGGGGTCGCCCGCCTCCTCGGACAACGCGGCCCGATCGCAGAGCGTGTCGATCTGGGCCTGTGTCAGCCCGATGTGCTCGTAAAGCTCCCCGGCCTCGGTCAACCGGCGGCGCGCGCCGGCGTGGTCGCCCTGGCGGCGCAGGATCTTCCCGGATTCCTGAAGGGCACGCGCCTGGCCCATGGCCGCACCGTGGCGGCGGAACAACTCGAGCGCCGTCTCGCAGTGGGCCAGCGCCCGTTCGGTCGAGTCGAGCGCCGCCAGGTTCAGGGCCGAGCGCAGCAGCATGTACGCGTAGTTGGTGTCGTCCACGGGAGTCCGCGGGCCACCGTGGTCCCGCGAAAAGTAGCGGACACACGCGTCGAACTCGTCGGCGGCGTCTTGGAACCGCCCGTTCCGGTACCAGTACGACGCCCGCATCGCCCGCGTCACATGGACGCCGAGCGGATAGCCCGCGTCGTCGAACAGGGACACCGCCTCATCGAACAATTTGGGCGACGTGGTGAGGCTGGAGTCGCGGGCGTGGGCACTGGCCAGGTACACCCGTGCCCAGCCTTGTTCGCGGGGGTCGCCCGCCTCCACCGCGGCGTCCATGGCCTGCCGGGCCATCTTGACGGATTCCTCCGCCTGGTCGCACAGGGTGGCCTGCACCCACGCCAGATAGTTCAGGTGGACGGCCTCGTCCCGTTTGCTGCCGATCGCGACGGCCGAGTTCACGGCGAGTCCGAACACCTCGTACCAGGTGCTCGCCGTGCCGCCGATCTCCGAGTACCAGTGCATGGACTCGGCCAGGTCGAGGACCGGCCGATGCTCACCCCTGGCGGCGAGGCGCTTGACCGCGGCGAGCCAGTTCTTCAGCTCGACCTCCAGCCATCTGCCCGCTCTGGAGTGATCGTCGAACGACGGCGTCGCGACCGGGGCCGGGCTCACCCCGTCGGTCGGATGGAAGTAGCGGCCCGCCGCGGTCGCGGTGCGCACCAGCCAGCAGGCGAGCCGGTTCTCCGCGGCCTCGACGACTTCGGGGGTGTCCTCCCTGGCGAGCCGTTCGGTCGCGAAGACCCGCAGGAGGTCGTGGAACTGGTACCGGCCGTTCTCCGGCGACGTCTGGAGCAGGCTCGCGTCGGCCAGTTCCTCCAGGAAGACGGCGGCGTCGTCCTCGTCGGAGGCTTCGACGAGCGTCATCGCGGCCCCGACGGAGAAGTCCGCGGCCGGGACGAGCGAGAGCCGCCGGAACACCGTCGCGGCGTTCGGGCTGAGCTGGCGATACGACAGTTCGAACACGCTGCGCACGTCGAGATCACCGGCGGTCAGCGTGGTGAGCCGTCTGCTGCGGTCGCGGAGCTGATCCACCAAACGCGTCAGCGGCCAGGTGGGACGGCTCGCCAGCCGGTTGCCCGCGATCCGCAGCGCCAGCGGCAGCCGTCCGCACAGCTCGACCAGTTCGAGCGCCGCCTGCCGCTCCCGCGCGACCCGGCCCGCCCCGACGATGGACGACAGCAAGGCGACCGCGTCGTCCTCGGCGAAGACGTCGAGCGGGAGCCGGCTCGCGCCTTCGAGCCCCACCAGCATCTGACGGCCGGTGATCAGGGTGAGACACCGCGGCCCGCCGACCAGGAGTGGCCGGACCTGGGCTTCGTCGGCCGCGTCGTCGAGGACGATCAGCATGGCCCGGTCCTGCAGGAGGGAGCGGCACAGACTCACCCTGTCCTCCGGATCAGCCGGGATGCGGACGGCGTCTATGCCCAGCGACCGCAGGATCAGGTGCAGCGCGTCCGCCGGATTCGTCGGTTCGGCGGACATCCCGCGCAGCTTCAGGAACAGCCTGCCGTCGGGGAAGTCCTCGGCGAGGTTGTGCGCCACGCGGACCGCGAGGGTGGTCTTGCCCGCGCCGGGAGGACCGCTCAGGATCGCGACCCGTCCCGAGCGGCGGCGGCCGTCGCACAGATCGGCGGAGAGCTCACGCAACGCGGAGAGGTCGCGTTCGCGTCCGGTGAGGTCGTCGACGTCCGTCGGCAGGACACCGATCAGCGGTGATTCGTAGATCCCGGCGGGCGCGGGCGCGGCGACCGGCTGGGCGCGCCCCTGCCTCGCGACCTTCTGCAGGACGGTCAGCTCTTCGTCGGTCAAGGACAGCGACGCGGCGAGCGCTTCGATCGTCCGCCGCTGGGGGCTTTTGGCGATGCCCCGTTCCATGTCGCTGATGGCCCGGACGCTCACCCCGGACCCTTCGGCGAGCTCCTCCTGCGTGAGGTTCGCGCGAACGCGGTAACCCTTCAACAGCGCCTTGAAAGTCGTGGTTGCCCTTCCCAAGGCGGGGTTCGTCATGGGCCGAATTATCCATATCCACCCTGCCCGCTCAAGTCGTCCTCGGCCTCGGGAAGCGGGGTTCCACCACACTGAGTCGCGTCCCCGGTGACGGCCGGGGGAGACCGTTGCGGGGCTCCCGCGACCGTGATCAGGACGAACGCGGTGCGAACATGGCCGCGATGAGAACACGATGTTGCCAACGGTCGCGCGGCACGGTGGCCGCGGCGGACCGCCGTGACCGAGCGTAGTCCTGTGTAACGATCGTCACGGGGTACCTCGACTGTCCACAGTGGTCACTCGACCCGCGCTTCGTAACGGGTGGTGATCGCGGTGGCGCGGTCGTGCAGGGAGACGCGCAACCACTCCGGGGACAGGGCCTCCGCGTCGGTGGCGAGCTGCCACAACGCCCATTCGGCGTGGCGGGAGTCCTGGAAGGTCACCTCCAGCCGCAACCAGCCGTCCGTGCCGGTCTCTTCGGCGAGGACGGCCAGCGCGGTGCTCACCAGTTCCTTCCGCCGCGCCGGGCGCACCCGTGCCAGCACGGCGACCAGCTCGCCGCCGGTCCGGAACCGCGTGCTGCGTTCCTGCCAGGCCCGGTCCAGGTCGACCCGGTCCGGCCGGTGCGCGGGTTCGGGGAGTTCCTCGGCGGCCCGCAGCCGGGACAGCCGGTAGGTGCGGTCCTCGCCGGATCTCGTGGCCAGCAGATAGCCCTGATCGCGGACGGTGACCAGGCCGATCGGATCCACCGTGCGCCACTGCGGCTTCCCGCCCGCGGCCGCGTAGTGGATGCGCAGCTTGTGCCCGGCGAACACCGCGCGCCGCACCTCGGCCACGATCGCGTCGGGCACCTCCTCGGCGGCCACCCGGCGCGAGAGGAGGTCGGTCTCCGGGTCGACGAGCAGGCGCCGGGCCGCGCCCGCCGCGGTGTCGCGCTGGCTTTCGGGCAGGGCGTCGACCACCTTGAGCATGGCGGAAGCGAGCGCCGACCCGAGGCCGAACGCCTGCGCGCCGCGCCGTGACCCGGCGATCAGCAGGGCGAGCGCCTCGTCGTGGTTCAGCCCGGTGAGCTCGGTCCGGAAACCGGGCAGCAACGCGAAACCGCCGTGCCTGCCGCGTTCGGCGTAGACCGGGACGCCCGCCGAGGACAGCGCCTCGATGTCGCGCAGCACGGTGCGGGTGGAGACCTCCAGCTCGCGGGCCAGCGTGGCGGCGGACAGCCTGCCGCGGTGGCGCAGCAGCAACACCAGGGAGACCAGCCGGTCGGCGCGCATGCGGAAACCCTAACGGAATACACGACACAGGATGTCGTGATTCACGGCGAAGCTCATCCGCATGACAAGCAGGACTGTGGCCACTGAGCCGAACGATCTGGGCAGGTTCTTCATCGAGCGCGGCAACGCGGGCGATGTGGACGGACTGGTGGCGTTGTACGAACCGGACGCCGTGCTGGCGTTCCCGCCGGGCAACCTCGCGACGGGGCACGCGGAGATCCGCAAGGTGTACGAGGAGTTCGTCGCGGCCGCGCCGGAACTCCTGCCGGGCAGGCAGCATCCGGCGCTGGTGGGTGAGGACCTGGCGCTCACGGCGTCCACGCTGACCACCGGCGAGGTGACCGTCGAGGTCGCCCGCCGTCAGCCGGACGGGTCCTGGCTCTGGGTGCTGGACCAGCCGGTGTTCGTGCCGTAGCGGAGTCTGTCCGCCGGTGACGGGTTCGTGCCCGTCACCGGCGGACGGTGTCAGACGGTGCAGTTCCTCGACGTGCCGGTGTTCACCTTGGCCCCGGTGAACTCCTCGATGATCGCGACGTTCTCCGGGGCGTAGTTCTTGGCGACGATCTTGGCCACGTCAGCGCTGCCGAGTTTGGCCGCGTAAGGCTCGGACT
Source organism: Amycolatopsis alba DSM 44262 (assembly GCF_000384215.1). Taxonomy (NCBI): domain Bacteria; kingdom Bacillati; phylum Actinomycetota; class Actinomycetes; order Pseudonocardiales; family Pseudonocardiaceae; genus Amycolatopsis; species Amycolatopsis alba. Next base: position 87,604 of record NZ_KB913032.1, on the reverse strand, counting down.
GATCCAGCCAGTACGCCGCGCGGAGAAACTCCACGAGCACGAATTCGCGCAATTCCGGCTGGCCCTTGATCTTGGCCCAGTAATCGGGATACTTCGCCTTGGCGACGCGCAGATAGAGCTGCAGATAGCGGATATTGGTCGCGACGATGTCCCTGGCGTTGCTCGCGCCGATTCCCTGGATGAACTCCGCGACGACGGACGCCGCGGGCAATCCCATGAGCCCGGCGTTGAGTTCGGCGATGACTCCCTGGATCTTGTACGACCCCTGCTGCTGGTCCCGCAGGTAGATGTCGTCCATCGACTTGGTGAGATTGTCCGTGATCAGCGGCAGGATCTCGCGGCGGGCGAATCCGCCGTGGATCGGCACCTTCATCGCCTTGCGGGAGGCGTTGATCCACGCGGAGACGTAGACGTCCCACGAGGTTCTCGAAGGATCCAGGTCCCACATGTGGGTTTCTTCGTGGATCGCCACCATCAGGGACTCGGCGAGCCCGTTGAAGCTGGTCTTGGTGACGAACTGGCTGAAATACTGGTCCTTGGCCTGGGCGATCGCGAGGCCCTCGCCGCTGGGCCAGCGCCGTTTGTACACGCCTTGGATCGTCTGCAACCACTTCGAGGACGTGAAGCCGGCCTTTATGTCACTGACATCGGCTTTCGGTTGAGACGGCTCTTCATAGCATATAGGCGCCCGTACTTTCGTCGTGTCCTGAGCGGACGCCGGGACGGTCAATTGAGTGAGGGAAAGGGCGAGGCATGCGGTCAGTAGGGTAATACGATTGCGCATGGGGACCTCGGTTCACGGTAGGGGTTTTCCGTGGGTCGGAACGCAGTGTCCCCTGATCGTCACCGTTTCATCAATGATCCGGCCTCTACTGCGGCTGGACAGGCTAGGAATTATGGCGGCGAACGGGCTATTCCGCGGCCAGCCGGGAACGGCGCATGCCGTAGCCGAAGTAGATCAGCAGGCCGAGCGCCATCCAGCCGCCGAAGACGACCCAGGTGGCGCCGTCGAGACTGAGCATCATGTACCCGCAGCACACCACCCCGAGGATCGGCGTGACCGGCGCGAACGGCACGCGGAACGAACGGGAGGCCTCCGGCTGACGGCGTCGCAGCAGCAGGACGGCGATGTTCACCAGCCCGAAGGCGAAGAGGGTGCCGATGCTCGTGGCGTCGGCCAGTTTCCCGAGCGGGATGAACGCGGCCAGCGTCGCGACGAAGCCGGAGACCGCCAGCGTGTTGACCCGCGGGGTCCCGGTTTTGGGGTCCACTTTGGACAGCGCCGCCGGGACCATGCCGTCGCGGGACATCGAGAACAGGATGCGCGTCTGTCCGTAGAGGACCGTCAGCACCACGCTGGAGATCGCCACGATCGCGCCGACGGCGAGCAGCCCGGCCCACAGCGGGTTGTCGGACACGGCGCCGAGCACATGCGAGAGCGCGGCTTCCTGGCCGTCGAACTCCTGCCACGGCAGCGCGCCGACCGCGGCCACGGCGACCAGGCAGTACAGCACGGTGACGATGGCGAGCGAAAGCAGGATCGCCCGTGGCAGGTCATGCTGCGGGTTCTTCGCCTCCTCGCCCGCCGTGGAGGCCGCGTCGAAACCGATGTAGGAGAAGAACAGTTTCGCGCCCCCGGCACTCAGCCCGGCCAGGCCGAGCGGCAGGAACGGGGTGAAGTTCGCCGCCCGGACGGCGGAGAACGCGATCGCGCAGAACAGCACCAGCGTGCCGATCTTGATCACGACCATGATCGCGTTGGCCCGCGCGCTCTCCTTCGCGCCGGACAGCAGCAGGACCATGGCGAGCAGCACGACGACGATGGCCGGGACGTTGACGATCCCGCCCGACCCCGGCGGCTGGCTCAACGCGTCCGGGATGGAGAAACCGAACGTCAGCCGCAGCAGCTCGTTGAGATACTGACCCCAGCCGACGGCGACCGACGCCACCGAGACGCCGTATTCGAGCACCAGGCACCAGCCGCAGACCCAGGCGACCAGCTCGCCGAGGGTGGCGTACGCGTAGGAGTAGGACGAACCGGACACCGGGATCATTCCGGCGAGTTCGGCGTAGGAAAGTGCCGAGAACAGCGCGGTCACCCCGGCGAGCACGAACGACAGCACGACCGCCGGGCCCGCGACGGGGACCGCTTCGCCGAGCACGACGAAGATCCCGCTGCCCAGCGTCGCGCCGATGCTGAGCATGGTCAGCTGGCCGAGGCCGAGGGAGCGTTTCAGCGTGCCGTGATCACTCTCGGCGATCAGGTCGGCGACCGGTTTCCGCCGCACCGCCGCGGCTCGCAGATTCATGCCGACGACCGTATCTGCCACCCTGCGCGGCCCTGGGCCCGGCTCGGACCGGTGCCAAGTCCGTGAAGGACTCCTTGAGGGAATCAGCGTCCCTCAAGGAGTCCTTCACGGACATCGAACGCAGGAAGGCGCGGGGCAGGTCACCGCAGTCCGGAAAGGAACTCCGCGATCCTGCGGAGGCGCGACGGCCTGGGGCCGGGATCGGCGGTCCGCTCGGCGACCAGGTGGTAGGCCTGCAAGGAGTTGACGTTGAACGCGTGTGTGCCGCCCCACAGAAAGAGCCGGAACGCCCGGTAGGTCTCTTCGCCCCAGCGCGCGATGATGTCGTCCTTCGCCGCGTCGAGTCGCTTCGCCCACTCCAGCATCGTCAGCTCGTAGTCGCGGGTTTCCCTGGTCACGTCGAGCACTTCGAAGCCGTGGTACAGCACTTCGGCGATGACGTCCTGAAGCGTCATGTAGGTGTGCGTGCCACCCCAGATGTGATCGCGGGTGAACGCGCTCACCGAGAACCTCTGCACGGAAGCGGACGCGTCGAGATAAAGCCGCCCACCGGGCTTCAGCACATCCCATGCCTTCGCGGCGAAGCGCCGATAGTTCGGGAGGTGCTCGATCACCCCGTAGATCACGGCGTGGTCGTACGGCTGTGCCGGACGGTGGACGAGGAAGTCCTCCAGCAGTACCTCGCCCATGAGATCGTTGTCGTCGATCAGTGCCCGGATGTGCCCGGCCGAGTCCTCCGCGATGGTGAGCGTCGTGACGTGCACGCCGCGCGCGCCGCAGTACTGGGTGACGCCGCCCCAGCCGCCGCCGATGTCGAGCAGCCGGTCGCCAGGCTGCAGATCCAGCGCCGCGAACATGGTCTCCAGCTTGTGTTCGGACGCTTCCTCGATCGTCTCGCCTGGCTGCTGGAAAAGGCCCTGCGAGTAGAAACGGAATCGCTTGTCGATGAAAGTCAGGTAGAAGTCGTCGCCCCGGCCGTAGTGCGCGGACACGGCCTGTTTGTTCATCTTGAGCGGTGAACGCGCGAAGTCGTAGAGAAACCGCAGCCGCTGCCGCAGCGGCACCTCTTCCCGCAGGGCGGTGCGGACGCCGAACAGCGCCCCGAGATCACCCTCGACATCGAGGTCACCGGACACGAAGGCCTGGCCGATCGCCAGCTCGGTGAGCGGTGTCCGCAGCGCGCCGTCCGTGCGGAACCTCAGCCGGTACCGCGGCTCGCCGACCCCGACGGACACGACGGAGCCGTCGGGCAGTTCGAGGGTTCCCGGCAGGTCGGCGGAAGCCAGCAGGGCGGCGATACCGGTCCGGGGGAGCGAGGCGGTTCTCGCTGCCTTCGTCATGGTTACGATCCTGGTCGAAAACCCTTGGCGGAGCAGGAAAGCAGCCCGCCAAGGCAACGATCTCTGTGCGAACAGGCAGCAAGGGCAAGTCCGTGAAGGCCTCCTTCACTACCTTGAGGGTAGGCAAGGAGGCCTTCACGGACCACGGGGATCAGTTCAGCTTGCGCATGTCGGCGGGCAGGCCGCCGCCGGCGTAGACGTCCTCGGCGAGCTTCGCCAGCGCGGTGAGCGCGACGTTCTGGCTGAACGGCCCGTAGGACACCCGTGAGACACCCAGCGCCTGCGCGGTCGCCAGCGGGATCGAGCCAGGGAGGCCGATCAGGTTCACCTTGCGCTCGCCCAGCGCCTCGACCAGCCTGCCGACCTGGGTTTCGTCGAGTTTGCCTGGCACGAAGAAGTTCGACGCGCCGGCGTCCAGGTACGCGCGGCCACGGGTGATCGCCTCGGCCATCGCCTCCTCGGCGTCACCCAACCTGAGGAAGGCGTCCGTGCGGGCGTTGAGCACGAAGTCGATCCCGGCGGACTGAGCCGCGGCGACAGCGGCCTCGACGGCCTTGACCGACTCGTCCAGTGGCTTCATCTGGTCTTCGAGATTGCAGCCGACCGCGCCGACCTCGATCGCGCGGGCGACCGTGCCGCCCGGATCGCCGTAGCCCGCTTCCAGGTCCGCGGTGACCGGCAGGTCTCCCGCCGTCCGGACGATCAGCGCGACCTCGGCGATCATCTCGTCGCGGGGGATCTTCTCGCCGTCCGGGTAGCCGCGGGAGGCGGCGATGCCGTGGCTCGGGGTGGCGAGCGCCTGGGTGCCGGGGGTCTCGGCGACGACCTTCGCGGTGATCGCGTCCCAGACGTTGACGACGAGCAGCAGTTCGGGGGCGGCGTGCAGCTCTTGCAGCCGGGTGGCCTTTTCGGCGGTGGAAACCATGCCTTCAATCTAGAGGCCGCCGCAAGGCGAGGAGACTCAGGACGCGGCCGTGAGAGCACCGAGTCCACTCGCCTGGGTCCGCCAGTCGGCCTGGTTCGGCGTCCCGCCCGCCCAGCGCTGCCCGATCCGGTTCAGCGGATCGCGATCCGACGCCCACAGCGAGTCTGCCTGCCGCTTCGCGTAGTCGCGGTACGCCGTCGAATCCGTCGCGGCGGCCAGATCGGCGAGGAACCGCATGAAGATGCCCTTGAACTGCTTCTGGTTGTCGTCACAGGAGTTCTGGCCGACGTCGCACGACTCGGTGAGGACACCGTTCCTGGTCAGCACCGTGCCGCCGACAGCCGCGTCGGCCAGCCGCCGGGCCGCGTCGAGCCAGCGGGCCTCCCCGGTGGCACGCCAGATCTCGACCAGGCCGCCGATGCCCAGGCCCTGGTTGTAGGTCCAGACCTGCTGGCCGTTGTTGCGGCAGTCACCGGTGAGACCGTCGTTGACCAGCCCGGCCGCGTTGATCATCCCGCTGGCGAGATACCAGTCAGCCGCGGTCCGGGATCGTTGCAGCCACACCGAATCGCCCGGTGTCCGGCGGTGAACGGAAGCCGCGAGCCGCAGGTACAGACCACTGGTGACGGCGTTCTTGTAGGTCCGTTCCCGGTCCCACCAGACACCGCCGCCGCAGGTCCCCGGATCCCAGTACTGGTGCACGTAGGCCGCGATCGTGGTCGCCATGGAGAGGTACCGCGGATCACCGGTGTGATCGTAAGCGGCCACCCACGCCAGTCCCCACCACGCGCTGTCGTCGATCGCCCGGCTCGCGAAATTTCCCTCGATGGCGTCGGAACTGCGCTCACCGGCGGGGAAGACGCCGCGATTCCGCTCGAAGGTGCGCGCGATGACCCAGTCGTAGCGGCGGTCCCCGGTGGTCCTGGCGTGGTCGATGACCGCTGTCAGCGTCGCCGCCGAGTTCCACCAGCTGCTCGGCCACCAGCCCGGATACGGATCGTAGGAGTAGAGGAGCGCGTCGGCCGCGGCTTGCGCGCGGGTGGGCGCCGGTCGGGCCCACGCCGTGCAGGAACCCTCCTGGTGACCGGCTTCACGGCCACACGCGCGGACGGCGCCGCCGTAATGGCGGCCGCGGGGATCACGCGTCGCGAACGACACCGTCCGGCCGGTACTCGCGCCGTCGGCCACCGGCGTCCGGCCGAGCGACGAACCACCCGCCCAGCTCACCCCCGCGTCCCAGGACCGATCCAGCCAGATCTCGTCGCCCCGCGCACCGGACTCGACGGTGCCCCAGGCCATCGCGTTCCCGTCGACGTGCAGGCGGATCGTGCGCCCGTACAACGTCGTCGGCGGAACCGGCTGGGTGTCCCCGTTCGGCTGGGCCGTTCCGTCGCAGACGACATCGCAGACCTTCGGGTGGATCCACTCCGTACAGGCGACCCCGGCGGCGTCCCCGCACGCGCGGATCAGGCCGCGCCGATGCTTTCCGGGATCGGTCACGTTGTACATCAAGGTTCGCGTTCCGGTCCAAGTGCCGGGAATACTCGCTTTGCCCAGCAGTCCTTCCCACGTCGCGCCGCCGTCCCAGGAGCGGTCGAGCCAGACCGAATCCCCGGTCACACCACGATCGATGCTGCCCCAGGCCATCCCGTCGGCGTCGGACACATGCAGCCGGAGCAGGCGTCCGTCGAGCAGCTTGTCCGGAACCGGAAAGGTGTCCTGCTGGGCCCGTGAAGGGTCTAGAGTGTCGCAGGACAGCACACAGACCACCGCCGCGGCGGTCACCGGTTTCCCCGCCGGTACGGGAATCGCCGTCAGAATCAGGCAAAGCACGAGATGGATCAGCGATGACATCGTTGTCCGCCCTCGGGATCGGCCGCGCACCGGATCTGGGATGCCTTTCATGATCCGGGTTTCGTCACCGGCCGGTCAACGGGAACCACCGGTCAGATCTCAGGACAGGATTCTTGTTACGCCTTCGGCCGAGGTCGCGATCTTTAGGGATATCACTTTCGAGGGAGGTCTCGTGGAGCTGACGATCAACGCCGCCGGAGACGAACAAGCACTGAACGAGTTCTACGGCTGGCTCCGCGACGACGTGGACGTCGCCCGGTCCGCGACGATCAGCACGGCGGGGTCGCGCGGCGCGGGGGAGATGGGGGTCTTCGAGGTCATCTGCATGTCCATCGGCTCCCTGACCGGGCTGGCGAACCTGGGCATCGCGTGGGGCAACTTTCTGCGCTCCCGCAAGGAAACACCACCGTTCACGATCACCATCCAGGGTGAACTGACCGCCGAGCAACGCGCCATGCTCCGGAACCTGGACCTCCCGCTGGAGCGGGGCGACGGCGAGTGACCGGACTTCCCGATCCTCGGAAGTCGCGAGCCGTACTGGTCGGGGTTTCGGAGTACGCGACGCTCGAAGAGTTGCCGGGGGTCGCGAACAACATCGCGACCTTGCACGGCGCGATGACCGACCCGGAGCTGTGGGGGCTGCCGGAGGAGCACTGTGTCTCGCTGCTCAATCCCGAGTCCGCCGACGAGGTGATGGAGGCCGTGCATCGGGCCGCGTCGGAAGCGACCGACGCGCTGCTGTTCTACTACGCGGGGCATGGTCTGCTCGACAACCGGTTCGAACTCTATCTGGCGATGCCGGGTTCGGACAACGAGCGGCTCTACCGCTCCGTCCGGTACGACGACATCCGGCGCGAGGTCGTCGGCACCGCGTTGTCCTGCTACGGCAAAGTGGTACTGCTGGACTGTTGTTACAGCGGCCGCGCACTCCAAGGCGGTATGGGTGGCTCGGTCGACGATCTGGCCGACCAGGCGAGGGTCGACGGCACCTACGTCATGACCGCGACGGCCGAGACCCGCAAGGCACTGGCGCCGCCGGGGGAGCACTACACCGCGTTCACCGGCGCGCTCGTCGACAAGCTGACGCGCGGCCTGCCCGGCGGTCCCGAACTCCTCGACATGGAGACGCTGTTCCATCACATGAAGGCCGATCTGCAGGCCCGGCACTTTCCGGTGCCGCAGCAGCGCAGCCGCAACGACGGCAGCGCGATCGCCCTGGTGCGCAACCGATGGAACGCCGGGCGAAAGACCGTGGAGCGGCCGGCGGTCACGCCCCGCTCGCTGCCCCGGCCGCCTGCCGGTTTCGAGCCGTTCCTCCGGCGTCGTCCCGGCGACGTCTACGCAGAGGTCCAGACGTTGCGAGCGCACGGGCAGAACGAGATCGCCGAGCAGCTTCTCGTCGCTTGCGCCGCCTTGCGGCCGGACCAGGAAGTCGCGGCGATCGTCGGACTGCTCCGCCGATCCGGCGCGAGCGATGACATGGTGACGGTTCTCAGGGCTGCGTCCCGGCGCCCGCCCGAAGAGGTGCTGGGGATCCTGGAGGCCTTGCACGACACGGAGCTTTCCGAGGAAGCGGCTGCTCTGTTGTACGGGGCCGGAATCGGTCCGGTCGGTGACGCGGCGGCCTTGGCTCACCTGCTCCAGGAAGGTGGCCGCGCCGGTGAACTCGTCGAGCTCCTCGACGCCGCGCTCGACGCGGCGCAGGCCAGTTCCTCACTGATCGACCTGGTCAACGCCCTGTGGGTGGCCGGTCTGCGTGAGGAGGTCGACAGCCTGATCGGGCGCACGGTGACCAGGTTGCCCGCTCCGGCGGTGCTCACCTTGGCCGACGAACTGCGGTCCGTCGGTAGGGAAGAGGCTGCGTTCGGTCTCTACACGGCCTCGGCGGAGGCGATGGCGTCGCGTGCGCCGGACGTCGTGGCCCAGCTCTGTCACGCGATGGCCGAGGCAGGCCGTCCGGCGGACAGTGCGAAGGTGGCGCAGACGGTGATCGACAGCATGACCGAGGTCAGCCGCTTGCTCGAGATCGCGCTCGCTTTCTGGGACACCGGTCAGAAGCAGCACGCCGAACGCGTGCTGACACGGGCGGCGGAGGTGCTGCCGGATGAGGGTGTCATCACCCTGGTCGCCGAGTTGCGGGCACACGGGCACGACGACGCCGCGCACCGGTTTTGCTTACAAGCCATGGTGAACCGCTCCGCCGGTTCCATGCAGGAGATCATCACGGAGCTGAAAGAGGAGGGCTGGCCGGTTCTGGCGAAGAAGCTGCTGGAGGAGACGGCTGCCCGCGCTCCGGTGGCCAAAGTCGCCGAGTTCCTCGTCGTGTGCGCGGAGGCAGACCGGCAGCGGGTGCTGAGCGTGGCGATCGAACGTGAACAGCATGACGTGGCCGGGTTGTTGAAGTGTCTCGTGACCGCACATCCCGCTCTCGCGCGGGAATTCGCCGATCGGATCACCGCGGAGGCCGAGAGCAGGACCGAATTGCTTCCGGTCGTCATCAAAGACCTCGATCTCCGCTACAAGGAACAGGTGCTCGAGAGGGTCGTCGAGAACAACAGTGGCCCTGGCCTCGCCACCTTGTTGAAGGCGTTGCCCGGCTCTGACGCGAAGTACCTGATGTTCCTCATCGTCGGGGCAGGCCAGGCGAAATTCCTGTCGGTGGTGAGCAGCCTGCCAGGGCATGACCCGCACGCGTTCCTTCGCGGTCATCCGGTGGAGAGATTTCCCGCGCTGATCAAGGTGCTGCTCAGCCTGCCCCGTGGCAAGAAGTACGCGGACGCCGTGCTCGCCGAGCTGGCCGCCCCGGAACGGGGATTCCCTGCCATCACTCAGGAGTTGTCCTATCTGTTCGACGAGAACGAGACGATGGTCGGAAGACTCCTGCTGGGCAAGACCTTGTCCGGAAGATCCTCCAACGACCTCAAGAACTTCGTCACCGCTCTCCGGATCGAGGGCCGCCCCGCGGTACTGGCGGCCACGGCGGACTGGGTGAAGGAACACTACGAGGAGGTCGGGGCGACGGACGGCATCCTTCGCCGCATCGGCCTCCCCGAGTACGTGAGCCGCCGCTCCTTCTTCGGCAGACGCGCCAAGGACTGACGCCGCTTGTGACAGTGCTGATCGACGGGGCCATCCGACAGTTTTCAGGCCACGCTTCCCACCCACCGCAGCGTCTCCAGCGCGACAGCCACATCCACCGCGTTCTCCGCCAACGGCCGCGGAAGCAGCTCGTCGGCCCGCGCCAGCCGACGGACGACGGTGTTGCGATGGGTGTAGAGCCGTTCCGCGGTTCGCGTCGTGTTGCCCAGTTCGTGCACATAGGTCCGGACGGTCTCGCGGGTTTCGGCGTCGGCGTGCCGGAGTTCGCCGAGCGTGTCGGCGACGAATTCGGCCGCCTGCGCCGGGTCGCCGGTGAGCAGGGCGAGCAGCTGGATGTCCTGGTAGCGCGCGATCTGCTGCGGTGAGGTGAGCCGGGCGAGCATCCGCTGGGTGGCGGCGGCGTCCAGGTGGCTGCGGCGGAAGCCGTCGATCCCGCTGCCGGGCCGCCCCAGCGCCACCCGGACGTCGGGATGCGGCGCGAGGTCTTCGGCCAGCCGGTCCGCTCGCGGAGGGGTCCGGCCGGGCAGCCAGACCCACAGGGCGGCGGCGCTGGCGACGACGGTCAGCCGGTGCGAAGCGTCACTGGCCCGCATGAGTGTCTCCGCGGCGGTTTCGAGCTGCTGGGACGACGGGGTGGCCGAGCCGCTCCAGACGATCGCGGCCGTATGCGGGCCGGCGAGCGGGTAGCCCAGCTGGGCTTCGGCCAGCGAACGGCTGATGGGCGCACCCTCCAGCAGCAGCGTGACCGTGGCGCGCCGTTCGGCGTGCGCGCCGCGGGTCAGTTCCGTGCGTTCGGCGGCCATCCGTTCGGAGACCGCGGAGACGGTGTCCTCGATGAACGTGGTGATCGACAGCGACGAGACGTCCAGCAGTTCGCGGAGCAGGATCGGGTCCGAGGTGAGGTCGAAGCAGATCTCGATCCAGCGCCGCCAGGCCACCCCCTGCGCCCGCCGGTAGGCGTCGAGACCGCCGGAGTCGAAGCCGCGGCGGACCATGTCGCGGGCGCCTTCGAGTACCTCCTGGTTCAGGTTCGCGGTGACCCTTTTGCCCGGATGCTGCACGTTGGCGGCGGCCCAGTGCAGCAGGTTCGCCAGGTTCGCGCGCTTGGTCCCCTCGGTGAGCACGGGGTCTTCGGCGACCGCGCGCATGCTGCCCCCGCCGAGTGAGGCTTCGTGCAGCTCTTCGATCCATTCGGCGCGTGGATGCAGGACGATCTCCGCTCCCCGCCGGAACAGTTCACGCGCCTCGGGTGACAGGGTCGGCCACGGCGCTGCGGCACTTTGCACCATGTGTCCATCATGATGGTGCAGATAGTGCTAGCGCAATCGCCCGGTGCACCCGCATCGTGGGGGGAACCGAGACGAGGCTGGAGTACCGCATGACGACGAGCACACCCGTCGAGCACCTCGACGTGGTCATCATCGGTGCCGGGATTTCCGGGATCGGGGCCGCGCGTTACCTGAAGACCGAGAACCCCGGCAAGACGTTCGCCATCCTGGAGGCCCGCGGCACGTCCGGCGGCACCTGGGACCTGTTCCGGTACCCCGGCATCCGATCGGACTCCGACCTGCACACCTTCGGCTACGAGTTCAAGCCGTGGCGGGACAAGCAGTCCATCGCCGACGCGCCCCGGATTCTGTCGTACCTGCGCGAAACGGTCACCGAGAACGGGCTCGAGCCCAGCATCCGCTACCACCACAAGCTGCTCTCGGCGGCCTGGTCGAGTGACGAGTCCCACTGGCTGCTCGAGATCGAGCGGACCGACACCGGCGAGCGCACGCGGCTCAGCGCGGGCTGGCTGTTCAACGCGGGTGGCTACTACCGCTACGACGAGGGCTTCACTCCGGACTTCAAGGGCCGGGACCGGTTCACCGGCACGATCGTGCACCCGCAGCACTGGCCGGAGGACCTCGACTACGCGGGCAAACGCGTGGTCGTGATCGGCAGCGGCGCCACCGCGGTCACCCTGGTCCCGGCGATGGCGGGAACCGCGGCGCACGTGACGATGCTGCAGCGCACCCCGACCTATGTCATGCCGGTGCCGCGTGAGGACAAGATCGCCAACGGCCTGCGCAAGATCCTCGGCGACGAGCGGGCCTACGCGCTCACCCGCCGCAAGAACATCCGCAAGGGACTCGCGGTCTGGCAGTTCTGCCAGAAGTTCCCGAAGACCGCGCGCGGGCTCATCCGCTACGTCAACAAGAAGCAGCTTCCCAAGGACTATCCGGTCGACGAGCACTTCAACCCGCCGTACGACCCGTGGGACCAGCGGCTGTGCGCCGTCCCCGGTGGCGACCTGTTCGCCGCCATCCGCAAGGGCAAGGCCGACGTCGTCACCGACAAGATCGCGACCTTCACTGAGAAGGGGATCCAGCTCGAATCCGGGCGTGAGCTGGAGGCGGACATCGTCATCACCGCCACCGGCCTGAACCTCCAGGTGTTCGGCGGGGCGAAGCTCAGCGTCGACGGCAAGCCGGTGGTCCTGCCGGAAACGGTCGCGTACAAGGGAATGATGCTTTCGGGCGTGCCGAACGCCGCCTTCGCGATCGGCTACACGAACTCGTCGTGGACCCTCAAGATCGGCCTGCTGTGCGAGCACTTCTGCCGCCTGCTGTCGCATATGGACACTCACGGCTACGACGTCTGCCGTCCCGTCCTCGCCGATCCGGACATGCCGACGCGGCCGTTCCTGGACTTCGCCGCCGGGTATGTCCAGCGTGCCCTCGACCAGCTTCCGCGCCAGGGTGACCGGCTGCCGTGGCTGACGTCGATGAGCTACCACTCGGACATCAAGCTGCTGCGTGCGGACGACATCACCGATCCCGAGCTGCACTTCTCCCGCGCGAAGGTCAGGGAAGCGGTGAGCTCGTGACCGACAGCTTCGCCGACCTGCCAGGCGGCCCGCGGATCTGCTACCGCGAAGAGGGGCCCGCCGATGGCGTGCCCCTGGTGCTGATCGCCGGGCTCGGCCTGGATCTCACGTCGTGGCCGCGGCCGATGATCGAGGGGTTCACCGGCCGCGGCTTCCGCGTCGTCACCTTCGACAACCGCGACGCGGGCCGCTCGGACCGGATCAAGGCGCCGAATCCCGGCAAGGTCCGGCAATTGCTGGCCCGGCCCCTGCCGGGGGCGTACGACCTGGGCGACATGGCGGCGGACACCGTCGGCCTCCTGGATCACCTGGGCATCGAGCAGGCGCATCTGGTCGGCATGTCGATGGGCGGCATGATCGCCCAGACCGTCGCCGCCCGGAATCCCGGCCGCGCCCTGTCGCTGACGTCGATCTTCTCCACCACCGGGCACCGCCGGGTCGGGCAGCCCGCACGGTCGACGTTGCTGCGCATGGCGCGGCGGCCCGCCCGGACGGTCGAGGAATCGGTGGTCGGGCACCTGGCCATGATGGGGCACCTCGGTTCGGCGAAGTTCCCGCTGGACAAGGACGTCGAGACAGCTTGGGCCACCGGCCTTTGGGAACGCGCGGGAGGGCGGCGGGCCCGCAGCGGTATCGCCCGCCAGATCGGCGCGATCCAGGCCGGCGGCGACCGCACCGCCGAACTCGGCCGGGTCACCTGCCCGACGGTCGTGGTCCACGGGGACACCGACCGCATGGTCCACCACAGCGGCGGACGGGCGACCGCGAAGGCCGTGAAGGGGGCCCGCTACGTCGAGATCCCTGGGATGGGCCACCACATCGCCCCGGACCTGGTCGACCGGCTCGTCCGGCTCACCGCCGAACTGGCACTCGATCCGGCAGGAGAATCCCGATGAGCAGCGTTCGCGGCAAGGTCGCCGTCGTCACCGGCGCCGGTTCCGGCATCGGCCGCCAGCTGGCCCTCGAACTGGCCCGGCGCGGCGCGCGGCTCGCACTGTCCGATGTGGACGAAAGCGGCCTTGCCGAGACCGTCGCCGAGGTCAAGGCCCTCGGCACGGAAGTGCAGGGTGCCGCGCTGGACGTCAGTGACCGGGCGGCCGTCCTGGAGTACGCGGCCACGGTGGCCGCGCAGTTCGGTGTGGTGCACCAGATCTACAACAACGCGGGGATCGCCGGTGGCGGGCAGACCGTCCTCGACGCCGAGTGGGAACTCTACGACCGCACACTCGCTGTCAACCTCTTCGGCGTCATCAACGGCACCAAGGCCTTCCTGCCGCAGCTGATCGACTCCGGCGACGGCCAGGTCGTCAACATCTCCAGCCTCAACGGATTCATGGCCCAGCCGACGCTCAGTGCCTACTGCGCCAGCAAGTTCGGTGTCCGCGGGTTCACCGAGGCGCTGCGCACCGAGATGATCGCGGGCAGGCATCCGGTACGCGTGACGGTCGTCCACCCCGGCGGGGTCAAGACCGGCATCGCGTCTTCGGCGTTGAAGGAGGCCGCGGCTCGCGGTATCGAGCCCACCGCCGAGCAACTCGAACGCGTCCGGCTGTACAACGAAAAGCTGCTGAAGATGCCCGCCGATCAGGCCGCCCGCATCATCCTCGACGGGGTCGAGGCCGGGAAACCGCGCGTGCTCGTCGGAAACGACGCGAAACTGGTCGACAGGCTCGTCCGGCTGCTCCCGCGCCGCTACCCGAAACTGATCGTCGACTTCGAGCGGCGGCGCTTCGCCCGCTAGGGTTCCACGCTCCGGTGCCCGAGCAAGCCGAGCAGCCACGTGTAGCGGACGGCTTCGCGTGCCTGGCCGTAGGCGTCCTCGGTGCCGATCCAGATGGCCTGCGTGATCAGTTCGATGGTGGCGGCGACGACGGTGCGCGCGGTGAACGGCGGCGGTGACGGCAGCGCGGGATCGGTGGCGCGCAGCCATTCCGCCGTCCGATCGAAGACGGCTTCCCCGGCGCGCAAGGTGTTCTCCCGCGCTTCGAGCCCCGCGTCGCCGAGCGCGTAGATCTCCAACAGGACCGCGCGGACGGCCGTGGGGCGCCGGCGCACGTAGTCGACGAGGAAGTCGCAGCACACTGCGACGGCGTCCAGCGGAGTCGCGGCTTTGGCGCCCGCGGCGACGCCGTGGGTGATGAACTCGCTGGTGATCTCGCGATAGGCGGCGAGGAACGCGTCCTGTTTACCGGAGAACTGTTCGTAGAACGAGGTCCGCGAAACGCCCGCGGTGGCGGTGAGGTGGCCGACGGTGGTGGCGACGTAGCCGCGCCTGCCGACGTTCTCCAGTACCGCGTCGATCAGCCGGGCCCGCTGGGTCCCGGCGACCTCGTCGCGGCTGAGGTTGTGCGGCCCCTTCGGCAGCCTGCGGTGCTCGGTCACGTGCGGCACCGTACCGGCCCGGAAATCCGTGAAGGCCTCCTTCCCTACCTTGAGAGTAGGGAAGGAGGCCTTCACGGACCATCGCGGTCAGCTGACCGGCACCTCCGGGGCAAGGGAGTTGCCGGGCGCGATCTTCCCGCAGGTGGACGGCGCGGCCTTGCCCGCGAACCGGTCGTTGAGCCAGCCGATGGCCTGCGGCGCCCAGGCGACGGCCGCCCCGACGTGGCTCAACGTGTTGTACTGGTCGTACTTGATCGACTTGTTGCCGGTGTCGCAGTACTGCCGCGCGAGCGCGCGCACGTCGCCGGCGACCATCACGCCGTCACCGGTCCCGATCCCCGGCGGATTGCCGAAGGTGCCTTCCACGACGCCGTTGTTGCCCTGCGCGATGTAGCCGGGAACGGTGGGAGTCGGGGCGGAGCCGAGGTTGATCTTGTTCACGGCCTCGACGTACGGCAGCACCTTGTTCGGGTTGACGTACTCGGGTTTGACGAACTTCTCCCACGTCAGCCCTGGATAACGGCCGAGCGCGTCGGCGATCGACGCGTTCTCCATGTCCTTGAGCACCTGGAGGCCATAGGAATTCGCGTACGGCTTGAGATCGATGCCGAAGGAACGCGAGACCCCGATCAGCGCCATCGGAATGACGCCGGTCCACGCGATACTGCCGTTGACGTACTTGAGATTGTGCGACGGCTTGACGAGCACGCCACCTTCGGTGAAACCGACGAGATTCTTGTTGACTTCGGGCGCGTACGTCGGCGCGAGCGCGGCGGCCCAGCCGGTCGCGATGGCACCGCCCGAATACCCGATGAGACCGAAGCGGGTCTTGTCGTTCATTCCCGTTCCCGGCGACCGCGTCGCGGCACGGATCGAATCCAGGGTGTTCGTCCCGTATTCCGGCCCCGCCGCGAAGTTCGCCTTCTGGCCTTCGGTGTCGGGAATGACGACGTTGTAGCCCAGCAACAGCGCGGGCGCGATGAACAACGCCTCCGCGTTGGCGATCAGGCCACCGAACGAGACATCACCCGCGATGGCCCTCGACGGGCCGTGCTCGGGGTTGAGCGAGTCGTAGAACGACTGGTAGGAAACGGCTTTGGTGCTATCGCCGGTGAGGCTGCGCACCACCGAAGTGACGTTGGCGGACGGCTTTCCCTGCGCGTCGGTGCTCCGGTAGAGCAACTGGGTCACCTTGACCGGCGTGGGAATTCCGATGACGTGGTAATCGAGCGTCCGGGTCTTCAGGACTGTTCCGGGGTCGTACGAAGACAGCGGTTCGCTGCCGCTGTAACTGTAGAACGGATCGGTCGCGGGGGCGGCGGAAGCGGCGGGCGCGGCGGCGAAAGTGACGACGAGAGCGATCGCGGCGGCCAGCAGGCGAGCGGGCTTTCGGGTCATGACTCCCCTTTGAATCATGAAGTGGAGCACGTTTGGATGTTCGGAACCTACCAGTCGGTAACCGATGGTGTACAGGTCCGTACATCATTTATCGCCGCGAATTCGACAATATTTCCTCCGGTGGTGTTCCGGTTTGGACGGAGCACGGCTCCGGCAGGGTGCGGGTTGTGATCCAGCACAAAAACGGCAGAGCGATCAACGGGATCAGGGCCGTCCGCAAGGACGTGTGGTCCGCGACGGCGCCGATGACGGGACTCGCGAGCCCGCCGATGCTGACCGTCAGGCCGAGGGTGACGCCGCTGGCGGTGCCGACGCGGGTGGGCAGGTAATCCTGGGAGAGCGTGATCTGCAGGGAGAACGGGATGTAGAGGCTCACGGCGGCCAGCAGGACGAGCGGGAAGAACGCCGGACCCGGCACGAACACGACCCCGGCGACCGCGCCGATGGTGGCCAGATACGACCGGCGGACGACGGTGACCCGGTCCCGGCGCCCGGCCAGCCTGCTGCCCAGCAGCGTGCCCACGGCGCCGCCGAGGTAGAGCAGGAACAGCGCGGCGGTACCCGTCGCCGCGCCGCCGCCGACCCGCTGCTGGGCGTAGAGCGACACGAAGGTGCTCAGCCCGACGAACACGATCGAGCGGAAGACGACAGCCACCGACAGCCTCGTGAACGACCTCCAGTCGTCGATGCCGTTGACGTCCGCGGAGGAGTCGCTGGTGCGGGCGGTCTTGGCGAGCGCGCGCAGTACCGGCAAGCAGAGCACGGAGCCGGCCAGCGCGGGCACGACGAGCAGCGGCGACATCCGGAGCCCGCCGAGGGCCATGACCGCGGCGACGAGCACGGGGGCGGCGGCGAATCCGATGTTCCCGCCGAGGGAGAACCAGCCCATGGCCGTATGCCCGCCGCCGCCGGCGACTCTCGCGACCCGTGCGGCCTCGGGGTGATAGGCGGCCACCCCGATGCCTGACACGGCGACGAAGGCGAGCGTCAGCGCGTAGGAGTCGACGAGTCCGCCGAGGCCGATGCCGAGTCCGCCGAGGAGCGTGGCCGACGGCAGCAGCCATGGCATCGCCCACCGGTCGGTCAGCGCGCCGAACAACGGCTGCGCCACCGACGACAGCAGCGACGCGGCGAGCACGACGCCCGACACCGCCGCGTACCCGTAGGCGCGCTCGGCGGCGAAGAACGGCACCAGCGAGGCCACCGAACCCTGGTACACGTCCACGCACGCGTGCCCTGCCGACAACAGGAAGATCGCTTTGGTCTTCGACACCCCGCCATGCTCGCCGCGGGCCGCGGTGTCGTGCTTCCGATAAAATGACAAACAATGACGGAAATCCGCCACCTGCCCGAAGCGCCGACGCAGATCCAGTCACTGGCGTCCGGCACGACGATCGACGCGCACCGCCACGACGATCACCAGGTCGTCTACGCGGCTCGCGGTGTCCTGGCCATCACCACCGACAAGGGTTCCTGGGTCGCGCCCGCCACCAGGGCCATCTGGGTGCCCGCGGGGACCGTGCACGCTCATCAGGCGCACGGCGACCTCGAACTCCGGCTGGTCGGCCTGCCTGCCACCGAGAACCCGTTGCGGCTGAGCGAACCGAGCGTCCTGGCTGTCGGCCCGCTCCTGCGCGAACTGATCCGTGCGTACACCGATCCGCCGCACGACGACAGCCCGGAGCGCCGTCGGCTGCGCGCGGTCCTGCTCGACCAGCTGCGCGCCTCGCCGCAGCAACCCCTGCACCTGCCGACGCCGGATGATCCGCGGCTGCGCGCCCTGTGCGAGATCCTGAGCACCGATCCGGCCGACAATCGGACACTGGCCGCACTCGGCGCGCGGGTCGGGGCGAGCGAGCGCACGCTGACGCGGCTCTTCAAAGCCGACCTCGGCATGACGTTCCCGCAGTGGCGGACCCAGCTGCGGCTCTACCGCGCCCTGACCCTCCTGGCCGAGAACACTCCGGTGACCGCGGTGGCGCACGCCTGCGGCTGGGCGTCCACCAGCGCGTTCATCGACGTCTTCCGCCGCGCCTTCGGGCACACCCCCGGCACGCACTTCGCCCGGTGAGCCTGGGAAGCCAGGATGCGAGTGGCGATTCGGGTTCTCTTGAGAGGCAAGGCGAACGTGGTGGCTCGCCCACTCGCGTGTCCGCCGGTTTCGGGTGTCGCGAAAGCCACTTTCGAGACACCTGACGTCCCGAAAGTGGCTTTCGCGACACTGGGTGCTGCCGGAGCCCGGTGTGGACAGGTGCGAGCCGGGAGCCGGTGCTGTGAAAGCCACTTTCGCAACGGTGAAGGTTGCGAAAGTGGCTTTCGCAACGCTTCCGGCGAGGCCACGTGGCCGGAGGGCGGCAGCGGACCACCCGGCCGACACCCCCACAACGAAAAAGCGGGGCCGGTCCACAAAGGACCGGCCCCGCTTCGCGTTCGGTTCTTTCTTACGCCTCGCTACGGCGACGACGCACCAGCAGCACCATGAGCACACCCGCGCCGAGGAGCGCGCCGCCGATGACCAGCGGCATGGTGGCGGAAGCACCGGTGTTGGCCAGCTCGTTGCCGCCGCCCGACTCGGCGCCACCGGGCGTGGTGGGGGCCGGGGTGTCGGTGGCGGGCGCGCCGCCCTGCTTCCAGGTCGCGGTCGCGTTCGCGGCGACCGAGGTCTTCTCGGAGTCCGCGACGATCAGCGACTGGGCGGGGACCTTGGCGTAGTTCTCGCCCACGAACAGGCGGCCGGTGTCGAGGTGGCCGCTCACCTTCAGCGAGAACGAGCCCTCGCCGTCCTTGGTGTCCTTGGGAACGTCGACGAAGACCTTGGTGCCGTCCTTGATGGCGGAGGCCTTGATCTCCTTGCCGTCGGCGTCGACGACCTTGACGCCCTCGGGCAGCTTGCTGGTCAGCTCGGTGATGTCACCGGTGGTGGCCACGCTGAACGGGCCGATCTTGCTGCCGGTCGCACCGGAGGCCTTGGCCGGGCCGATGTCGAGGGTCGGCTTCGGCTGCGCGCTGATGCCGACGTTCTCCTTGCCGACGAGGTAGTCGTAGAGGGCCAGCACGTCTGCCGACGCCGCAGCGTTCCCGTCCATCAGCGGCTTCTCGCGGTCGAAGTCCTTGTCGTCACTGAAGTGCCAGACGGCAGCCTGGGTCGCGGTGACGGCCTCACCGACAGACAGGCCCTCGTTGAACTTGACCCCGCTCTTGCCGAGCGTGCTTTCGATGGCCTTCACGCCGACCGCCGGGTAGCCGTGGTGCAGCACCCAGTTGATCTTCGCGTTGTTCTTGTTGAACGGCGACGAGGCGTCCGGGTACTTGTTCCACGGGCGCTCGATCATGTCCTGGTCGGTGCGCATGTTGACTTCGATCTGGACGCAGTACATCTTGAGCTTGCTGCCGTCGGAGAGCTTCAGCTCGAACAGCTCCGGGACGTAGTGCTTGGGGTCCCCGAAGTTGACGCTGTAGCCCCTGGCGCCGGCGCTGTCGACGACCCGGCCCCGCGCCGCGCCGTCCTCGGCGAGGGCGGCCGGAGCGGCCATCGTCAGCGCGACGGCCGCGGTGGCGACCGCGATCCCGCCGCGAACCAGAACTGACCTGCCGTGCATGTGTCTCCCATCCGAATACGGACCACGAATCCCAGTGCCGCTTGCGACCACGGGCCCCGACCGCAACGGCTCGCCCGGATGGGGGATCAGTAATCCCATCGAGCGAGAGCGGAGCATACAGAGGTCATACATGCGGCTACTCCGGGGTATGGCCCATGTCCGAAATGCCCCGAAAGAAGAGTGAACGCCAGGAGAATGATCTTGGGCGGGTAGTGAACGGGATCCCGACGGAAAGAAACCGACAAAAAGCTCGCGGATGGAGGTACCGCCACTGCTCCGCCCACTGTTGAATTGGGCCAGCTGAATTGGACCAGACCATTCAACGGTGATTGGAGTCCCCATGACGCGACGGCACTTCCGCCGGGGGTTGTCCCTGGTGGCCGGGCTCGCCATGGCCGGAGCACTGCTCCCGGCCGCGAGCAGTGCGGAACCTCGGGAAGCACAGGGTGTTCCGCTCGGCGAGCTGACCGCCACGGCGACCCAGGTCGCGTCCGGGCTGGTCAACCCCACCGCGATCACGGCGCTCAACGACGGGAGCGGCCGGATCCTCGTCGTCGAGAAGAGAGGCGTCGTCCGGGCCTACCATCCCAGGACCGGGCTCGCCGCCAAACCGGTCCTGGACATCAGCGACAAGGTGAACGGCGCGGACGTCGAACGCGGGCTGCTCGGGCTGGCGATCGCCAAGGACAAGCGGGTTTACGTCGCCTACACCCGCAAATCCGACAGCGCGGTGACGCTGTCGCGGGTCCGGCTGGACACCGGCGAGCTCACCGAGCTGATCACCCAGCCGCATGCGGAGTTCCCCAACCACAACGGCGGCCAGCTGGCGTTCGGCCCGGACGGCTACCTGTACTGGGGGATCGGCGACGGTGGCGGCGGGGGCGATCCGCTGGCCAGCGGGCAGCGGCTGGACACGCTGCTCGGCAAGATCCTGCGCGTCGACGTCAACCGCGCGTGCCGCCCGTTGAAGTACTGCGTCCCGGCGGGCAACCCGTTCGTCGGCGTCGCGGGCGCGCGGGCGGAGATCTGGTCGTACGGGCTGCGCAACCCGTGGCGGTTCTCCTTCGACCCGGCCGACGGCTCGCTGTGGATCGGCGACGTCGGCCAGGGCCGGTTCGAGGAGGTCGACCATCTCGCCAAGGGCAAGGGCGGCGCGAACTTCGGCTGGTCCTGCAAGGAGGGCCCGGTCGTGTTCGACCAGACGCGGTGCAAGGACGGCGTGACCTACACCGAGCCGGTCTTCCACTACATTTCCGGCGCGGAGGGCTGCGCGGTGATCGGCGGGCACGTCTACCGCGGCAAGAAGTACGCGTCGCTGATGGGCGGGACCTACCTCGCCACCGACTTCTGCCAGGGAACGGCCTGGGCCGTCCGCAAGAAGACCGACGGCAGCTACGAAAGCGCCCGGATCGGGGAGTTCCCGCTCGACGCCACCACGTTCGGCACCGATCAGAACGGCGAGCTGTACCTGGCGGACGAGCGGCCCGGCGGGCTGCACCGGATCTCGTTCTCGCGCAAGGGCTGACAAAGCTCCCCGGCCGCGTCCGCCCGGCGCGGCCGGGGGCTCACTCCTCGCGCGGCAGCCGGACCTCGACCGTCCAGCCGCCATCCGGAGCCGGGCCCGCCTGCGCGGACCCGCCCAGCGCCGCGGCCCGTTCCCGCATCCCGACCAGCCCCATCCCGCCGCCGGAGTCCGGCACCGGACGCTTCTCGGCGGGTCCGTTCGTGACGACGAGCGTGACCGTTTCCGGCGCGAACCCGAGTTTCACCGCGCGCCCGGTGCCGGGGGCGTATTTGGCCGCGTTCGTCAGCGCTTCCTGCGCCGCGCGGACGAGGGTGTGCGCGACAC
This sequence comes from Amycolatopsis alba DSM 44262, assembly GCF_000384215.1. NCBI lineage: Bacteria > Bacillati > Actinomycetota > Actinomycetes > Pseudonocardiales > Pseudonocardiaceae > Amycolatopsis > Amycolatopsis alba. Next base: position 65,977 of record NZ_KB913032.1, on the reverse strand, counting down.
CGCCGCCGAGCGGGCCGGCGGAGCCTTCGACCTCGAAGGCCACCGTCTCGCTCGCGCACAACGCGGCCAAGGTCTCCTCCAGCGGCACGGCGTCCTCGCGCAGTTCGTGCACCGCCTGCCGCATCCGCCCGATGCCGTCCACCGCCAGCGACCGGGCACGGCGCACGGCGTCGCTCGCTTCCGCGTCCCGGCCTTTCGTGCCGAGGGCGTCGGCCATGTCGAGCTGCAGGGCGATCCCGGTCAGCGAATGCCCGAGGACGTCGTGCAGTTCCCGCGCGATCCGTGTCCGCTCCAGCAGCGCGGCCTCCCGCGACTCGGACGCGGCCGCGCGCCGGGCTTCGGCCGCGGCGCGTTCGGCGTTGACGAGCGCGTCCCGCCGGTCGCGGCGCGCGATGCCGAGCAGCACCGGCAGGCCCGTCGAAAGCGCGAGCCACCACGGCCACACGTCCGCGTTCGGCGTCACCACGCCGACCACCGCGACCGTCACGGCACAGCAGACGGCGTCGAGGACGGCCACCGCGACCGCCAGGGTGCGCGAGGCGAGTTTGATCCCGGCGACCGCGGCGGCGAGGTAGGCGAACATCGGCGCGAAGGTCCGCGGGGCCAGCGGAAGGAGCACGGCCGCGCACACCGCGTATCCGCTGGCGAGCAGGAGCTGCGTCCGCTGCGGGATCCGGTCCCACGGCAGGAACGACGCCAAGGCGAAGAGCGTGACCAGGACGAAGAGCACCGTGGTCAGGGGGCGGACGTGGACGTGGTGGGTGGAGATCCCGACCCCGGTCACGACGATCGCCGCCGTGATCAGGGCGGGCCGGATCAGCCTGTCGGCGACCCATTCGCGGCGGAGCACCGCCGCGTTTCCGGTCATCGGGGCTCCTGAGGGTGGAGAGGGTTCTCCACCCGAAGATACGGCCGCCGCCGCACGACGGCCCGCGTTCATCGCCATAACGTCGGAGTGTCTTCGAAAACCGGCCCGAGGGGAAACGATGAGCACGCCTGTCCAAATCGTCTTGATCGTCGCTGCGGTCGGATACATCCTGATCCGGCGGCTGGCCGGGGACGTGGCCGAGGCCAAGCGGATGCTGCTGCTGCCCGCGATCCTGGCCGTGATCGGGCTGTCCAATGTGGATGAAAGCGTGCGCTCCGCGACCGCGGTGGGGTTCCTGGTGGCCACGCTCGCGGTGAGTGTCCTGTTCGGAGTCCTTCGGGGCGTGAGCATCCGGATCTACCAGCAGGACGGCGTCGCGCACATGCGCTACACCTGGTTCACGATCGTGCTGTGGGCGCTGAACGTGGCCGCCAAGGTCGGCGCGAACCTGCTGCTGGGCCTCATCACCGGGGTCGCCTCCGGCGGGAACAGTGTCATGCTGACCATCGGCGTCGGGATGCTCGTCGAGGGTGTCGTGGTGCTCGCCAGGGCGGTCCGCGGCGACAGCCGTATCGTCTGGAAGAAGGGTGAGGACGGCAAGGCGCACACCACCTCGCCGTTCCTCGACGATCTGCAGGCCAAGATGACCCGCCGATGACCGGAGGTGCCCAGGTGACCGTGTCGCTCGTCGTCGTCGACGATCAGGCGTCCATACGGGAGGCCCTCGCGGTGATGCTCGACATCGCCGACGGCATCACCGTCGTCGCGACGGCCACCAATGGCGAGGAGGCCGTCGCCGCGGTCTCCCGGCACACCCCGGACGTCGTGCTGATGGACCTCCACATGCCGGTGCTGAACGGCGTCGAGGCGACCGGCCGGATCAAGGCCGCGACACCCGAGGTCCAGGTGGTGGTGCTGACCAGCCTCGACGACGACGAGTCGATCCTCGCCGCGCTCGAAGCAGGCGCGAGCGGCTACCTGACGAAGGAAGCCGACAGGGCGAAGATCGAGCAGGCCGTGCGCACCGCGGCGGACGGTCAGGTCGTCCTCGCCCCGGAGGTCCAGCGGCGGCTTCTCACCCTCGCGTCGCGCCGGTCGCGCGCGGTGGAGGAGGGCGACCGGTTCGGGTTCACCTCGCGGGAGAAGGAGATCCTCGGCCTGATCGGCGAAGGGCTGCGGAACCCGGAGATCGCCGCGCGGCTGGTGATCAGCGAAGCCACCGTCAAGACCCACATCAACAACCTGTTCGCGAAGGCGGGCTTCCATTCGCGCGCCGAAGCCGTCCGGTACGCGCTGAGCGCCCCGGCTCCCGCGCCCTACCGCTTCACCTGATCGCGTTTCATCAAGTTTTCATCATCCGTCCCTAGCGTGATGCGCCTCAGGTGGTTACGGCTATGGAGGACGACGTGGAGCAAGCATTCCCACCCGGAGGCGCGCAGTGGCCGCCGCCGCAGGGCTGGGTCCCGCAACCGGTACCGGCTCCGCCCGCCCGGAAATCCCGGTGGCCGCTGTTCGGCGGTATCGCCGGACTCGTGGTGGTGCTCCTCGCCGGGCTGACGACCTGGCTGCTCTGGCCGTCGAACGCGGGCCGTGAGCCCTTCGAACAGGCGCTGGCCGGGCTTTCCTCGGCGCCGGCGGTGCGGAACAGCACCTCCTCGGTCGGCGGGATGATCACCACGGACGTCAAGACCACCGCGTACGGCGAGACGTCCGGCACGATGTCCTTCCAGGGCAAGAAGATCGAGATCCTGGTCGTCGGCGGCAAGGTCTACTTCAAGGCGCCCGACGGCATGCTGCCGGGGGCGCGAGCGGATTCGTCCGGGACCGGGGACCTCAAGGACCGCTGGATCACCGGCGAGGACGCGCTGTTCGGGCCCGTCCTGCAGCAGTTCGAGTCCCCGGAGAAACTCGCCGCCCGCCTGCGCGAGGCCCTGGAGCGGGCGGAGAAGATCCAGGGCGACCAGAACGAGTCCGTCCGGGACGTCCCGGCGCTCAAGGCGAGCACGCCGATCGGTGATCTGTATGTCTCGAAGGAGGCGCCGCACCGGCTCCTCCGCTACTCCGTGAAGATGCCCGGCGGGATGCCGTCCGTGCCGAGGGTGCCGACGATGCCCGACGCGGGCTCACGGCCGCCGATGCCTCCGGGCGCGGGGCTCGGCGAGTCCGATGTGGACGCTTTGTCACCGGAAGAGACCGTCACCGTCTACGAAGACCTGATGTCGAACACCAGGAAGCTGTCCGGCGCCGTCGACACCGGGGTGCGGTTCGACATGGACGGCGCGGCCACGGTCGCGTGCGGCGCCTCGGGCTGCACGGTGACCGCGAACGTGTCCAACTCCGCGTCGGCGAACAGCGGCGGGAAGGTCACCGGCCAGGTCAACGCCACGATGACCGCCAACGTGACCATCGGCGGCCGCGCGGCGGGCAGCTGCCGGAACACGGCGACCCTGTCGCTGAACAGCGCGGGCTCGATCAGCTGCGTCGACAGCGAGGCCGGTGGGGTTTTCTCAGCCGTCGAAGCGGAGAAGAAAGCCGACGCCGAGGCGCAGTCACGGGCCGCCGGCGGGGTGCCGGTCCAATACCGGATCGAGAGCATCGCGTCGGTTTCCGTGGTGGCCGAAGCGATCGGGCAGGTCGAGATCACCCGGCTCGTCGACGAACTCGCGGAGCGGCGGTCGAAGCTCGGCGGCAAGTGACCCGGTCACCCGAAAAGAACAGCGCCGGGCGAACGGCTTCGATGCCGCGCGCCCGGCGCTTTCGCGTCCCGCTTGTTCGGGTCGGTCCGTGTTGATTCAGTCCGTGCCGTATTCGATCGCGGCGTGGTCGAGCAGCTCGTCGTCGCCCGAAGCCTTGCCGCGTGAGGCGATCACCTGCGCGCCGCCCGCGTCCATCGCCCCGATCAGCCCGGTCGACGCGGCCTGCGCGGCGCCGATCAGCGTCGGGTGCCCTCCGCCGACCATGCCGAGCCCGGCGTACTGCTCGAGCTTGGCGCGCGAGTCGGCGATGTCGAGGTTCCGCATGGTGAGCTGGCCGATCCGGTCCACCGGGCCGAACGCCGAGTCCTCGGTGCGCTCCATCGACAGCTTGTCCGGGTGGTAGCTGAAGAACGGGCCGGTGGTGTCGAGGATCGAGTAGTCCTCGCCGCGCCGCAGCCGCAGCGTCACCTCGCCGGTGACGGCCGCGCCGACCCACCGCTGTAGCGACTCGCGCAGCATCATCGCCTGCGGGTCCAGCCAGCGGCCTTCGTACATCAGCCTGCCGAGGCGGCGGCCCTCGTTGTGGTAGCTGGCGAGGGTGTCCTCGTTGTGGATCGCGTTGACGAGCCGCTCGTACGCCGCGTGCAGCAGCGCCATCCCCGGTGCCTCGTAGATACCGCGGCTCTTGGCCTCGATGATCCGGTTCTCGATCTGGTCGGACATGCCGAGCCCGTGCCGCCCGCCGATGGCGTTGGCCTCCAGGACCAGGTCGACCGCGGTGGCGAACTCCTTGCCGTTGATCGTCACCGGACGGCCCTGCTCGAAGCCGATCGTGACGTCTTCCGGCGCGATCTCGACCTCGGGGTCCCAGAATCGGACGCCCATGATCGGGTTGACGATCTCGATGCCGGTGTCGAGGTGCTCGAGCGACTTGGCCTCGTGGGTCGCGCCCCAGATGTTCGCGTCCGTGGAGTAGGCCTTCTCGGTGCTGTCCCGGTACGGCAGGCCGTGGGCCTGCAGCCACTCGGACATCTCCTTGCGGCCGCCGAGTTCGCTGACGAACGCGGCGTCCAGCCACGGCTTGTAGATCCGCAGGGACGGGTTCGCGAGCAGGCCGTAGCGGTAGAACCGCTCGATGTCGTTGCCCTTGAAGGTGGACCCGTCGCCCCAGATCTGGACGTCGTCCTCGAGCATCGCGCGCACCAGCAGGGTGCCGGTGACCGCGCGGCCGAGCGGGGTCGTGTTGAAGTAGGTGCGGCCGCCGTTGCGGATGTGGAAGGCGCCGCAGGCCAGCGCCGCGAGCCCTTCCTCGACCAGCGCGGCCTTGCAGTCGACGGCCCGCGCGATCTCGGCGCCGTAGGCCTTCGCCCGGCCGGGGACCGACTCGATGTCGGGTTCGTCGTACTGGCCGATGTCAGCGGTGTAGGTGCACGGCACTGCACCCTTCTCGCGCATCCACGCGACCGCTACCGAGGTGTCGAGGCCGCCGGAGAAGGCGATCCCGACGCGTTCGCCGACAGGCAGAGAGGTGAGTACCTTGGACATGATGGAAGTATATGCATAGTTGTGTATGACCATGCAAGCCGGGGTGAGCAGGGCAACTCGGGTGGGTGGTCCCGGAGGCGTGACTCGCGTGCTCGGAGCCGGATCTCCTGTGCTTGGCGGCCGCACTCGGGTATGCGGCCGCCAAGCACGCGAGTTCCGTCTCTGGTCACGCGAGTGCGGTGACTGATCACGCGAGTCACGCGGTGGGGTCGTGTCCGTTTCGTGACCTGTCCGCGAGGCCCTCCGTCACGAATACCTCGCGAAGGCCTTTATCGAAAACGGCGATTTCCCTTGCGGCAAAAGGAAACCAGTCCGCGAGCGAGGTGGCAGCGAATACCTGGCATGAAGACTTCGCGAGCCGGTCAGGGGCCACGTCTCCCGCTGGCCGGGGCGGCGCTGATCGGTGTCGTCGCCCTTGCCGCCGCCCTGGCGGCCGGGCATCTGGTGGCCGGGTTCATCGGCGCCAACGCCTCGCCGTACCTGGCGGTCGGCAACGGGGCGATCGACCTGACCCCGGTGGAACTGAAGGAATTCGCGGTCCGGACGTTCGGTGTCTACGACAAACTCGTGCTGCTCGGCGGAATGGCTGCGGTGATGGTGCTGGCCGCCGCGGTGGCCGGGATCGCCTCCCGTCGTTCACCCGTTCCGGGGATCGTGCTGATCGCCGCGTTCGGGCTGCTGGGCGGCCTCGCCGTCTCGCAACGACCCGACCTCACCGCGGTCGCGTTGCTGGCACCGCTGGCCAGCCTGGTCGCCGGAGTCGGCGTCTTCTTCTGGTTGCATCGGCTGGCCACGGCCAGGTCGCAAGCCGTGGAGGCTGCCGAAGGCGCGGCGCCGTCACGCCGGTCGGTGCTGCTGGCGGGCGCGGGTGCCGTCGTGGCCGCGGGCGCGGCGGGTGCGGGAGGTCAGCTTCTCGCCGGGACGAGGGACGCGGAATCCTCCCGGACGGCCATCGGTCGGCTGGTCCCCGCCACGCCGGCGCCGCCGATTCCGGCCGACGCGGATTTCGCCAAGCTGGGCACGCCGACGTTCCTCACCTCGAACCGCGACTTCTACCGCGTCGACACCGCGTTGTCGGTGCCCCAGGTCCGGGCGGAGGACTGGAGTCTCAAGCTGCACGGCATGGTGCGCAACGAAAAACGGTTCAGCTACGACGACATCCGCAACCGTCCGCTGATCGAGCGCACGATCACCATGACCTGCGTGTCCAACGAGGTCGGCGGGACCTACGTGTCCACGGCGAACTTCATCGGCGTGGACCTGGGAGAGCTGTTGCGGGAGGCCGGAATCCTGCCCGGTGCCGAGCAGATCTTCTCCACCAGTGTCGACGGCTGGACGGCGGGAAGCCCGGTCGTGGCCGCGCTCGATCCGGAGCGCGGCGCGATGCTGGCGATCGGGATGAACGGGGAACCACTGCCGGTCGAACACGGTTTTCCCGCCCGAATGGTCATCCCCGGTCTTTACGGCTATGTTTCGGCGACGAAATGGGTCAAAGACCTGGAGATCACCACCTGGAAAGCGCGCCGTGCCTACTGGCTCGACCGCGGCTGGGGTGAACAGGCTCCGATCAAAACGCAGTCCAGGATCGACAGTCCGAAAGGATTCGAAACGGTACCCGCGGGCAAGGTCCGGATCTCGGGTGTCGCGTGGGCTCAGCACACGGGCGTCGAGCGAGTCGAAGTCCGGCTCGGCTCGGGCGGGAATTGGCAGCCCGCAATGCTTTCCCGTGAGGTCGGCCGCAACACGTGGCGGATGTGGTGGACCGAATTCGACGTCCCGGCCGGCAGTCATCAGGTCACGGTCCGGGCCGTCGACAAATCCGGCTACACCCAGACCGACGCCCGCGCCGGAACCGTTCCGGACGGTGCGACGGGCTGGCATGTCATCAGTTTCACCGCACGGTGATCGGCGTCACTCGAAAGAGTGGCAATCCGATTTCGTGGCGGTTCCGAATATCCGGTAAGAGTCCGAAAAACAAATGGAGTGATTTTCCGTGAGCAAGCTTCGCGTCGCAGGAATCGGTTTCACCGCGGTCGCCGCACTGGCGCTGACCGCCTGCAGCAGCAACGACACCGCTTCGTCGGGCAGCTCCAGCAGCGCGCCGGCACCTTCGAGCTCGATGTCCGCCCCGATGTCCAGCGCCGCCTCCGGTGACGGCGTCACCACCAACGCCGACGTGTTCGGCCCGGCCTGTTCGCAGCTGCCGCAGGGCAGTGCGCCCGGTTCGCTGGACTCGATGGGCCCGCAGCCGGTCGCCAGCGCCGCTTCGACCAACCCGCTGCTGACCAAGCTGGTCGCCGCGGTCAAGGCCACCGACCTGGTGGACACCCTCAACAGCCAGCAGGCCATCACCGTGTTCGCCCCGGCCGACCCGGCCTTCGCCGCCCTCGGTGACGCGAAGTTCAACGAGCTCGCCGGCAAGCCGGACCAGCTGGCCCCGATCCTGCAGTACCACGTCGTCGGCAAGCGTTACGACGCCAAGGGCCTGGAATCGGCCAAGTCGCTGGAGAGCCTGAACACCGCGGGCGGCCCGCTCAAGATCGAGGGCTCGGGCGACAACCTGACCGTCAACGGCGCGAAGGTCCTGTGCGGCAACATCCCCACCAAGAACGCCACCGTCTTCGTCATCGACAAGGTGCTGACCCCCGGCACCAACAAGAACTAGGTCCCCGCACCATGATCGCGGTGGTCACGCCCTCGGACGTGGCCACCGCGATCGTCGTGTGTCAGGGAACGAGGGCGGCGGCGTCCACGTCGGTCACCACGAGCCGCAGGCTCGCTTTCTCCCAAGGGGTTCCGGTCAGCACCGCGCGCAAGGCGGCCCCGGCGACTTCCGTCAGCGGCGGGATCGGCACCTCCAGCGCGACCACGCGGATCTCGACGACGTTCTCGGAGATGTCGACGGCCATCACGTCCAGATCCCACGGCACCGCCGAGGCGGCGGCCGTGGTGGACGGCGTCGCCGCGCGCAGGCCCGGTACGTCTCGGAGCGTGCTGAGCAGCGACGCGGTCAGCTCGGAACGTGCGGTCACAACAGTCCTCCACGGATTTCGATGTCCAAAATGGACACCGAGACGGCCGACGGGGTGAGCCCGGTCGCCTCGGTGACCGCCTTACCGACAGCGCGCTGGACCGCCTGAGCCGTCGCGGCCGCCTGGTCCAGCCCGGAGACCGAAAGGTCGATCTCCACCCGGAGGTCCGGCGGATCGTGCTCGACGAACGCGCGGACCCCTTCGGTCGGTGCCGGGTTGAGACCTTTGATCCGCTGCCGCGCTATCCGGCTCAGTGAGCCTGCCAGTCCGCGCAGTCCGGGTTCCAGGCGTACCACGCCGGGGACCCGCGCCGCGGCGTGCGCGGCGACGGCCGCGATCACCGGCGGGGAGATCACCGTCTCGACCAGTTGCCCGGCCGGGGCCTGCTCACGCGTCATAGATGTCCTCCACCGTCAGGTCGAGCCGTGCCAGCCGGAGCCCCACCCTGGCGCCCGCCGCCGCCATGACCCGCTCGCGGACCACTTCCAGCGAGGCACTGTCGAAATCATGCGCGATCGCGACGCTCAGTTCCACGTCCACGGTGTGCGCGTCGGTCATGTCCGGCGTACGGATGACGCGGCATCGTCGCGCGCGGATGCCGTTCACGGAGTCCGCCGCGAACCGCAGCACCGCCGCGACCGCCTGATCGCTCACCCGCACCTCGCCGGGTTCCGGGCTGGCCAGCGGCACCAGATCCCGGCGCCGCACCTCGGCTCGGACCGCGAACATGATCCGGCCCGCGAGATCCGGCGACGGCTCGGCGTCGTCCTCGACCAGTTCCTGGGTCAGCCCGCGCAGCACCCGGAGGCTTTCGCGGGTCGCCCGGCAGTGCGGGCAGTCGAGTTCGTGCGCGTCCGCCCGGCCGGCGTCGACCTCGTCGAGCCGGTCCCAGATCTGTTCCACGTCACGGCCGCACGGCAGTAGGTAGTCGTCCTGAGTCGCGTGGTTCATCGCCATGGCGCCATCACCTCCGCCAACTGTGCTCGTGCTCGCGCGATGCGTCCGCGCACCGCGGTGGGGGTCGCCCCGATCGCCTGCGCGATCTCGTCGTAGGAGCGGCCGTGGACCTCGCGCAACAGCCAGCAGGCCCGTTGCTCGGCGGTCAGTTCCCCCAGTGCTCCGGTGAGCGCCGTCATCTGCGCGCTCGTCTCGGCCTCCCGATCCGGCCGTCCGGCCGAACCGGTGGATTCCTGCTGGTCCAGCTCGACGGCGGCCACCGGCTTCCTGGCGCGGATCACGTTCAGGCACCGGTTGGTCGTCGTCCGGTAGAGCCAGCCTACGAACGCCGCGTCCTCCTGGAGCTGGTCGAGGCGTCGCCAGGCACCGAGGAACACCTCCTGGACGACGTCCTCGGCGTCCCCTTTGTTCCCCAGTATCCGCAGGGCCAGCCGGTACATCGACCCCTGGAACCGCAGGACGAGCTGCTCGTACGCGCGGATCTCGCCGTCGCGGGCCCTGGCCACCAGCGTGGCGTCGTCGAGCACCGTCTCGCCGGCGGCGGGCGCTTCTTCTCTCTCCGACGTCGTCATCGAGCGCACCTGTGCAGTGCCGCCATGCCGAAGCTCCCTCCCATCACCTACGCCTGGTGATATCCGTAAGACACGGCTTCCCCGGAAACGTCACGCGGGAAACCTCGTCCAGCCGACCACGGCGCGGCGGATCGCGCACCCCGAAGTCAGGACGGTCAGCCCTGACGGGCGGGTACGGGGTAGTCGTCCAGTGCGATGTCGGTGGCGAACTTGTCGGTCACCCACAGCATCAGGCGCAGCATGAGGGGCCGCCGGAACATCTGGTTGCGCAGCTTGATCCGCAGTTTCGTCGGCGGCGCGAGGAACGGGCCCGCGTTGGCGCTGCGGGCCACCTTGGCGTAGCCGCGGAACTTCTCGTCGTAGCGCCGGAACGCCACCTCGTGGTCGCCGTTCGCCGCGGCGAGCTCGCCCGCGATGACGTAGGCGGCCACGATGGCCAGCCCGCTGCCGAAGCCGCCCAAGGTGTTGCCGTACGCCGCGTCACCGATGAGCGCGACCCGGCCGGTGGAGTACCCGTCCATCGAGACCCGGCCGATCGAGTCCAGGTAGACGTCGTCCGAGCGCTTCACCGCCTCCATCAATTCGGGCACCCGCCAGCCTCCGCCGTCGAACGCGGCGGCCAGGATCTCCTTCTGCTGCTCGGTGTCGTCCCGGTCGTAGCCGAGTTCCGGGGAGGCGAACACGAAGAACGCGGGCGCCTTGGGGCCGCCGGTGGAGGCCAGGCGGCCGGGCTCGTTGTACAGCACCGCGGAGTCGCCGAAGTCGGCTGTCCGGACCAAGGCGTAGTAGTAGCCGAGGTGTTTCACGTAGTCGGCTTCCGGGCCGAACGCCAGCCGCCGCACGGTGGAATGGATGCCGTCCGCGCCGAAGACGAGGTCGAACCGCCTCGGGGCTCCGCGCTCGAAGGTGACGTCGACGCTGTCGGCCGTTTCGGTCAGCGAGGCGATGGAGTCGCCGAAGACGTACTCGCAGTCTTGAACGGTCCGCTCGTAGAGGATCCGGGCCAGGTCACCGCGCTGGATCTCGACGTCGCCGCCGGTGAACTCGCCGGGCATGACGGCCAGCGGCCGACCTTCCGCGTCGATGAAGGTCTGGTCCTGACCACCGGTCTGGTTCCGTCGGATCTCGTCGAGGATGCCCATCCGCTCCAGCACGGTGCGGTGGGTGGCGCCCTTGAAGTCGACCGCCTGGCCGCCGGTGCGGAGTTCCGGCGACCGTTCCACGACGGTGACCGCGTAACCCTGGCGGGAGAGCCAGAAGGCGAGGGCGGGTCCGGCGATGCTGGCACCGGAGATGAGGACTGTCTTGTTCGTCATGGCAGGAGCTTCGCGGCCGGCGTTGACGAAGCGCTGACAGTCCGCTGACGGCCGCCGGTCAGCTCCAGCCGGGCAAAGGGAGGGTGAGTTGCCCTGGGTCGTCCGGTGGCGCGGACTCGTAGCGCGGCGGCGTCGCCGACAGCCCGATCGGGTTGCGGGTCAGCCGCACGGTGGTGCCGTCGGGCCGGGGGAGGTCGACTGTCGGGCTCAGGCCGAGCCGTTCCGCCAGGGCGAACGCCCCCGCGACGTCGTTGACCTCCCCGGCGGGCACCCCGGCCGCGCTCAGTTCCGCCGCCCACTCGGCGGCCGGACGACGGCCGAAGTGGTCCTCCAGCAGTGCGCGGAGTTCGGCGCGGTGCTCGACCCGCGCCGGATTGGTCGCGAACCGCGGGTCGCCCGGAAGGCCGATGACCTCGCACAACGCCGCGAACTGCCGGTCGTTGCCGACGGCGAGCGCGAGTTCGTGATCGGCGCAGGGGACGAGTTCGTAAGGGGCGATGCTGGGGTGCCGGTTGCCCATCCGCGCCGGGACCGTCCCGCCCGAGGTGTACGCGCTGCCCTGGTTGACCAGCGCGGCGAGCAGGCTGGACAGCAGGTCGATCTCGACGCGCTGCCCCAGCCCGGTCCGGTCGCGGTGGCGTAGCGCGGCGAGGATGCCGACGCTCGCGAACAGCCCGGCCAGCACGTCGACGAGCGCGACGCCGACCTTCTGCGGCTCGCCCTCGGGGTCGCCGGTGATGCTCATCAGCCCGCCGACCGCCTGGATGAGCAGGTCGTAGCCGGGCAGCGCGGCACCGCCGCCGGAGCCGAAACCCGTGACTGAGCAATAGACGAGGCCGGGATTCGCCGCCCGCAGGGTCTCGGGGCCGAGGCCGAGCCGGTCCATCACGCCGGGCCGGAAGTTCTCGACCACGACGTCGGCCTCCAGCGCGAGCGCGCGAGCCTGGGCGAGGCCGTCCGGATCGCCGAGGTCCAGTGCCACGCTCGTCTTGTTCCGGTTCACCGACTGGAAGTACGTCGCCTGGCCGGTCGCGTCGTAGGGCGGCCCCCAGCTGCGGGTGTCGTCGCCGGTGCCCGGCCGCTCGACCTTGATCACCGTCGCGCCGAGGTCGGCCAGCAGCATGGTGGCGAACGGGCCGGCGAGCACCCGAGAGAAGTCGAGGACGCGCAGGGGGCCGAGTGCGGTTTCGGGCATGAGCCGGACCCTAAGGCGTCGGCGGCTCCGAAGTTGTGATCACGCTCACGAAAGCCCCGGTTTTCCCAATACTTTCCTCTAGGTACCTACTATCCCCAGGAAGGTAGCTTCGGTCGCGTCAACGAAACGCGGAACGAGGAGCGACCATGATCGTGGTGACTGGAGCGACCGGGAATGTGGGCAGGCGACTGGTGGAAACCCTTGCCGCTGAAGGAGAAGAGGTGACGGCGGTGTCGCGCCGGATCTCGCAGGCGGACGTGCCGGAGGGGGTGCGGACCGTCCGGGCCGACCTCGCGGTGCCCGGCGACCTGAAGGCGGCTTTCGACGGCGCGGACCGGGTCTTCCTCCTGACGTCGGGGGAGTTCCTGGCGGCGGGCGGTGATGTCGCGGAAGTCGTCGCGGCGGCCGGGGGAGCCGGTGTCGTGCTGTTGTCCTCCCAAGGAGTCGGGAGCGGACGGCACGCGCCGGTGTACGAAGAGGCAGTCAAAGCGTCGAGTCCGGAATGGACAGTGCTGAGGCCGGGCGGCTTCGCGTCGAACGCCTTCCAGTGGGCGACGGCGGTCCAGTCCGATCGCCTTGTCGCGGCGCCGTTCGGCGACGTCGCGCTGCCCGTGATCGACCCGGCCGACATCGCCGACGTCGCGGCGGCCGTACTGCGGGGAACCGGCCACCACGGCCGGACCTACGTGCTGACCGGACCCGAGCCGATCACGCCCCGGCGGCAGGCGGCGGACCTCGGCGACGCGCTGGGCGAACCGGTGCGATTCGCCGAACTGAGCGAAGACGAGGCGCGGGCGGCGATGTCGCGGTTCATGCCGCCGACGGTCGTGGAGGCCACGCTCGCCATCCTCGGCAAGCCGACGGAGGACGAACAGCGTGTCAGCCCCGACGTCGAGCGGGTGCTCGGACGGCCGGGGCGGACCTTCGCGGAGTGGGCGGCCCGGAACTCGGCGGCGTTCAAGTGACTTCGGCCGCTGGGCGATCGCAAGTCCGTGAAGGCCTCCTTGAGGGACTCAGAGTCCCTCAAGGAGGCCTTCACGGACATCGGACGACCGGCGGGAACCGGCGGCGTAACGATCGCGGCACGGTGGCCGACCCCTGCTGTTGGGCCCATCGGCCCGGACAGAGGGAGGACGGACATGAGAACGAGGGAGAAGGCCGCGCTCGCGGTGGCGGGGCTGGCCGTCGCGGCGGCCGGGGGAACGGTGTTCGCCGGGACGTCCGGCGCGGTCGGCCCGTCGCCGTCGCCGAGCGTGGAGGCTGCCGAGACGTCGTGCGTGACCGACGGTGCCGGGCTCTGCACCGTGCCGCACGCGCTGGGCGCGGTCCCGGCGGTGGTGGTCGTGTCGCCGAACACGCCGGGGCAGTTCAACGCGTACATGCTGAACACGGTGCAGGGCTCGTACACGGCGACCACGTTCCAGGTGCGGGCGATGTTCAACCAGACCACGCCGAAGGCGGGAGGGACGATCTGGTTCAGCTATGCGGCCTACGGCGGTGCGCCGAAGCCGACCGCGACGCCGACGAAAACCACGCCGACGAAGACCACACTGCCGACTGCTACGACACCCGAGCCCACACCGCTCGGCTGACCGTCCAAAAAGGACTTCAAGGGTGCGTCGGCGGCCGGTCGTCCAGCTCTTCGGCGAAGATCGCGTCGATACGGCCACTGGCCCGCCGCAGTACCCGGAAGCTCGCCCTCAGTGACAACGCCACGCCGACGGCGGCCACGAGACCGAGCCCGATGGCGACCGAACTCGCCACGAGCGCCTCCCTGCCCGGCGGGCGCGATGGTCCAGGCCCGTCCCGATGGTCAGCGTGCCCCGAACGTGAGCCGCTCGGCGTTGGTCTCTGCAACTTAGACGAGCGGCCTTTGTTCCGTGCCGGAAACCAGCTGTTTGGCCTAGGCGATCGTGGCAGGTGAGCGCTGTGATAACTTGGAGCGAACTGGGACTTCTGTGCGTTCGCAAACCCGCTGTTCGGGGCTGGGGCGGCTCCCGCGGAGGTGTCAGGGCACCCTTGGGGCCGGTAGCTCAGTTGGTTAGAGCAGGGGACTCATAATCCCTTGGCCGTCGGTTCGAGCCCGACCCGGCCCACAACATCAACATCGCCGCCGACCTGCAGGAACGTTGGTCCTTCGGCGGCGATCTCGCCTTGGCGTCGATCGTGGCTGGGCTCCGTTATGTCTCCGTTTGCTCCGGTGTGCTCTGCGGGGCCGGTTGGTGGCGTAGCAGCCTTTCTGTTTCCTCGTCACAATCGCTGCGGTGGGGACTTCGGCAGGTCCGGAGTTCTTTGCTTCCACAGCTGGACAAGCTGAGTGTGGTCGCAGGTCGGCTGGGCGTGATCCGTGTTCCCGAGCAGAAGGCCAGTGGCGTCCACGGTTTCAGCCTCGCACTGCGCATTTTGGAACCGACGCGGTCATGTCAGGCGGTGAACTTGACGTAGAGCGTGGCGTACCCGATGGAGTCATGAGCTCGGCGTTGTGTTGGTGTTTGCGAGTTCGATCTGTTTGGGGTGTTGGGTGTACTCGTGGTCCGCTTTGGCTTCGAACAAGCCGGCGTCGGGCGGAGACCAGGTACCGACTGGGCCAGTCAACCGGAGGGTTCTTGATTCGGGTCCAATCGGGGGAGCACAAGACCCGAGTCAACGACCTGGGCCTTCTTTGTATCTGGGCTCGGGGCGATTTAGTGTCGATTTTGACGCCTGCCCTTTGTCTGCCCTGATGTGCCGCTGATGCAGCCACGTTGGCCGCAGGGTGGGGCAGACTGGACGTTGGGCCTCCGGAAGGAGCGTGCGAGGCGTGGTGGCGATCGTGGCTGCGGCAACACTCAGTGTGCTGATCTCGGACAGCTGGCTACAGAGTATGGATCTCTTCGGGGGAGCGGAGTCGTTCAAATCGAAGCTTTCTGACCTGAGAAAACAGTAATCCTGATCCCTCGCTCCCCGCCAGTCAGGTTCAGGCAAGGCGCTGACGTGAGGTTATCGAGGACCCGCTGGTCGGCTGGCGCAGTTGCGCGTTGTTCGATGACGTCCGGTAGCGTTGGGTGCTGCTATAACCGACGCGTGTTCCAGATTTGCTCTAGGAAATTGGTGTGAGAGTCGGACTGCCAGTAGTAGCCGTGGGTGATTGCTTTCGCCGTGGACGCGCTACTTGGCTGTCTGTGGGCGTCGGCGGACCACTGCTCGCAATTTTCAGTCTGCCCGTGCATGCCGTTGTCTACAGCGTGCGCTCATGCCGATGAGCGGCCAGTACCTCTGGGGGCCTACGTAACACACAGCTGTTTCTGTCCGAGCACCTTCGAGCCTCGCGCGGCCGATGTCGGGGTCGCGCTAGAACTGGGCCGCATTCGGTCACCGGAGTGGCAGAAGTACGACACCCGGCTCTCCTCCAACCATTGGCTGGTGTTAGGGTACGTCACCCTTGAGGCGAAACCAGCTGGCCTTGACCCCGGAACCGTTGACGCCGCGCTCCGTCGAGCGTGGAACGCATGCGCGGCTGCGGCCTGCTCAAAAGTGCGGAGTCCCAGCCTGGCAGGACTGTCGTAACCGGACCTGACAGGTCACCCGGTTTCACCATCCCCGTCAGGATGCGGCAGGAGATCCTGAATCCGGCAGGGGTACGTGGACTCGCCTGGGCGAAGGATAAGGGCGGGCTCTCGTGGGATGACCGTCGCGTTCTGGCGGTGTGAGGCGGTCAGGCCGCTGATTCCGATGGCGCCCGGACAACCTGTCACCGAAAGTGCACTCCTGCAGCGCCTCCGGCCGTTGGGCATCTGACCCGCCCGGCCCGCAACGCCGCGATGATGAACCCTCCGCGCAGCTGCCGACCGGCGGTCCCGAGCCACCTGCTCGGCCTCAGCGATATCGTCGCGGCCGACTGGAGCTCCGAAGCGTGAGCCTGCCGCGCGGCGTACGTCGTCGACATCGCCCGAAGGCCCACCGCCTGACCCCTCGGCCTGGGCGTCCGGCTTACCTGGGGCCGTGCGCGCGTGAAATCGGTACTGAAGTCGGTCACGACGTACCTGCGCTGGGCGAACAGTGCAGGGATCCGTTCTGTGGCCGGTGTCATCTCGACTGGCGCATGCGCCACGACGCCGACCTCGTCGTACCACTGGACCTCCCTTGACGGACTTGGCTGAAACGGTGTGGCAGTCCAGCCGGTGCCGTGCACGAGACCCCGGTCGCCAGGCGCCGCTGGAGCGTCGCCAACGTTCGCCGAAGCTCCCGACCGGGAGGCATTTGATCCCGCTGTGGGATGTCGCGGTGGTGCTGACATGGCCGCAGGGGTGTCAAAAGGTGGATTCCGCTGGCCAACTCTTGAGTTCGGGCAGGCAATATTCGGCGAAGGTGTGCAGGCTGTCGTGACCGTCTTGGTCCGGAATGCCGTGGAAGATCGTCAGAAGGCCCTGAAGGTCGAACGTGCGGTGCAAGGTCTCCAACTGTTCTAGCACTTGATCCGGTGTGCCGTGCACAACGGTGCTGGGAGTCAGGTCGAGGTCGGTACGTGCCACAGGCCGCATGCTTTGGTAGAACTCGTATCCTTCCGTCCTGCCAAAGTCCTTGTCCGCCATCCCGTAGTGTGCCACCGCGACGTCATGACTTCGGTCGTTGTGCTTTTTGGCAATCTCCAACGCCCGGTCGGTGCTTTTGTCGACTACCACGACGACGGACAGCAGCGGGCCGGGTGGTTCGCTGGCCATGCCGTGCAGGTCCGACCAGGTGCCGCGGTAACGCTGGACATCCTGCTCCATGAGGTGAAGGGGTTTGAAGATGATGAGCATCATGCCCAATCCCATCTTGGCGACCAGCGGACTGGATTCCGGCGACACCGACGCGCTGAACACCCTTCCCTGGAAAGACTTCAGCGGCCTTGGCCGCAGTTCGCGCCGAGGCTGGCGAGTTGTCTCGCCACCTTCGATAAAACCGGTTTCAAGCGCAGGCAGCACCAACTCGGCGCATTCGGCGAAACGGGCACGGGACTCGTCGAGCGGCACGCGAAAGCCTTCGAACTCGTCCTTGGCCAACCCCCGGCCCAGGCCGAGAACGAGCCGCCCGCCGGACAAGTGATCGGCAAGGATGATTTGTTCGGCAAGCCGGACCGGATCGTGCCATGGAAGCACGAGAACCGCAGTGCCGAGGCGAACACGGCTCGTGCGCGCGGCCAGATAAGACAAGGCTTGGAGCGGGTCGGCGATTAGGCCGTAGTTACTGAAGTGGTGCTCGGTCAGCCAGATGGAGTCGAAGCCGAGTGTCTCGGCTTGGACGCAGGCGTGCAGTTCCTTGCGCATGAAGTCCGCATCAGGATAGCTGCCTCTGTGCTGAAAGGCCGCCTCGAAGCCGACGTGCATGTCACGCCCCTCTCGTGATCGTGGTCCTCCGGCGTTGTCACCATTCGCGCAGCTGTGTGGCGGGGTGGTCGACCAACTGTCGCAGCAGACGCTCGTAGTCGGTCATCCAGCGTGAGACGGTCTGCGGCGCGATGTAGTGCGCTGCTTCGGTCCATAGTCGGATGCCTTTCACGTCGGGTATCGCCAGGACACCGAGATCGGAACGCACACCGGGGATGGCGATCTCTTCGGCGGTGGCCCGCAGACCTGGTAGGGCCAGCCGTCGTCCCGGATCGGGGTGGAGGGAGAACCACACCTGCGGGAATTGGTCCGCCCCCGGCCTCGTGAGGACGTCTGCCTCGTTGAGCACGACCGAGAACGGCACGGTGACATGGTCTGCCAGCGTCCATAGGTGACGTGCTACGCCCAGAACGGTTTCGCCGATGGTGTGGTCCGGATGGCCAGGCAGGCGCAGTGCCAATGAGTTGGTGAGCGGGCCGGCGAGGTCCTCGAACTGCTGTCGGGTTCGATTCGGGAACGCGCCGACCACCACCACCTCGTTCCGGTTCACAAGGCCGCGCAACAGCTGGCCGAAAGCTGTCAACAGCACCGCGTAGAGCGTGACGTGGTGCGCTTCGGCCCAGCGGGTGAGCTCGCGCGCAAGGTTCGTGTCGACGTCGAAGGGTTGTAAAGTCCCATGCCCGCTCAGCACAGCTGGGCGAGGCCGGTCGCCCGGCAACGGTATCGACAGTTCCGCGCCATCGAGTTCCGTGCGCCAGAACTCGATGGACCTCCGCCCCTCCTCGCTGGCCAAATGCTCCTGTTCCCACCTGACGAACTCCGCCAGCTGCACAGGTTGCCCGCGGTTTTCGGCGACGCCTAAAACCGCGGCTCGGTAGCCTTCGGCCAGGTCCGCCATGAGGATGCTCAGTGACATCGCGTCCGTGACGATGTGGTGCTGCACGAACATCAGTACCCACCGATCCGCGCCCGCACGGGCCAGCGCGAATCGCGCGACTTTCCCATGGTGCAGGTCGAACGGTTCCATGGCCTGTCGTTCGCACCACACGGACACTGCGCCGTCGTCCGTCGGGAGATCGGTGACCGGCAGTTCCACCGGCACGGCAGGCATGACCTGCTGGCTGAACCCGGTGCCGTCGCGGCGGAATCGTGTCCTGAGCACATGTCTGCGCTCGACGAGAACCGATACTGCGGTAGCCAGCGCGGCCGGGTCGAGCGGACCCGCGATGCTGATGCGCAGCGCGACGTTCAGAACCGAGCGGTTGCCAAGCTGGGCGTCGCCCTCGGCAAAGCGCAGTTGTCCTTGGCTCGCTGGGTATACCCGCTCGCCCGCGGCGCTGGAGCGTGCGGTCTTCGGTACGTCGGCCATCGTGGATCGCGACGCCTCCCTTCGTGACCGTCCTGAGCGCGGTGTGTTTTTGCGAAGATGTACTCGCGAAGCCCCCGATTCACTGAATCAGGCAATGTCAGGTCCGTCAATGAGCCGTCCGGGTCTAGCTGAGCAGTGTTATGACGTTGAGTGATCATGATACGAATTCCGGATTCTCGATCAGCTCGCGGATCCATAATCGACTCATACCTGTCTTTGTCTACAGTAGATCTCGTAGTTCTCGAATGACCACTTGTCGTGATCGTATGTCGTGTGTACGGTCGAATATTGACTCAAGTTCGCACTGGGGCAACGAATCTATTCGCTCATCCTCCCTGAATTCGTGGCGGACACGTCTGTCCGTCAAATAGTCCACAATGGAGGAAGGGGGTGAAAGTCATGGAGAGCATCGAGATGGTAGCCGAGGAGTTCGAGTTCGAGACCCTCGGCGAGTGGCAGCACCGCTGACGCGCACGGGGGCGTCATCCGCGCAGGTGGCGCCCCCGGTCAAGGCGGTGCACCGGATGAATGGGCCGCGCTGTGGAACCAAACGGTTGGAACCTGGGAGTTCTCGTGATCACTGGACCACCGGCATACCGGCCTCCTGCGGGCTCTAAACCGCTGGCCGCGCGCCTGCGTGCGTTGACCACCGCTGGAGTCCCGGTGGCTTGCGGGGTATATCGAGGATTGGCCGACCCTGGCCCGGCCTCGGCGAAGCACGCCGAGTCGACCCACGCCCGTGCGCGGTACGTCGCCGGGAGATCGGTGGAGTTGCCGCATTTCAACACCAATCCACCGCCGATCTTACGGGTGCTCGCAGTCGCTTCGCACAACCGAGTCGACGCGCTGAGCGACACGATGGCCGACTTTCCCGGCGACCTGGCCGGCGATCTGTGGCGCCGGGTGGCCGAACTGGTCGCCGACCCCGCCGAACTCGAGCCGCCGGAGCGCGCGAACGCGAGCGACTTGATGCTGAGACTGGGGTATCCCAAGGAAGCGGCGCGGGTGCTCGGAATGGACGCGGCCGATCCAACGGCACACGAGTTCAGCCGAGAGTGCGCGATCGCGGAGCTGACCGTTTTCGTGCGCCGTCGTCATGATCCGGCGGTGCTGGAGCGCCGGGCACTGGAGCTCGCCCGTGACCGGTCGCACGGCGCCAGAGTGAGGATGATCGCGGCCAACTACGTGGTCGTGCGCAATGGACGGCGTGGCGCCGATACGCCTGCCCTCCACGAGGCCGCCGAGCTGGCACTCGCGGCCTCCGGCGAGTGGGAGGCCGATCCGTTCGCCGAGAACCTCGCCGCGCAGACGGTCCACCGTGCGACTGCGTACGTCCCGTTCGTGCGCGGCGACGTCGACGGCGCGCTCCGGGCACTGGAACTGGCCGAGGCACACCAAAAGACGGCCGAGGCGGAAGTGACCGGTCCGCTGCGTGAGCTGGCATGGATTGACCACGCTTTTCCGCTCTACGAGACGATCGCCAAGACGCATCTGCGCTCGGGTGACGAAGAGCAGGCTGTCGAAGCGACCGCGCGGCTGGTGGAACTGAGCCCCAACGATCAACGGACCTGGGCCGCGCGCGGGCAGGCGCTCCTCGCCGCCCGCCGGCTTGGGGAGGCGGCGGAGGCGTTCGCGCGGGCGATCCCGCTCGGCGGTCTACCGGTCGCCCGCGCCGCCTATTACCTGGCGTGGATCCACGACGAACTGGGGGATCGCGAGCGGGCGGCCCACTACAGCTCATTGTCGTGCCGGGTCGATCCGACGGTCCCCGCCTCGGCGGAGCTCGCACAGCGGCTGTCCGGCTAGAGAAGACCTGAGGAGACCGTGCTTATGATCGACGCCCCACCCACAAAGACCGGGACGACAGCCCGGACGGTCAGCGATTACGTCGTCAGCTGGCTCCGCGCCAACGAGATCTCCCAGATCTTCACCCTGCCCGGTGGAATGATCGCCGCCCTGCTCGACGCCATCCACCGCGACGGAGGGGTGCGGATCGTCACCATGCACCACGAACAGGCTGTCGCCTTCGCCGCGGACGGCGTCGGTCGGTACACCGGAGCGCCTGCGGTGGCGATCGCGACCGCGGGGCCGGGGGCGACCAACATGCTGACGGCAATCGGCAGTGCCTACCTCGACTCCGTCCCCGCGGTGTTCCTGGTCGGCCAGGTCCAAAGCTACCTGCTCAAGGGCGACAGGCCTGTGCGCCAGTTCGGTTTTCAGGAGTGCGACGTGCTGTCGATGGCCGAGCCGGTGACCAAGGCGGCCTGGCGGGCGCGGTCCGGCGCACAGCTGCCGGAGTTGCTGGACCGCGCGATGACGCTGGCCGCGAGCGGGCGCCCAGGGCCGGTGCTGGTGGAGCTCCCGGCGGACGTGCAGACCATGCCCGTCCTCGCCGACGCCGAGCCGAACCCGTCCGTGCCGCGGCCACCGGAGTTCACGGAGGCCGAGGCCATCGACGAAATGCTGGACGCCGTCGCCTCCGCGCAACGGCCTCTCTTGCTGATAGGCGGCGGGGCCCACGCCGCGCGGGCGGCTGGTCGGACCAGGACCTTCATCGAGGAGCTCGCCGTGCCGGTCGCCGCGTCGGTGATGGCGCTCGACGTGCTCCCCGCGGCCCACCCGCTGCGGCTGGGCATGATCGGTATGTACGGCAACCGCTGGGTCAACCACGCTGTCGCGGAGGCGGACTTGGTCGTCGCGCTGGGCACCAGGCTCGACTTCGGCACGATCGGGGCGGACGTCACCGCTTGGGGCCGCGGCCGCACCACGTTCCAGGTCGACTGCGACCCTGGGGAGATGCGGCGGGTCCGCGGCGCCCGGACGATCACGGCCGACCTGGGCGCGTTCCTCGACGCGGCGGTGCCCGTGGCCCGTGAACGGCGGTTCCCTGACCGGACGGCGTGGGCGGAGCACCTGGCCGGGCTCGGCGCCGCTTGGCCGGATACCGCCGAGCTGCCCGATTCTCCGGGCATCAACCCGAATTCACTTGTGCGCCGGCTCTCCGCCGCGTCGGCAGGCGCCGCGGCGATCGTCGTCGACGACGGGCAGCACCTGTGGTGGGCCTGCCAGTCGATCCAGCCGGCGGAGGGGCAGCGGTTCATGCCCGCGCTCGGGATGGGGCCGTGCGGCTGGGCGTTCCCTGCCGCGATCGGTGTCGCCGAGGCCACGAACCGCCCGGTCGTTCTGTTCGTCGGCGACGGCGCGTTCCAGTTCAACATCCAGGAACTGCAGACAGTGATGCGCAACCACCTGCCGGTGAAGATCGTGGTCGTCGACAACGGCTGCCACGGATCGGTCCGTCAACTGCAAGAGGCGGTTTTCGACGGCAGGTATCCCTCGGCCGTTCACGGCTACGACGCGCCCGATTTCGTCAAGGTGGCTGAGGCCTACGGGATGTCCGCCGCGTCGGTGTCCGAGCCGGACGTGGTGGACGACGCTCTGCGCTGGTTGTGGCGGGACGATAGGGAACCCGCTTTGCTGCACGTGCGGGTACCGACCGAACTGAACGTCTATCCCAACGTCCCGTTCGGCGCGCCGATCACCGCCATGGAGTTCCGCGCGCCGATTGAGGAGGCCCGATGACACCGACGACGGCGACCGGCGATCTGCTGCCCACTGCGGAGGATGTCGCCTTTTATGCCGAGCATGGCTGGTGGACCAGCGACGTGGTCATCCCCGACGAAGTGCTGGAGACCGCGCAGCTGGGAGCTGAGCGGCACTACGCGGGCGAGCGTGACCATGAACTGCTGATCACCGGCGGATATCTGGATTGGCGGCCGCAGCACGGCGATGTCATCCGTCTCAACGATTACGTGTCGCTGCAGAACGACGATCTCCGTCAGCTGGTCGACCTGCCGGTGATCGCCGGGATCGCGGCGCGGCTTGCCGGGACCGACCAGATCCGGCTTTTCCACGACCAACTGATCTGCAAGCCGGCCGGGATGGCTCCGAGCGAATCGACCGTGGGTTGGCACGTGGACGCGGCTTACTGGCAGACCTGCTCCTCGCGGGACATGCTCACCGCCTGGATTCCCTTCCAGGATTGCGACGACGACATCGGGGCGATCTCCTTTGTGGACGGTAGTCACCGTCGCGACGACACAGAGTGGATGCGCACCTTCACCGAGCACGACATGACGGAGCTGGAGCGGTCCTTCGCGGGCGCGGCACCGGTGCACAAGGTGCCGCTGCGGATCAAACGGGGACAGGTCAGCTTCCACCATTGCCGCACGATCCACGGCAGTGACGCCAACCGCAGCTCTCGAGACCGGGTGGCGCTGGCGCTGCACTTCCAGGACCGGGCCAACCGCTACGTGCCGCACACCGACTCGTCCAGGAACCGGACCGTGCACATCAATGATCTGTTGTGCCGCAAGGACGACGCGGGGTTGCCTGACTACGCCGACCCAGACATCTGCCCGGTTCTCTGGCCCGTTTGAAAGGAATTGCGCCTTGACCGAGACGACGAGCACGCTATTGCGCGGCGACAACGCCTGGTGGGCCGAGCGGCTGGTCCGCAGGGGAGCGGAGGCCGGTCCGCCGCTGTTTCGCAAGCGGAGCAGCGTGTACCGCCGCAAGAGCATGACCGTACGGCTGCCTTCGAACGTGGTGGTCCCCGCCGCCGAGACGCACGCGGTGTTCCTTGCCGCGACGGCCGCCGTGCTGCATCGGTACCGGGGCGGCGCCGAGGTGGAAGGGATCGTCGTCGGGTCGCCGCCTTCCGGAACCGGCGAGGTCGACACCGCACTGCCGATGCTGCTCGAGGTCGACCCGGCGACGCCGTTCGGCCAGCTAGTCGACGGCGCGGCCGAGGTGATCGCCGAGAGTGAGTCGAGGACGGATTTCACGATCGACGAGCTGTGGGCGGCGCTCGGCGTCGAGGAGGTCACCGACCGGCATCCGCTGTTCTCCGTCGTCCTGCGTGTCGAGGGTCGGCACAGCACGATCTCCGATCTGCGCAACGACGTCACGGTGATGGTCGCCGCCGACGCGCTGGAACTGGAGTACAACGCCAACGTGCACACCGAGGCGACGATCGCCCGGTTCGGCGGACATGTCCTCGCTTTCGCCGAACAAGGCCGTTCCGCGCTGGGAACGTCGGTCCGTGCGGTGGACTACCTGCTCGACGAAGATCGTACGGCGTTGTCCGCCTGGGGACAGGGCGAACACAGGGAGTCCGACGGAGTAACCCTGCACCGGCTTTTCGAGTTCGAGGCGCGGGCGCGACCCGATCGGGAAGCGCTCGTCTACGGCGACCAGGTGATCAGCTACGGCGAGCTGAACGCGCGTGCTAACCGGCTGGCCAACCATCTGCGATCGCTGGGCGCCGGGCCTGGCACGCGCGTCGGCCTGTGCGTTCCAGCAACGCCCGAGCTGACCATCAGCACGCTCGGCGTGCTCAAGTCCGGCGCCGCGGTGGTGCCGATCGTGCCGACGTTTCCCGACTCGCGGAACCGGATGACGGTCGAGGACTCCGGGATGGCGCTAGTGGTCACCGATTCGTCGCTGTCGGACCGGTTCGGCGCACCGGGCCCGGAGGTGGTCAGTATCGACCGCGACGCCGAGCGGATCGCCGACGCCGACGAGACCGACCCCGATTCGGGCGTCACCGCCGCCGATCCGCTGTACGTGTTGTTCACGTCTGGGTCGACCGGCCGTCCGAAGGGGACGGTCGTGGAGCATCGGCGGCTCGTCGACCTGGTGCGCTGGCAGCGCGAGCGGGGAGAGGACCCAGCCGGTAGGCGAACGCTGCAGCGCACGTCGATCGGCTTCGACGTCAGCTTCCAAGAGATCTTCTCGACACTCGGCTTCGGCGGCAGCCTCGTCGTCGCGTCGGACGAGGTCCGGGACGACGTCTCGCTGCTGCCCGAGCACGTCGAGCGCTACGGCATCGCCAGGCTGTTCCTGCCTCCGGTGGCGCTGAACCAGATGGCGGTGACGGCGACCCTGGAACAGCGAGCGATGAGCTCGCTGCGCGAGATCGTCGTGGCAGGCGAGCAGTTGCACATCTCGATGCCGATCCGCCGCCTGTTCCACCAGCTCGATTGCTCGCTAGACAACCAGTACGGGCCGACGGAGACCCACGTCGTGACCGCGTTCGAGCTCACTGGGCCGAGCATGCGGTGGCCTGCCGCGCCACCGATCGGCAAGCCGGTGCGCAACGTGCGCGTGCACGTTCTGGACCCGTGGTCGCGGCCGGTACCGCCCGGCGTACCCGGCGAGATCCACGTCGCGGGCATCGGCCCGGCCGAGGGCTACCTGGACGAGGAGGCGCACGCCGGGCGGTTCATTCCTGACCCGTTCGGCACCGAGGGCGAGCGGCTCTACCGCACGGGGGACTGCGGACGGTTCACCGAGGACGGCGAAATCGAGTTTCTCGGCCGCTACGACGACCAGGTCAAGATCCGCGGTTATCGGATCGAGCTCGGCGAGGTCGAGACGGTACTGGCCAGGCAGCCGGGCGTGCGGATGGCGGCGGCCGTGGTGCACGAGACCGAAGCGCTGGGCAAGCAGCTGGCCGCGTTCGTCGTCGCCGACCACGAGCTGGACCCCGTCGATTTGCGCCGCCGCATGCTGGAGGACCTGCCCGGACACATGGTCCCGGCGAGATCGGGGTTCGTGTTCACCGACGCCCTGCCGCTCACCCTGACCGGAAAGGTGAACCGGCGCGAGCTGCCACCCCTGCCGCGCGCCGCCGCCTCCGCGACGGCCGTCGCGGAGGGCGACACCGAGGAGACCGTCGCCAAGGTCTGGGCGACGGCACTCGGGCTCGACAGCGTCGGCCGGGACTCGGACTTCATCGAGCTGGGTGGGCATTCACTCGTCGGCATCCACGTCGTCGCGCAGCTCAACGAGCTGTTCTCGATCTCGCTCCCGCTTCGCACTCTGTTGCGTGGCACGACGGTCGCGGCCTTGGCCGTCGAGATCGACGCTGCCCGTGGGCGCGACGAGGCGGACGACCGGAATCCCGCCGAGGCTCCGTCCGGAAACGCCACGGTTCAAGCGGTCGAGCTACCCGGTGGGCTGAAGGTGTACTCGCCGCAACCCTCCGAAACCGAGTACCTGTACCAAGACGTCTTCGAGCACAGGACCTACGACCGGGGTGGCGTGCGGTACCCGGAAACCGGCGTGGTGATCGACGTCGGGGCGCACATCGGCCTGTTCACGTTGTACGCGAAGTCGAAGTCGCCCGCGCTGCGGGTGCTGGCGTTCGAGCCGTGCCCGCCGCTGTTCGATGCGCTGCGGCGTACCACCGGCGAGCTGGACGGCGTCGAGCTCCATGCGTTCGCGCTCGGAGCAAAGGCGGACTCCGCCCGGTTCACCTACTATCCCGATCTCACCGGTATGTCGTCGTTCCATCCGGACGACGCCCAGGAGCGAGCACTGTTGTCGGCGATCCTCGGCAACAGTGCTCATCTGAACGGCGGTGGCGAGGGCGCGCGGCTGGCCGGGTCACATCAGTATCTGGACGAGCGCCTGGCGGCCGTGACGTACACCTGTGCGCGCAAAACGCTCAGCACGGCTCTCGCCGAATCCGGGATCGAGCATGTCGACCTGCTCAAGATCGACGTGCAAAAGGCTGAGCTGGAGGTACTCGAGGGCGTCGCGGACGAGGACTGGGGCAAGATCGACCAGGTCGTCGTAGAGGCACATGACCTGGCGGGGCGACTCGACCGGATCGTCACGTTGTTGAAGTCCAAGGGCTTCCATGTCGAAGTGGAGCAGAATCCGCTGCACGCCGGTACCGTCGTGCACTTCGTCTACGCGGTGCGCCCGTGAACAGCACGACACGGTCGCCCGCGCCCGCCCCTGCCCGGCGAGGGCCGCTCACCGTGGCACAGCAACAGATGTGGGAGCTGCACCAACGTGAACCCGACCCCGGAGCGCTCAATCTGAGCTATGCGATCGCGGTGGACGGCCCGCTCGATGTCGCCGCGCTCGCCGAGGCGTTCCGGAGTCTGGTGCGCACGCACGAGCCACTGCGGACGGTCTACCGCAAGGTCGGGGACAACGTCGTCGCCCAGGTCGGCCCGGCCGAAGTCGCGCTGGCTGCCGTTGAGCTGACGCCGCGCTCCGCCGACGAGCCCGAGGCGGTGCGGCTCATCCGCGAGGATCGCGTTAAGCCGTTCGATCTCACGGCCGGAGCGCCGATCCGGGCTTCCCTGCTCCATCTCGGGCCGGGCAGGCACATTCTACTGCTGTCGCTGCACCATATCGTGGGTGACGGCTGGTCGATCTTCGTGCTGCGAGAGCATCTCACTCGCTGCTACGCGTCGACTGTGCGTGGCGAACCCTTCAGGCCGAACCCACCCCGGACCGAGTGTCTGGAACAGGCACGGCGTCAGCGGGAGTGGCTGAGCGGACCGGCCGTCGACGTGGAGCTGAACTGGTGGAAAGACCGGCTGCGCGGGGCGACGGAGCGGCCCGCGCTGCTCGGCGTTCACCGAACGGTGGGTGAAGTCCGTAGACAGGTCGAGGCACTGCCGCGCCAGTTGACCGCCGAGTTGACCGCGCTGGCCAAACAGATGCGGGTATCGGTGTTCGTCGTGCTGCTGACCGCGTTCGAAGTGCTGATCGAGCGTTGGTCGAAATGCGCGAACGTCGTGGTCGGCACCTTGGCGGCGAGCCGCCCGACCGCCGACAGCGCGGAGGTACTCGGCGCTCATTACAACCCGCTGTTGCTCAACACCGACCTCGACGGGGCCTTGTCGCTGCTGGAATGCCTGATGCGCACGGCGGAGCGCACGCTGTCCGCGCTCGACCGCCAGCGACTGCCGTACGCGATACTGGCGGGCCAGGTCGAGCGCGAGTACGGCTGGGCCGCCGCGCCCGCGGTGATGTTTCAGATGGACCGATACCCGATGGAGGGCTTGGCCCTGGCCGGATGCGCCGTGACCGGCCTGTACATCGATGACGGCCGCGACGTGAGCACGATCCCCGCCGCCACATCGGCCGACCTGACGTACTTCGTCCGCGAGACCGGCACGCACCTCACCCTCTCGGTGCTCTACTCCGCGACCTCGTTCGACGACGAGTCGATCCGCGCTGCGATCCGCGCCTATGTCGAGATACTCGTGGCGTTGTGCGACGCGCCCGAGTCGGTCGCACCCGAACTCGAGCTCCCCAACCCTGTTCCCGACCCGGCCCCGGCCCCGGCGGGTGGGTTCGGTCCGTCGGGGAGATTGAAGAGAATGACCGAGATCGGTCCGGTCGACGCGATCAGTCCCGTCGGCGTGTGGCACCGCCCGCGGTGGGAAGGGGGCGCACCGTGAACCTCACCCAGGAGCAGCTCGAGCTGCTGCCGTCGGAGCACGACATCCGATTTTATGAAGAGCACGGCTGGTGGATCTCGCCGCGCATCGTCGAAGACGAAGTCATCGACGACGCCAGGTTCGGTGTCGACCGCTATTACAGCGGCGAGCGTGATGCCGTCCTGTTGTTCGAGGCCGGCACCGACTGGAACAGCAGCCGTGGAAACGTGCTACGCCAGAACGACTACGTATCGCTGCAGATCGAGCAACTGCGTATGGTGGTCGAGCATCCACTGGTCGCGCTCAGCGCGGCGATCCTGGCGCGCACGGCGGAGGTCCGCTTGTTCCACGATCAGCTCGTCTACAAGCCGCCGCAGGTTTCCGACTCGGTCGCGACCGTCGGCTGGCACACGGATATCGCCTACTGGAAGACCTGTTCGTCAAGGAACCTGATTACGGCATGGGTACCGTTCCAGCCTGTCACTTCCGACATGGGCCCGATGACGGTCCTGGACCGCAGCCATCGGTGGGGAGGCAACGACCGCCTGGAGTTCTTCCACGAGCCGGACCTCGCAGGCGTGGCGGCGAAGATCCAGCGCGGAGCCGAGCCGCTCACCGAGGTTCCGCTGGTGCTGGACGCCGGTCAGGTCAGTTTCCATCACTGCCGCACGATCCACGGCAGCAGGCCCAACAATTCGGACCGGCCCAGGGTGGCTCTCGCGGTCCACATGCAGGACGAGTCCAACCGCTACACCTCCGTCCTTGACGGGAACGGGAAGCGCTTGGTCCACCTCAACGACTTTCTCTGCCGCAAGGACGACAACGGCGACCCGGATTACGCCGACCCCGCGGTGTGCCCGGTTCTGTGGAAGGCGGACGAACGATGAGCGACAGTACGACAGCGAACGACACCCGTGACATCCTTGGCGGGTACGTACAAGAACTCATCGGCATCGAGGAAGTCGGGCAGGATGACCTGCTCCTCGACATCGGTGGCAACTCGCTGATCGCGACGATGCTGGCCAACAGGGTCGAACTGGCATGGGACTTCCGCCCGACCATGATCGAACTCATGACCTGCAAATTCGGTGAGCTGGTCGATTTGTGCACCGAGCGCCGCGGGTTCCATGGCAAATGACGGCATCTTGGCCCGCCCGACCGGACCACCGGTTTGGGACGGGCGGTCACAAGATGCCTGATCTGTTCAGCCGAGATGTTCGGCCGTCCGTACGGCGATGGCTGCTGCGGCCAGGGTCGGGTTGGTGGCGGTGGCCGTCGGGATGAGCCCAGTGCCTCCGAGATAGAGGTTTTCCATTCCCCATACCAGGCCGTAGCCGTCGGTGACACTGTCGATTCCATCGGTACCGATCCGGGTGGTACCCATGACGTGCATCGAGTTGCCCGCGGTGAGCCTCCGGGGTTTGCCGGTCGGGACGAAAGCGCCGATCTGCTTGCCGGCAGCCGTGACAGCGGCCAGAGTGTCCGCACGCTTTGCCTCGTCGTGCGCGGTGAAGGTGTACTCGAACGTGGGCCGGGGCAGTCCGAAAAGATCGGTCGGTGCTTCGGTGAATACGAGCCGGTTGTCCCGTCGTTGCTCTGTCGCGGTGTACCAGTACAGGGAAAGAACCCTGCGTTCGTCGATCCCCTCGAGCAGAGGCGAGCCGTGGGAATCGGTGAGTAGCACGCCGTGAAACGGATGGTCGTCGCTCATCGGGACGATCGCGACCGGATCGGGGTCGCCGGCGGGGAAGTCGTCGAGCATGACTTGGGCGTACGAAAGAGGATGGTCGGTGAGGTAATGGCCGACGGGCAGGCCCCTCCCGATTCCGGATGTCCACAGCAATGCAGGGGTGCGCAGTCCTCCTGCCGCTATGACGAAGTTGTCCGCGGTGACCGTGTGCGGCTTGCTTGTGGCGATGTCGACGGTCTCGGCTGCGATGACACGGTCGCCCCGGCGGATCAGCTTGCGGACCGCGCGATGGGGTACGACCTCTACGTCGGGGGCGATTTCGGCCGGCCCGGTCCACTGTAGACCGTCGAAGGCGATCGGTGCGGGCTCGGCTCCTCCAAGAGCCGAGATCACCGAGCTTTGCCGTTGGCCGGTCGGGCTCGGGGCGACCCGCAGCAGGTCTTCGGCTCGACGATGCAGACGGTCCCATTCGCCGTCGGCGATGCCTGGCCACCGTTCTTGGGTGACCAGGCGCGGGACTACGCAATTCCAGAGGACGCCCATGCCGCCCAGCAGGTTTGTCGTCCTCGCGGCCGCCATGGCCGACGTCGGTGCAGAACCGACGGTGGCTCTTCGCAGATGAACGCTGACGAGGTCGTTGAGGTAGCCTGGATCCGCCGGGGAAATCGGAAGGTTGCGCAGATGCGAGCCTGCGCGGCTGGTCATCGGAGAGCCGGCGTCGAGAACGACCACGGCAGCACCCCGATCGGCCAGACAGCGCGCGAGAACCGCGCCGATGATCCCGAAACCTACGATCGCGACGTCCGCGTCGGTCACGGGTTTGCGCTGGCGGCCAACTCGCGGAGTGAGGGTGCGAGCCGCTCGGCGTATTCCGGATCGACGTGCTCGGCCTCGGCCAGCAAAGCCTCGCATGCGGCGGTGAACGCCTGGGTCAGTTCGGCGGGGTCCAGTGAGCGCACCAGCGCTTCCATGATCGGGTCGGCCATCTCGGAGGGGAGATCGTCAATGCCCCGGCCTTGTGTGGCAGGCACATCGTGGCGCAGGCAAGCGAGATTGAAAATCTCGTCGCGCATTCCGCTGATCATGTACTCCGCCTGCCGGACTCGCCGCCTGGCGATGCTTGACCTGGCATGCAGCGCGTAGAGCCAAGCCCAACCGATGAGGTCCCTCGCCAAGGGCGTCTTCGTCTTCTCGACGTCATTCGCTTCGCCGAAAAGTACCTCGAACTTCGGCCCGGTCGCGCCGAAGTCTTCGTCGTGCCAGAACGCGATATCGACTTGGAGAGTGCCCGGCAGCAAGAACACCCTGAACAGCGTGTTTCCCGCCTGCACATCCAGGTGGGTGACCGCGTTGTACTTCTGGTAGAGCAAGTCGGTCCAGTGTGCGACGAATTCGTCGTAGTCGACGTCGGGAGCCAATCGCAGCGCCAAGTCGATGTCCGACCAGCGGTCTTCTTTGCCGTGTGCGCTTGATCCGGCGAATCCCGCCGCTGTAATCCTTGGTTCGGCCTTCGCCGCCGCCACCAACTCGTCACGGACACGGTCTCGCTCGACTGTTGTGAACACGACACCGTACGTTACCAGTGCCACGCAAGCCCTTCCCGCTTGCTGGGGAATTTCACGCGTTTGTGTCATAGTGTGACTTTCTGTAAGATCCCAGGTGGTCAAGCAACACCATGGGGGGGATTCTGGGGTGCTGAAAAGTGTTGCGGGCAAAGCAAGTCCGGACTCAAACCGGAGCCGCTGGATTCGTCTTCAAGCCACCGTTCTCGCGATGGCGACGAGCGAAGGCCTTCTTTTGGCCGCATTGCCGCTGCTAGCTGTATCATTGACGACCGACCCGCGCGCGGTTTCCCTGGTGAACGCTGCGGCGAAAGCGCCTTGGCTCCTGTTGTCGTTGTTCGCCGGCCTGTTGATCGACCGTGTCCGCCGCACCACGGTTCTGATACTGGCGTGTACGCTGCAAGTCGGCGCGGCTTTGATCTTGGGTCTCGCTGCAGCGGGCTCCTGGTTGACGATCCCGTTGCTGCTGGTGGTGTCGTTCGTCGTCGCGTCTTCACAGGTCCTCGGCGACGGGGCCACCGGGGCGCTGGTCCCCGAATTGCTGCCGCCGGAACGATTCATTGCCGCCAACACCCGCCTACAGGTGATCGGCCAAGGCGCGGTCCAGTTCATGGTTCCGCCGCTGACCGGCTTGCTGCTTGCTCTAGCCGCGGGCCTGCCCGCGTGGGCCGCGTGCGTCGGTGCACTCGCTGGTATCGCCTTGGCCAAGACGATCCCGGCGGCCGTTATCGGTACGACCGGCGGCCGTCCTTTGCGGGAGATCTCCGAAGGATTGCGCGCCCTCGTGTCCACGCCTGTGCTGCGTTCCATCACGGTTACGGTTGCTCTGGGCTCGTTCGCCGCCAGTGGGACGAGTGCTGTTCTCGTCCTATACATCACCGAAATCCTCTCTTTGGGACCGTTGGGCTACGGTCTCATGCTGGCTTGCCTGGCCGTGGGATGGCTCGCTTCGTCGTTCGTCGTGGACCGGATAGTGACTCGGTTCGGCATCCCCAATGCCATGCGGGCCGCGCAAACCATCACGGCTGTCATTCCGCTCTGCATAGCCACAGCGCCACCGTGGCCCCTACTGATCGGCGTTCTGCTTGCCGCCTCGGCGGGCACCACTCTCGTCTGGAATGTCTGCTCTCAAGCCAGTAGGCAGCGTCTTACCCCGCCGAGGATTTTGGGCAGGGTCTTGACCAGTCACCGAGCCTTGGCATGGGGCCTTACTCCTTTGGGTGCTCTCACCGGCGGGCTCATCGCTGCGGCCTGGAACCTTCGCGCGGTATGGTTGTTGGCCGCCGCTCTGCAAGCTATCGCCGCGATCATCGTGTGGCGCACCCTGTCAGTGAAAGCCTTTACCGCAGCGGAGGAACAGTCTTGGGACACGCCGCCCTCGTCATCCCAGTCCCAGCTTTAGAACCGCTGATTCGCCCTCGAATGCAGCGTGCCTTGCCCTCACTGATGTTCTCAGGCCCGAACGTCACTCATGCTCACGTCAGCCTGAGTGACGCCATCCAGGAGGACTCCCTCAATCCCGCCCTGCTCGATGTCCTGACAAGCCACTTCGCTCGGATATCGCCGATTTCTCTTACCTTCCGGCCAACTCCCCAGCTGACGCCCGAGGGTGGCACGTATCTCACCCCCGAACCGCTGGAACCGCTGGAACGCCTGATCGCATCTCTGCCCGGCCTTCCCGTGACTCCCTACCCACCTCACCTGACCGTCGAGTACTCCTGGGGCCGCGACCCTGCGGGGGGAACGCACGACATCCAGACACTCCTTCCGATCACCACCAAGATCGGACAGGCCGATCTCAACTGGTACGAGCGGCATGATTCGCGGAATCTCGCCTCCTTCGCCTTCGGTGGTGCTTGCGGATAGCCTGCGCCCGTGTGCGGCAGGTGGTAGGCCGTGTCCGTCGTGGGCGGATCGGGCAATCCTGTATACGCTGGTGCGATTGACGCCAGGCACGCCTCGGGTTCGGCAGAGACTCGTTAACTGGGGCTAGGCGACCAGACTGGTCAGGTCGCCTAGCTCGTACAGAGCCCGGCCTGCTCAAACAGCGACGCAACAGCACGTTCCCGCAGCTCAGGCGACTGCTTCGACTTCCGGGTCCGAAGGGTTGCTGCCCGATCTGGGTCTCGCCGTCGTCGCTCGTGTCGACGCGCGCTGAGCGACACAGATAGGCTGAAGGAAATCCGGGGCGAGGCGCCCGCCGCCGACGACGTCTGACCGAACGCCTCACCACCACGCCCGAGAACCTCTCCGACAGTGCCCGACTCATCGAAGCCGCGCTCGCGTTGCTGGAGAACCCCCAAGAGCTCTACCGCCGCATGCGGCGAACAGCAATGCCGCATGCTCAACCAGGCGATCTTCCGCGGCCTCTATGTCGACGACGATCAGATCGCCGACCACAACCTCCGAGAGCCCTTCGCGCAACTGCACGCCACCCGGCGCGACTAACAAAGCACTAACGTGGCAGTGCCGGAACCGCGCAGGGAAAACCGGCCCCGAACTGCCAGAAGCGCCGCCTCCAAATTGGAAGGCTGCGCGGGGCGACTGCTGGTGTTCAAGCTGTCAACCGTAGGGTTCTTGGTTCGAGTCCAAGCGGGGGAGTACAAGCCCAGGTCAGGTGGCCTGGGCTTCTTCGTGTCTGGGGTCTAGGTGCGATTTAATGTCGATTTTGACGCCCGCCCAGTGGTCACCCTGATGTGCCGCTTGTGCGGCGATACCGGCGTCCGGGTGGCTCAACCGGACGTGGGGTCGCCAGCGGGGTACGCGAGGTGCGGTGAAGATCCTGGCTGTGGCAGCGTTCAGTGTGCCGCTCTTGTAGTCACTCCAGTGGAAGCCTTCTGAACTGCGAGAACAGCATCGTTGACCCCCTCACTGCCAGTCAGGTCCGGACAGGGCGCTGACCTGCGGTTATCGAGAACCCGCTGGTTGGCTGGAGTAGCTGTGGGCTGTTCGATGCGGTTCGGCGTCGTTGGGTGTAGCTGTGATCGACGCGGTGCTCCAGAGCTGCTCCAGGAAAATTGGTGTGAGAGTTCAGGGTGGCTGAAAGACATGAGGATGGACGACCATGATCTTCGATTTGAGGTAGTCCCTCAGTCTGCGAATCGGCTGTCGGCAACCAGCTGGTTAAGAGTGAGCTGCTTTCTATGTCGGATGGTGTCGAATGATGTCGGACAAGACCTTTTCGTCTGGTCGCAGCATGTCCGAGGTGTCGGGGTATGTCGCCTGGTGTCGGACTGTTTCGAACCTCTCGGGCTCGTCTCGGGCTCGCGGATGCCGGGTTCTGTCGCTTGGTCCAGCCGTCTTGGATGCCTGCGTTGTCGGGTGGTGTGGACGATGACGGTGTGGGATCGGAGCGATCTGGGTTGTGTCGGCGGTGAGCACGATGGTGGGGATCGTGGTCGGGC
The DNA here is from genome assembly GCF_000384215.1 of Amycolatopsis alba DSM 44262. Classification (NCBI taxonomy): domain Bacteria; kingdom Bacillati; phylum Actinomycetota; class Actinomycetes; order Pseudonocardiales; family Pseudonocardiaceae; genus Amycolatopsis; species Amycolatopsis alba. The sequence goes on along the minus strand of NZ_KB913032.1, from coordinate 31,172 downwards.
TGACGTTCCTCTTCGGGTTCGGTAATGTCTTCGCGCTAGCTCTCCGACTCGGTGTCCCGGTGTGGGTCGCGCCCTTGGTCGCGCCCGCGGTGGATCTGACGGTCGTGGCGTTACTGGTGGCCATCCGCCGCCTCTCGGCGCATGGAACAGCCCCTGCGGTTCAGCGCTCAGCGCGGCGGCTCCTCGTTCTCGCGAGCGCAGTGACGCTGGCGTTGAACGTGGCCGAGCCCCTGATTGCTGGAGAGATCGGTAAGGCCCTATTCGATGCGGTGGGGCCGTTGCTACTGATCGGTTGTTCTGAGGTCGGCCCGGGCTTGCTTCAGGCGCTCGCTGACCTTCGGGAGGGCACGCAGCTCCTGCTGTTATTGCACCGATGACCGCGGTGCGGGAGGTCTCATCGGAGGCATCAGGCTGGAACCTGGCCGGACTTGACGACGACTTGGTTGAGCGAGCCAGGGAGATGGATGCTCGGCATCGGGAGCTGCGCCAGCGGCCGATCTCGGCCGAGGCGCTTCGTAAAGCCCTGGGCGTTGGAGCTGAGCGCTCCCGAGTCCTGACTCGTGTCGTTCGCGCGGAATGGCGCGAGCCGTCGCAAGTCGCAGCGGAGTCTGCTTCCTAAGCGGTTGCCATCAGAAGTCCTTTGGGGGTCTCGACGGCTCAGCTTCCCGCTGGATGCACGGCCGCGAGGCCGAGTAGACCCGGTACGAGGACCTCGAGGCCGCACGCCCAACGGAAACCTGGATCCGCCGAATACCCCGAAGGACTTCCGATGGCAACCACTAAGCACGGACGGCGGCTTTCATCGAAGTCGAGTCGTTCTGTGGTCTCGCGCACGTGAAGGCCCGCCAGACAGAGGAGTGGGTTGGTTGCCAGCGTCGAGGTTGTCGAGTTGTTGTTGGACGCTTGCGGCGGCATCGTCACGCCCTTGTTCTCGGTACAGTTCAAGCGCCTCTAGCCAGACGGCACGCGCTTGATCGAGTTGGCCAAGTGCGACATGAGAAAGTCCTATGCTGTCCAGATTGTCGGCGGCTTGCGGAAGGTGACCGAGGACGCGGCGCAGCGCGAGGGCCTCCTGGTAGTGGTCAAGGGCGCGACTGTTGCTCCCAGTTTGTCGGGCGATGTAGCCGAGATTGTCCAGGGCATTTGCCTCGCCATACAAGTTCCGGCGGAGGCGGAAGAGAATCAACGCCGATTGACACCTCTCGCGAGCTTGGTGGTAGTCGCCGAGCCTGGCAGCAAAGTGGCCCATCAGGTTTAGTGTCTGTGCTTCCGCTGCTGGACGTTCGAGTATCTGATAGAGGCGAAGAGCGACTATGGCATGTTCCAGGGCTCGGCGATCATTGCCATTCATTCCCCAGGCCCGTGCGAGTGTCCGGTTCGTATCAGCCTGTTCGTTAGAGACACTGTGTTGTTCAGCCAGAGCGAGAGCCAGGGACAGGTGTTCAATCGCGTCTTCGTGCCGCCCTACGATGGCGTAGGCATGGCCGAGGAGCCGCCGAATGCGGATACGGGTGGCGGGGTCAGGAAGGTAGTGGGCTGCGTCTAGCGCGGTCCGCCACACGGCGAGATTGTCATGTCGTAGTCCTCGGCGGTCATGGAAGGTGCCAAGAACCCATGCCGACTGCCATACAGCCGCGTAACGGCCGGATGCGGTGGCTATTTCCCTAATTGCCAACACGCATGCGTGCTCGCGATCCATCCAAGCCAACGCTGCTGCGGGATCACGGAGTGGTTGGGGGGAGCAACCAGGGGCGCATGGTCCAAGGCTGATGAGATGACGGTGAGGGTTCAGCAAGCGGTCTGCGTTGTGGGCGGTGTGCAGGTAGAAGTCGACCACCCGTGCTCGGGCCGTCTCGCATACGGTCGCTGGAAGGGCATGGGCGATAGTGGTGGCGTATTCACGGACCAGGTCGTGCATCGCGTATCGGCCGTAGGCTTGCCGCTCCACTAGGCACGCCTCCTCCAGCGCGGAGAGTGACTTACGCGCGCGGCTCGAGGACAGATTTACAAGGGAGACGACGGCGGGCAGGGTTGTGTCGGGGCCGGGGGCGATGCCCAGTAGCGCGAAGACTGTGCGTTGTTCGTCAGTCAGGTAGCGCAAAGACCAGGACAGCACGGCGGGGAGGCTCGCGGCGGGATCAGTGTCGTGATCGAGCATCTCCAGGCCAAGCTCGCGCAGCTCTGCGGCGACCTCGGCCAGCGGGATGCCTGGCCGGGTTGAGGCGTTGCGGGCGGCGATCGCCAGCGCCAGCGGATACCTGCCACACAGGTCGACCAGTTCGTCGATAGCGTCGGGCTCATTGGCGGCACGGTCAGCACCGACGCGTTCAGCCAGCAGAGCGCGCGCCTCCTTTCGAGTAAGAACACCGAGGGTGAGGTGGCGGGCGCCATGCCGGTCGATGAGGGAGGCGAGTTTGTGTCGTCCGGTGATCAGTACAGTGCAGGTCGGACTACCGGGTAGCAGAGGGGTGATCTGGTCAGTGGTGGCGGCATTATCCAGCATGACCAGCATTCGCTTGCCCGCAACCTCGCTTCGATACAACGCGGCCTGGGCATCCAGATCCGGCGGGATCCGGTCAGGGGCAACTCCCAGGGCAGCGAGGAACCCACGTACCGCCGCCCCGGACGTCATCGGTTCTCCCAAAGGGCTGAACCCGCGCAGATCTACGAAAAGCTGCCCGTCGGGGAAGCGGTTGATGTTCTGGTGGGCCCAGTGCAGCGCGAGCCATGTCTTCCCGATGCCGCCCGTACCTGCGAGTGAGGAGATCATGACGGCTCCACCGTCTTCCGTACGGGCGTCAAGCTGGGCGTTGAGTTCGGTGAGTTCCGACTCGCGGCCAACGAACCTCGCCGGAGCGGCGTGCAGTTGTTGCGGGGGAGTGCGGGGCGAGGGGGGTGGAATGACGTTGGCGAGGAGCTCGAAGGCGAAAGCGGCGGCGTGCTGCGAGGCTGTGGGTTGCCAGTGCTGGTCAGCGGTCTCGGTTTTGCCGGAGAGCAGGTCGGAGATACCGCGAACGACGAGGGCTTCGACGGCATCGTTGGCGTAGGCGCCATAGAGGAAACCGAAGCCTTCCATTTCGACGGCAGCGGCGTCACCGCAGTGCCTGTCGAGGTAGTGGGCGGTGGCGGAGTTGTGGTCGGCTACGACTGTGCTGCCCGCGGCGATTGGTTTCACGATTGCCTCAGGCAGGGTTTCCGGCTGGCGGGGAAGAATGCGGTGTTGCCACTCGCGGTCGCGAGCGAGCTTCTGAGCTCGCCGAAGAAGCCGATTGGCTGGCGTATGGGTTTTGATGCGGGGGAGGCGGCCAGTGGCGGTGTCTTTGCCTGTGTCGTAGTCGTAGATGTAGTCGGCGATGACCACATCACCCAGGGCGACGTCTTTGCGGCCGCCGGCAACCCCGACGAACAGCACGTAACGTGGGTGGAACACGGTGATCGCGCGCTCGATCTCGATTCCGGCTTGGGTGTTCCCGGCGCCGGATTGGGCGAGCGCGACCGTCCAGCTGCCACGGTCGGTGTGGAAGGTGCCGATTTCGTAGAGTGTGCCTCCGGGTCCCTCTTTTTCTTTCAGGGAACCGTGTAGGTGGTCGCGGACGGCTTGGTATTCCACGTCCAGCGCGGTGCAGATCACTACGGTGCCCAGGTTGGTGGTGTCATTGCCTGTGGTCATCGAGTCCTCCCGTGCGTGAACCATCGGGTGCTACAACGTGGACAGCTCCTGGTGCTCACCGGCCTGGCGGGCGTTCTTCGGGTGGTGCTCGCGCAGCAGCGCCGGATACAGCTGGGTTGCGGGTCCCGCGCGGTAGAGGGTGGCGCGACGGCCACCGTCGCTGGAAGCTTTGCCTCCGGTGGGGGTGACGAAGCCGTCGGCCCGGGTGATCTTGCGGTGAAAGTTCGATGGTTCCAGTTCGATGCCCCAGACGGTTTCGTAGACCTCGCGCAGCTGGCTGATGGTGAACTCTGGTGGACAGAACGTCGTCGCGAGTGTGGTGTGGGACAGCAGATCGCGGGCGCTGTCGACCGCGTCACTGAGGATCCGGTGATGGTCGAACGCCAGTACAGCGGGATCGGAAAGCAGGTCGTCTGCTGGCGTCCAGCGTGCGGCGCTGGCGTCGCCTCCGGCGATCGGAATCGGCAGATCGGGCATCAGCGCAACATAGGCCACGGACAGGATCGGACCCCGGGGGTCACGGTCCGGGTCGCCGTAGGTCCGGAACTGCCGGATGTGCAGTGTCTCCGCGTCCAGGCCTGTCTCTTCCGCGAGTTCACGGTGGGCGGCCTGGTCAAGATTCTCGCCATCCTCCAGGAACCCCCCAGGAAGCGCGAGCTTGCCGAGAAAGGGCTTCCTGGCGCGCTCGATGACCAGCACCTGCAGCGCTTGCTCGCGCACCGTCAGCACGATCATGTCGACCGCGACCGCGTACCGAAACCTGTCTCGCCTGCTCATGTAGCCCACCATAACCCTCTTCTGGTCATCTTGACTAGAATGAGTGCGGCGCGCTACCGTCAAAGACGCACAGTACTTGTCACTGTGACTTTTTCGTCTTGGAGGGCGGCCGGATGAAGATCCTCTGCTCGATACGAACCCTCGCCCAGCTTGTGGCGTGGTCGGCCTGCGTCGGCTTCTTCTGCGGCGTGCTACTTGCTCAGCTGGCGGCATGATCGCCGCGTTGCTAGAGGCTACCGAGATCACCCATTGGAGGGGGCGAACAGTGCACTTCACGACCTGCGTCTGCGCGGCTCGCTCCGTTATGAGGCTGTCCTTGTGGGCAGCGGTGCGGCTTGGTGAAGCCCTTCACAACGCTGCGCCTTTTGGTCTAAACTCTGCGCGCCAACTCGGTGACCTAGCGTCAGCGCCGGGCCTCAGCAGGCTGATCAAATATGGCGGAGAGATCAGCACACTCGATCAGCCAATTTGGTCTGGGTGCGGGAGGACGGCGACAGCTAGCAGCGAAACGGGGGAGCAGCTACAGCTTATGGTCGATAATGAGGGGGCGGCCGCGGGAGCGGGAAAGGCGTCGTGGCCGGGGGATGGAGATCGGTCTAGTGAGCCCGGTGATGCCGAGCTGCACGCCCTGCACGAGGCCGCCGGCCAAGTGTTCACTGCAACGGGGCGTGCGGCGGGTGCATTGCGCAGCTGGCTCGCGGATGACGGTGCCAGGGCGAGTCAACAGTGCATCGATGACGCGAACTCGGCGTATGACGATGAGGTCGCCGTAGTCCGTCGCCGGGTAGCTCGATCGACGACGAAAGGCATGCACCGGATCACCGCTGCGGTGTCGGAGCTCGCGCCGGACGATTTCGGGACACGTTGGGTGACATCGGGTCCTCTGCCCGATGTCACCGATCCGCTGGCTGCAGCCCGATACGTGCGGCTGGGTACGTTGGATGTGCCTGATATCGACATGAGCGCCGAGATCCCGCTTATCGTGCCGTTGCTCGACGAGGGCAATGTTGTGTTGAGATCCGGGCAGGACGTGCCGCCGTTGAAGGGCGTCATCCACAATATCGTCGTTCGCGCGTTGGCCGGCACCGGACCTGGTCAGTTAATGCTTCGAGTATTCGACCCTTGCCTGCGTGGCTACTTGGCGCCGTTCATGCCGCTGCGCGAGGTCAGTGACGAGCTGTTCGCCAGCTCTGGAGCGCTTCCTGAGAACTTGGAGGAGCTGCTCGATCAGCTTGTCGATGACGTGCGCCGTGTTGGCGACCTCGGCAGGGGACAGGCCTCCAGCCTCGGTGCGTTGCGACGGGCCACGGGCCAACCCCTCGAGTCCTATCAATTGGTGACTCTGCTGGACTTTCCTCAAGGTGTCTCCGAACGCTCCGCCCGTACCCTGGTCAGCTTGCTGCGCAGCGGGCCCGCACACGGGATCAGTTTTGTGATCCACCACAACTCCAGTTCCAAGAATGCTGTCATGCTGGGTGAAGTCCTTGATCAGCTTGACCGGTATGCCCAAACGGTGACGGTCAACTGGGGGGCGGGCACCGTCAAATGGTCAGGAGCCCCGCACGCGATGGCGCGACTTGAGGTACCTACGGGCCAGCAGCTCCAGAGCACAATCTCTGTGATCGCGACTCGCGCCCGGTCGGCGACCGCACCACGAATTTCGTTCGCCGAGATCCAGTCGACTGAGCAGTTGTGGACGGAAAAGTCGGCCGACGGGATTACCGCGGCAGTCGGCCGCGTAGGGCACGACGTGGTGAGCCTGACACTGGGCGATGACCGCGAGCAGCGGCACAACGTGCTGGTGACCGGTGCCGTAGGCCAGGGCAAGTCGAACTTCCTCAAAGTCTTCATCCACAGCCTCGCGGTCCGGTACGGGCCCGATGAGCTGGAACTGTGCCTGCTCGATTTCAAAGATGGTGTCACCTTCTACCCCTTGGCTCCCAGTGACACCTCCCCGGACTGGCTTCCGCACGTCAGGCTCATCGGTTTGGAAAGCGACCGTGACTACGGAATCGCCGTCCTGGAGTACCTGTTCGCGGAGTTCGACCGCCGGGCACGCGTCATCAAGCCGCACGGCGATCAAATCGCCACCTACCGAAGACAGGTCCCCGACGCGAAGATGCCGCGCATCGTCGCGGTGATCGACGAGTTCCAGGTGCTATTCGAGGAAGACGATCCCCTTACCGACCGAGCTGTTCAGCTTCTGGAGCGGCTCGCTCGCCGGGGTCGCGCCTACGGTATCCACCTTGTGCTGGCGTCTCAGACGATCTCAGGCATCACCGCGCTGATGGCCAAGGAAGGCGGGATCTACTCGCAGTTCCCGATCCGCGTCGCGCTGAAGAACTCTTCCAGCGAGTCCCAGGCAGTCTTGGACACCAAGAACACCGAGGCCGCGCGGTTACGATTCCGAGGCGAGGCTGTCGTCAATCTTGACTTCGGTCAGATCGAAGGGAACCGGCGGGCGGTCATCGCAGTAGCCGAGGACGACGACCTCACGGCCCTCCGCATGCAATGCTGGAACCAGCGCCCCGCCGGTGCCGCGCCACCCTCGGTATTCCTCGGCAGCAGCACGGCGACGCTGGTCGGAGCCATCCCGCAGCTGCGTGAGTTACGCGCCAGCACGCGCGCGACGACTGCGACGAAAACCGGCCTGCTCGGAATGCCGATCGCGATCACGGATTCGCCGATCGGGGTCCCCTTGCCCGCGACACCAGGCAGGCACCTGGCCGTCGTCGGAGCCGGCCACCGAGCCCAGCCACTCGGAATCGGCCACCGCACCGAGCCGAACCTCGCCATCGGCGCGCTGCAGGCCGCAGCCATCTCACTGGCAATCCAGCATCCCACCGGAGATGCGTCCTTCACAGTCCTCAGCTACCTGACCGACTCAGAGTCCGCTGACTCCGGAATGCCCCTCCTGCTGGACCTTCTCCATCATTTCAGCTGCCAGGCACGCCTGCTGCAACACCAGGACGCGACCGCCGAACTGCCACGGATCGCACAGGACAGTGCCCACTCAACTGGATCCGCGCACTACGTGGTCGCGTTCGCCCTCGACAGGGCAGGCGCGCTCAACCAGCCGGACGAGTCGTTCAACCAGCCTGTCGAAGACCTTCAGGCGATCTTGCGCGACGGCCCAGCACACGGAACACACATCCTCGGCTGGTGGTCCAGCATCGGCATGTTCAAAGCGCACCTCGGCTACGACCCGACCACCGCGATGGACTCGATCCTGGCACTACGCGCTGAGCAACGAGATATCACCGATCTCATGGGGCACACCGTCACATGGTCCCCCCGCGACAACCGCGGCCTTCTCTTCGACCGCACCCAACTGCCCGCGCCAGTCACCCTGATCCCTCTGATGCCGCTGAACCGCGACATCTACAACGCCCTGACGGAAACGGACTGGGACCAGTGACTACTTATGGAGACTATCTGGGTGCCATTGTGGGACTGACCAGAATCGGCCCTGCGGCCAGGAACAAGCTCCGCGAGGCAGAGCGTCGCCGCGACCGTGTCCTCGCTACGCATCGACTGGGTGTCGAACACGCCCGCACGGCGACCTCGGCCAAAGAGCGGGAACTCCGTCGCCACGTCCAGCAGCACTACTCCTGGGCCCTGGAGGCCTTGTCCTCGGTGGGACAGACGCACATGCTGCCCCTCGCAGTGCAGCCTGCACCAGTGCCGCCGCCCATCGAGCACGAAGTCGTCGCCGCCGTCTACGCACAACAACAAGCGGTCGAAGCATTGCAGCGTGCGGTTCTCTCGTACCAGGCTGCCACAAACCAGGCAAGTCAAGTCGGATACGTCAGCCCCGAAAGACCGATCGCATCGCGACGCCGCCGCAAGTGGCTGCGGTAGTCATCTGTCCATGCAACTAAATTCTTGCCCTCATCATCACTGCCACCAAACAACAGGAACGATCGGAGCTCGGATAAATGTCGGAGTTGGCGCGACTCAAAGGCCAGATCTCAGCAGTCGGACAGCAAGCAAAAAGCACAGCAGACGGCCTCGCCGGATTCAAATCAAAATTCTCGCAAGCTGTCGGGCAAGTCAACGCCACCATCGGCGGCAGCGCTCAACAAGTTGACAAGAACATGATCGCTGCCCTGCAAGCGGCAGAGAAACAGGTCAGCTCCGCGGTCGCAGCCCTGCAACAGGCGGCGGCAACCGCCAACAAGTACGCCAGCTCACTGTAGCGACAGACGCTCGTGTCACGCCTGCAAGATCTGTGCGGCGCGCTGGAGGAAATCCGGCGCGACGCTCTTCAGTACGCCCGGCGTCTGGAAGCCGCCCATCGTGCAGTGAACGCAGCGTGGCAACAAGCGGTGGCACTCTTGAGTCGAGAGCGCCAAGCATCATCCGCTGGGCAACAGATCGCCCAACGCCTCCTCGAAGCCGATCACAAGTGCCGTCTCGCGACACAGAGCCTCCTGCAAGCTTCCCAGCATGCCGAGAAATACATAGCCGCACACTGCGGCAAGTCAGGCAACAAGGTAGGCACGCTTTCGCCGCCGCAAGGCGACGTCAATGCAGTCTCATCTGATGCGCCGAGCAGCGTCTCAGATGATAAGGAAGGCTCTGATAGAGACCGAAATGCACCGTATGAACACGCGCACAACGTCGACACTGGGGGCCAGGGCGTCACCCACGATGCGGGTAATAGCCGTTCCATCGGTGCTCCTGCTCCGGGCGACCGGTCCACGACGCGCGAAAAATGGCAGGCGGAGCGATCTTGCCGGCGTGCCGAACGGTCGGTCGACAACGTTGACCAACCGCTGGAGAACCCGAAGCCAACGGCGGCGAAGAAGGGCCACGGCCACAGCAGGCATGGCTACCAGACAACTGACGAACAGCAAGCCACCCGGGTACGCACCGGCAGAGCCCCGAACGGTCTGCGCGTGAAACCGCACCCCGTCCGCGCGTCCCGATTCCGTAGCGCCCAAGCTGAAGCTGAAGCGTTGGGACGGGCACGTACCCAGCTCGAAGCCGACCTTCGCAACGGCACGGTGGATTTCCACACTGATCCTGTGACGGGTCAACAGCTCTATGTCCATCCGGCTACTGGGATACCGGTCCGGCACAGAGTCAGTGTGCCCACGAACGACCCTCGCGGGTTCGGCGAATCAGCGCAAGTCGCGCGTAGGGTCGGTGGGCTGGGTAGCCCTCCCGCGCTGGATGCTAATGGCAGTCGTATTCCTGATCTCATCGTCGCACCCCAGAAGACCGCCACTGTCAGCTACGAATACGTGCCGAGCGCGAACGAGTGGCGCCCAGTCACCTACTTTCCGGAGCCGTGAGCCCAATGACACGAACCCCGCAGGATGCGCTACTCGACGAGTTCATTCTGTACTACAACGTCGACGAACTCGGCTTGTTCATTTACGACAATCTGGCAGAACATGCCGACGAGTCCGCGGAACGGATGGTGCGCATACTCGGCGATCGTGCCGTCGAGGTGGCGAGGTTGATGCGGGAAATGGCGGCCGACCCCGCTCATCCCTTCTATCAAACCATCTGCAGTCGCACGATGTACGACTGGGCCGAAGATCAGGACTCGTGGGCCAGGTTTCAGCAGCTCGCACGACGCATGTCCGACGGGATCACCAAGGCCACCGGCGGCTGAGCAAGCCCGACATCAGCTGTCTCCATTGGACGTAGCACCACCGAGATCGACGCCTCACCACACCTATCGAGCGGACTTCAACACCGAATCGCTGACACTCGGGCCGCCGGCAAAGCCTGGCCTCTTGCTTCCCGCGGCCGCCGCCACACCCTCCCAGCGAATCATTCCGTCCCGCCCCGGCGGCTCCGCGCGCTCGCATGTCTCGTGGGCACCTGACCTTGAAGCTGTACTGCGCAGACAATAGCTCGAGGCGACCCTCTCGCCAGTCCAACCGCTCTACACGACGAACTCGCCTAACAACATGGCTGCACGGCCGGGGCGATCCGATCCCGGTTGATCAAGCTCTTGTGTGACATCGACGCGCCAGGACTTACAGATACGCCTGAACGCGCAGCCGAACTCAAGGGCCGCATACTCAGCTCGGCTCGGGTCCCGCTGGCGTGAATGTGCTTTTACCGGGTTGTGTCACGACTCGTGTCTTCTGAGCTGACGTTGTGGGTCCGGTTACGGGGGAACAAGCCGTAGCGTCCATGGTCTGCGTTTTTGGTGAAAGAGATGTCCCGTGTCCCGGACTCCAGATGGTTCGGTGGGTTCTGGTTCTCCAGGATGATGATTTGGCCGGAGAAGTTCGTCTGGATATCGGCGAAGAACAGGGCTGAGAGGCTGGTGGTGTCGAGGATGTCGCCGCTGTTGTCGGGTTCGTCGTTCGGGTCCGGCGGCCGGTAGACGACCAGGGGGGAGTCGAGTATGACGAAGCCGGGGTGGGGGAGGTCGTTGTCGAAGCAGTACTGGGCGAGCGATATGGTGAAGGCGGCGTGCAGGATGGCCCGGACACCTTTGCCGTGGGCCGAGCGCAGCTGGTTGCCGGACATGATGTCTTGTTTGTCGAAGTTGTAGCTGGTGGTTTCGGCTTCCTGGTAGCCCCAGGCCCCTAGTCGGGCTGCGATCATGCGGGAGAGGTTGGCGACTGCGATGCGTTGCAGACCTGCCGTTCGCTCCATTTTGTCTGGCTTCGGCGCCTCTTCGATCTCGGTGCGGAGTCTTTCGAGGCGCTGAATGCGGTTGATGGCGTCGGCGTCGCGTTCCAGTTGAGATGACTTAGTGAGTAGGTCGCTGAGCTCGGTTTCCTGGGGGCTGAGCAGGTCGTCCAGCCGCGCGATCTCTGTCCGTGCCTGGGCTGCTTGGTCGGTGAAGGCCTGGAGCCTCTGAACTTTCTCGTCGCGTTCGGCGCGCAGGCCGGCGATGGCTTCAACCAGGTCCCCGCGGAGCGCGGTCGTCTTACGCTTTTCTTCGCGCACGGATTCGGCGAGCGCAGTTGTGTCGTCGGCGCAGTCCTCGTTGAGGTGCTGGTGTTCGGGGTCGGCGCCGCAGAACACGCAACGTCCGGGGCTGAAGTAGCCGAGTAGTGTCCCGGCTTCAGCGACGGCGTCCAGCCGGTCTAGGTCAGAGGTGTACTGCTTGTGCAGGAGTGTGAACCGTGCATCGAGTGTCTCCAGTTCGGTCAGGCTTCGCTGTGCGGCGGTGGCAAGCCGCTCGTTGTTGGACAGGGCATGCCCCCACTGCTGCCTCGCTTCGGCAGCCTGCTCGATGCTCGCTGTCGATCCGGCAATCGTCGCCTGTAGGCGCTGGCGTTGTTCGTTGATCTGTTGAAGAGTCTCGTTGCTGTGGAGTTGTTCGCGCAGCTCGGATATCAACGTGTCGATGACTTCGCTCTTGGCTGTCTTGGACCTGCGCTGGTCTTTCTCCGATTCGCCTGGCGTGATCGCGGAGTCGTCCTCGCCCTGCAACAGCAGGCGAAAGGCAGAGATTTCTTTGGTCTCGTCTGTGCGCTGCCCTGTCGAGATCGGTGAGGTCTTAGCCTGGATCTTGATTTCGTTCACGAGGAACAGGGGAGCCAGGGCTCGAACAGTGAACGAGACAGTGTTCCCGGCGCCATCCTTGCGAATGACCTTGTCATCGAGGCCGAGCTTGCCCAGGAGATAGCGCGAGAGGTTCTCGGTGCTCTTGGCACTATGCTTCGCCGATAACGGCTTGCGGTCGACGGGCAACGGGTAGGCGCGGTGATCGCCCTGGAAGAGGCTGAAATTGCCACCGTGCGGGCTCCGGGCCAGTGTCACCGGCTCCCCGTCGGGCAGCTGCACGCCGAGTAGCACTTGGTCGTAGCCTTCGTGTTCGGGGAGTTCCTCGAGTTTCGAGCCGCCCAGCATGAAGTCGAGGGAGTCGGCGATGTGTGACTTCCCCGTGTCGGACGGTCCGCGGACGAGGGTGAGCTTGGGGCCGAATTCCACGGTGGCGGGGTCGACCGACGGGCCTATGAAGGTCAGGTGCAGCAGCCTCAGCCGTTCCATGGCTCTGCCTGCCTCTCGCTGCTGGTGGTGCCTGTGTCAGCGGGGCGTCTGCGGAAGATCACCATAGTCTGCTGTCTGATCTGCTCGTCGGACATTGTCGCGAACCGCTCGAACACCCACCGGGAGCGGTTGCGCAATTCGGTGATGTAGCTGGAGGCGAGTCCGCTGACGAAGCTGTATGCCTCCTCGCCGGCTTGGTATCGGATGCCGGTGCTCGGCGCCTGCATGTCGATAAGCCCGGCGCGCAGCATGACTCGTAGCCCTTCTTCGACGTTGGCCCGTCGGACGCCGAGCTCACCGGCGTGCAGGGGATGGTCAGGATGGATGGAGGGCGGTCCTCCGATTTCGGCGGTATGGAGGACGGTGTGGTCGAGCAGGACCAGATGGTTGATGTCCAGCTGTTGCGGATAGGCCTCGGTCAGCATCACGAGGACGCGGAGCCCGTATTCGAGCGGACCGTTGAGGGGGCTTCTCATGACTCGTCCACCCAGGTCAGGCGGTCATCGTTGGCTAGTTGGTGGCAGACGCCCTGGCGGTCTTGGATTTCGGTTACGTTGATGAGCTTGTGACGGCTGAGGTCGAGGCTGCCCACCTGCGTCATCACCTGGTTCAGCTTCGCGAAGCCGTTCGGGTGGTCGGCATCGGCGACGTCGACCACCCCTGCGTGGATGTCCTCTTGAAGCTTCTCGAAGGTGCCCGGCGGCACCGCTCCGGCGGAGTAAGCCTTGAGCGACTCGGCCTTGAAGAATCGCACCCGTTGCCGCTGTAGGTTCCTGGCCATCTTCGGGACGGCGGCCACGGATTCCAAGGTGGTGATCGTGCCTGGGTGGCGTTCGGCGTACACCGCCAGAAGCTGCTGGAGGTAGCGTGTCTCGTCCGGCGAGTAGTCCTCCGGCGGGCTCTCGCTGGTACCGCGTTCGGGAAGTGACGTGCCGAACCGGGAGGCATGCCATCTGGTCTGGGAGTGAGTGGTCAGCGCTTCTTGCACCTCCACCGACCTGAACATGCTGAAGGCGGTGCCTGCAACCAATGTCCGTACCGCTTCGATTACGGCTTTGTCCAGCCCTTTCACCAGAGCGTCGCCTTCGACGAGCCGGTCCAAGAACTTCGCGCGCAGGGCAGTCGGCTTGCTGACCAGCATGTTGAGCTGAGTGGAAAGCCCTCTCGGCGCCAGGAACTGGTAGCTGCGGGGAAGGGTGTATGCCCCCTCCAAGGTGGACACGAAGACCTTGAGGATCTCCTTCGCGGAGTCACCGAAGCTGAGCGGCTTGTCGTAGTGCTTGGCCTGGAAGCAATCCCACGGCCCCTCGAACTGCTCGTGGGTCTTGAACGCGGCGATGTCCGCGCCCTTGTCGCCCGCTCCGCCGAGGCGCTTGATCTGGAAGTAGTCCTCCTCCAGGGCAGTGGCCCACTCGTAGATGAACTCTTCCCAGTCGTCAGGCGAGTACGACATGATGCGCGCCATCGGGGGGACCGGGGGCCCGTCCAGGGCCACCGAGAGAGTCGAGTCGGCAGGCATGGGCATGTCGCTGACGGTGACGCGCCGATCGATCTGCTGTTCACCCGTGGTCACGCTGTGCTTGCCCTCCGCCCCAGTTGGTTGTCGATCATAGTGTCGCTCGGAGGGCTGCACATGTAACAGAGAGTTTGCAGGCAAGGTCAACGGATGTCGTAGCCATGGCGCCTTGCGACTTCGAAATCTGACGTCATCGAGTGTGTGAAGTCTGAGCTGCTCGTGGGGGCCAGCAGGTATTTGGGTCCCCCGCACGAGCGGGCGCCCTGCGACGGGCTAGGGCGTGTCCTGGGGATCTTCATCGGAGGTGGAGGACGATGCAGGCGAGGATGATCTCGGCGCGGTGGTAGGCGGCTCGTTTGGCGTATCGTGTTGCCAGGCCACGGAATTGTTTGAGCCTGTTGAAGCAGCGCTCGACCACGTTGCGGAGCTTGCAGAGGTCGGGGTCGAAGGCCGGTGGCCTGCCACCCGCGCTGCCCTTGGCTTCGCGGCGGGCGATCTGGTCGGCGCGTTCGGGAATGGTGGCCTTGATCCCGCGCTCCCGCAGCGCTATCCGGGTGCTCGGGTGGGTGTAGGCCTTGTCGGCGAGCACCCGCCCGACCCGTATTTTCTGTCCGTCCACCTCGATGTCACGGATGTCATCCAGCAGCGGAAGCAGCTGCGGGTTGTCCCCGGCCTGTCCCGGCGTGAGGATCACCGCCAACGGCAAACCCGCGGAGTCGACGGCCAGGTGGAGTTTGGTGGTCAATCCGCCCCGCGAGCGCCCGAGGCATTCCCCGTCGACGGCGAGGTCCTCGATCCAGTCCGCGCAGCCCCTTTTCTCCGGGCGCCGGCCGCGTGCTGATGCGCCCGGACACTCGTGGAATCGACGCTGATCACGAACTCGACGTTGTCCTCCAGCGTGCCCAGCGAGTCGTCTTTGACGATGACGTGCTCCAGGATCCGGTCCCAGGTTCCGTCCGAGGCCCACTTCCGCAACCGCTCATGCGCGGTCTTCCACGGCCCATAGCGTTCCGGCAGATCACGCCACGGCGCACCCGTCCGCTCATGCCACAAGATCACGTCGATCACCTGCCGATGACTACGCCACCGCCCACCCCTGCGACCCGTCTGCCACAGGCAGCAACGGCGCAATCGCTGCCCAAGCCCTATCCGTCAGCTCACCACGACCCACCACGATCCATCATCCGCACACGATCATGGAAAAGATCCGCAGGACACGCCCTAGTCAGCGGGGCGCGGAGGTCGTTCGCCCGCGCCTTCCGTCGGTTAGTCCTCCGGAAGACGTTTCCAGCATCACGCGACGTGTGGCGTGGTGGGGCTTCGACGCCGACAAGAAGGACTCTACGATCGGGTGGACCCGTCCAGCGGGCACGCCGAGGTTGCCGGTTTCTGTCGGTGGTGCCTGCTCGGATCTGTGCTCATGAACGACGTTTTCACTGAGCTGCTCGCCCAGCTGCGTGCCGCCACCGCCGATTCCCTCGCTGACCAGGCCGAACAAATCACCCACGGCGCGCAGGAGCTGGGCCTGCGGGTGATCCCAGCTCGCCTCGATCCCGATCGTGTTGTCGAAATCGACTCGGCGACGCTGTCCGCGGAGCAGACTGTGGCTATCGCCGCGTCCGTGGACGCCGCCCTGCTGTACCTGAGCCGCGTCCTGGTCACGCAGGACGCCGTGGACGCCGCGCTGGAGGAACTCGACGCAGGCTCGGAGCGAACCGGGTGAGCAAGGCGCTGGCGCGGATCGTCGGTTGGACCAGCCGTATCGAGGTCGGCTTCGCCCACGCCGGTGTCCTGCACGTATGGGAGGTGACCGCGCCCTGGCACGACGCCCTGGACGAGCTCACGACCCCGGCCCGTTCGTCGCGCTGGGCTCCCGCACCCCGCGTGAGCGACGACGCTGAGGAAGAGAAGGTCATGGAGCTGGCCAGGCTGGTCGCTGAGTCTCCGGAGTTCCGGCGAGCCCGCTATCCCCTACGCCGTTCCGTCGCCGAGCAGCTACCGGCGCTGGCCGAGCTGCGCAATGACCCGGACAACGGCCCGTGGATGATCACCTCGGTCATCAGGGCGGCCGACGAACTTGTCCGAGAACTCGCGGCCGAACGCGCGGAACAACTCCAGGCCCGGCAGGACGACCTGGTCGCCGAACTGGCCGCCCATCCCGACTACGCCACCATCCGCACCGCCGAAGTACGCCTGAAGTTCCTCCAGACCTGGATCCGTGACACGCATACCGACGGGCTGGCTATAGAGACCTGGTGGCTCAAAGAGCTGGTCGCCCTCACCGCCCAGGCCCGCAAGACGAGCGGCGCCCTGCAACTAACCCTTTAAGTAGTCGTCGGGCGCAGATGATGGGCCAACGAGCCGAGTGTGGGCGGTGGCCGCTCGTTCACACGGCTGAAGTGCTCCAGCACCACGCGGCGCGCAACACGGCGATCAGGGCTTCGTCGTCGGCGATGGTGGGTTCGGCTTCTCCGACCCGGAGCCAGAGTTCGTCGACGACGTACCCGCGCTGGCGGCGGGCGACCGTGATACCGGGATAGGTCATGGTCGACGCCGGGCCGCGCGGGTCGCCGACGACCACGGCCCCGGGTAACCCAGAGCAACTGGACATGCTGAGCACTGTCCACTGTGTAGCAAGTCGACCTCGCCTGGCGACAAGTACCGTATGAACACGGTCATCAAGCCGTCCAGACAGCGAAGCCATGGCCTGTCATGACGTGGGAGTATCTCGGGAGCGACCCCAACCCGTGGGGGCGAGATCTGGTCAGTGACGGCGGGCAGAGTCTGGCGCCGAAGGTCCAAGCGTACATGGGCCGTATCGCGGAGCTTGCAGTCGAGGGCCAGCAAGTCGAAGCGGCATCATTACGTACCCAAGTCCTACTTGCGGGCGTGGAGCTTTGATCAGCGCCGAGTGCGTGTGCTGAATACGGTCGACGGGACGGACCGGCCGGTGGGGCTCCGCGATGTCTGCGTCAAAGAGAACTTCTATCGGGTCACGGACAGTTCAGGTCGGCAGCACAACCAAGTCGAGGACATGCTGGCGGTGCTCGACGAGGAATGCGCCAAGCTGCTGCGCTTGCTTAGGGGCTGGGCTCCTGGCGACGATGTCGACTTCGAGGACTTCATGTCTCTGGCAGTGGTGATGGCTGTGCAGCGGAGCCGGACTCCTCAAGCTCGGCGCCACATGCAGGAGATGACGGATGGGATCTATCGAAGCCTCAACCGGCCCACGGAGACGACCCGCGGCCGACGGGCCGGGTCGGCATCTAGGTGTCGGCGTCCTTTGTTGTCGACAGCCATCGCCACCCCATAGGTAAGTCACAGTCGGCCACCCGCCGCAGGGCCCGTCATCGACTCGGTGCGGGGTGTAATTATCTTACCGTCGGCAGTGGCGATATCGGGAACAATCTAGTCGTCGCATTGTGTCAAACTACTGACCTCGTCACTGCCTTTCTCGCGTATCCTCGGAATACGCGAGACTCTACGCCAAAGATTCCGTCGAACCTTGGAGGTTTTTCACATGACTTTCGAAGGGTTTCCAACTTTCTGTCACGTAGACCAGTATGGCGACGCCGGATATAACTCTATCCCACGGATGCTGGCGATGAGCAAGCCGCTGAACCTCTGGGCGCCATCCGGAGCCCGCTTCTTCACGCCCGGCTTTTGCCTCACAGCGAAGGAATTCGTTACCTACGTTGAGGAAGGGTACGTCCGAGTGCTTGGCAGGGAGCCATGGCTGCTCGACCCCTCGTTCCGCGGGTCGGAACGCTGGCCGGAGTCGAAGTGGTTCGCGGAGTTCGACGGTCCGATCAAGCGAATATGTGAGGAGGATCAGCATCTGCCCCCTGGGGAGCGACGAGTACTCGCATGTCCGCCCGAGAAAGGGTGGGATTGGGCAGACGAGTACCTGGCCAAAAAGCCCGAGGATTCGGACCGTTGGAGTCGATTGTCGAAGGTGCGCAACGGCCACATGCTCATCCCGTCCCAGATCCGCGATCGTGCGCTCGCGTACGGCGGGGATAATTACCTCGCGGCGAGACAGATTCTGAGGGATGCCCACAATCACGGTCAGGCCCTGGTCGATTCAGGTGCGGAGGTCCCGTTCCTGCTGTCCGAAACAGACGTGAAGTACTTGAACGTCATCGCCACGACTCCTTGTGCCAGCAACGCGATTCCTGTCTTCACGAGAACCGCGTCGGACAATCCGACGAAATCGATGACCGCGATCACGGCGCAACTGGTTGAATTGTTGCAGGTCTTGGACATTCATGCGCCGAGTAATGGGGAGGGGCGAAGGCTGTCGAAGTTTGTACATGGTGAAGGGCACAAACTGCTCGTCTCCTGGATCTCGAGCGTCTGCAGGCTGATGCGTGACACCAATCCACGTGCGATCGACGGAACGATTCTCAACCTCCTCCGCGATGACCTCGGGAGGGCTGAGATGACGCGACCCATCAACGAATTGATTCGGCGCAAGGACGAAGGAGCGGTTGGCCTAGTAGGCATGGTCTCCATGATCGCCGGACTCATTACGGACCCGATCGGAGTAGCGACCATTGGGGGAGTCCTGGCGCAGGTCTACCCTGTGGGAAAAGGCCTGAGCAGGCAACTGGGCTACGCCCCGGCGAACTTCACTGGCGAGCAGTGGCCCTTTCTCTACACCTACAGCAGGCGCGCGAATCGCAAGTCCCTCAAGCGGATGCGTCATCTCCTCGATCAGATTTCAGACACCAGCACGCGGTAAGTCCTGTGGGTGACTGGCGAAGGCGGAACACTGATTCTGCCAGTCAGCATCACGTCACGACGGGCTCAGGATGGTGTCCCTGTGGTGCCATGCCGAGGCCAACAGCGCTGCGCCCGCCGCTTGCATCCGCTCGTTCCGAACCAAGTTCGACACAGTCGCTTCGTCGAAGCGCTTGGCCGCTAGCACCCGACCTTCGTCGTTCTCCCTCGTCACCTCCCCGAACACGTCCGCGAAAGCGTCGTGCTCGAAGACCAGGACAGCCAGCAGGTCGGTGGCGAATGTCAGTGGATCAACTCCCAGACCGACGCACCACATCCTGGCTCCTCCATCGTCGACCGAAACCTGCAGCTTGCGGAACAACCCCCACTCGCTGTAGTCGAGGGCCCTGGAACCGTCACTGTTGATCTCTGCTTCGCCCAGCAACTCCTCCGCGAGCTCCCGGGCCAGGAACTTCAGCAACGAGAAATCGTTCGTCTGATGCAGAGCTTCTTCCCCTGCCGCCTGAAATACGCCGGATGGAACTACTTGGTATAGCCCCCCCGCATGTCCGACCTTCTTCGGGTCGCGCCAGTGAAGGAAGAATTCGAACTCGCCGCCCGCGGTGCGCTTGAGCGTCAGTGCGCTCACCGCCATGTTGACCGGCCGCTGGGCGAGATCGCATGGATCCTTGATATTTTTCCTGATGCCGCCATCTCCTCTTCCGAGGCGGGCGGCCGCGTACTCGTGTGCGCTAGCTTCCCCTGTGTTCAGGCTGTCGAAGTACCTGCCGAGGGAAAAGGCAAGCCGCGATCTGGACGTATCCGTAAGCTCCGCCTCTTCGAGTCGGTAAGTCGTGCGGTTCTGGAAGGCCCTTGGCGCCGCTAGGGCCTGGAACACGTCCGCGTAGTTCTGGTACGTGGTGTTGTCGAGCGAGAGCGGGAGGTTGGCTCCGTAATCTACGCTCGAGCCGGCTGTAGTCTGAGAAGCCCGAAGCTGCAAGTCGATGCCTAAGAGAGGAATAGGGGAGAGCGGAAGCCAATTCGCCACTGTTAGCAGCGGGGTCTCAAAGAACTTCACGTGATCGACGTATTCGTGCTGCGCATCAACACCCAGATCGAAGCGGTTGGCCTCAAGGTAGCGCCTCACCTCGAGCCACGCTGCTTCTTGTTCGGACAATTTCATTTCTTTGAACCACCCTTCATTTCAATGGAAATTCTTTTCGCTGAACGATGCGCGAGTGCGACGGCTGTTAGTGTGGGATTGCACGCCGTGGAGGTCTCTATCAATCCGCCACCTCCCACGTATACGTTAGATAGGGTATGTACTCGGCCGTAGGCGTCACATACCGACTCTAGTTCAGTGGCACCCATTCGCATCGTACCCTGGTAGTGAAGCGAAGCGCCTGGAGGTAGCACGTTGGGGTCATGTCTGCTTGGTACGCCCAACTGGTGGGCAATGTCCAAAGCGCTTAATTTCAGATGATCGATCGTCTTTCGATCTTGACGAGTCCACCGATAATGCAGACTGATCGTAGGCATATCGTAGATGTCGCGTTGAGTGTCATGGAGTATGACGCGATCATCTCCTGTTATTTCCTTTCGGCCATACAAGGATATTCCCGCGGTGACGGCTAGCGGTCGCTCAGATCGTAGGTCCTCTTGAAACCCGTACAACACCTGCCCGTGAAAAGGTCTTGATTCGTCAGCGAAAGGAATCCAGCACCCCTGTGCCCCGAGGTCGACCTGCTGGGACGCGACCGCTGCGACTTCTTGGAGCGGTTGTGACAAAACCACTTGCAGTGTGACTTGTAGATGATCATTGAAGTGTCGCCCCAGATGTGCAGGTCTGATACCCGAGTTGTAGAGAATCTGGGGTGTCCTAAACGCGTCTGCGGCGAGGACGATGACCTGGGCATGAATTTGGTACAGCTCCTTGCTTTCTAAGTCAACCACCTCCACTCCAACTGCGCGGTCGCCTCTCAGGAGAACCTTTCGGCAATGTGTGCTTGCTCTGATTGACACATTCGATCTTGGACTTTCTGCGATACCGGCCAGGATGACATCTGGCCCTGTCCATCTGGTGCCGTCCGGCGAATTGGTCGCGGCGATCGGTAATGCTCGGATAGACGAGGACGGTGGAATCCCTTGATTTATATCCAACCGAGTTATCAATGTAGAGCACAACTCTGCAGTGAGGTTATCTGGGCGCTCGCCCAGTGGGATTCCGAGAAGCTGATAAGCTTGGTGAATACTGTCGCTATGCTCTTCCGGTGGCACGAGTGTTGATACCTCACTGCCGAGAGGTTGTGGGCAGGACCCACGCCACAGTACTCCCATGCCGCCGACACAGGAAGTCATCGCCACAGAAGGCATCTCCATGTGTGGCGGGAGTTTTCCCAAGGAACTGACCGAGAACAGTCCTGGCCGCTCAAGCGTACCGGTCTCGCCGGTACCCGATTTTGGCGGTAAGTACGTAGAGATCGGCAAACGGACACGTCGGTCGTGTCCCTGGGCTGTCAGTATCGCCGCGTCTCGGGCGTCCAGCGTGGGAAAATTCCGAACGTGGAGTCCGGATATTTCGGACAACCTCGATCCAGCCTCGATGATCTCGATTGTCGCGCCTGGTACGGAGTCTGCTAAAACACGAGCGAAAGTAGAGCCGACTAGGCCGCTGCCGACTACAACGACATCGATCGTTTCGCGCCCGAAATACGTCATCCGTGCCTCCCATGGTGATGCGCAGCCGATCGTGTAGTTAGATCGCGGGAGATCGGGGCAACGTTTCAGTCATGCGCAGGAAATAAACCGTCAACGAACAGATGATTAGAGGTGATCAACAAGTTTGGGGTTCTGTCGAACAGGATCGCCTCGATTGTGGTTAGCGTGGAGGATGTCTGAGTGTGCTCACGTTGGCTGTGAACCTTAGTGCTGCGCGGTCTCCGGGCCACCGCCGTGATCATGGTCGGCCAGTGGTCGCAGGAGCGCGGTCGACCGACGTGAATCTGCATGGACCGCCACTTGCATCCTGCGCAGCGTGAAGAGAAGCGCTCGCTGACCAACCTCTGCAGGTCTAAGGTGTCCGGCTCGACCAAGCGCACAACAGCACTGAGGACGCACTCGCTGCCGCCCGGCTCGCGTGGCAGCTCGCTAAGGACCAGCCCGAACGGATCGGTCAGCTCGCCCCGCACGTGCTCCACAGCTGGCAAGCGCAGTGGTTTCGCGAGCAGCAGAACGCGCGCGTCGAGATGCTTGAGCGCAAGCTGCGGGGAGTCCCCCGCAGTGACACCGCTCGTATCGAGCGGCTCCAGCTACAGCTCCGATACCCGAGCCTCCGGCAAATCTTGGCCACTCCTGCCAGCGACTGTTGCAGCAGCCCGGCGGGTTCGGCCGCCCCAGGCCATGCGGGCCCGCGCGGTCCCATGCTTCGTGGACACCTGATCTTGAAGCCGCGCTGCGCGAGCAGTGGCTCGCCGCCGACCCCGCCACGGCGCCGACCGTGCTGCACGACCAGCTCGCCGAGCAGTACGGGCGCACCGCAGGGGTGATTCGGTCCCGCTTGATCAAGCTTCACTGCGATATCGACGCGCCTGGCCAAACTTGCACTCCTGACCGCGCCGCCGCGCTCAAAGCCCGGCTCGACGCCGAATACGCAGCCGCCCGCAGCTAGGACTCGGGCCTCGGCGCGGCGGCCGTTCCGATGATGACTCGCCTCGGTGGCGTGTCGTTGCCGAGTAATACGGACAGGCGATGTCGACAATGGACGGGTGGTGTCGATGACGGAGGACGGTGGATCGTTGCCGGAGCTGCCCGGTGAGGTGGTGTCGACGATCATGCGTGAGTTGCCCACGCAGGGTGCGAGGATCTTGGCGTGCCTGCGGACGGCGTCGGTGTTGATTGTTTACTCGCTGGACGACGAGGCAGATCTTCGGCTTGCTGAGAGCGCGGCCTACAACGTGCGCGAGGCGGTCGATGCGGTCGTTAAGGAGAGCAGCCCGGTCCCTGGTGGGGGTCTTTCCGTCGTGCGTGAGGCTTGGCAGAGGTATGAAGCGGAGATAGCGCGGCCGGATAATGACGGCGCGGCATCGCTGGCTGCGCTCACGGAGGTTCTGCGGCGCGTCGCCGAGAAGCGGGATCGGGACTCGTATCACGCCGCTCGTCTGTTGCAGTATCTCCGGTCGAAGGCCGGTATCGATCCTCTGGGCGGCGAGCTTGACCCGGTCAAGGAGTACACCCGGCTTTACGGCGAGACAAACCAGGCTCTGCACGCACAGACGACTCCCCAAACCGCAGTCACGTTCTACTCCCGTGCCGTGGCGTGGTTCGTCCGGATGTTCACGCCATCCGATGAGATCGTCCGCGCACTACGGGCCTTGGCAGCCGAGCCGTGGGCCGGCCATGACCAGGTCGAGCGTTTGCGGAATCTGGCGCTGAACGAACATCATCTCCGGCTATTTCTCGGGCTGCTGACCGACCCTGGCTGGCTTATTCCTCTCCACGACGCGGACGTGATCGCGCTACCTGCGCCGAGCGGAACCTGGCCGGGGGCGGCGCTGCTGGAGGGCCTCGGGCGCACGGCGCCAGCAGAGGTTGCCGTCGTTTTGGCGCGCCTGGTGAAGGACGTCAAGCAGCGCACGCTCGAAGAGGACAGGGCGAACGTGGCGTTCACTCTGTTGCTGTTCGCATCCCAACTGGGATCTGCCGGACATAGCGCGGTCGGTGACATCGTCTCGGCCTATTCGAGCAACCGGTCGGTTCGTGTGATCGGCGCCGACGTGATCAAAAAGGCTGATCCGACGATCCCGCTGGTGGAGACCGTGGCCAGGAGGGTCCTGGATGGCGCTCCTCTCGACACCGACCGCTACTACTACAAGCTGGTGCTCGAACGACTCGAAGCTGGACTCAACCGCGACAACGCCACGAGTCGGATTCGCATGCTCGCGGCCAAGACACGGGAAGCGTCCCAACATCCTCAGGCCGGCTGGATCACTCGAGACAGTGCACGCCTTACAGCCGACCTCGGCGAACACGATCGCCACTATCTCGTGATCCTTGCCCACGGCCTCGCGCGCCTACTGCAGCAAGCACCGAAGCTCGGCATCTCCACCGCGAACCTTCTTAACTGGACAAAGGACATCAGCGGCGATCTCGGGGAAAGGATCACCAGCCGCGTCCTCGTACTCGCCGACGACGTCTCGATCCACGACAAGATCGATCACATCACGCGTCGCCTCGCGTCGTTCGCCCCTACCGGCGACGACAAAGACCTCATCGACGCCGTGCTCCTTACAGACCCTGAGCCTGGCCTTCTCGCGCCATGGGCCGAAGCGCTCGGCCTACCGGGAGACGATCCGTTCGGTGAGGACGAGTCCATCCCGGACGCACTGCGTCGCACTTGGCACTGGTCGACGGTGCTGCCCGACTCTGCACTGGAGAGCTGGCAGGATCGGATCGCGGAACTGGAGGAGCGCCACGGCTCCCTCCCGCAGGAGCTCTTCGAGCACAGGACTGATCATGTCACCATGATGTCGGGGCAATCCGCATACAGCGTAAAAGAACTGTCCTCCCTGTCCGTCGCCGACGCCATCGACACGGTTGCACGGTGGCGGCCCGACGGTGACAGCCGCGGCCGCATGATTCTTGCTCGTGAACTTGCCCGGACCCTCGAAAGTGTCGTCGAAGCAGAACCTCAGGCGTGGACGGCCGATCCCGTGTCGGTCGTGACCGGTCTGCGGGAACCTGTGTACGTCCTGCACTATTTCGACGCGGTCGCCAAGAAGGCAGCCGATGTCATCGAGAGTGCACCAGACATCGTGGCGGCGGCCCAGCTCGTGCGGACCGAACGCTGGACCCCGATCGTTCTCGGGGAGGACGATTTCGACTTCGAGCCGGACTGGCGTCGCGTCGAGCAGGTGACAGTCGACCTCGTCCGCGCGCTGGCGAATCACAACACCCGACTTGCCGACCACCTCGACACCGTGTGGGCCTGGGCGCTGGAGCTGATCGACCAGGCACCTGAGAGTGGAGACGCTGCTCACGGTGACCACGACGCTCTGTTCCGCGCGATCAACAGCCGCCGCGGACGAGGGCTACAGGCAATTCTTTCGCTGGCGGGCTGGGAATACCGCAACGGAGGAGTGATCCGCCCTCAGTTCGTCGAACTGCTCGACGAACTCATCCAGATACCAGGTCCAGTCGGCATGGAGTACCGGGCCGTCCTCGCTCAGAACCGCAGATTCCTCGAAACAATCGCGAAGGACTGGCTCGCCCGACGCGTCGACACCCTGTTCCGGGACACCGAATTGGGCGTCGAGACGTTCGAGCTGACCTTAAAGTACGCACAACCCACCCCCTGGCTCTATGTCAATCTGCGAGATGAGTTGACCGCCGCGGCACAACGAAATGCGGACAACGCGGTCGACACCCTCCTCATAGGAATGCTCCACCGCGAGACAGGCTACGAGATTCCCGCCATCCTCCAGGCCCTCCGCGGCTGGCCCGAAGCGCTCACCGCAGCATCCTCAGGAGCCGCTGTCCTGGTGCAGGACAGCGCCGACGGTGAACCAGAACTCGACGTCGCTGCCGAGTTCTGGCAAGCCTTGCTCGATGCTAATCGTGCGACAGTGCCCGCCGACGTGCTCCGTGCTGCGGGCCGGTGGGCGTTCGTCGCCGGCCTCCCCGAAGAAACATGGGCACAGCTCACAGTCCGAACACTCGCCATCACCGGCGGCTTGGACCACTACGCCATCGAAGTCGCGGACCGCTGCCGCACAGCACCGGTCCCAGACGACAGCATCAAGATTCTGCTCATGCTCCTGGGCAAGGGCGCGCCGTGGGAACAGGACCACGTCGCACGCGCCTCCATCGACGCACTACGAACCATCAGCACCACACGGTCAGACCCCAACTTCGACGAACTCCGCACCAAGGTCATCGACCGCGGCTACCCCGAAGCAACCGACATCGCCCCGTATACCGACCCAACCGACACCTGAAAGCCGGTTACAGGGACAAACTCGTGCTGTCCGGGTCAATCACAACAGCCGGTCATGGTCGGCGTCGGCCGCAGCGCGAACAGTGGCTTCGAATTCGCTATCGAGCCGTTCAGCGAGTCCGTCGGTCTCATCGTCGTCGAAGTCTCCGTCGTGCTCGGAGTATTCGTGGAAGAGAAGACGGCAGCCGTGAATGCCGTCAAGGAGGTCTTCGAGCAGGTCGTGGGCGGGCCGGAGTGGGTCGAGAAGGCTGATACGTGCCTGAGCTGTGTCAAGCGAGTCGTCTTCGCCGGGAGGGCTCTCCTCGGCCTGGCCTTGTGAGTTCTTGAGGACGTCCGCAAGTGAGCTGGGGTCGGCGACCCTGCCTTCGGCGGCGAGCATCGCGTTCCGGATGAGATCCACGACCACGTCACGCGGCCTTTCGCCGGCTCCGAGCCGTTCCAGGACCCGGGTCGGCGTTTCGACGGCGAGGGCTTCGATATCGTCGGCTTCGATCACGACTTCGGCGGGATCGCACTCGGCGAGGTCGGCGGTGATGTCGGCCGCGGCCTGGAGCCAGTGCGCGGCGGCGACAGCCGCTGCTGTCGGGTCGACCTCGTGGAGTAGCTTCTCCGATCCGAGTGGGTGCTCGCGGAAGAGATCGTTGGCCGCGTTCACCTGGAGCGGGGAGGCGTCGGCGCGAGTGAGGAGAACCGCTTGTTTCGCTCGTTCGGAAAGGTCGCCGCGCTCGGCCTGTTCGACGGCGCGCAGCTCGGCTTCGACGTCGGCAATCACCTGCTCCGTCAGCGTCTTGTCGTCGAGAGTGTGGAGTGCGCGGCCAACACGGTGTGCTGCTTCCTCGACGCGGTTGTAGGACTGAATCATGTAGCCGTCTTGCGGGAGGTTGGGCTTCGTCAAGGCCTGGATCACGGAGGCGAACGCGTCGCGCTCACCTTGTCGATGCCACCTTTCGGTGTTCTCCTCCAGGCTGTCGGCGGCACTGGCCGGATGCGTGTACGTACGCCACAACTGGCGGGACAGTCCGGTCAGGGTGTCGGCAAGCCGGAGCAGATCCTCGTGCGCTGCGGTGGCGGGAAGGTCGGAGACGTTGCTCGCCACACAGCCGAGCCCCGTATCCCACGTACAGATCAGAACTTGCCGCGTCGCGTCGGAGGCATAGACCGTCACGAGGACGATCGTGCCAGGTGCGGGGAGAACACGCCCGTAACGGAGTACGAATTTGGAGTTGTCCGGCTTTCGGCTTGTCCGGGAAGTTGGGGTCTAGCACTGTGGCTGACATCGGGATGGGGACGGCTGGCTACCCAGGGGCGTCGCGATCGCCCGCCTGGTTTCCACGCTGGAAGTATGTGGAGCCGGTACATGGTGTGAGGGCAGGGTGTGGAAGTGTCAGGGCACGTCAACTCGGCGGATCGGAGTCGGCTATTTTCGGAGCGTCCTTAGCGGGTGGTTGCTGCTCGGAGATCTCGTCCTCTGTGTCTTCGGGGCTCGGTGGGCCGATTTCGATCTCGAAGAACAGCGCCTTGATCCGGATGCGGCCAACCGACTTCACCTTGGCACGGAACGGGCGCAAGACGAGCCAGATGCCGAAAAACACGGTGATGCTAAAGACCGAGGCGGCAAAAAGACCGGTTGTGGACAACGTCGAGACACGAGCGACGAACTCTGACACGCGCAACCCTCACCGCTAGCAGAGCCGAGGCGTCTCCACCAGCCGGTAAAGGTGGTGTACGGGGTACTGCACATGCCGACACTCGTCGGCGGGGTGTTGCTCCTATGTCCCGGCCTCGATGGTGCAGTGCCGCGCCAAACGGAACACAGGTGCCCAGACTTGCTGGACGGGTACATGTCCGGACACATTGCCGACTCATGCACGTCTAACCATACTGCCGATCCGCCAAGAACAGGCTGGCACGGCTCCTGCAAAAGTGCTCGGATGGTCAATCTGTGTTCGGCTTGAGCTTGTCAGACTCACGCGCGGACCCGAAGGTCTGTGACTCAGCGTACATGGTGTAGCAGACAAGGTTGCGAGCACCTCGGCACCATGCATAATCGAACCCATGTTCGATAGCTCCACGTCAGACGGCCCGCCGGAGGAGAAGACCTTCCGGGGTTTCCGGCCTCCTCGGAAGGTCTGGGTGGACTTGAGCCAGCTCTTCCCCGTCGGCCCGCCCAGGGCCGACATCCCGGAGGGCCTCGATCTCCAGGCGGAGGTCCGCGGCGAACTGTCGATGTGGAAGGTCAGCACGACCGGCTACTGGTTCGGCTGGGTCCAGTTCATGATCAATGAGGGGCGCGGCGGAGCGAAGGCAGGTCAGTGGGTTCCGGGGTACGCGCTCCGACCGCGTGATGAGAGCCTTTAGCGCCGAGGTCTGGAACGGAGAGGCCAAGGTGTGGGCTGGGCACGTCCCGCCAGCGTGCGTGGACCGGCCGATAGCCACTCTCCGGAGGTCTCGTTAGGGGCCGTGTAGCGCTGTAACTTCCCTTCGAACGACTAAGGGGATCGGGTCGCGCCATGGGCCCGGCGCGGGTTTCGGGCGAGACATCGGAGCCTTGCGGGATCTTGGTAACACCCATCTGGCGTGCGGCGACTTAGGTGGTGGCCCGGCAGTCCCTCCCCCTTACTGCCGGGCCATTCCGTCAAGTCGCGTCAGAATTCCGGCTTCTGACCCGCTTTCAAGGCCATGGTCGCGAGCAGAGCGCCGGGCCCGATGACCCTGGCTCTTACTCGTCGACGTTGTCGAGCGGGAAGTGCTCGGTGTCCCAAAGTCGGCGCAGGGTGAGCAAGGCGGCTCGGTTGATGACCGTGATCTTGGACTTCGTCTGCACCGTCGTGCGGGTGATGAGTCCTTGTGACTCCAGGTAGGTGAGTGATTTGCTGAGTCGCTGGGTGGTGTAGCGGCCGTTGCCTTTCGCTGCTGCGATCTTCGCGCCTGGTGCGTCCAGCAGGTCGGGGGTTCGCTGGTGCCAGAGCTCGATGAGATGGGCGCGGTCGCAGGTGGGCTGGGCGTGGTCGGTGATCTCGAGGATGAGGTCGGCGACGTCCACGGTCTCGCCGGTGACGTGTGTGCCCTGGAACTCGATGAGTCCGTTCTCGATGTGGCGGGCGGGTCCGCGGCGGCCGCGTTCGGCGGCTACGGCGTCGGCGAGCAGGTAGCTGGCGTTGTCGGAGGTGGGCCAGGGGAGGAGCTGGAGCCGGGCCCAGAGTGCGGTATCGGCGAGCGATTCTTCGCCGGTATGGGCTTGGCGGTGGTCGTCGACAGCGACCGCTAGGGCCAGCAGCGAGTGCCTCAGGGACTCCACGACGTTGTCGCGGTGGAGCTTGCGGACCCGGTCGGCGGCTTGGGCGAGGTGCTGGTGCAGGACTGTGTTGAAGAGGCTGGCGCGTTCCCGCCAGGCGATGAAGTCGCGATACTGGGTGGCGTGCTCGAGGGCTGTCATGAGCCCGGCGCGGTGTTGTTTCTCGGCGAGCTTGATCTTGTCGCGGCGGAGTGTGGCTCCGTGGTTCGCGTTGGCTTCGATGATTTTGAGTACGCGGTAGGTCTGCGTGACGTGGTCGTCGGCGAGCAGGGCGTCCCATCTGCCGCGGTGTGACGGGGTGAGGGCTTCGCGGATGTAGTGCTCGGCGTCGTCGTCGTTCGTCAGGTCGTACGGGAGCGGGTTCGGCACGGTGGTCTCTCACAGGGTGGGTGGTTCGGGGTGGCATTCGGCGCAGAGCTGCGCGTCCGGTGGCAGGGGTGCGTCGACGAGGCCGATGCGTGCGCATCGGGTCAGGACCGCGGTGTACTCGCCGGCTCGGATCGGCATCGGCTTGTCGTCGACCTGGTGCACGTCGTACGGGGCGGTGAGACCGACACAGTGCTGACCTGGAGTGGCTTCCGCGAGGACCTGTCTCGTGCCCGGCTGGTGTGGGGGGTCGAGATCGAAGCGCGGCCAGTACGGCGCGTCCATGCCGAGCTGTGATTCAGGGGAACTAGTACGCGGGCGGAGCGGGTGCACGGTCGCCAGTACTGCCGCTCCCGCGCGCACGGGATGATGTTCCGTCGCGGAGGCAGGGACGGTGGGTGCGCGGACTGTGCGGCCGGGACGACGGATCTGGACTCCGTCCGCGACCAGGAAGGCGCGCACCGTCCGGACAGACAAGCGGTAGAGGTCCGCGAGCTCTCGGAGGGTGGCGCCGGCTCGGTAGCGGACGCTCAGCCCAGGCGGCGGACGCAGGTTCCGGCGGTGTGACGACGCGGTGTGCGCGTTCTGGCTACCCATGACGGCCCCGGGTGCGGGTGACGGTGACTGGTGGTGTTCGGATTGAGCGGTTCATCGGCGCTGGGGTGTCTCAGGCCTGAGGGGTGCCGCCTCCTTGCGTAGGAGACGGCACCCCAAGGTCAGTTGCTAGGTGGCGTTGCCGGTGCGGGCGACGTGATAGATCCAGTCCCGCAGCTCCGGGTCACTGGTGAAAACGTCGGGCTGGGTTCCGCAGAACCCAGGATCAGCCGATCGGCTGGCGGTCCCGACGAGCTGGGGAACGCCGTCGATGGTGGCCAGCGCAGGTGTCCCGGAGTCTCCGTAACAGCTGCCGTCACTGCCGGAGGGGTTGTCGCCGCAGAATTCGGCGGCGGACAGGAACGCTCCGGCGCAGCGCGACGGCGCGGTGACACGGGTGTCGAGCTGCTGCAAACGCCTCGGCAGACCGGAACGGGTGCTGTCAGGCTCGGTCACGCCCCAGCCGAACACGGAGACGTTCTCGCCGCGCCGGGCGGCGTCGCGGGCGAGCGGCACGGTCGGCTCCTGAACGAGGTAGTCGAGCTTGAGCATCGCGGCGTCGAAGACCTTCTTCTTCGGCGCGCCTTCTCCCCATTGCCAGCCGGGGTGGACCACGACCTTGCTCACCGCGGCGGTCTCACCACCGGCGAGCCGGTCAAGGCTGCCGACCCGGACGTGGAAGTTCTTGTCCGCGGTCGGGATCGGTGCGGGGTCGGCGTTGAACCACTGGATGGCGGTCGCTCGGCTACCTCCTGGGTGGGCGGGTCGGTGACGCAGTGCGCGGCGGTGAACACCCAGCCGCGGAACACCAGGACGGCGCCGCAAGTGTGGTAGTCGACGTACTGCGCACCATGGTCCGGTGCGTCGTACTGCAGCGAGGTGATCCCCGGCGGCGCGGTCGCGGCCGGATGGCCACCGATCAGCATCGGCTCGATCGGTGGCGGTGGTGTGGCGGTCACGGCCGTCGCCGCAGGGGCGGCCAGCGTGGTGGCGATGCTCACCGCCATAGCGGCCGCGAACGACCAAGTCTTTCTGAGCAAAGGACCGTCTTCCTGTCGATGAAGGGGCGTGAATGGTGCGCTCAGGAGCCACTACCTGTGGCAAGGCGGCGCACGTCCGGGGTGGTCCACACACGGCGAGAGAAGGCCCATCCAGCTCGCTGTCTTACCGCGCCCAGGAACCGCAGGTGCGGGCTTCGTTGCTAGCGGGATCGTGGCCTTTGCTGTGTCCGCGGCTGGCGGCTGGCGGCTGGCGGATGGGGGGGGGG